>CAZFLE010000052.1:35116-46126 GCA_964519895.1 uncultured Enterobacterales bacterium | reverse complement strand
GCCTTGAAGGCCATCGGCGTCGCGTATCGCCGCGCCATCATCGGCCTTCCTCCGATCTATCAAGGCAGGCCACGACCTCGGCGCCGTCCTCCTCCGACAGGCGCCCCCTCGCGATTCCCTGCGCAATCGCCTGCCGCACCAGGTCCGGCGAGACCGAGGCCGCTACGCAGTCCCGCAGCGTCCGTGCCGGCGTGGTCACCGGGACGTGCCCCACCCAGCTGCGCTCCTGCTCCGGCAGGTCGTCGTGGTGGAGTCGGAGCACCTCGGGCACCCGCAGGCGCCGCTTCCGCCAGGCGGCCGGCAGCGTCATCTCAACCCGATCGGGCAGCACGTCCGAGAGGTCATAGAGGGCCAGCGCTGTCCGGTGGCTGAACACTCCCTGCCGCCCGGACCACAGCCAAAGCTCAACGAGCTGCTCGTCATCCTGGGCCGGCAGGTGCCGCACCCTGTAGATGCCACGCCGGGTCCGCTCGATACGGCCGCGCTTCCGGTGGTGAATGAGCAGCTCGGGGGAGAAGCCCACCTCTGCCGCCTGAGCTGTCGAGAAGTACCCGGCCTGGCTCACAGCGAGGTCGAGCAGGGCTTCCCAGTCGGGGCCGGTCGGGACGTGGCGGTCGGGATCGGACATGACGAATAACCTAAGCCATACTTAGGTTTTACGCAAGACGCGCCAAGTCCCGTGGAAGCTGTGTCACCCCAGCCCGGCGTAGAGGGACCCTGAAGGGGCGCGTCAGCCGACGATCCGGCGCCGTCCGATCCAGGCCGCCGGGATCAGCCCCAGCCACCACCTCGCCTGACCGCGGCCGGAGGCGCAGCCGGCGTCGCCTTCGCATCCTCCGCACCCACCCGCCTCGCTGTCACAGCCGGTGGTGTAGGGCACGGGGCCCACCGTGGCGTCGGCCAGGAGCCAGTCCCCTTCCCCACCTGCGCTGAAGCTCAGGTCGCTCAGGCCCACGCCGGCCACGCTGCCAAGGGGCACGGCGAGGTCGGCGACCAGGCCCTCGATCAGGGGGCCGATCAGCTCGTCCATGCCGCCGGCGAAGCGGTCTTCGACCTCGTCATCGGTGCCCGCAACCAGCTCGTTGGCCTCCAGGGACATGTCCAGCTCGGCCCCCTCCAGGTCCACAACGATCTCCAGCAGGCCACTGTTCGGCTCGAGCACCACGTCGAGCCCCACGCCCGCATCCAGCCCCAGACCCAGCACCCGGGCCATGCGCCCGTCCACCGCGGCGACGAAGTCGATGCCCAGGCCCGAGATGTCCGCGTCGAGGTCGTGTCGGCCGTCGTAGACGACCTCGGGCGGGGACTCCGACCGCACCGACACGAGCATCGGCCCCTCCTCGTCGAAGAGCGCTTCGTAGGCGTCCCCGGCGAGCAGGGGCAGGTAGGTCGTCGTGAGCGCCAGCTCGCCCAGGCTGTCCAGCTCCTGGCAGAACAGTCCGGCCCGCCACAGCGCGTAGAGCAGCTGGTTGGCGAAGTCGTCGCTCAGGGACAGCCGGGCGTGGGCGCCGCCCAGGCCGTCGCTGGGCACCGAGGAGCCGGTCTTCAGCGAGCCACCCGGGTCTGTCTCGGCCACGCAGGCGTGCGGGTCGGCGTCGGCCACGCCTGCCAGCACCACCTCGACACCGTCCCGGTCGATGGTCAGCTCCGAGGGCGCCAGGACCAGGGCCACGGACGCATCGCCGATCTCCAGCTGCTCGTCGAGGACCAGGCCGGCAAAGGCCTCCTCGATGGCGGCCGCCAGCTCGGGTCCCAGGTTGTCCAGCTCATCGGCCAGGGCCTCGTCGGCCGCGTCCAGGACCACGTCGTAGAGGGAGTCGCCGAAGACGTTGAGGATGGCCTCGATGTCGGCCAGCGTGCAGTCCTGGAGCACGATGTCGTTGCTGGACAGGGCGTAGTCGACCTTCAGGTTGCGCACCGTGGCGTCCAACCGGCGCTCGCCGCCACTGTCGACCAGCGCCAGATCGAGCTTCATCGAGACGTCGACGGGAAAGGGCTTCACCCAGCCCTCGCAGCCGGTGTTGATGCAGAAGGCCGAGGCATCGAGCCGGAAGGGGTCGGACTTCTCGTTGATCCGGAGCTCCAGGGCCAGGTCCAGGTCCAGGGTGCCGTTCCGTGTGCTGAGCTCTGAGCCGAGCACGTCGAAGCCCACCCAGGCGCTGCTCAGCTGGTACTCGTAGCCCAGGCACCACCAGCCATCGGACTCGGCGATGGTGGGAATGGGCAACCCGTCGCCCAGCAAGGCCGGCGCCAGGGCGACGGCGTCCTCGAGTCCCTCTGCGGGCAGGGTCACGGCGACGGCGCGGGTGACCTCCTCGCCGGGCTCGCGGAGCAGTGCTGCGGAGAGAGGCGAGACGAGGAGTGCGCAGAGAAGCACGGGCTGGCCGCGGTGCCAGAGGCCAGCCTACGGCCGCCCGGGAGTGCGGGACCGAGCCCGGAAGCCCTTTGACCGCCACTGGACAAGTCCTGGACACGCTGTGGACAAAGCGTACGAGCCGGCCCTTCTTCAGCACCGGCCGGATGTTCGCACGTTAGAGCGGGGGTTGTCCCGGGAGAGGCAGTGCAGTACCGGCGCGTCTGCATCGAGGCCGTGGCC
Organism: uncultured Enterobacterales bacterium; assembly: GCA_964519895.1. Taxonomy (GTDB): domain Bacteria; phylum Myxococcota_A; class UBA796; order UBA796; family CAJQPC01; genus CAYFPX01. The sequence continues at coordinate 43,530 of CAZFLE010000052.1, read as the reverse complement.
CACCACGTGCCCCGGACGGTCGTCACGACCGCAGAGATCGAAGCCCAGCTGGCCCCGGTCTACCGGCGCATGGGCATCAAGGCGGGCTTCCTGGAGGGCGTGACCGGCATCCGGGCTCGTCGGTTCTGGGACGCGGGGGTCCAGCCGTCCAGGGTCGCGACCGTCGCCGCCCAGAAGGTCCTGGTGCGCACGCGCTTCCCCCGCGAGAACATCGGCGCCCTGGTCAGCACGTCGGTCTGCAAGGACTACCTGGAGCCGTCGACCGCGGCCCTGGTGCACGGCAACCTGCGCCTGCCCCCGGAGTGCCTGAACTTCGACGTGGGCAACGCGTGTCTGGGCTTCATGACCGGCTTGACGATGGTCGCGAACATGATCGAGCTGGGCCAGATCCAGGCCGGGCTCGTGGTGGCGGGCGAAGGCAGCCGGGCGGTGACCGAGTCCACCCTGGCCAACCTGAGCCGGGACGGCGTGGGCTTCGCCGAGTTCAAGGACCACCTGGCGACCCTGACCCTGGGGTCCGGGGCCTGCGCGATGCTGCTGGTCGACCAGCGCCTGAGCACCGTGGGCCACAAGCTCCTGGGGGGCGTCGCGACCGCCGCGACCGAACACAACGACCTGTGCGTGGGCACCGCGGAGTGGATGCGCACGGACCCCGCCAAGCTGCTCGCCGAGGGCGTCAAGCTGGCCAAGCACAACTGGCAGCGCACCCGGGAGCGCCTGGGCATGCGCACCGAGCGGATCCAGCAGTTCGCCCTGCACCAGGTGGGCAAGGCCAACCACGACGCGGTGGTCCGGGCCCTGGAGCTGCCGGGAGACAAGGCCCTGCGGGTCTACCCGGAGTACGGCAACGTGGGCGCCGCAGGCATTCCGCTGACCCTGTCCCTGTCCCTGGACGAGCAGCGCATCGCCGCCGGCGACACGGTGGCCCTGATGGGCATCGGCAGCGGGCTCAACACCGCGATGATGGGGGTGCGCTGGTGAAGCAGCTGCCCGATAACGTGCGCCCGCTCTACCCCTGGCAGGGCCACAAGATCGCCGTCGACGGCGGTGCGCTCCACTACCTGGACGAAGGCCCCAGGGACGGCCCGGTCCTGCTGTGCCTGCACGGCAACCCGACCTGGTCCTTCTACTGGCGCGAGGTCGTGAAGCGCTTCTCCGATCGCTTTCGGGTCGTGGTGCCCGACCACATCGGCTGCGGGCTGTCCGACAAGCCCCAGGACTGGGGCTACCGGCTGGGCGACCACGTGGCCAACGTGGAGCGGTTGGTCGAGCACCTGGATCTGAGGCACATCACCCTGGTGGTGCACGACTGGGGCGGCGCCATCGGCATGGGCCTGGCCACCCGCCAGCCTGACCGGGTCAAGGCCGCCGTGGTCACCAACACCGCGGCCTTCCGCAGCCCGGACATCCCGCCCTCCATCGCATCGTGCCGCATTCCCCTGGTGGGCCCCCTGGCGGTGCGCGCGTTGAACGGCTTCGCCTGGGTCGCCACGTGGAAGGCCACGGCCCAGGGTCTGAGCCGAGACGTCAAGGACGGCCTGCTCCACCCCTACGACAGCTGGGCCAACCGCATCGCCACCCTGCGCTTCGTCGAGGACATCCCGCTCAAGCCCAGCCACCCCAGCTACGACACCTTGGTGGAGATCGAGCGGGGCCTGGCCGGGCTGACCGACAGGCCGATGCTCATTCTGTGGGGCGACGACGACTTCTGCTTCACCCCCACCTTCCGCCAGGAGTGGCAGCGGCGCTTCCCCGACGCCCAGGTCCAGGCCTGGGACGACGTCGGCCACTACGTCATGGAGGACGCCCCAGACCGGGTGGTCGGGGCGATGGAGACCTTTCTCGAGGGCCTGGCCTGATGGACGCCGCCGCCGCCGAGCCCCGCAGCTTCAACATCGCCAGCTGGCTCGAACAGCGCGTCCAGGAGCGGCCCTTCCAGAGGGCGGTCGTGTTCCCCCAGGGCCGCGACGGCAACGGCCACGCGGCGTGGACCCACCTGACCTTCCAGGGCCTCAACACCCTGTGCGATGAGTACGCCCGGGGCTTCGAAGCCCTGGGGGTGCGCCGGGGCGACCGGGTCAGCCTGCTGGTCAAGCCGTGCCTGGCGTTCATCCCCCTGGTCTTCGCTCTGTTCAAGGTCGGGGCGGTGCCAGTGCTCATCGACCCAGGCATGGGCAAGAAGCCCTTCCTGGGCTGCATCGAGCGCATGGCGCCGCGGGTGCTGCTGGCCGAAGGCGCGGTGCACGTGCTCAAGCCCCTGGTGGGGGCGGCCCTCAACAGCGTCGAGATCGGCATCACCGTCGGCCGGTCCAAGGGCTGGTGGGCCGACGCGACGGTCGAGGGCATGCGGGTCCCCAGCGACACGCCGTACGTGGCGGCCCGCACCGGACGGGACGAGGAGGCCGCCATCCTGTTCACGTCGGGCAGCACGGGACCGGCCAAGGGCGTGACCTACACCCACGGCATCTTCGACGCCCAGACCCGCAACATCGGTGCGCTCTACGACCTGCAGCCCGGCGAGATCGACCTGGCCTGCTTCCCGCTGTTCGGGCTGTTCTCCATGGCCCTGGGGCTCACGGTGGTCATCCCCGACATGGACCCGACCAAGCCCGCCCAGGCCGATCCCGCCAAGCTGGTCGAGGCCATCCAGACCCAGGGCTGTACCTTTGGCTCCGGATCGCCGGCGATCTGGAAGAACGTCGCGCCCTACTGCACCGAGCGGGGCATCCGGCTGGCGTCGATGAAGCGCGTGCTGATGTTCGGGGCACCGATCCCCGTCTGGATGCACCAGGCCTTCCGTCAGATCCTGCCGCCGGGGGCCCAGATCCACACGCCCTATGGCGCCACCGAGGGCCTGCCCGTCGCCAGCATCGGCACCGACGAGGTGCTGGACGTCACCCGGTACAAGACCGCCCAGGGGGCCGGGATCTGTGTCGGGCGGCCGGCACCGGAGATGGAGGTGCGGGTCATCGGCATCACAGAAGACGCCATCGAGCAGTGGTCCGACGCGCTTTGTCTGCCCGACGGCGAGATCGGCGAGCTGGTGGTCAAGGGCCAGGTCGTGACCCAGGAGTACAAGGCCTCGCCGGAGCACACCCGCCTGGCCAAGATCCGCGACGGGGAGCGCGTGCGGCACCGCATGGGCGACCTGGGGTGGATCGATGCGGAGGGCCGCGTCTGGATGTGCGGCCGCAAGTCCCACCGGGTCACCCTGAGCGACGGCTCGCTGATGTTCACGACCTGTTGCGAGGCGGTGTTCAACGAGCACGCCGACGTCTACCGCTCGGCCCTGGTCGGTGTGGATGGCACGCCGGTCATCGTGGTGGAGCGGGAGCCGGGCCAGGGCCGCGACACCGCTGCGCTGACCGCCGAGCTGCTGGCCCTCGGCAGCGCGAACCCGCTGACCGCCCAGATCGCGCGGGTGCTCTTCCACGACGCCTTTCCCGTCGACGTGCGCCACAACGCCAAGATCCATCGGGGCGAGCTGGCGACCTGGGCGGCGGGACAGGCGTGAAGGCCCTGGTGACCGGCGGCGGGGGCTTTTTGGGCCGCCACGTGGTGCAACAGCTGCGCGCCCGGGGAGACGACGTCACGGTGCTGGCCCGCGGGCACTACCCCCAGGTCGAGGCCCTGGGCGCCACCAGTGTGCAGTGGGACCTGACCCGGGCCGAGGGGTTGGCCGACGTGGTGCGCAGCCACGACGTGGTCTTCCACGTGGCGAGCTTCGTGGGGCCCTGGGGCAGGCGCCAGCAGTTCCTGGACATCAACGTCGGGGGCACGGAGAACCTGCTCGCGGCCTGCCGAGACGCCGGGGTCACGCGCTTCGTCTACACGTCGTCCCCCAGCGCCACCTTTGGCCCCGAGCCGGCGGACCCCGGCACCGAAGCCAGCTGCCCCTACCCCGTGGTCTTCGGCAGCGACTACTCCGAGTCCAAGGCCCTGGCCGAGCAACAGGTGCTGGCCGCCAATGGCCCCGAGCTCGCCACCACGTCCCTCCGGCCCCACCTGATCTACGGCCCCGACGAGCCCCACATGCTGCCCCGCATCCTGGCGCGCCAACGCCAGGGGCGCCTGAAGCGGGTGGGCGACGGCCAGAATCGGGTGTCCCTGACCTTTGTGGACAACGGGGCCGCGGCCCACCTCCAGGCCGCCGACGCGCTGGCGCCGAGCTCCCCCAACGCCGGCAAGGCCTACTTCATCAACGACCCGGAGCCGGTGGTGCTGTGGCACTGGATCGATCGCTTCCTGGAGGGCGTGGGTGCCGGCCGGGTCCAGGGCGCGGTCTCCCTGAAGCTCGCGGGCCGGGTCGGCGGGGTCCTGGAGTGGATCTGGCGCACCTTCAGGCTGGGCGGCGAACCCCCGATGACCCGCTTCGGAGCGTTTGGTCTGGGAACCACCCACTGGTACCGGTGCTCGGCGGCCGAGCAGGACTTCGGGTTCGCGTGCCCGGTGAGCGGGGAGGAGGGGCTGGCGAGGACGGTGGCCGCCTTCAAGGGCGACGCCACGTCGGCGGACTGAGGGGCTCAAGCCCACTCCCCCACCGTCCGATGCGGAGACCTCGAACGGGAGGTCGAACTGCTCGCGCTCTGGCTGGCCGCGACCCTGGCGTGCGTCGAGGACTACTCCCAGGACTGGGACGGCGACGGGGTCTCGGTCGACCGCGACTGCGACGACACCGACCCGACGGTGGGGGCTCCGAGCGAGGAGATCCCAGACGACGGCGTGGACCAGGACTGTGACGGCGCCGACCTGACCGACCTGGACGGCGACGGCCACCCGTGGCCCGAGGACTGCGACGACCAGGACCCGCGGGTCCACCCCGACGCCGTGGAGACCTGGTACGACGACGTCGACGACGACTGCGACGGCAACCTGGACGACGCCGACGGCGACGGCTTTCCGCCCACCAGCCTGGGCGGGCTGGACTGCGACGACAGCGATGGCTTCGTGCACCCCTACGCCTTCGAGGTCTGCGGCGACGGCCTGGACAACGACTGCGACGGCACGCCCGGCCACTGCGCGTTCTCGGACATGGACCAGGGCGACGCGGACGGCGTGCGCTGGGGAGAGCAGGTCTACGACCACGCGGCCTTCGTGGTGCCGCTGGGCGACCACGACAGCGATGGCTTCGACGACGTGCTGATCGGCGCGGACCAGGCCGATCGGCCTGGGGCCTACGACGAGGGCGCCGTGTACGTGGTGTATGGCCCAATCGACCGCCACACCCAGCTGGGGCCCGAGGCGCGCATCCGCGGGGACCGGGAGGGCGGCCGAATCGGCACCATCATCGCCGGCGACGGCGACGTGAACGGCGACGGCTTCACCGACGTGCTCCTGGGTGCGCCCCACCTCAGCAACCCGGGGCCCACGGGGTCCGGGGTGGTCTGCCTGGTGGCCGGGCCCGTGGACCTGGACGTGGACATGGAGGACTGGGCCTGCCTGTACGGCGACACCGAGGACATGGACCTGGGCACAGCCGTGCTGTTCGGCCCGGACAGCAACGACGACGGGCTGGAGGACCTGGCCTTGGCGGCGCCGGGCGGCGTGGACCCCAGCACCGGCGAAGCGACCGGCCTGGTCGTGCTGGTGCCCGGACCCTTCGAGGCGGGCTGGGACAGCGCCATGGACCACCGCCTGCTGGCTGGACCGGCGCCCGACGCCGGCTTCGGGACCACGCTGCTCCGCTTGGACCTGGACGCCGACGGGGTCGACGAGCTGCTCGTGGGCGCACCGGACACCTCGGGCCAAGACGGCCAGGAGGGGGCAGTCCTGGTCTACAAGGCCGACGACCCCGAGCCCGTGCACATCCTGCGCGGGGGGACCCAAGGCCTGCACCTTGGAGACAGCCTGGCCGGCGGCGGCGACGTGGACGACGACGGCTCGCCCGATCTGGTGGTGGCCACCCGAGGGGACCGGGGCAGCGGCGCCAACAGCATGGCCTGGCTCTTCCTGGGCGGCCAGCCTCTGGGGGAGGAGGACTGGACGCGCCTGGACGCCGAAGCCACCTGGACCGGCAGCGACGACCGGGGGCCGGTGACCATCACCGGGGTCGCCTCTGGCGGCGACATGACCGGAGACGGGTTCGGCGACGTGGTCTTCGCCGCGTCGAGCTACGACCACGACGTCAACGGCGACGGTCGGGTCCCCAGCTACGAGGAGGACACCGAGGAGCACGAACAGGGCGCGGCCTTCATCGTGCTCGGGCCGGTGTCCGGGAGCCAGGATCTCTCCCAGGCGCCCTGCATCGTGGGCGACCGTGCGGACGAGCAGCTGGCCGAGTCCGTGGCGATGGTCGGGGATCTGGACGGCGACGGGCTGGTGGACCTGGGGCTCGGCACCACCGGCTACGACGGCGGCCAGGGGCCACGGCCCGAGAACGGCAACGACCCCCACTACGGCGGGGTCTTCTTCTACCTGGGGCGGGCGTGGTGAGCCTGCTCCTGTGGCTGGCGGCCTGTGGCACTGGGGCCCAGGACGACTGCGCCCTGCCGGTGCCCTGGTGGGCCGACGGTGACGGGGACGGCTGGGGGTCAGGACTGCCCGTCGACGTGGCGTGCGCGGGCGGCGCGGGCACCGCGGACCAGGCCGGAGACTGCGACGACACCGACGCGGCGGTCTCCCCTGGGGCCACCGAGGTCTGGTACGACGGCATCGATCAGGACTGCAGTGGCGGGTCGGACCACGACGCCGACGGGGACGGCCAGGACGCGGTGGGCTCGGGCGGCGAGGACTGCGACGACACGGATCCCGGGACCCATGTGGGCGCCGCCGAGGTCTTCTACGACGGCATCGACCAGGACTGCGGCGTGCTGGACGACACCGACCCCGACGGCGATGGCTGGCTGGCCCCGGCAGGCGGCGGCGAGGACTGCGACGACCTGGACGCCCTGGTCAATCCAGGCCAGACCGAGATCTGCGACAACGCCAAGGACGACGACTGCGACGGCACGGACAACGGCTGCACCCTGGTCGGGGAGCACGACGTGGCGGACGCCGACGTGGTCTGGAAGGGGGTCCGGCGGAACACCCAGCTCTCCGTGGCGGACCGGGTCGGGGATCTGAACCACGACGGCTACGACGACATAGTGCTGACGTCGTCGGAGTACGGCGGCGACTATGACGACGGCGGCATCGGCTGGGTCCTGTTCGGCCCCTTGTCGGCGCGGCGCGGGCCCGGCAACGCCGACGCGCTGATCCTGGCCGACCGGGAGCACCTGAACCTGGGTCGCGGTCTGCGCAGCGCCGGGGACCTGGACGGGGACGGCTACCCCGAGATCTGGGTGGGCCGCACCCAGGAGAGCGACGGGCACGACACGGACCAGCTGGGCTGGCTGCTGGACGGTCCCGTGGTCGGCGCCCGCGAGATCTCGGACCACGCGGTCTTCCTGGAGGAGGTCGAGACCGACGCCTCCGACGTGGTGTTTGCCGCGGCCACGGGCATCGACGGGGTGCCGGCCTACGTGCTGGGGCTCCCTGGAGACGGCGAGAGCACGCCGGGACAGCTGTGGGTCTTCGAAGGGCTGCCCGGCGCCGGGGCCCAGGGGAGCGATTCCCTGGTGCAGCGGAGCGCGCTCCAAGACGGCGGGGATCGGCTGGGGGCGTCTCTGGCGGACCTGGACGTGGACGGCGACGGGGTGCGAGACCTGGTGGTCGGTCGGCCCGGCGCCAGCGAGGCCTGGCTCATCCTGGGGCCGCTGGACAACGACGGCTTCCTGGGCGAGCCCGCTGCGGTGGTGCATGGCTCTGGGGGCCTGGGCGAGCTGGTGGTGGCGGCCGGGGACGTGGACGGAGACGGCCTGGAGGACTGGGCCGCCCTGGCACCCGACGAAGGCGGGGGCACGATCACCCTGTACGAAGGCGCCCACCACACCGGCGAGGCGCTGGCCCCCGGCGACGCCATTGCGACCTTGCGGGCGCCGCAGCCAGAGCTGGCCTGGGCGGGCGACGTGGACGGCGGCGGCGACTTCGACGGCAACGGCCACGGCGATCTGGTGGTGGGCATGCCGGGACCCACCAGTGGCTCGGACGGTGAGGGGCGGGTCACCCTGGTGCTGGGCCCGGTGCTCGGGTCCTCGTCTCTGGAAGACCACCCCTCGCTGACCAGCGAGGTGACGGGAGACCGCACCGGGCAACGGGTCAGCCTGGTGGGCGACACGGACCGGGACGGCCTGGACGAGCTGCTCATCGCCGCGCCGTCGGCGGACCTGGACGTCGAGGACGAGGAGGGCGTCGAGTCCGACGTGGGCCAGGTCTTGTTGTGGCTGGGGCGGGGGTACTGAGGCCAGGCGGGGCACGCGGCCCAAGGCCGTCAGTGAATCGCCAATGTTGCCAGAATGCCCCGGGAATTGCGGATCTGAGGGAGCGATCCAGTTAGCTGGGGGCCCTCCCTACGGTCCGGTAAGTATGACCACGAC
>CAZFLE010000052.1:0-35016 GCA_964519895.1 uncultured Enterobacterales bacterium | reverse complement strand
ATGGCCAGCAGCGGTTTTGTGAGCTTCTTCGGCGCCGCCGGCTTGAGCCTGACCCGCATCACGGACGCGGTCGACACCCTGCTGCGCGACCTGGGCCCCGACGCCCCCTGGGGCAGCAACCTCATCCACGCCCCCCACGAGCCAGCGCTCGAGGCCGCGACCGCCGATCTGTACATCCGGCGCGGCGTACGCCGGGTCAGCGCCGCGGCGTACATGGCCCTCACGCCGCACATCGTGCGGGTCGCTGCGAGCGGCCTGCGCAGGGACGCCCACGGCCAGGTCCTGCGGCGCCACCGTGTCTTCGCCAAGGTCTCCCGCCCCGAGGTCGCCCGCCGCTTCATGGAGCCGCCTCCCCAGGCGATGCTCGACGGCCTGGTCGCCCAGGGCCTGCTCACCGAGACCGAGGCCGCCATCGCCGCCACCGTGCCGGTGGCAGAGGACTACATCGTCGAGTCCGACAGCGGCGGCCACACCGACAACCGCCCGCTCACCGCGCTCTTCCCTACCCTCGTCGCCCTGCGCGACGAGGTCGTGGCCGAGCGGGGCTACACCGCTCCGATCCGCCTGGGCGCGGCCGGTGGACTGGGCACGCCGGCGGCGGTCGCCGCCGCCTTCGGGCTGGGCGCGGCATTTGTGCTCACGGGTTCTGTGAACCAGGGCGCGGTCGAGAGCGGCCTGCACGCCCTGGGCAAGCAGATGCTCGCCGGCGCGGGCGTGGCAGACGTCATCATGGCCCCCGCTGCCGACATGTTCGAGCTGGGCGTCGAGGTCCAGGTGCTCCAGCGGGGCACCATGTTCGCCGTGCGCGGCCGCAGGCTCTACGAGCTCTACAAGAGCCACCAGAGCCTGGACGAGCTGTCCGCCGCCGACGTGGCGTGGCTGGAGCGCGACATCTTCCGCAAGCCCCTGGCCGACGCCTGGGCCGAGACCCTCGCGTACTGGCAGCACCGGGAACCCGCCCAGGCGGACCAGGCCGCGAGCGACCCCCACCACAAGATGGCCCTGCTCTTCCGGGCGTACCTGGGCCAGGCGAGTCGCTGGGCCATCCAGGGCGTCGCCGAGCGCCGCGCCGACTACCAGATCTGGTGCGGCCCCGCGATGGGTGCGTTCAACCGCTGGGCCCGGGGCAGCCACCTCGAGCCCGCCGAGGCCCGCAGCGCCCCCCAGATCGCCCTCAACCTCATGGAAGGCGCCGCGGTCATCACCCGCGCGCAGCAGCTCCGCACGGCCGGCGTGCCGATGCCCGGCGCCGCGTTCGACTTCCGACCCAGACCTCTCGCCTGAACCCAAGGCCCTGAAATCATGATGAAGCGCGAGCCCCTCGCCGTCGTAGGCGTCTCTGCCCTCTTCCCGGGCACCGTCGACGCCACCGGCTTCTGGAACGACATCCTGTCCGGCACCGATCGGATCACCGAAGTCCCCCCCAGCCACTGGCTGCTGGACGACTTCCACGACGACGATCCGAGCGTCCCGGACAAGACCTATGCGTCCCGCGGGGCCTTCCTGGACCCCACGGCCTTCGACGCGATGGGCTGGGGCATCCCGCCCACGCTCGTGCCGGCCACCGACACCAGCCAGCTCCTGAGCCTCATCGTGGCCCAGAAGGTCCTCGACGACGCGACCCGCGGCCAGTGGGCCAGCGCCGACAAGGACCGCACGAGCGTCATCCTGGGCGTGACCAGCGCCCAGACTCTGCTGGGCGAGATGGTCAGCCGGCTCCAGCACCCGATCTGGCGCAAGTCCCTGCGCGACGCCGGCCTGCCCGAGTCCAAGGTCAACGAGGTCGTGGACCGCATCTCGAACCACTACACGCCGTGGGTCGAAGGCACCTTCCCGGGACTCTTGGGCAACGTGGTCGCCGGCCGCATCGCCAACCGGCTGGACCTGGGCGGCACCAACTGCGTGACCGACGCCGCCTGCGCCAGCGCCTTCTCGGCGCTCAAGATGGGCGCCCAGGAGCTCTGGCTCGGCGACAGCGACATGGTCGTGACCGGGGGTGTCGACTGCATGAACGACATCTTCATGTACATGTGCTTCTCCAAGACCCCGGCGCTGTCCCGGTCCGGGGACTGCCGGCCCTTCTCCGACGCCGCCGACGGCACCATGCTCGGCGAGGGCCTGGGCATGGTGGCGCTGAAGCGGCTGAGCGACGCCCAGGCCGCCGGCGACCGCATCTACGCAGTGCTCCGCGGCGTGGGCAGCAGCTCGGACGGCCGCGCCAAGAGCGTCTACGCCCCCCTGGCCAGCGGCCAGGCCAAGGCCCTGCGCCGGGCCTACGACGAGGCGGGCTACGGCCCCGACACCGTCGAGCTGGTCGAGGCCCACGGAACCGGTACCAAGGCCGGCGACGCCGCCGAGTTCGAGGGGCTGCGCACGGTCTTCGAGGAGTCAGGCCGCGAGGACCGCCAGTGGTGCGCCGTCGGCACCGTCAAGGCCCAGATCGGCCACACCAAGGCGACGGCCGGGGCCGCCGGCCTCATCAAGGCCGTCTTCGCCCTGCACCACAAGACCCTGCCCCCCCAGGCCAAGGTCGACGCGCCCAACCCGGCGCTCAAGATCGCCGACAGCCCCTTCGACCTGAACACGCGGGCCAAGCCCTGGATCCGCGGGTCCAGCCACCCGCGCCGCGCCGGGGTGAGCTCCTTTGGCTTCGGCGGCTCGAACTTCCACCTGACCCTGGAAGAGGCCGCCCCCAGCGTGGCCCGCGAGCGCCTGCGCACCCTGGACGTCGACCTGGTCGCCCTGTCGGGGGAGCCCACCGAGATGGCCCGCAAGGCCCGGGAGCTGGCGAAGCTCGCGGCGACCGAAGCGTGCCTCGCGCGTCTGGCCTTCGAGACCACCCGGGACTTCTCCCCGGCCCACACCGCTCGCCTGCTGCTGGTCGTGGCCGACGAGGCCGCGCTCATCCAGAGGCTCACCGCGGCCGCCGAGCGCATCGACAGCGACCCGACCGGTGCCTGGTCCAGCCCCGACGGCAGCTTCTACGGCGTCGGCGCCCACCAGGGCCAGGTCGGCTTCCTGTTCCCGGGCCAGGGCTCCCAGACCCTGGACATGGGCAGTGCCCCCGCTCGCCACTTCGACGCCGCCCGCGGCGCCTGGGACGAATCCGCGGACCTGGACCTGGGTGAAGGCCTGGCGCTGCACCAGGTCGTGTTCCCCAGCACCGTGTTCTCCGACGAGGCCCGCACCGCCCAGGCCGACCGGCTGACCGCCACTCGCTGGGCCCAGCCGGCCCTGGGCGTCGCTAGCCTGGCGCTGCTGCGGCTCGTTACCGAGCTGGGGCTGACCCCCTCGGCGGTCGCCGGACACAGCTTCGGCGAGCTCACCGCTCTGCACGCCGCCGGCGTCTACAGCGCCGACGACCTGGTCCGCATCGCCCGCTGCCGCGGCGAGCTCATGGAGAGCGCCGGCGACCAGCCCGGCGCCATGAGCGCCGTCCGGGCCGGTGCCGACGCCATCGCGCCCCACCTGGCCGGTGAGCCGGTGGTGATGGCGAACCACAACCACCCCAAGCAGACCGTCATCTCCGGGCCGACCGACTCAGTCGCACGGGTCGAGGTCAAGCTCGACGCCGCGGGGCTCCGCTGCCAGCGGCTCGGGGTCGCCACCGCCTTCCACTCCGAAGTGGTCGCGGGCGCGTCGAAGCCCTTCGGGAAGTTCTTGGGCGGCGTGAAGTTCAAGAAGCCGAGCGTGCCGGTCTACGCCAACGCGACGGCTGCGCCCTACCCCAAGACAGCCAAGCAGATGCGGGCCCAGCTCGCGGGCCAGATCGCCCAGCCGGTGCGGTTCGTGGCGCTCATCGAGGCCATGCGCGACCAGGGCGTGACCACGTTTGTCGAGGTCGGACCCGGCTCGGTCCTGACCGGACTGGTCGGCCGCATCCTCAAGGGCGACAAGCCGCTGGCCGTGGCGCTCGACGCCAAGGGCAGCACCGGCATCAAGCCGCTGTTCACCGGGCTGGCCAAGCTGGCCGCCGCGGGACTGCCCCTCCAGCTCCACAAGCTGTGGGCCGAGTACCGCACGCCCGACGACTTCCGCCTGCGGGTCAAGCCCAAGCTGGCGATGCACCTGCAGGGCTCCAACTACGGACGCCCCTACCCGCCCCCCGGCGGAGCAGCGGATCTGCCGCCGCCGAACCCGGAAGTGGCCCCGACTCCTGCCCCTGCCCCCTCTCTCGCCTCTGCTCCCAAGGAGGTGGCCGTGGCCGCCGACGACCGCTCCAAGACCCCGCCGCAGCCACAGCCCGCTCCCGTGGCGGCCGCGCCCCAGCAGCCCGTGTACGCCGCGACTCCGACTCCGTCGGCCGCTGGCGCTGTGGCCCTGCCGGGCAACGCGCACCTGGCCTGGGTCCAGGCCTTCCAGGAGGCCCAGCGCCAGACCGCCGAGGCCCACGCCGCGTGGCAGTCGACCATGAGCCAGGCCCACAGCCAGTTCCTCCAGACCGCCCAGACCCAGATGATGGGCCTGGCCACGATGATGAACCCGGGGCTGGCCGCCCCGCAGCCGGTCTACGCCGCGCCCGCGCCGGTCTACGCCGCGCCCGCGCCCGTCTACGCCGCGCCGCCGATGCCGGCCCCCGCGCCGGTGGCCCCGGCCCCGGTAATCGCGGCTCCGGCGCCCGTCGCCGCCGCCCCGGCCCCCGTCGCCGCGGCCCCGGCGCCCGTCGCCACAGCCCCGGCCGCCGTCGCTGAGCCGGATCTGGACCTCAACAGCCTGCTGCTCGACGTGGTCGCCGAGAAGACCGGCTACCCCGCCGACATGCTCAACCTGGAGATGAACCTCGAGGGCGACCTGGGCATCGACAGCATCAAGCGGGTCGAGATCCTGAGCACCATGCAGGAGCGGGCCCCCGGCCTGCCCGAGGTCGACGCCGGCGCCATGGCGACCCTGACAACCCTCGGTCAGATCGTCGCGTACATGCAGAGCCAGCTGCCCGCCGGTGCCACGAGCGCCGCGCCCCCCGTCACGGCGGCTTCCCCCGCGCTGGACCTGAACGCCCTGCTGCTCGACGTGGTCGCCGAGAAGACCGGCTACCCCGCCGACATGCTCAACCTGGAGATGAACCTCGAGGGTGACCTGGGCATCGACAGCATCAAGCGCGTCGAGATCCTGAGCACCATGCAGGAGCGGGCCCCGGGCCTGCCCGAGGTCGACGCGGGTGCCATGGCGACCCTGACCACCCTCGGCCAGATCGTGGACTACATGCAGAGCCAGCTGTCCGGCGCGGGTGTGGCGGAGCCCTCCCCCGCGGTCGCCAGTGCGCCCACGCCGGCCCCCGCCGTAGCGCCTCCCCCAGCGCCCGCCGAGGACCTGGACCTGTCCGCGCTGCTGCTCGAGGTGGTCGCCGAGAAGACCGGCTACCCTGCCGACATGCTGGCCCTGGAGATGTCGCTCGAGGGCGACCTGGGCATCGACAGCATCAAGCGCGTGGAGATCCTGAGCACGATGCAGGAGCGGGCCCCGAGCCTGCCCGAGGTCGACGCCGCCGCGATGGCCACCCTGACCACCCTGGGGGCCGTGGTCGACCACATGACCCTGGCCCTGGGCGGCACGGTCGCCCCGACCCCGAGCGCCACGAGTGCCACGGTCGACCCCCTGGGCCGCTTCGCCCTGGAAGCTGTGGAGGCCCCACCCATGGGGCTCTCGGGAGGGCATCTGCCGGGAAAAGCGCGGGTGGCCGTCACCGGTGACGGGACGGCCCTCTCTCGGCTGCTGGTCGAGGAGCTGAACATCCGAGGCGTCAACGCAGAGCTCGTGGTCGAGGTGCCCGCCGACGCCACGGGCCTCATCGTGCTCGAGGGGCTGGCCCCCATCGACGACACCGAGCAGGCCGCGAACCTGAACCGCGAGGCCTTCCAGGCCGTGCGGTCCTTTGACGCCGCCGGCCGCAACGGGGGCCTGCTGGTCACCGTCCAGGACACCGGCGGCAAATTCGGCCTGGGTGGCGGCGAGCTGGGCGACCGCGCCTGGCTGGCCGGCATGGCAGCCCTGGCCCGCACCGCGAGCCTGGAGTGGACCGTGGGCCACGCCCGGGCCATCGATCTGGAGCGGGGCGAGCGCAGCGACCAGGAGCTCGCCGAGCTGCTGGCCGACGAGCTGCTGACCGGCGGCCCCGAGCTCGAGGTGGGCCTGACCGCCGACGGCAGGCGCTGGACCTTGACGGATCAGCCTGCGCCCCTGGGCGACGGCGACGAACAGGGCATCAACCTGGGCGCCGACGACGTCATCGTGGTCACCGGTGGCGCCCGTGGCGTCACCGCGGCCTGCGTCATCGCGGTGGCCCTCCAGACCAAGGCCCGCTTCGCCCTGCTGGGCCGCACCAAGCTGACCCCCGAGCCGGCCTGTGTCGCCACGGCGACGGACGACGCCACCATCAAGCGGGCCCTGCTCACCGACGCCCGCTCCCGCGGTGTCAAGGTCACCCCGGCCGAGCTCGGCTGGCAGGCCCGCCACATCCTGGCGGGCCGCGAGGTCCGCGAGACCCTGAGCGCGGTCAAGGCCACCGGCGGCGACGCCCGGTACATCTCGACCGACGTGACCGACCGGGATGCCATCGACGCAGCGCTGGAGGCGGTCCGCACCACCTGGGGCCCGGTCACCGGCCTGGTCCACGGCGCCGGTGTGCTGGCGGACAAGAAGATCGGCGAGAAGTCCGACAGCGACTTCGACAAGGTCTTCCGCACCAAGGTCCAGAGCCTCCAGGCCCTGCTCGACGCCACCGCCGACGAGCCCCTCAAGCTCCTCTGCCTCTTCAGCAGCATCGCGGCCCGCAGCGGCAACCAGGGCCAGGCCGACTACGCCATGGCCAACGAGGTCCTGAACAAGGTCGCCCGGGCCGAGACCCTGCGTCGTGGTCCCGGCTGCCGGGTCGCGTCGATGGGCTGGGGTCCCTGGGAGGGCGGCATGGTCACCCCGGCGCTCAAGGCCCGCTTCGAGTCCCTGGGCGTGCCGCTGATCCCGCTGAACCGGGGCTGCCAGATGCTGGTGGACGAGGTCTTCGGCCACTCCAAGCACCCCGAGGTCGTGCTCGGCGGCCGGCCCAAGCCCCTGCGGGAGATCGGCGAAGGCGTGCTCGAGGTGCCGCTGCGCATCAACGCCGAGACCCACCCCTACCTGGCCGACCACAGCGTCGAAGGCGTGCCCGTCGTGCCGGTGGTCCTGGTGCTCGAGTGGTTCCACCGCCTGGCCAAGGCCTTCCGGCCCGACCTGACCCTGGAGACCATCCAGGACCTCAAGGTGCTCAAGGGCATCCAGGTGCCGGACTTCCAGGGCGAGGGCCTGAAGCTCATGCTGCGCTGCAAGCAGCTCTCCAACGGCGACGGGGCTCTGCTGGCCCTGGAGCTCCGGGGCGACGGCGATCGGCCCCACTACAGCGCCACGGCCGAGCTGACCCGGCACGACCTGAGCGCTGCGCCGGTGGCGCCGACCCTGGAGCTCGACGCCTGGGGCGACCGCCAGGTCTACGGCGGCACCCTGTTCCACGGCCCGGACTTCCAGGTCATCCGCAAGCTCGAAGGCGTCAGCGCCGAAGGCATCGCCGGCGAGCTGGACGGGCTGCTGGAGCGCGGCTGGAGCCACGAGCCGTGGCACACCGACCCGGCGGCCCTGGACGGCGGGCTGCAGCTCGCGCTGTTGTGGACCGAAGCCGTGCTCGGCGGGCGCTCGTTGCCCACCAGCGTCGAGGCCGTGCACACCTACACGACCGGCCCCGCCGAGGGCCCGCTCCGCTGCGTGCTGACCGCCCGGGAGACCGGCCGGTCCAAGGCCAAGGCCGACGTGCTCCTGGTCGACAGCGCCGGCAAGACCGTCGCATCGCTCATCGGCGTCGAGACGCACCTGTACAGCTAGGCGGTACCGCTCATGGGCACCTTTGCCCCCATCGCCGTGGTCGGGCGGGCCTGTGTCCTGCCCGGCGCCCTGACGCCAGAGGCCCTCTGGGAGGCCGTGGCTTCGGGCCGCGACCTGTTGGGACCCGCGCCCGAGGGCCTGTGGCGCGTGCCCAAGCCAGACGTGATCTGTGCCCCCGATGGGGACAGCGCGGACCGCGCCTGGACCGACCGCGGCGGATACGTGCGGGGCTTCGAGCAGGTCTGGCAGGCCGACGGATTCGGCGTGCCTGCGACCGCTCTGCACGGTCTGGATCCCCTGTTCCGCTACACCCTGCACGCAGGCCGCGAGGCCCTCCGGGACGCGGGCTGCTGGGAGGACGGGACCGGGCAGACTCTGGCTGTGCTGGGCAACCTGGGCTTCCCCAGCGCCGAGCTGGCCCGATTCGCCGAAGGCACCTGGTATGGCCGCGCGGAGCAGACCGACCCGGCGAATCGCTTCATGTCGGGGCTGCCCGCCCTGCTGCTCGAACAGGCTCTGCACCTGGGCGGCGGGGCCTTTGCCCTGGACGCCGCCTGCGCCAGCGGGCTGTACGCCATCAAGCTGGGCTGCGACGCCTTGCACGACGGCCGGGCCGATCGGGTGCTCGCCGGGGGCGTGAACCGGGCCGACGACCTGTTCCTCCACGTGGGCTTCGCCGCCCTCAACGCGCTGAGCCAGTCCGGCCAGAGCCGGCCCTTCCACGCCGGCGCAGACGGGCTCGTGCCCGCCGAAGGCTGCGCCTTCGTGGTGCTGCGCCGGCTGGACGACGCGCTGCGCGACGGCGACAGGGTGCTCGGCGTCATCCACGGCGTTGGACTGTCCAACGACGGCCGCGGCCGCGGCTTCCTGGCGCCGGCGGCCGACGGCCAGGTCCGGGCCCTGGAGAGTGCGTATGCACAGGCGGGCTGGGACCCGGCGAGTGTGTCCCTGATCGAGTGCCACGCCACGGGCACCGTGGTCGGCGACGGCACCGAGCTGGAGAGCCTGGGCCGGATCTTCGGGGACGCGACCGACGTGCCCTTGGGCTCGCTCAAGTCGAACATGGGCCACCTGATCACAGCAGCGGGTGCGGCGGGGCTGATCAAGGTGCTCGAAGCCCTGCGGCACAAGGTGCGGCCGCCGACGCTGCACACCGACGACCCGCTGCCTGCCCTGGCCGACGGCCCTCTGCGGCTGGTCACGGCCGCCGAGCCGTGGCAGGTCGACGGTCCCCGGCGTGCGGCGGTCAGCGCCTTCGGCTTCGGCGGCAACAATGCGCACCTGCTGGTGTCCGAGCCCGGTGCACAGCCTGTCGCCGTGGCGCCCCTGCCCCGGGATCCGGTCGCCATCGTGGGCCTTGGCATGCGGGTCGGCTCGGCCGCAGACCGCACCCAGGCGACGCGGGCCCTGTTCGACGGCGCCCCAGTGGATCACCGGGCCCACGACGTCACCCTGGACCTGGAGGGCCTGCGCTTCCCACCCCGGGACCTCCAGCAGGCCCTGGGCCAGCAGCTCCTGGTGCTCGCCGCCGCGGCCGAAGCGGTCGGCGACGGAGCGACTCTCGACGCCGAACGGACCGGCACTCTGGTCGGCATGGGCACCGACGCCGAAGTCGCCCGCTACGGCGCCCGCTGGCGAGCCCCGGTGGCCGCGGCGGTGCGTGGCCTAGACGATCGCGAGACCGCCCGTCTACGCGACGCCTTCGTGCCCGTGCTCCAGGCGCCCGGCGTGTTGGGCACCATGCCGAACATCCCGGCGAACCGGCTCAACCAGGCCTTCGGCTGGACCGGCCCGAGCTTCACTGTCTCCGCCGAGGAGGCCAGCGGCCTGGTGGCCCTGGACCTGGGCGTGCGCGCCCTCCGTGCCGGCGAGCTCGACGCGGTCGTGGTCGCTGCCAGCGACCTGTCCGACGAGCCCGTGCACCTTG
The DNA here is from genome assembly GCA_964519895.1 of uncultured Enterobacterales bacterium. Taxonomy (GTDB): domain Bacteria; phylum Myxococcota_A; class UBA796; order UBA796; family CAJQPC01; genus CAYFPX01. Next base: position 25,241 of record CAZFLE010000052.1, on the reverse strand, counting down.
CCGCCCTCCACGCCGTGCGGCCCGGGCAGCCCCGCCGCGGCGGGGACGCCGCGGTGGTCCTGGTGCTGAAGCGGCTGGCCGACGCAGATCGGGATGACGACCCAATCTACGCGGTGATCGACGACACAGCGAAGCCCAGCCATCGTCTGGGCGAAGGCCACCGTGACCTGCGCGAGCTCTTCGGCCGAAGCCACGCCGCCGAGGCCCTGGTGAACGTCGCCGCCGCCGCCCTGGCCCTGCGCCTGGACGAGCCCCTCAAGGCGGTCGGCTGGCGCAAGGCCCCGTCGGCGGTCCGCGTCGACGTCCAGCCCCTCGCCGGCGCGCCCCGCCACACGGTGCTGAGCCGCCCGCCGGCCACCAGCTCCGCAGCGCCTGCGCCGCGCAAGCCCGCCCGCCCTTTCACCTGCGCGGCCCACGCCCAGGCCGTCGTGCTGCCCGCCCTGCCCGGCGGCGCCGCCGACCCGGCGCCCGCGTGGCAGCCCACGGCCGACACCGTCCAGACCCTGGAGCCTCCGATGGCCCTGCCTCCGGTCACGAGCCTCCTTGCCCCCCTTCCGCCGGCGACGCCCGCGCCGGTGGCGGCCACCCCGGCCCCCGAGCCCGTGCGTGCCCCCTCGCCGGTGCCCCAGGCGTGGCCCACGCACGCGCCCCTGCCGGCGGCAGCGCCATTGGCAGCGGCAGCGCCGAGCTCCGCGCTGGGCCGGGTGCTCGCGCACCAGTCCGCGCTCCAGGCCCACCTGGCCCAGGTGCACCAGGCCTTCCTGGCGCAGCAGACCGCGCTGCACGAGCAATTCTTGCAGGTGCGGCAGCAGGCGACCTTCACTCTGCTGGACGCGGCGCGGTCGGCGGGAGCGCTGCCCGGTGGGGTCGTGCAGCCGCAGGCGCAGGTGCCGGTGGCGGTGCCAATGCCGCAGGCTCCGGTGGTCGAGACGCGGGCGCCGGTGAAGGTCGAGGCGCCGGTCGTGCCGAAGGTGAAGCCGACGCCGGAGCCGACGCCGAGCACGTCCACGACCACAAGGCCCCAGCCCCACGGCCGCACCTTCTCCCGCCAGGAGCTGGAGCACCTGGCCAGCAAGGAGATCAGCGCGCTGTTCGGGCCCGAGTTCGCCGAGCAGGATCAGTGGGACCTCCAGGTCCGCATGCCCGAGCCGCCACTGCTGCTGGCCGACCGGGTCGTGGGGCTCGACGCCGAGCCCGCCACCATGGGCCTGGGCACCGTCTGGACCGAGACCGACGTGACCTGGGACGCCTGGTACCTGCACCAGGGCCGCATGCCCGCCGGCGTGCTCATCGAAGCCGGCCAGGCCGATCTGCTGCTCATCAGCTACCTGGGCATCGACCTGCACAACCAGGGGGAGCGAGCCTACCGCCTGCTCGGGTGCACGCTGACCTACCACCGGGAGCTGCCGCGCCCGGGCGAGACCCTGCGGTACGACATCCACGTGGACGGGCACGCCAAGCACGGGGACGTGCGGCTGTTCTTCTTCCACTACGACTGCCACATCGGCGACGAGCGCATGCTCTCGGTGCGCGGGGGCCAGGCCGGCTTCTTCACCGAGGCCGAGCTGGAGGAGAGCGACGGCATCCTGTGGACGCCCGAGGAACAGGCCATCGTGCCCGAGCCCCAGCTCGATCCGCCCGACGTCGACGACATCGGCACGTCCTACAGCCCCGACCAGGTCCGGGCCTTTGCCGAGGCCCGCCCCTGGGCGTGCTTCGGCCCTGCCCTGGACCTGACGAAGTGCCACGTGCGCACCCCGCGCATCGGCGTCGGCCGGCTCCAGTTCTTCGACGAGGTCCAGGAGCTCTCGGTGCGCGGCGGTCCCTGGGGTCGCGGCTACCTGCGGGCCTTCCGGCCCATCTCGCCCGACGACTGGTTCTTCGACGGCCACTTCAAGGGCGACCCCTGCATGCCCGGCACGCTGATGTTCGAGGGCTGCCTGCAGGCGATGGCCTTCTACATGACGGCCCTCGGCTACACCATCGGCCGGGACGGCTGGCACTTCGAGCCGGTCACCGACGAGCCCTTCGACCTGAAGTGCCGGGGCCAGACCATTCCCGCGTCCAAGGAGCTGGTGACCGAGATCTTCATCGAGGAGATCATCAGCGGGCCTCTCCCGACCGTCTACGCCGACCTGCTCTGCACCGGCGACGGCCTCAAGGGCTTCCACGCCCGTCGGGTCGGCCTGCGCCTGGTCCCAGACTGGCCTCTGTCCAGCATGGAGGCGCTCCAGGTCACGCCCGCCGACGACCGGCCGGTGGCGGACACCGACGGCTTCCCCTTCGACTACCGCAGCCTCATCGCCTGCGCCTGGGGCCGGCCGTCCGAGGCCTTCGGCCCCAAGTACCAGGAGTTCGACGGGCCCCGCTACGTCGCCCGCCTGCCCGGACCGCCCTACCACTTCCTGACCCGCATGCTGTCGGTCTCCAAGCCCATGGCGACCATGGAGACAGGCTGCACGGTGGTGTCGGCCTACGACGTGCCAGAGGCCAGCGAGTGGTACTTCCAGGACGGCGGCCACCCGACCATGCCCCTGTGCGTGATCATGGAGGCGGCGCTGCAGCCCTGCGGCTGGCTGGCCAGCTACTCCGGCTCGAGCATCGGCCTGGACCGGGACCTGTACTTCCGCAACCTGGACGGCACAGCGACGCTGCACCGGGAGATCACCCCCGGCTCGGGAACGCTGACCAACGAGGTCACGATCACCCGCATCGCCCACGCCGGCGGCATGATCATCGAGGGCTTCACGGTCAAGGGCCTGCTCGACGGCGAGCCCTGCTACGACGTGGAGACGGTCTTCGGCTACTTCCCGGGCGAGGCCCTGGCGAACCAGGTCGGCCTGCCCGTGGACGAGGCGGCTCGCGCCTGGCACGACAGCGAGCCCACGAGCGTCATCGAGCTGGCTGACGAGCCCGCCGCGCTCTTCACCGGCCACGCCTGCCTGCCCAGCGACAAGCTCCTGCTCATCGACCGGGTGCTCGACTACACCCCCGGCTGCTCCACCTTGCGCGGGCAGAAGGACGTCGATCCCGACCACTGGTACTTCAAGGCCCACTTCTACGGCGACCCTGTCCAGGCCGGCTCCCTGGGCATCGAGGCGATGGTCCAGACCCTCCAGTCCTGGATGCTGCTCGAAGGCATGGGCCAGGGGTACGGGAGCCCGCGCTTCGAGCCCGTCGCCCTGGGCCTGACCGCCAGCTGGAAGTACCGGGGCCAGGTCGTCCCCACGAACAAGACCGTCACGCTCACTGTGACCATCACCGGCTCCGAGCGCACCGACACGGCGGCGACCGCCACGGCGACCGCCAGCCTGTGGTGCGACGGCAAGCGCATCTACGAGATCGAGGGCATGAGCGCCCGCATCGTCGATGAGGGTCCTGAGGCCCCCACCGAGACCGTGCTCGACCCCGACGTCGACACGTGGCTCGGCGACCACCGGCCGACCTTCACCGTGGCCGCCTTGCCGCTGATGAGCATGGTCGACCTGCTGGCCGCTGCGGCGCCCGAAGCCACGGGCCTGCGGGATCTGAGCGTGCGCAAGTGGGTGCCCTTCACCGGGCCGCGCACCCTGCGCGTCGATCGGGACGGCGACCGGCTCAAGCTGCTGGCGTCGACCGACGACGGTGACGAGGTCGTGGCCCTGGCCACCGCCACCACCGCACCTGCCGAGCGCCCGGACGCCTGGGCGCCTCTGGACGGCGAGACCGTCGCCGACCCCTACGCCGACGGGGCGCTGTTCCACGGGCCCGCGTTCCAACTCGTGGAGAGCCTGACCCGCACCGCCGGCGGCGCTTCGCTCCTGCTCGACGCTAGCCGCCACGACGTGCCGATCGGCCGCCTGCACCCGGCCCTGCTCGACGCCGCGACCCACGGCATCCCCCACGACGCCCTGCACACCTGGACCGACCGGCTGGACGACACCAAGGTGGCGTACCCGGCGATGGTGACGAAGCTGGACTGGTGGGGTCCCGTGCCGACGACCGGCACCGTGCGCTGCGAGGTCCGCTTCGACGGCTTCCACGGCAGCACCGACTTTCCGGCCTTCCAGATCCAGTGGAGCCAGGACGGCTTGGTCTTCGCGGCCTTGAGGCTTGTCGAGGCCTGCTTCCCCAAGGGCCCGCTGGGCATGGCCGCGCCCGCGGACCGGGCCGCGTTCCTGCGCGACCACGCCTGGGTCCCCGGGGTCTCCCTGTCGACGGTCGGGCCCAGCGAGACCCGCCTGGACCTGGGCGACCTCAAGGCCAGCGACTGGCTGCCGGGCACCCTGCTCGGCACCTACGGCACCACCGATCCGGCGGCCATCGCCCTGGCCGAGCACCAGGCCGCACGGGTCGCGCTGCACCCGGCGCTCCTGCCGGACGGCCTGCCCTACACCGTCGTGCCCGCCCAGGTCACGGTCGCAGACGACCATGTGCACGTGGCCGAGACCGGCCCGGTGGCGATGGACCTGAGCCTGGCCAAGGACTTCTGGGCGGGGCGCTTCGGCGTCCGGGACTGGGTCGTGGCAGATCTCTACTACGGCCTGATCCAGCGCTTCGTCCGCCGGGTCGTGGTCCAGGACATGGACGCGTTCCGCGCCGCCACCGACCGGCCGATGCTGCTGCTCGCGAACCACCAGACCATGCTGGAGAGCCTGGTCTTCTCGGTGCTCGCCGGGCCGCTGGTCGGTCGCCCGGTCGTGACTCTCGCCAAGGCCGAGCACCGCAAGACCTGGCTCGGCACGATGATCCGCTGGGCCTTCTCCCAGCCGGGCATCGAAGACCCGGAGCTCATCCGCTTCTTCGATCGCTCAGACCGCGCCGCGCTGCCTGGCATCCTCCAGGCCCTGGGTCAGGAGATGGCGTCCGGCGCCCGCTCGATCATGGTGCACGTCGAGGGCACCCGGGCCCTGGAGTGCCGAAGCCCGGTCGAGAAGATGACCGGCGCCTGGCTGGATCTGGCGGTGGCGGCCGACGTGTCGGTGGTGCCCCTGCGCTTCACCGGTGGCCTGCCGACCGAGAGCGCCGGCCAGCGCCTGGACTTCCCGGTCTCGATGGGCTGCCAAGACGTCTGGATCGGCAAGCCCCTGCTGCCGGGCGAGCTCTCGGCGCTCAACTACGGCGAGCGCAAGGCGCTGACCCTGGCCCGCATGAACGGTCTGGGCCCGGCGTGCGACCAGCCCCTCCCCGGCGACCTGGCGTTCGCGGCCCGAGTCGAGAAGCACGCGCTGTCCACCGGCGTCGAGCTGGCCCACGCGGTGCTGCACGAGGTGCTGAGCGAGCAGGCCCAGCCCTGCGACGACACACGCCGCGTGCTCGCAGGAGAGCTGGCCGTGGACACCGACCAGGGCGCCTGGCTCGCAGAGCTGGCCCAGTGGATCGGGACCCGCTGAGCGGTGCCTCGAGCGCACGTCTTGCCACATCCTGATGCAACTCCCCGGGCCGGGCGGCGGTATGCCTTGTGCAGGAGCTGAGCCCTGTCCTGGACCCTCGCCATCGCCACGGCCCTCGCCGCAGGCCCCGCCCCGGAGCGCATCAGCCTGTCGGTCCACACCGGCCTCGGCAGTGGGGCCGAGGTCCAGCTCCACGCCACCCCCAGGCTGAGCCTGCGTGCGGGGGCGCGGACCTGGTCCGGCATGTACGTGGCTGGACTGCTCCTGCACGGAGACCTGAGGGACACGCGCCAGGGCAGTGCCCACCTGCTGGCAGAGCTCGAGCTGGCCCAGACCGAGACAGATCGGCGCCGCCTGGCCGGGACCCTGGCCGTGGGCCCCTCCGTCGCCCACAAGGGCAGCGGGTTCTTCATCCCGAAGTGGTCCCTCTACTCCCAGGCCCGCCTGGGCGGCTGGAGCCAGGCCCACGACTCCCCCTGGGCGCTCGGGCTGGAGCTGGGCCTGGAGCTCGAGCACTACTGGGTCGCGACGGACACCGACTACCTCTACGACGGCGCCGAGTCCCTGGGGGTGCACGACTGGCGCGGGGTGATCCAGCTGAGCCTGCGGTGGACGCCGGGGGCCAAGTGATGTGGTCAGGAACCGCGTTCAAGGAACCACGGGGAGCAGTGGAACCGAGGTCAGGAACCGGGGTCAGGAACCTTTTGTTAAGCATTAGCTTTGCGGGGATGGATGGTTATGCTGATTAGTTCTGACGCTGGGGCATGACTCTTTGATGGGTCTTCACGTGGGGCCGTCTGGGGACGGTCTCAGGTCGCGCGGATCTGCCGCCCGGCATCGCGCCGGTTTGTCCCCGTTGTCCATGGCCCAGTGCGCAGGTCCGCGGTCAGTAGCTGCAGCCCGGCCCAACGCAGATCGGACCCACGTAGCAGTAGCGGTCCAGGAACATGCCGCTCAGCACGCCGTCGCAGTCCGCGGCGCACTCACTGGTCGGGCCGCGCCCGTCGCAGCTCTCGCCGGCGTCGCACACGAAGTCGCTGATCAGATCCTCGTAGGCATCGACCCGGGTGCTCACCCCGTACTTGGTGCAGTTGGCGTCGCCGTAGCTGGTGATGCCAGCGGCGTACCCGGCCGACGTACACCCGAACACGTCGCACGGGGCCAGGCGATGACCCCGGTCCTGTCACTTCACGAGGCTCAGCTGCAGCCAGGCCCCATGCAGTACGGGCCCACGTCGCAGAAGCGGTAGAGCGGGAAGCCGGTCAGCTGGCCGTCGCAGTCCGCCGTGCACAGGGTGCTCGCCCCACGGCCGTCGCAGCTCTCGCCCAGGTCGCAGGTGCCGTCGCCACAGCTCGCCGGTGTGGTGGAAGACGAGCCGCTGACGAAGTCGCTGATCCAGGTCTCGAAGGCGTCGACCCGGGTGCTGACGCCGTACTGGGCACAGCTCCAGTCGCCGTAGCTGGTGATCGCCCCCACGTAGACGGTGCCGCTGCGGTCCACGAACATCGGGCCGCCGCTGTCCCCGGAGCACGTGCCCTGGACGCTGGTCTGGCTGTAGGAGACCTGGGTCGCCGGGATGCCGGCGTCCCAGCAGCCGCTGACGGCGCAGCCCAGCCCGCCGAAGACGCCGTCGACCTGGAGCTTCTGGCCATAGCTGCCGGTCTCGGTCTCGCCGAAGCCGGCGAAGTTGATGGCGATGCCCGCGTCGGCGTTGGTCCAGCCCACGCTGGTGTCGAGGGCGGGAACCGGCGTGACCGACGTGACCGGCGCCGAGAGCCGCAGGATGCCGATGTCGTTCTCGAGGTTGATCCGGTCGTAGTCCACGTGGATCAGGAGCTCGTCCACGGTGGTGGTGTTGCCGGTCAGGTCGCCGACCGGGTTGTCGCCCACGTAGACGACCACGTCGGCCGGGTCCATCTCGGCGTAGGAGGTGCCGCCCCAGGCCTCGTCCAGGCAGTGGGCCGCGGTGAGCACGATGTCCTCTTCGATGAGCGTGCCGGTGCAGAACGGGGCCGGCATGACCTTGCCCATCCAGATCAGGTGCAGGGCGACCACGGCGTCGTGCTCGGCGGCGTCCGGCGCGTCGCCGCCCAGGATCTTGGGGTCGCTGTTGACGCCGTCCAGATCCCCAGCGGGACCGGTGCCGACGTCACAGGCGGCGAGGAGCAGAGGAAGGGCGAAGAAGGCGGGGAAGCGTGGGGACATCTTGTCGATCCGGGTGTGTGGCGGTGCGCATCTACACCCCGTTTCTTCGAGCACCAAGGAACAGGATGTAACAGACGCCCGTCACACCGCGGCGCCCGCCACCTTGAGCAGGCCCCGCAGCACCCCACGGAGCCAGTCCCACCGTTCGTGCACGTCATCGAGCACCAGGAACAGGCTCGGCACAACCAGCAGCACCAGGAAGGTGGCGAAGAGCACGCCAAAGCCCAGGGAGATCGCCATCGGGATCAAGAACCGGGCCTGCATCGACGTCTCCAGGATCATCGGAGCGAGCCCGAAGAACGTGGTCAAGGACGTGAGCATGATCGGTCGGAAGCGGCGGGCACCGGCGGCCACGATGGCCTGGTAGGGACCCAAGCCCTCTCGTCGGTTCTTGTTGGCGCGATCGATGAGCACCAGCGAGTCGTTGACCACGACCCCGGACAGCGCCACGAACCCGAACATCGAGATCAGGCTCATCTCGTAGCCCATGATCAGGTGGCCCAGCACCGCCCCCACCAGCCCGAAGGGAATGGCCGACATGATGATCAGGGGCTGGGTGTAGCTGCGGAACGGCACCGCCAGCAGGGCAAAGATGGCGAACAGGGCCAGGACGTAGTTCTGCCCCAGGGCCTTGAAGCTCTCGGCCTGCTCCCGCTGCTCCCCGGCCTTGTCGATCATCAGGTCGGGGAAGTCGGCCTCGAGGGCCGGGATGACCACCCCCTGGAGATCCGCCAGCACCTCCTGGGGCGACTTCACCCCAAAAGCCAGGTCGGCGGACACGTTGACCGAGCGCCGCCCGTCCTCGCGCTTGATGGCGGTCGGCGCCCGGTCCCGGTCAAAGGACGCCACGCTCGCCAGGGGCGCGAAGCCCCCGCCCGCCGTGCGGATCTGGAGCTGGCCCAGGTCGTACTCCGACGCCCGCTGGTCCTCGGGCAGCCGCACCATGACCTTGAGCTCGTTGCGGCCGCGCTGCTCCCGCAGGGCTTCGGACCCATAGAAGGCGCTGCGGACCTGTCGGGCGACGTCGTTGCCGGTCAGGCTCAGGGTCTGGGCATTGTCCAGCAGGTGGAAGTCCAGCCGGGGCTTGCCCAGGGTGAAGGTGCTCTGGATGTTGGTCAGATCGCTGTAGCCCCGCAGGGACTCCTGGAGGCGGTCCGACGCCAACGCCAGCACGTCGACGTCGTCGTGGGCCAGCTGCAGCTCGACCGCAGCGCCCGCACCGGGCCCCGACGCCGAGCTGATGACCAGGGACTCGACGCCCACCAGGGGGGGCAAAGCGTCGCGCCAGGCACGGCCCAGGTCGACGGACCGGGCCTCGCGCTCGCCGGCCGGCACCAGGAAGAGCTCCACCGTCACCAGGTGACCGCCGGTCTCCGGCGGCCCGAAGCCCGCCGCGGGCCCCTCCCCCACCCTGGCGAACACCCCCCGCAGGATCTCCGGCTCGCCCACGGTCTCCAGGGCCTGGGGCACGGCGTCCTCGAGCTGCTTGAGCACGGTGACCGCCTGGTGCTTTGGCGACCCATAGGGCATCCGGACGGCCGCGGTGACCAGGTCCCCCTCGATCTTGGGGAAGAAGGAGAACGGGACCGTGCCGCTGCCGATCAACCCCACGGTGCCCATGAACATCGCGATGGCCACAGCGACCGCGGCATAGCGCCAGTGCAGGACCCGGCGGAGCAGCGGCGTGTAGACGTCGGCGATGAAGCGCTCCAGTGCCCGGCTCACCTTTTTCTGGGGCTTGGAGATCGCCGTCATCCACCGCCGTTCCTTGAGGTGGCTCAGGTGCGCGGGCAGCACGAAGAAGCTCTCGATCAAGCTGAACACCAGCACCGAGATGACCACCGCCGGGAACAGCCGGAAGATCTTGCCCATCACCCCGGGCACGAAGAACATCGGGCTGAAGGCCGCGATGGTGGTGAGGATGGCAAAGGTCACCGGGACCGCCATCTCCTTGGCGCCCCGAATCGCCGCTTCTTGTTTGGGCACGCCGGCCTGGATGTGTCCGAAGCCGGCCTCGCCCACCACGATGGCGTCGTCAACCACCATGCCGAGGGTGATGATCAGCGCAAAGAGCGTGATCATGTTGATGGACAGATCCAGCCCGGGCATCAGCAGGAACGCACCCATGAACGAGATGGGGATGCCCAGGGAGACCCAGAACGACAGCCTGGGCTCCAGGAACAGCGCCAGGATCACGATCACCAGGAGCCCGCCGACCTTGGCGTTGCGGACCAACAGGTCGATGCGCCCGGCGAGCACCTCGGACTGGTCATTCCAGATGGCCAGCTGCACGGTGTCCGGCAGCTCCGCCCGCAGGCCGTCGCGGACCTCGTGGGTCGCGTCCGAGACCCGCTGGGGGGTCTCGTTGCCCACCCGGGACACGTCGACGCGGACCGCGGGCTGCCCTGCGTAGAAGGCGGCCTGGTCCGTGTCCGCATAACCGTCGACGACGGTGGCCACGTCGCCCAGCCGGACCGTGGCCCCGCCGGTCGTGCCCCGGACCAGGATGTCCTCGAACTGCTGGCCCTGGGTCGCGCGGTCTGCGACACGCACCAGGATCTCTCCTTGGTCGGTCTTGATGGCGCCGCCACCGAGCTCCAGGGAAGAGGCCCGGATCTGCCGGGCAATGTCGTCCAGGGTCAACCCCAGGGCCTCGAGCTTCTCCCGGGGGACCTCGACGCTGACCTCGAGCGGAGGCACCCCGGACAGGGACACCTGGGTCACGTCCTCGTGCTGAATCAGGCGCGTGCGAGCCCGCTCTGCGACGGCGTGCAGAGAGCGCAGGTCCTGTTCGCCATAGATGACCAGGGACACCACCCCGCGACGCCCGGTGGCCGGCAGCACGACCTGGGGTCGCTCGGCGTCCTCGGGAAAGGTCTGGATGCGGTCGACCTCGGCCTTGACGTCGCTCAGGACCTTGTCTGGCTCGGCCTCGAGCGTCATGTCCACGTAGACCGTCGCCACGCCCTCCCCTGCGTTCGACTTCACCCGCTTGACCCCGTCGATGCCGCGCACGGCCTCCTCGACGCTCAGGATGATGCCCTGCTCGACCTCCTCTGGACTGGCGCCCGGGTAGACCACGCTCACGATGACCTGGTCGATGGCAAAGGCCGGGAAGACCTCCTGCTTGGTGCGCACGAGCCCGAAGAGCCCGCCCAGCAGCACCACGAACATCAGCAGGTTGGCGGCCACGGAGTTGCGCGCCATCCAAGCGATGGGGCCGGACTTCAGGTCCACGATCAGCCCTCGGTCCGCAGGGAGACCGGCTGGCCGACCAGCGGGGCCGCCAGGGGGCTCACCACGACCCGGTCCCCTTCGCCCAGCCCCTCGCTGACCATCACGCTGTCCCCGTCGCCAAAGGCCACGGTGACGTCGCGCTGCTGGAGCAGGGCGTCACCGTCCACGATCCAGACCCGGCGGCCGTCGTAGAGCGCGCCCCGGGGGACCTGGACGGTGTCGGGCATGGCCTGGCTATCGATGCGGACCGTCACATAGGCGCCCGGGAGCAGCGGCAGCGGTCCGCTGAGGGGGTCGTCGATGGCCACGAGCACCCGTGCGGTCCGGGTCATGGGGTCCAGCTCGCCGGCCAGGCCGACCACCCGGCCCTGTCGCTGGTGCGCCTGGCCACCGCCCAGGTCCTGGTCGACCGTGGCGCCGGAGCCCTGGCCACCGGACAGTGAGGGGATGCGGATCCGCGCCAGCCGGTCCACGCCCACACTCACCGAGACCCAGAAGGTGTCAGTGCCGATCAGCGTGGCAACCGCCTGGCCGGGGCTGACCACCTGGCCGATCTCCAGGGTCTCGCTGACCACCATGGCGTTGAAGGGCGCCCGCAGCGCGGTGCGCTCCAGGTCCAGCGCACTGCGGTCCCGGGACGCCTGGGCCGCCTCGAGGTTCATCGCGGCGACCTGAGCATGGGGCTGGCGCAGGGCCAGGGCGGCCTCATCTCGTGGTCGATCGTCGCCGAGCAGCGCCCACTCCCGCTCGGCGACCGCCCCCCGGCCCGCCTCGAGCTGGACCTCGAGCTCTGCCTGGCGGACCTGGCTCTCGGCCTGGCGGAGGCTGATCTCGTAGTCCCGGCTGTCGATGCGGGCGAGGGTGGCGCCCTGAGCGAAGCGGCCTCCCGGCACCAGGGCATCGGCCTGGGTCACGATGCGACCCCCGACCTGGGGCACCAGGCTCACCCGCCGGGCGGCCTCGACCACGCCGGTGGCCAGGACCGGGGTGGCGTTCGAGGCGGAACTGACCGTCAGCACGTCCACGACCTGGGGCACGGGCTGGGGCGGGGACTTGTCCACGGTGTCGGCGAGGGCGAAGAGCGTGCCGGCCCCGGCAGCGCCGATGCCGAGGATCACGAAGGGCACGACGCCCCGGACGATGAGGGAGGTGCGACTGCTCACGGGGTCACCCGGGTCGAAGAGGTCAGGTCGGCGGTCCACGTGCCGCCCATGGCGTCGTGGAGCTGGATGCGGGCAGAGAGGAGGTCGCGCTGGGCCTGGAGCTCGTCCAGCTGGGCCTGCTGGCGGGCATCGAGGGCACTCAAGACCGTGAGGTAGTCGGAGAGGCCCTGCACGTAGCGAGAGCGGGACTCGGTGTAGAGGAGCTCGGCGGCCTGGACCCGCCGCTGGATCGCAGCCAGGGTGGCCAGACGCTCGCCCTCGATGGTCCGGGCGCTCAGGACCTCCTGCTCGGCGGTCAACAGCAGGCGCTGCCAGGCCAGGTCGGCGCCCAGCTCCTGGGCGCGGCTCTCCTGGTAGCTGTTCCACGCGCCCAGGCCCCCGAAGATCGGCCACGAGATCGCTGCACCGACCTGCCACGTCGCCAGGGTCTCCGCGTCGTCGATGCGGATGGCTTGCCAGCCCGCCGAGCCGCTCAGGGCCACGGTCGGCAGCGAGCCCCGGGCGGTGCTCTGGCGCAGCGCGGTGGCCGCGCGGTGGCTGTCGGCAGCCGCCCGCAGGTCCGGCCGTGTCCGCCCCAGATCCGGGTCAACGGGGCCCGCGGGCAGCCCAGGGAGGGCCGCTGGGGGCTGGGGCAAGGTTGGGTTCACCGGGCGTTCCCCCAACAGCACGGCCAGCCTCTGCTCGGCGGTGCGCACACCGATGCGGGCCGCGGGCACCAGGGTCTCCCGCGCAGCGAGCTGTTGCCGCTGCTGCAGCACCTCGAGCGCGTTGCCGTCACCGCGGGCATAGCGCAGCTCGACCAGCTCCAGCAGGTCCTGGGACACCGCGAGCTGCTCGGTGACGAGCGCCAGGCGCAGCTGGGACGCCACCAGGTCGTACCAGGTCTCCCCGGCCGCCGTGGTCAAGGCCAGGGCCTGGGCCTGGGCATTGCCCGCCTGGGCCAGGGCGTCGTAGCGGCCGGCCTGCCAGCTCTTCACCTGGCGGCCGAACAGGTCCAGCGGCACCCGGGCGTTCACCATCGCCGACCCCGACTGGTAGGTCTCTTTGTCGGTGGTGGCCGGGAACCCGCCGCCGAAGCCGATGCTGTCCGTCGGGATCACAGCCCCGGATGCATCCAGGCTCACGCTCGGGAGCAGCCCGGCCCGCACCTGCTTGGCCCGGCGCTCGGCCTGGTCCACCCGGGTCCAAGCGCCCTGGAGGTCCAGGTTTCCGGACAGCGTGCGGTCCATGACCTCGTGCAGCCCCGGGTCGTCGAACGTGGTCCACCAGGGCTCGGCGGCCAGGGCGGAGAGGCTCAGCAACCACACAGCGATCACGGGGAGACTCCGTCGAAGAGCAGGGTCAGGACGGCGTGCACGTAGGTGTCGTCGTCGTCGGGCAGGTCGGTGTCGGCGAGCAGGTGTCGGCGCATGGCCCGCGCCTGGGCGATGGCGATCAGCGCCACCGCCAGGTGCCCGGGGTGCGCGGCTGGGGAGAGCTCACCCCGCTCCTGGGCGATGCGCAGCCAGTCGGTCAGCCGCAGTCGGGCCAGGATCGGCGGGGTCGGGTCTGCACCCTCGAAGTTCGGGGGAAAGGCCCCGCTGGCTCGGAGCACGGCCAGGCACGGCGCCATGCGAACGAAGAAGTGGGCCAGCTCGGTGACCAGCGCGAGGAGCTGAGGCCGGACGGGCCCAAGGCCCGGCCCCTCGCCGAGTCGCTGGAGCATGGTCCAGCCCTCCCTGGGCTGGAGGGCCTGGATCAGCAGAGCGTCCTTGCTGCCGAAGCGCTTGAAGAGCGTGGCCTGGGACACCCCCACCCGCTGGGCGATCACCGTGGTCGAGATCTGGGGGCCCTGCTCCAGGAAGGTCTCGCGGGCGACCTCCAGGATCTCCTCGTCGGTGAAGCGACGGGGTCGCATGGGTCCTCCCGCATCGGTGAGTGAGCACTCACTTACTGTAAGTGAGTGATTACTTACCTACCAGCATCCCCGCCAGGCGTCAACCGGCACCGTGGCCGAGGGGGCCTGGGGAGCGGCTAAGATGCGAGCGTAGCGTCCCGGAGCCCTGCCCATGTCGAGCTGGTTGGCGCCGCTGCTGTGCCTGCTGAGTTGCACGGGCCCTGCTCTTGACACGGACTCGGCCACCCCCGTCGGCGACGCCACCATCGGCGCTCTGCACTTCGAGGGCCCGCTGCCGGACAACGTCCTGATCCTGACCCTGGACACCGTGCGCAAGGACTACCTGGGCCACTACGGCGAGCACAGCGACACGCCTTGGGTGGACGCTTTCATGGACGACAGCCTGGTCTTCGACGACCACCGCAGCTGCTCGAACTGGACCCTGCCGGCGATCGTCTGCCTGTACAGCGGCCAGTCCCCTGTGGAGCTCGGCTTCGAGCCCATCTCGTCGGACCCAGCGGCGCCGAACTATGCCTCCGGCATGTTCTTCGCCCCCGCCTGGCTCCGGGACCGGGGCTACGCCACGTGGATGTCGTCGGCCAACGCCGCTCTGCGGACCTGGCTGGACGCCGACGCCCGGGTCGAAGGGGTGTTCGACCACGGCTTCGACGGCTGGTGGTACGTAGCCGACGCACCCGCAGCCGACGTGGTGGACGGCAGCCTGGCCCTGGTCGACGCGATGCCCGCGGACACCCCCTGGTGGGGCCACGTCCAGATCTTCGACCCGCACTCCCCGTGGAACGCGCCGGCCGAGTATCTGGCGGAGCTCGATGACCTGGCCCCCATCTCTTTTGATCTGACGGACCAGGACGAGCACTATCGGCTGGCCAAGGCCTGGGCCGGGCTCGATGCGGACACCCAGGCCCTGGTGCGCCAGCACGTCGAGGTCCAGTACACCGCCGAGGTCCGGTACCTGGACGACCAGCTCGCGCGGCTCTGGACCGCGCTGGACGACCGCGGCCTGCTGGACCGTACGCTGGTGGTCCTGTGGACCGATCACGGCGAGCAGTTCTTCGAGCACGCCGAGCTGGGCCACGACGTCTCCATGTACCGAGAGGAGGTCGACCTGGCCCTGGCCTTGTGGGCCAGGAACCTGAGCCCGGGGCGCTTCGACGGGCCGACCACCATGGTCGACGTGCTGCCCACCGCGCTGGAGGTCCTGGGCGAGCCGCACCAGGAAGGCTTCACGGGCCAGCTCCTGGGCGCGGCCGCGGCGCCCCGAGCCCGCTTCGGCTTCCGCTACAAGGTCGCGACGACGGCTCGCCAGGTCCTGGACTACGACGGTCGGCGCCTGCTCTACGACTGGACGGGCGAGCGCTACTACTTCGAGACCGCCGACGACCCTCTGGAGCTCTCCGATCGCTACGACCCGGCCGAGCCCCGGGTCCAGGAGCTCGAAGTCCTGCTCGCGGACCAGACCGATCGCATCCTGGCCTTCCTGCCGCACCTCGACGCGGTGGGGCACGACGGCGGGGGTCGCTGACAGACACCGACTCCCGGACGGGGACTGAGCCCCTCAGCGGTATCCCTCGGCCTGGAGCGTGAACAGCCGGGCATAGGTGCCGTCGTTGCCCATCAGCGCCTCGTGGGTGCCCTGCTCGACCACGCGGCCCTCTTCCATCACCACGATCTCGTCGGCCATGCGCACGGTGCTGAAGCGGTGGGAGATCAGCACAGCCATCTGCCGCTCGGTCAGGTCGGCCAAGCGGTCGTAGATCTCGGCTTCGGCTTCGGCGTCCATGCTCGCGGTGGGCTCGTCCAGCACCAACACGTGGGCCTCCTGTCGCATGAACGCCCGGGACAGGGCGACCTTTTGCCACTGGCCGATGCTCAGCTCGCGGCCGTTCTTGAACCACCGGCCCAGCTGGGTGTGGAAGCCCTGGCTCATCTCATCGATGAAGGGCTTGGCCATGCCTTTCTCGGCGGCGTCGGCCCAGCGGTCCTCGTCGTCCACGTGGGCCACGTCGCCCACCCCGATGTTCTCGCCGACCTTGAATTGGTAGCGTACGAAGTCCTGGAAGATGACCCCCACCCGCCGGTGGAGCTCGCCCAGGTCCCACTCCCGCAGATCCCGCCCGTGGAGCAGGATGCGGCCCTCGGTGGGCTCGTAGAGCCGGCTGAGCAGCTTGACCAGGGTGGTCTTGCCCGAACCATTCGGTCCGACCAGGGCCAGCTTGCGGCCTGTGGGCACGTGGAAGCTCACCCCGGCCAGGGCGTCGGCTTCCGCACCGGGGTACCGAAACCGCACCCCTTCGAAGCGCACGCCGTCGGCCGGGTCGGGTCCGACCAGCGCGTCCCCGCTGGGCAGCGCGTCGGGTTGCTCCAGGTATTCGTACAGGTTCGAGAGGTAGAGGTTGTCCTCGTACATGCCGCCGATGGCGCTCAGGATCGCCGTGAAGGCCGCCTGGCCCTGCTTGAAGACCAGCAGGTACATGGTCATCGCGCCCAGGGTGATGGCGCCGGCCACGGTGGTCACCACGATCCAGCCATAGGCCCCGTACAGCGTCGCCATCGAGACCAGCGACAGCAGGTAGCCCCACAGGCCCCGGCGCAAGGTCAGGCCCCGGTCGTCGGCGTACATCTTGTGGAAGATGTCGTCGTAGCGCTGGACCAGCCGTGGCCCGAGCTTGAGCAGCTGGACCTCCTTGGCGTAGTCCTCTCGCGCGACCACGACCTCGAGGTAGGCCTGCTCCCGCTTCTCCTGGGACTGCCAGCGAAACAGCCGAAACGCCGCGCCGGCGAATTTCGTCTCGGAGATGAAGGCCGGCACTGCGGCCACGACCAGCGCCAGCACCGCCCACCCGGAGAAGCCGATCAACAGGGCGCCGTAGCTGGTCAGGGCGATGGTGTTCTGGGCCAGCCCGAAGCTTCGCCGGACCAGGCTCAGCGGGCGGCTCGACGCCTCGCGCCGGGCCCGGGTCATCTTGTCGTAGAAGTCGGCGTCCTCGAACTGGGAGAGCGAGATCTTCAGCGCCTTGCGCAGGATGATCACGTTGACGTGGTTGCCGAGCTGGGCGCGGAGCAGGTTGTTGCAGACCTCGAGCCCTCGCTGGATGCCGGCCATCGTCGCCACGAGCCCGGCTTCGACGCCGACCCAGATCAGAGCCTGTGCACGATCGTCTGCCAGGCCGGTCTCGGCCGCGAGCAGCACCCCATCGATGAGCTGCTTGCCGACCCAGGCGATGCCTGCAGGCAGCAGCCCCGCCACCACCGTCGCGACAGCCATGACCACGAGCAGCATCGGGCTGGTGTCCCACACCAGCCGAGCCGCCTTGGGCGTGAAGCGGTAGACCGCCAGCCAGCGCTTGATCGTCTCCATCGCGGGGCATCATCGGCACGGGGAGGGAGGGGGTCAACCCAACCGTGCAGGGAGGTGGCCTAGCTAGCGCTTCCTCCGCGTCAACACCCGCCCAACCTCGACGAAGCTCGTCTCCCCGGCGAGCGCCCGCGCAATGCCCGCGTCCCACAGCCAGACCGTGCCCAGCGCCTCGGCGTGCCGGAGCAGTTCGGTCTCGTCGGCGCCCCTGCGCAACGCGGTGCGCATGTTCTCGTCTGGCGCGATGACCTCGTACACGGCGACCCGGCCGTGGTACCCCGTGTTCAGACACGCCTCGCAGCCCACCGGTCGCCGGAACCGCGCCTGCGCCAGCTGTTCGGCGGTGAGCCCGTATTCGTCCACGATCTCGGGCGGGATGAGCATCGGCTGGGCGCAGTGGCTGCACAGCCGTCGCAGCAGGCGCTGGGCCAACACAAGGTTCAGGCTGCTCGCCAGCAGCCAGGTCTCGACCCCCATGTCGATCAGCCGCGTGAACGACTCGATGGTCCCGTTGGTGTGCAGGGTCGAGAGCACCAAGTGCCCCGTCAGCGCGGCCCGGATCGCGATCCGACTCACCTCGGCGTCCCGCATCTCCCCCACGAACACCACGTCCGGGTCCTGCCGCAGGATCGAGCGCAGCCCCGATGCAAAGGTGACCCCGCCCCGGTCCTGGATCTGGACGTGGTTCACGCCGGGGATGGACGTCTCGACAGGATCCTCGACCGTCACGATGTTGATGTCTGGGTCGTTGATGTCGTTGATCAGGGCGTGCAGCGTCGTGGTCTTGCCGCTCCCCGTCGGCCCGGTCACCAGGATGAGCCCCTGGGTCTGGCGAGCGGTCTGCCGCACGAGCCCCAGCTGGTGGGGGTGAAAACCCAGGCGGGCCACGTCGGCCAGGTGGGCTTCTTTCTTCAGCAGCCGGAGCACACACTTCTCGCCGTGCACCGTAGGCAGCGTGGAGACCCGGAAGTTCAGGCTCTCCCGGTTCCAGCGCATGACCAGGTGGCCGTCCTGGGGCTTGCGCGACTCGGCGATGTCCATGCCGGAGAGGATCTTGACCCGCGACACCATCGGCCGCTGAAAGGTCTTCGGCGGCGTGACGATGGTGTAGAGCCGCCCGTCCACCCGGAACCGCACTCGGAAGAAGCTCTCGTAGGGCTCCACGTGGATGTCGCTGGCCCGGAGCTTCACGGCCCGCACCAGGAGCTGGTTCACCAGCTTGACCACCGGGTGGTTGCCCGACTCGTCGTTGTCGCTCTCGAAGCTCAGACCGCTCAGATCGTCGGCTTCGAGTCCAAAGTCGACCTCCTCCAGGTCCCGGGCCTCGGCGGTCACCGCGGTCATCGCGTCCGCGGCGTAGCGCGTGCTCAAGAAGCGCTGAAAGGTGCTCTCGGTGATGAGCTGGATCTGGACCGCGTCCACCCCCAGCAGGAACCGCACGTCGTCGATCGCGTCGCGGTTCTCGGGGTCGACCATGCCCACCAACAGGTCGTCGCCGGCGAAGTCGATGGGGATCATCTGGTACTTGCGGACCAGGTCCTCGGGGATCAGGCGCAGGGCCTCGGGCGCCGGGTTGAGGCTCTCGACGTCACAGGTCTCGAGGCCCAGCTGCCGCGCCAGGCTTCCGTGGAGCTGCTCTTCGGTCAGGTGCCCCAGGTTCACGAGCACCGAGCCCAGCCGACCGCCGTAGACCCGTTGGAAGCTGCGGGCCTCTTCCAAGTGGTCATGTCGGATCAGGCCGGACTTGACCAGGGAAGCCGCCAGGCGTGCCTCCCGGTGCTGGTCCCCGAGCTTGCGCGGCCGCCCGGCCTGGGGTCGACTGCCGTGGGGCAGCAAGGTCAGGTTCTCGGCGGGCAGGTCGACCAGGTCCTCTTCGACGGGCATCACGACCTGGGCGATCGGGGACTTCTGGGCCATCCGCCTGACTCCGGGGCAACTCACCCCTTCATCGGCGCAGGCCCAGTGATCCTGGAGCCTTCCCGGCTAGTCCCGTGTCGCGGAAGTTCGCGAGGTGATCGCGCCGCGATCGTCGTGACTGGTGGTTCGCTGGCTCTGCCGGCGTGGCCGAGTCACGTCAAGGCGCCAGCGGGCCGCCAGGCGCGACGAGGGCAAGCGAGCGCCCGCGAACTTCCGCGACAGGGGACTACTCGTTCCAGTCGCTTCCAGGCCCGCCGTAGACGCCCATGTCGTTGCGCGTGCCGTCCGCGTCGTCGTAGGCGCTGTCGCTGTCGCCCGCATCGACGCAGGGTGAGCTGGACCCCAGGGTCCAGTCGTCGTTGTCGGAGTTTGCGTCGTCGGACACACCGGTGAACTGTGGGTCCTCGTCGATGTTGCCGTCGCTCCCGCTTGGATCGCTCACCCCGTCGTACCGGGTGTCGAAGCCGTTCACGTCGCTGTAGCTGGCGGTCAAGGTGCCACCGGAGTCCACGGTCACGCCGGTGCCAGAGCCCCGGCCGAACACGATGCTGTTGGTGAGCGTGGCCGTGCTCGACCCGTAGACAAACACACCTTCGGTGCTGCTCGCCGTGTTCAGCCCGACGGTCACGTTGGTCAGATCCAGGGTGCCGTCGCTGACCATGACACCGCCGCCGTAGCTGGACGCAAGGTTCACCGACACCAGCACGTTCGTCGCGGACAGGCTGCCGCCGTCGACCTGGATGCCGCCGCCGTCGGTGGCCTGGTTGTCGTGGAAGGACGACCCGGTCCAGGTCACGCTGGACGACTCGTCGATGTAGAGGCCGCCGCCCTGGTCTGCGTAGTTGTCGATCAGGTCGACGCCGTCCAGGGAGACTGTCGCGTTCATGATGCAGACGCCGCCGCCGAAGCTGTAGACCATGTAGGTCTCCCCGCCGGGGCCGTGGGTGTCCTGCTGCATCTCCTGGGCCTGCTCCAGGGTGTTGTCCTCGACGATGAGGCCGCGTAGGGTCGGGCTGGCGCCGTTGACGTAGATGCCGCCGCCACACCAGGTCTGGTACACGTCGCTGCAGATGTCCCCCGTGGAGCCACTGGACTCGCAGGTCCAGTCCAGGATTGTCTCGTCCACGTGGCCCTCGCCGCCGGTCAGGGTGAAGCCCTCGAGCCCCGCGTCGCTGGACTCGCCGGACTCGAAGCTCACCACGGCGTCCCGGTGACCCGAAGCATCGATGGTGGTCAACGAACTCCCATAGACCGAGCGCACGTCGACGTCGTTGCCGCGGAAGTCCACGGCCTCGCCATAGGTCCCTGGGAACACGGCCACGCAGCGTCCAGCGTTGTCGATGCCGTCCTGGATGCTCAGCCACGGGTCGTCGGTGGTGCCCGCAGGGCTGGTGGTCCCGCTGCCCACGTCGACCACGTGGGGCTCTGTGGGATCGCCGTCGTCGCAGTCCAGGTCGTTCGACGCACCGTCGCAGCCCCAGAACCAGCCGTCCTGCTCGCCGAAGCCGTCGCCGTCCGCGTCCAAGGTGTAGGAGTCGCCGTCTACCGGGTCCTCGTCGGTGGAGCTGTCACAGTCGTCGTCGGTGCTGTTGCAGGTCTCGTCGGCGGTGGGGTAGACGCTCGCGTCTCCGTCGTCGCAGTCGCTCGGGTCCACCGCCAGGCCCGACGCGCCGTAGCAGGAGGTCTCGATGACCGCGCTGGTGGGTTCGGCGTAGCCGTCGCCGTCGCCGTCGGTGTACCAGTCCACGGCGTCGGCGCTGGAGTCCGGGTCGTCGGTGCCATCGCAGTCGTTATCGATGCCGTCGCAGTACTCGATCGCCGCCGGGTTGATCGCGCTGTCGGAGTCGTCGCAGTCGTCGGACACCGCCACGTACCCCGAGGGCTCGTAGCAGTCCTGGGTCGTGGACGCGGTCTCGCCATAGCCGTCGCCGTCGGCGTCCAGGTACCAGGTCGAGACATCCCAAGCGTCTTCTTCGTCGACGGTGCCATCGCAGTCGTCGTCGCCGCCGTCGCAGTACTCGGTGGCCGAAGGACTGGTGGTCGAGTCCGTGTCGTCGCAGTCGCTGCTGTCGCCCGTCGCGTTGGTGGGCTGGTTGCAGGCCAGGGTCGTGTTGTCCGGATCGCCGTGGCCGTCGCCGTCCAGGTCCAGGTACCAGGTCAGGGCATCGGCGGCGGTGTCCTCGTCGGTGTCGCCGTCACAGTTGTTGTCGATGGTGTCGCAGATCTCGGTGGCGTCCGGGTTCACGTCGCTGTCGCCGTCGTCGCAGTCGTCGGCGACCTGGGTCCAGCCAGACGGCTCCTCGCAGGCATTGGTGGCCGTGGCCGGGGCGCCGTAGCCGTCGACGTCGGCGTCCTGGTACCAGGTGTCGGCGTCGACGGCGTCGCTGCCGTCGGCGCCGTTGGTGCAGTCGTTGTCGATGCCGTCGCAGAGCTCGGTCGCGCCGGGGTTGATGGTCGGATCCGCGTCGTCGCAGTCGCCGTCTGCCAGGGCGTAGAAGGGCTCTTCTTCGCAGCCGAGCTTGGTGCCGTCGCCCCCGCCATAGCCGTCTGCGTCGACGTCCAGGTACAGCGTCACGGCGTCGACCGCCTCGGTGCCGTCCAGGATGCCGTTGCAGTCGTTGTCGATGCCGTCGCAGACCTCGGTCACACCGGGGTGCACGTTGGCGTCTTCGTCGTCGCAGTCGCCGTCGTTGTCGACGTAGCCGGTGGTCGTGCTGCAGGCGCGCAGCGGGTAGAGCGGGCTGCCGTAGCCGTCCTCGTCGTTGTCGCCGAAGTAGAGCAGGCCGTCCTCTGGGGGATTCTCGTCGACCCGACCGTCGCAGTCGTCGTCCCGGTCGTTGCAGACCTCGTCGACGCCGGGCCGGATGTCCGCGTCGTCGTCGTCGCAGTCCTTGCCGCCCAGATCGATGCTGTCGTAGCCGTCGCCGTCGGCGTCCCAGCCGATCACCTCGAACCACAGGTTCTCGGACGCGGTGGAGCCCGCGCTGTCGGTCACCATGACGCTCAGGGTGTGGGTCCCGATGGCCAGGTTCTCGAGCTCGAAGGTGATCCGCCCGGACTTGTCGGGGCTGGTGGAGGCGCCAGGGAGACCCTCGGCCACGCCGCTCCACGTGACCACGAGATCGGTCACCGAGGCCTCGTCGGCGTCGTAGAAGCTCGCTTCGACGGTGACGCGGTCGCCCTCGCCGTGGGCGCTCTCTGCCACCGGGTAGAGCAGAGAGACCGTGGGCGGCTCCTGGCCGTCCACGGTGAAGTTGATCGAGGCCTCGGTCTGAAGACCCAGCTCGTCGGCCACGCTCAGCCGCAGCACGTGGTCTCCGCCGGGGATCTCGGTGGTGACGTCGAGCCCCAGCGTGGCCCCGTTGACGGTGGCCGACCCGTCCAGGGGACCCAGATCGTCGACGGTCCACGACACCGCCAGATCGCCGGTCCGTGTGGTGTCGTCGCTCACGCGAGCACGCAGGGACACCGGCTCGCCCTCGGACCACGAGGCGCCGTCCAGGGGTGCGGTGATCTCGACCTCGGGGGCCAGGTTCTCGACCGCGGTGTCAACGGTGTCGTCGGTGCACGCGGCGAGAAGGACTGCGCTGAGCAGGAGTGACGTGCGCATCAGTCGTTCCAGTCAGAGGAGGCACCACCAAAGGCGCCCATGTCATTGGTGGTCCCATCGGCGTCGTCCATCGACGAGGACGGGTTGCCGGCGTCGATGGCCGGCGACGAGGAAGAGAGGGTCCAGTCGTCGTCGGTCCAGTCGCTGTCGTCCGACGTGGCTCGGAACAGAGGGTCGTCGTCCAGGTTGCCGTTCGTGCCGGTCACATCTGTCGTGCCGCTGTACAGGGTGCTGAACTGGGACACGATGCTGTAGACCTGGTGCCAGGAGGCCCCGGAGTCGACCAGCACGCCGGTGCCGTCCCCGGTGCCGAAGGTGATGGACGAGTCCATGTCGCCGATGCTCGACCCGTACAGGTAGAGCCCCTCGCCGCTGCTCGCGTCGTTGTAGGCCACGGTGACGTTCTCCAGGTCGACCGTGGCGTCGACCAGGAACACGCCGCCGCCGCTGTCGGTGCCTTCGTTGCCCACGATGGCCAGGTTCACACCCGTCAGGGCCCCCCCGTCGATCATGAGGCCGGCGCCTTCGGCCGCCGTGTTGCCCGCGACCCAGGACGACGTCCAGGACACGCTGCTGCTCTCGTCCAGGTAGAGCCCACCCCCCTGGTCGGCGTAGTTGTCGAGCACGTGCACCTGGTCCAGCACACTGTCGCTGCCGAGCATGCACAGCCCACCGCCGTAGCTGTAGGTGTAGAAGGTCTCCCCCCCACTCCGCTGCCCGTCCATGTGGTAGGTCTGGTAGGTCGTGCCGGCCACGCTCAGGGCGTTGTCCTGGATCACCAGGTTGGTGAGCGTGGGGCTGGCAGCGCTCACGTAGACGCCGCCCCCGCAGTAGGTCAGGAAGTAGTCGCTGCAGATGTCGCCGGTGTTGTTCTGGCTGGAGCAGTCCCAGGTCACATAGGACTCGTCCAGGTTGCCCTCGCCACCGGTCAGGGTGAAGCCCTCCAGGCTGGCCGCCGGGGTCTCGCCGTTGGCAAAGGTCACGACCGAGTCTTCCAGGCCAGTGGCGTCGATGATGGTGGTCTCGGGGCCGTCGACGCTGACCACGCCCACGTCGAGCCCGTTGAAGTCGAGCGCCTCGAAGTAGGTGCCCGGGTGAACCGCCACACAGGCCCCGGCGTTGTCGATGCCCTCTTGGACCGTGATCCAGGGGTTCGCGGCGGTGCCGTCGGCGCTGGCTGAAGAGCCGGTCACGTCGACCACGGAGGGCTCCAGGGCGTCGCCGTCGTCGCAGTCGGCCTGGTTGTCGGGGCCATCGCAGGCCCATGTGGTGGCGACCTGGCTGCCGTAGCCGTCCTCGTCCAGGTCCTCGGGCCACCAGGCGCCGTCCAAGGCGTCCTCGTCGATCACGCCGTCGCAGTCGTCGTCGGTTTCGTCGCAGGCCTCGTCGGCCCCGGGGTACGCCAGGCTGTCGCTGTCGTCGCAGTCCGTGTCGTCGGTCACCAGGCCGGTGGCGCCTTCGCAAGCCGTGGAGGTCGCGCCGGCGTCTCCGTCGCCGAAGCCGTCCCCGTCCAGGTCGCTGTACCAGTCCAGGGCATCGGTGGCCGTGTCCTCGTCGGCGGTGCCGTCGCAGTTGTTGTCGATGTCGTCGCAGACCTCGGCGGCGCCGGGGTTCACGTCGCTGTTGTCGTCGTCGCAGTCGGTGTCGTCGAGCACGTGGTCGGTGGGCTGGCTGCACTGGACCAGGGTGATGTTCAGATCGCCGTAGCCGTCGCCGTCGTCGTCCAGGAACCAGCTGACCGCGTCGGCCGCCGAGTCCTCGTCGGTCTCGCCGTTGCAGTCGTTGTCGGCCCCGTCGCAGACCTCGGTGCCCGTCGGGCTGATGCTGCTGTCGCCGTCGTCGCAGTCCGTGTCGTCGGTGGTGTAGCCGGTGGGCTCGGAGCAAGCGGTGGTGGTGGTGTCGGCGTCGCCGAAGCCGTCGTTGTCGCTGTCGGCGTACCAGGTCGAGCCGTCGGCGGCGGTGGACTCGTCGGTCTCGCCGTCGCAGTTGTCGTCGGTGCCGTTGCACAGCTCGGTGGCGTCGGGGTTCACCGCGCTGTTGCTGTCGTCGCAGTCCGTGTCGACGAGCACGTGGGAGGCGGGCTGTCCGCAGGCGACCTGGGAGCTGGTGGCGTCGCCGTGGTCGTCTCCGTCCAGATCCCGGTACCAGGTGTCGGCGTCGGCGGCGGAGCTGTCGTCGGTCAGGCCGTCACAGTCGTTGTCGATGCCGTCGCAGAGCTCGGTGGCTGCGGGGTGCACCGCGCCGTCCCCGTCGTCGCAGTCGTTGCTGGAGGCCACGTGGCCGCTGGGGGCCGAGCAGTCCATCGCCGGCGCGTCGGCGTCGCCATAGGCGTCGCCGTCGCTGTCCGCATACCACGTGACGGCGTCTGCCGCGTCGGCACCGTCGGCGGTGCCGTTGCAGTCGTTGTCAGCGCCGTCGCACACCTCGGCCCCGTCGGGGTTGATGTCGGCGTTGTTGTCGTTGCAGTCGTCGCTGTTGCTCACGA
>CAZFLE010000051.1:23437-46654 GCA_964519895.1 uncultured Enterobacterales bacterium | reverse complement strand
CCGTTCGCTGAGTTGCAGGCGCATGAGGTGGGCAGCAAGGCGGCGGTGGTGGACATCGTGATGGCAAAAGTCCTCATGTCTGACTCCTGGCCACCGGGGTGAAGAGCGGTGGCACGCCGACCACAAGTCCGACCCGGCGTGGATTCACGCGGACCGCCTCGATTTTTTTGGGGTTCCCCCGATGCCGGCGCTCAGCGGGTCCGGAGGAGGCCCCGGTCGATTAGCCCTGTCCCATGTCGTCGCTGCTCTCCCTGTCTCTGCTCGCCTGTGGTGCCGCCCATCGAGGCGACGCCGACACCGCACCCGCCAGGACCCAGGACACCCAGGTCCAGGTCCTGTTCGACCAGGCGCTCCAGCCGGCGCTGCTCGCTGCGATCGAGGACGCCACGGAGCGTGTCGACGTGGCCCAGTACACCCTCTACGACAGCGGCTCCGTCACGGTGCTGGTCGACGCGCTCATCGCCGCCGCGAGTCGGGGTGTGCCGGTGCGGGTGCTCGCCGACGAGGTGGCCGACGACAGCCAGGAGACGCTGGACCGCCTGGCCGCCGGAGGGGTCGAGACCCGCCTGGACTCACCCGCCACGACCAGCCACAACAAGCTCGTGATCGCCGACGACCAGGCCTACGTGGGCTCCCACAACTGGTCCTCCCATGCGATGGATCAGAACCACGAGGGCTCGGTGCGGCTGACCGGGTCCGACGTCGCCGGGTTCTACCGCGCGGTGTTCGAGAGCCTGTGGGCTGACTCGTCTGGGGCGATCGAGCTGGCCTGGGGCGGCGGTGGGCCGGTCACTCCGCTGGTGAACCGACAGGTCGCGCCAGCGCTGCTGGACTGCATCGACGGGGCCCTGGAGCGCGTCCGGCTCGGCCTCTACGCCTTCGCCTACGACGACCGCTACCCCGACTCGCATCCGGCGCTGCTGGTCGACGCGCTGGTGGCTTCCCGTGGGCGTGGGGTCGACGTCCAGGTGCTGCTGGACGGCAGCGACTGGATCGTGGACAACGACATCAACACCGCGGCGATCGCCCAGCTCGAGGCCGGCGACGTGCCGGTCCAGCGCACCCCGTCCACGGTCACGACCCACGCCAAGGCCCTGGTCTGCGACGACACCGTGGTGATCAGCGACGCGAATTGGTCCTACAGCAGCCTGGATCTGTACAACGGCACCAGCGCCCAGCTGGAGGACGCGAGTGCGGTGACCGAGACCCTGGCCTGGTGGGACGGCCTGCCGCGAGAGGGGTGAACCCGGCCCTCACCTGCCCGGCAGGGTGCTCTCTCCCCACGGCAGCGCACCCCAGTCCCCGGCAGCGATCGGTCTCAGCACGGGCTCGAGCAGGGCTCTGGCCCCGCTGCTCGGGCAGGTGTTTGGCTGGGCATGGAGATCCAGCAAGGCATCGAAGTCCCAGGCGAGGACCTGCTGGGCACTCCGCTGCAGCGCCGCCCGGTCGTGGATGGCGTAGCTGTGGTTGGTCTCGCAGGCGACACGGCCGGGCGCCATGTAGCCGAAGCCCAGCCCGAAGAGGCTGAGCATCCACTTCAGCACCAGCGGAAGCGTGAACACGTTGTCGTGGCCGTCGGGCACGAACCACCACTGGTGACCCCCACTGGTGACCGCACCAGTCGGGACGTGGCACACCATCAGCGGCTCGGTGGCGTTGCAGACGTAGCCCTTGACACCCGCGGCGAATCGCTGGGCCTTGACGGTGGCCGGGCCCTCCATCAGTCCGCCCACGACCTGGACCAGCAGTCCGGCCTGGGCCAGCTCTGGGGGCGGTGCTTCGATGGGATAGTCGTGCACGTTGTCCAGGGCCAGCAGCTCGGGGTTCATCCGTCGAATCCGCCCCGCTGCCACCCACACCTGGGCCTCGGGAAAGGCCCGGGCGTAGTGGGCCAGGCTCACGTGGTGGCTGGCCCCGGGGGACAGGATGAAGCGCAGCCGGGCCCCGGTCTCCTGTTCCAGTGCCCGCAGCCCCCGAAAGGGCTGGTCGCCGTCCAGATCGACCCACAGGCCGTTGAGCAGGACCAGGAAGGCCTCGCCCTGGGGCGGGTGCAGCCGGTAGATGATCGAGCGGTTGGTGACCGACAGGGGACCCTTGCGCTGACCGGGGCCGTGTCGCGCGCACTGGGTCCAGACGTCGGGGGCCACGGTCCGCGGCACGCAGTCCGTGGTGGCCTGGCCCATGTCCATGCAGATCTCTTCGCCGCTGAATGTGCTGCCCACGGGACCTCCGAGCCGGTAGGTTGCCATGGACGGTCTGACAATCAGGCTAATTGACTACATCATGGTAGATTTACCTGGATGATTCCCCGCCGACTCGTTGCGCAGGTTCGCCGCGGCCTGGACCGTCAGCCGGCGGTCCTGCTCCTCGGGCCGCGCCAGGTCGGCAAGACCACGCTCGCTCTAGCTGTCGCAGCAGGGCGCCCGTCGGTCTACCTGGACCTGGAGCGGGCCGCGGACCGGGCCAAGCTCGCCGATCCCGAGTTCTTCCTGGCCCAGTACACCGATGTGCTGGTCGTGCTGGACGAGGTCCAGCGCTCGCCTGCGCTGTTCGAGACCCTGCGCGGGCTCATCGACCAAGGACGCCGCGCGGGCAAGGGCACAGGTCGATTCCTGCTGTTGGGCTCGGCGTCCCTGGACCTGTTGCGACAGTCCTCGGAGAGCCTCGCCGGACGTCTGGCCATGCTGGAGCTCTCACCCCTCGACGCGACCGAGGTGACGGACCCCGATCTTCGGCGCCTCTGGCTGCGTGGCGGCTTCCCCGAGAGCCACCTGGCCTCGGACGGGCAGAACAGCCTGGACTGGCGTCTGGACTTCATTCGCACCTATCTGGAACGAGACATCCCTCAGCTCGGTCCGCGCATCCCTGCCGAGACCCTGCGCCGCTTCTGGACCATGCTGGCCCATGGGCAGGGCGCGCTGTTGAACATGTCGCGCCTGGCTTCTGGGCTGGGGGTCAAGGGCCAGACGGTGGGGCGGTACACGGACCTGCTGGTGGATCTGCTGCTGGTCCGCCGGCTCCGCCCCCTCCACCGCAATGTCGGGAAGAGGCTCGTGAAGTCGCCCAAGGTGTACATCCGCGACAGTGGCCTGGCCCATGCCCTGTTGGGCCTGGCGGCCTGGGACCAGCTGCTCGGGCACCCTGTCGCCGGGCCGAGCTGGGAGGGCTTCGTGGTCGAGACCTTGATCGGCGTGGCCCCGGCCCACACCCAGGCGAGCTTCTACCGGACGGCCGGCGGTGCCGAGATCGATCTGGTGCTGGAGCTCCCGGACGGGAAACTCTGGGCGGTGGAGGTCAAGCTGGGGTTGAACCCCCGGCTCTCCCGGGGCTTCCACAACGCGGAGGCGGATCTGGGGCCAGACCGATCGTTCATCGTGCACAGCGGGTCTGGCAGGGAATCGATCCGTCGCGGGGTCGAAGCGATCGGCCTCCGGGAGCTCTGCTCTGCGTTGATGGCTCTTCACTGACTCGGTGACCCGGCCGATGACGGGCGCACACCCGTGATACCCCTCCCCATGGACTGGAACGACGTCCGCCACTTCCTCGCCCTCGCTCGGTCGGGGTCGGTGCGGGCGGCCGGGGCGTCCCTGGGCTGCAGCCACTCCACCGTGGCCCGCCGGGTCGAAGCCCTCGAGGAACGCCTGTCGGCCCGACTCTTCGACCGGCACCGAGACGGCTACACCCTGACCCAGGCCGGAGAGCAGATGCTGCCGGGCGCCGAGCGCATCGAGCGCGAGGTGGCCGCTCTGGAGCGCGGCCTGGTGGGCCAGGACGAGCGGCACGAAGGCGCGGTCCGGCTGACCTGTTGCGACAACTACGTGGCCGAGCTGCTGGTCCAGGCCCTGACGCCCTTCTGTGCCGAGTACCCCGACCTGGAGCTGTGCGTCACCACGGACAGCCGCCCCTTCGACCTGTCCAAGCGCGAGGCCGACGTGGCCATCCGCACGGTGCCCTGCGGCCTGCTTCCACCGGAGCACCTGATCGGGCGCAAGCTCGCGCCGCTGACGGTCTGCAGCTATGTCGCCACCGCCCATGCGGAGCGGCTGGACCCCGAGCTCGCGGGCACCCACCCCCGCTGGGCGTCGCTGGTCGACCGCAAGATCCAGGACCGAATGGTCGCCGACTCCGGGTACCCCGAGCTGCCCTCGTGGGGGGGCTTCTCGTCCCTCGAGCTGCTGGTCCAGGCCGCCCGAGAAGGGCTCGGGCTGGTCATGCTGCCCACCTATGTCGGGGACCGGGACCCCCAGCTTCGTCGGCTCGCCCGGCCTGCCCTGCGCCACCTGGCGGACCTGTGGCTGCTCAGCCACGCCGACCTTCGAGACAACGCCCGGTTCCGCACCACCCGCGCTCGCATCGCCCAGGCCTTGGTGGACCAGCGGCCCCTGTTCCGCGGTGAAGGGTGGTCCATGCCTGCACCCCCAGGTCCCGAAATCGCACCGGGGCAAGCACCGGGCTCGGTCGTAGGTTGAGGCACGCCCTCACAAGGAGCCACGACATGACCGCAGACGCTGCCTTCTGGAACGACCTGGCCGATGAGTACGCCGCCAAGCCCGTCGAGCTGCCCGAGGCCTTCGAGCGCAAGATCGCCCTGACCCGCGGGCGTCTGTCGCCAGGGGACGTGGTGCTCGACATCGGCTGCGGCACCGGCTCCCTGGCCCTGCGGCTGGCCCCGTCGGCTGCCCACGTGCACGGCCTCGACCTGTCCAGCGAGATGATCCGCATCGCCCGGACCAAGACGACCGCCCAAGGGGCCGACAACCTGACCTTCCACGTGGGGCCCTTCGACGACACCATCCCCTTCGAGCCCGAGAGCATGGACGCCCTGTGCGCCTACAGCCTGCTGCACCTGGTGGCCGACCCACCGGCCGCGTTGGCTCGGATCTACAGCCTGCTGAAGCCCGGCGGGGTGTTCGTGTCGTCGACGGTCTGTCTGGGGGAGAGCTGGGTCCCGATGGCGCCGCTGATGTGGCTCCTGCGCAGCCTGGGCAAGGCCCCGCTGGTCAAGTCGCTCTCCAAGCAGACGCTGGTCCACGAGATGGCGAACGCCGGGTTCGTGGACATCCAGCAACCCGACGTCGGGGCCAAGTCCAGGACCGCCTTCGTGATCGCCACCAAGCCTCGCTGACGATCAGCGGCGCGATTCAGAGCCCGGGGTCCACCGGCGCCAGGCAGGGCAGGACCTCCTCGGTCCGCTGGACGTAGGGCACCAGGGCGTCCCAGAGCTCGGCGACCCGTTCGGGCTCGCCCCCTGCCAGATCGACCTGCTCGAGTGGGTCCTCGACCGCGTCGAACAGGGCCACCGACCCGTCCCAGTCGTAGTGGAAGACCCAGCCGTCCTGGGCCAGGCGGTGTGCGACCTGGTCCTCCTTGCTGAAGCTGGCGTGCCGGACCCGGTCCCCGGAGGCCCGGCCGACGATCGCGCCTTCGAGGGCCAGCGGGGAACCCTTCCACTCAGCGGGCACGCCGAGCATGTCGAGCACTGTGGGGAGGAGGTCCTGGTGCAGGGTGGGCTCGTCCCAGCTTCCCGGGGCCAGCTCGGGGGCCCACAGGGCCGCCAGGGCTGTGGTCTCCTCGGGGTAGACCGACTTTCGGTGTCCCCACTGGTGGTGGTCCTGGAACTGCTCGCCGTGGTCTGCGACCAGGAGCACCAGCGTGTCGTCCAGCCAGCCCTCGGCCAGGAGCCAGTCCCACAGGGCCGCCAGCTCCCCGTCCAGGCTCTCCACCTCGGCCCGGTACATGGCATCGATGGCGGCCAGGACCTGGGCCTGGCCGTCGACGTCCAGGGTCTCGTAGCTGTCGCGGGCAGCCGAGAACTCCTCGGGGCAAGCCAGGTTCACGCCGGGCAGGGCGGCCTGGGCCGTGGCCTCGAAGACGCTGCCCTCCAGGTCGGGTGCGATGTACGGCGTGTGCGGATCGCTGAAGTGCAGCTGCAGGAACCAGCGATCGCCCTGGCTGGCCAGGAGCGGCAGCATGTTCTGGCCGTGCCCGATGACCCACGACGCCGGGGCGCCGTAGCCGCGGCCGGACTTGCGGCAGCCGAAGCGGGTCGTGGGGTCGTCGTCGGGCCCGGACTCCACGACCACATCGAAGCCCTGGCCCCCCAGGTAGTCCGGCCCTAAGTAGCCATTGCTGGTCACGATGCCGCTCTCGAACCCGGCGGTGCCGAGCACGTCGGGCAGGTGCACGTAGTCGCGCTTCACGTCGTCCCAGGCGTCGCCCTCGTCGCAGAAGGCGTTCTGGTCGAAGCCCCACTCCAGGGGAGACCGGGCGCTCAGCGCGCAGGTCATGGAGTGCAGGGTCCAGTTCGAGCAGCTGGCGTGGTCGTCGAGGACCCAGGCCCGCTGCTGCAGGTGGGGGGTGAAGAAGCCCGGCGTGACCGGCACCTCGGAGGCTGGGGGCGACAGGGCGGCCCAAGGCTCGTCCGCCGAGACGTGGTCCCTGCGCAGGGTGTCGACCGACAGGATCAGCAGATTGCTGGGCACCCCGACGGCCGGGCTGGTCTCGCCGCGGGTGTCCAGATCCAGGCCGGTGCAGGCCGTGGCAGCGATCAGCAGGGGGGTCAACAGGGGGGCTCCGAGGGGCACAGCTTAGCCGGCCCCGCAGTCCGCCTGGACTCAGCGCGCCCAGAGGCTCACGGAGCCACCGTCTCCCTGATCGAGCTCGCAGTCGAACTCTTCGTACATCTCGACGTCGAAAGTCTCGACGTCCAGGTACTCGGCGATGACCTGGACGTAGCCGTCGTCGTAGACCCGCACCTTGACGTAGTCGTAGACGTGCTGGCCCGAGATGAGCACCAGAGACGACTTGGAGAAGGCGACGTAGTCGGTCTCGTTGCCGATGAGCCCCTCGGCGAACCACTCATAGGTCTCGATCTTAATGCCACCAATGGCGTCCGGCCCAGGCCGGCCGTCGAGCTCGCACTCGCCGTAGCGCAGGGTCGCGGTGACCTCTTCTCCGCTGTAGAGCGCGTCCATCAGCTCGGTCAGGGACAGCAGCTGGACCGGGTCGTCGGAGAAGTCCTCGGTGGCCAGCGTCTCCAGGTCGACCTGGCCGTCGGTGTCGGGGGTCGCGCAGCCCATGAACAGGAGTGCCAAGGCACTATTGATTCCAAGACGAGACATGAGGGCTCCGGGTGCAGCTTGCGCTGAAGTGGGTGTTTGAACGCATAGATACCGGATGAGATGGGCAAGAGACAGGGGCCGAACCGGCAGCTCATTGTTTCCATATCGTGTGTTATCGAAGGAAATGGCGTCGTCTCTGGACCACATTCGGGTGTTCGTGGCGGTGGTGGACCGGGGCAGCTTTCGCGGCGCCGCCCGCGCGCTCGGGCTCTCGCCGTCCGCGGTGAGCAAGCGGGTGAGCGCTCTGGAGCGGCACCTCGAGGCCCAGCTGTTGCAGCGGACCACGCGCCGTCTGGCCCTGACCCTGGCTGGGGAGCAGTTCTACGACGAGGTGCGCGAGATCCCCGGGAACCTGGCCGCGGCCGAGGAGCGGCTGCGAGAGGCCACCGGGCGCGTGGCTGGGGTGCTGCGGGTCGTGATGCCCGGCTGGTTCGAGACGGCGGAGCTGACGGACCGGGTGATCCCCTCCTACCTGGCGCGGAACCCCGGGGTCGAGCTGGACCTGGACGTGGTCCCGGACCCGATCCAGCGGCTCGGGGGCACCTTTGACCTGCTCATCGCCGGGCGGCTGCCGGATCAGCGATTCCCCGACAGCGCGGCGGTGTCCCGCCGGATCGCCCGCCTGCGGGGCGCCCTGCTGGCGACCCCCACCTACCTGGCGACCCACGGCCTGCCGACCAGTCCCTGGGATCTGAGTCGGCACAACTGCCTCAGCTACCGCAACCCCAGCTGGCACTTCTCCCCGCCCGGGGCCGCGCCGTGGGTCTTCCAGGCCCGGGGCAACCTGCGCACGAACAGCAACCAGGGCCTCCGGGCCGCGACTCTGGCCGGCCAGGGCATCGCCTACGCCTTTCCGTCGTTCTTTGCCGACGACCTGGCCCAGGGCCGTGTCGTGGAGCTGCTCCCGGACCACACCGCGGCCTCGTTCGTCGAGGTGCACGGGTTCACGCCGCCGACCCGGTTCCTCCCGCTCCGGACGCGGGCGTTCCTGGACCTCCTCCAGGCGACCTTCTCAGGCGCCGACGGTGGGCGATAGATCCCGCGGGTGTGGCCGGTCCTGCTCTTCGTCGCTTGCCTGGGCGCACCGTCGCCTGTGAACGCCGGGCACGGTGGCTCCGACTTCCAGCGGATGCGCGCCAGCGCTGCCGTGGGGGCCCAGGTGGTGTTTCACTGGTCGGGGGAGCTTCACGAGCTGCGCCCAGGGCAGGCGGCGCCCTCCAGCGGACCGCTGCTTCACTTCGAGGGCTACAACATCGGGCGGGTCGTGGCCGACGCCGACGGCACGGTGCAGCTGCTCAGTCGCGAGGTCACCGTCTACCGGGACCCTCAGGGGCAGATCCTGGACTGCTGGACCGATCCCTGGAGTCCCCAGGGCCCGGGTCGGCAGGTCCAGCACGTCCGGAACGACCAGGTGAACTTCACGCTGGGCGAGCGGGCTCCACGGATCGTGGACGACCGGGCGATCTGGGCCCTGACGCTGCCCGTGGCCTACCCCTCGCCGATGCCGGTGTCCGAGTTCCCCGACCACGCGCCAGGGTCGCTGTACCAGAGCCTGGAGATGTTCACCTTCGAGGCCGCCCTGGCCCACCTGCGGGACCCCGGCCAGGCGAGTGTGCCGGCGCGCCTCAGCTGGTCGCGGGTCGGTCCCTGGCTCCCGTGGATGGGGCGGGGTCAGGCCCCGGGCTGGCTGGTCTACCACGCCACCGGGGCTAAGCTCCTGGACGGCTTTGCAGGGCTGCCCGATTGGCTCCAGGCGTGGGTTCGCGAGCACGCCGCGGCCTGGGAGCACGCCCCGACGGAGCCTTCGGGCCCCAAGCAGACCAGTTGGTCGACCTTTGCCAGCACCGCCCGGGACCAGGGACTCCCGGCCCCCTGTCAGCCCTGATCAGACCTGGTTGCGCCGCACGGACCACACGAAGCCGTCGTACCAGAAGTGCAGGATCGAGACCGTGTTCAGCACCGAGAGCGCCAGCAGGCCGCCGTCCAGGACCAGCGGATCGCTGCCCAGGCTCTCGTTGAGGTGCGGCAGGAGCCAGCCGTAGCCCAGGGTCAGCGCCAGGAGCAGCGCCAGGGCCACCGGTCGGCCCCAGGTCCGGCCAGCCAGCCGCAAGCGGGCGACCAGGTTTGCCTGCTCGGTGGCCCAGACCAGCGCGTAGTACTGCAAGGCGTGGAAGACGTTCATCACGAAGAAGGCGTAGAGCGGCTCCAGCAGACCCCAGGCGAGCACCGCCACCAGGCCGGTGTTGCCCAGCAGCAGGGCCTTGGGCAGCGGCAGGCGGTAGCCGCGGGTCCGCAGGCGGGTGAGCCCGACCAGGTAGACGGTGAGCCCGACGACGCTCAGGGCGACACCGAGCACGGCCAGGGGCAGGCGCAGGCTGGCGACGTGGTCTGGCATACCCGCGAGCCAGGTCGCGTCGAGCTGATCGAACTGCCGAAAGGACTCGAAGTGCTCGACCAGGTTGGCGCCCGCCAGGATCGGGGTGATGTAGACGACCAGGTTGAACAGCAGGTCCAGGCCGCGCCCCTGGGCCGGGTCGTGGCCAGCTCGGGCGTCGTAGATCCGGGCCAGGCCAAAGGTCTGCAGGCTCGAGTGGTAGACGTCCCAGTAGATCGCCACGACCGAGATGCCGATGCAGGCCCAGGGCGACCACAGCTGGACCCCCAGCAGGGCGACCGGCGCAGCGATGAAGCGCCACGGGTGAGCCCGAAACACCGCCCGGTTCAGGTGACTGCGGGCCAGCACCAGCACCAGGTGGCCCTGGATCAGCGCGACCAGAAGCACGCCGGTGACCAGGTCGCCCCCTCGGGTCAGCCAACCCAGGCCGTGCAGGGCCTCCTGCTCGCTGGCGAACCAGACCCCGGCACCCAGCACCAGGGCCAGGGTCGGTGCGAGCACCAGCAGGGGCAGGTCGTAGGCGGGACCGACGATCCAGCGATGGGCCGGGACAGGGGTGCGAGGAGGGGCAGCCACACCCTCGCCTAATGGGGTTCAGAACCGCCCGTTGCCGGTCCAGCGGCCGATGGTGCCCGCGTCGGCGGTCGCCTGGGTCTGGTCCATCCAGCCGGGCTCGGGGTTCGGACCGCAGTGGCCCACGATCATGTCGATGATGTACACGTTGGGGCTGCCCTCGCGGGTGTCGCTGCCCCAGTGGTAGTCGACCACGTCCTGGGACAGGTCCCCGGTGTTGCCCCGCTTCCAGTTGTAGCCCCAGCGCGTGTCCGACTGGCGCAGGCGGTCGACCACCAGGTCCAGGAAGTCGTTGTTGCCCCCGTCCTCCACGCAGGACGCAGCCAGCAGGTCCGGGCGCTCGGCTGCGACGGCGTCGACCACGTCGCTCCCGTCGGGCAGGTCCAGCTGTTCCTCGGCCGGGGGGGCGTCGCAGGTGATCTCCACGGTGACCGCGGTCTCTTCCCCGAACCAGCGCACCGCTTCGTGCACCATCTGCCAGTCGGTGGTGGTCGTGCCGGCCCAGTCGTCCGGGGCCTGGAGCGGGAGCACAAAGGCGTGCTCCCGACCGGGCTCGACCTGGTCTCCAGAGTCCAGCCAGACCCTCACGTCGCCGGTCAGCAGCAGGTCCTCGTCGCCCACGGCGCCGAGCTTGTAGCCGGCGTCGCTGGTCCACGTGGCCGAGCCGGTGTTGCGCACGGTCACGATGCCGTCGGCTGACTCGCCACAGGTCATCGCGGTGGGGATCGTGACCCCGGTGATCTCTGCGTCGTCTTCGTCGAGCGGGTCGACCGGGGGACCGGAGTCCTGGACCGGCGGCGAGTCCGTGCCGCCAGCTCCGGTGTCGGCGGTGTCGGCGGTGTCGGCGGTGTCGGCGGTGCTCGGCGAAGACCAGGGTTCGTCATTCACCTGGGTGCCGGTGGACAGCGAGGCACAGGCGGTGAGCAGCAAGGCGATCATGTCGGGCTCCAGACCGGGAGCGACGCTGCTGTTCAAGAAGCGAGCCAGGGGCGGAGGCAGTGCAGAGCCGCATGGCACGGTCGCTTGGGCGCACCTTCCTGCGACGCCGGTGGGCCAGCTGGCCCGTGGCCATGGCGCGGATGCCCCGGCGCCGGTGTCGCGCCGGCTCAGCGCACGGAGCTGTTGTTCCCGCTCTCGTTCTTGGGCACAGCGCCGTCCAGGACCCGGCTGACAACGCGCCACGCCAGGCCCCGGAGCCCCTTGCTCGGGTCATCCCCTGGCTTGAGCACCCGTCGGGCCAGGGAGCGAGCGAGGCGTCGGGACATGGCCCCAAGGTAGCACCGCTCCGCGAGAAATCCCCTTGCACCTCTGCGCCCCGAGATGATATCTACTCATCAGTAGATAAAAGGAGTCCCGCGATGCCGCTCTCCCTCCACGCGACCGTGCTGATCCTGCCCGTGATGGCCGCCCTCGGACTGTGGCTGGGCGGGATCTGGGGCTGGGTCCTGCCGGCGTTCATCTTCGTGTGCATCCCGGCCGCCGAGCTGCTGTGGTCCGGCAGCAAGGACAACGTGGATGCTCGGGAAGAGGCGGCTCGGCGCGACACCCGGGCCTTCGACTGGCTGCTCTACGCCCTGGTCCCGATCCAGGTCGGGCTGGTCCTGGCCCTGGTCCTCCGGGCGCCGCAGCTCGCGGGCTGGGACCTGGCCGGCGCCACGGTCAGCGTGGGGCTGCTGTGCGGCGGACTGGGCATCAACCTGGGCCACGAGCTGGGACACCGTCAGGATCCGACCGATCGCTTCCTGTCCAAGGTCATGCTGCTGACCACGCTGTACCTGCACTTCTTCATCGAGCACAACCGCGGACACCACCAGCGGGTGGCGACCCCGGACGACCCGGCCACCAGTCGCCTGGGCGAGGGCGTCTATGGGTTCTGGCTCCGCTCGATCAGCGGCGGCTACCGCAGCGCCTGGGGCCTCGAGAACGGCCGCTTGCAGCGCAAGGGTCGGCGCCGCCTGACCTGGGACAACGAGATGGTCCGCTACACGGTCATTCAGGGCGTCGCCATGGCCGCCGTGGGCCTGGTGCTGGGTCCGGTCGCCCTGGGCTGCTGGCTCGTGGCGTCGCTGATCGGCATCCTGTTGTTGGAGACGGTGAACTACCTGGAGCACTACGGCCTCCAGCGGGATGTTCTGGAGAGCGGCCGCCACGAGCGGGTACGACCGGCCCACTCCTGGAACAGCAACCACCCGCTGGGCCGGGTGCTGCTGTTCGAGCTCACCCGCCACAGCGACCACCACGCGCACCCGGCCCGCCCCTACCCGCTGCTGCGGCACTTCGAGGCCGCCCCGACCCTGCCCACCGGCTACCCGGGCATGATCCTGCTGGCCCTGGTCCCGCCGGCCTTCAAGCGCGTGATGGGCCGGCAGCTCGATCGCGAGGCAGCCCGGATCGAGGGGCTTGCCGCCTGATCAACGCCTGGCGATCAGCAGCACGTTTCGAGGGGTGATGTCCGGCGGGCAGAACGCGCCCACCGTCACCTCCCAGCCCCGCTCGGCCAGGCTCTGGGCGCGGTCCAGGGCCACCCAGACCTCGATGGGGCGCCGGAACAGACCCCGGGGGATGCCCAGCGCCCGGGCGGTGAGGCTGCGGTCCCAGCCTCGGGCCTCATAGGTCGCGTAGTCCACGTTCTCCGGCAGGACGATGTCCTCGAAGCCGTCCTGGCTCCGGCAGAAGGCCTCGAAGGAACCGTCCCAGGTCCGCCCGGGCTGGGACTTCAGGCGGGTCCAGCCCGTCCGGTCGCAGCGCTCACGGAGCAACAGATCCAGGCCGGAGCGCCACGCGAGCTCGGTTCGTCGGCGTCGGCGAAGGAGCGGCGGCGCCACCCGCTCCTCGCCCATCGCCAGGTAGAGATCGGACTGGACCAGGCCCGGGCTCGCGGCGCGTCCCGCCCGGGAGCGCGGGCGATAGGCCCCGGAGCCCAGCGCCTGGAGACAGCAAGGGGACACGGCGGCGAGCTGGGCGCCGCTGGCGTGGGCGTGGTCCAGAGCGGCGTCGGTCA
This sequence comes from uncultured Enterobacterales bacterium, assembly GCA_964519895.1. Classification (GTDB taxonomy): domain Bacteria; phylum Myxococcota_A; class UBA796; order UBA796; family CAJQPC01; genus CAYFPX01. Next base: position 33,564 of record CAZFLE010000051.1, on the reverse strand, counting down.
AGGGACCGCAGGCGTGGAGCGCGACCAGGGCCCCGCCTCGCACCTGTGGCAGTGCGGTCTCTGCGTCCAGGACGTCTCCGACGTGCAGGGTCACGGGCAGGCCCCGCTGCCGGGCGAGCCGGTTTCCCTCGCTGCACAGGCGGGCCTGGCGTTCGATGCCCTGGACCGGCAGGCCGCTCCACCGGGCCAGGGCGCGGGCCAGGTGACCCTTGCCCGAGCACCAGTCCACCACCTCGGGGACCGGCGCCAGGAGCGGCACGACCGTGCCGGCGAAGCGGGTGAGCTGACCCCACTTGCGGGCCTGGACCCAGCGGGCGTCCTCGGGGCCCCAGGGCAGCGTCTGGGCCGCCAGCTCGGGCAGCGCGGCGAGCTCGGCGCCGGCTCGGTGCCAGTCCAGGAGCAGTTCGGGACACCGCTCGTGGCGCCAGGGTGCGAACTCGATCCGCTCCAGGGTCTCGCTGTCCAGCGCCCGGGCCCAGCTGGAGACCGCCGGCAGCGCCGGCTCCCACGGGGCCGGCAGCACCTTGAGGGGCTGTGGGTGCCAGAACGGGCGGGTCTCGGACAGCCACGCGCCGAGGTCCTGCAGTCGCCGGGCAAAGGGCACGCCACCCGTTATCGAGTCCGGATGCGCTACGAGCCGGACAATCCCCTCATCGTCCAGTCGGACCAGACCCTGCTGCTGGAGACCATGGGGCCCCACTTCAAGGACGCCCGGGACGCGCTGTGCTCCTTTGCCGAGCTCGTGAAGAGCCCCGAGTACGTGCACACCTACCGGATCACCCCGTTGTCCCTGTGGAACGCCGCTGCAGCGGGGGTGACGGTCGACGACGTGCTGGGCACGCTGACCCGGTTCGCCAAGTACGACGTGCCGCCCAACGTGCCGGTCAACGTGACCGAGTCCATGGGCCGCTACGGGCGCCTCAAGCTGCACAAGGTGGGGGAGCGCCTGCACCTGGTGGCCGACATCGCCGTCTTGATGACCGAGGTGCGCAACCTCAAGGCCGTGGGACCGCTGCTGGCCGAGCACCTGGACGACTGCACGACCGGGGTGGATCCGGGCCGGCGGGGCGAGCTCAAGCAGGCTCTGATCCGGGCGGGGCACCCAGTCGAGGACCTGGCCGGCTACGTCGACGGCGAGGCCCTGGAGCTGACCCTGCGGCCGGACACCCTGGGGGGCGAGCCCTTCGGTTTTCGGGAGTACCAGACCCACGCCATCGACAGCTTCCTGGGCGATGGCCTGACCCGGGGCGGCTCGGGGGTGATCGTGCTCCCCTGCGGTGCCGGCAAGACCATCGTGGGCATCGGAGCCATCGCCAAGCTGGGCATGAAGACCCTGATCCTGTGCACCAACGTCACGGCCCTGCGCCAGTGGCGGACCGAGCTGCTGGACAAGACCACCCTCACCGAAGACGATCTGGGTGAGTACTCGGGGGAGTCCAAGCAGATCCGCCCGGTCACGCTGTCGACCTACCAGATCCTGACCTGGCGCCGGTCCAGAGCCGACGACTTCGTGCACTTCGGCTTGTTCAACCAGGCGAACTGGGGCCTGGTCATCTACGACGAGGTCCACCTGTTGCCGGCGCCGATCTTCCGGACGGTGGCCCTGCTCCAAGCCCGCAGGCGACTGGGCCTGACGGCCACCCTGGTGCGCGAGGACGGCAAGGAAGGCGACGTGTTTGCCCTGATCGGCCCCAAGCGCTTCGACATGCCGTGGAAGGACCTGGAGCACCAGGGCTGGATCGCCAAGGCGAGCTGCGAGGAGATCCGCATCGGGCTGAGCGGCGAGGACAGGATCCGCTACGCCGTGGCCGACGACCGGGAGAAGTTCCGCATCGCGTCGACCAACAGCCGCAAGGGCCCGGTGGTCAACGAGCTGCTCCAGAAGCACAAGGACGAGAAGGTCCTGGTGCTCGGCATGTACCTGGACCAGCTCAAGTGGTTGGCCCGGCGCTGGAAGCTCCCGCTCATCACGGGCCAGACCCCCCAGTCCCGCCGGGACGAGCTGTTCAACAAGTTCCGCAGCGGCGAGAATCGAGCGATGGCGGTGAGCAAGGTGGGGAATTTCTCGGTGGACCTGCCCGATGCTTCGGTGGCGATCCAGGTGTCCGGCACGTGGGGTAGTCGCCAAGAGGAAGCCCAGCGGCTCGGCCGCATCCTGAGGCCCAAGCAGGGCGCGAACACCGCGTCCTTCTACAGCGTGGTCACCCGAGACTCCGAGGAGCAGCGCTTCGCCGAGAAGCGCCAGCTCTTCCTGACCGAGCAGGGCTACGCCTACACCATCGACACCCGAGACTGAGCGTGCCCGAGACGATCCTTCACCGCGACGTGGCCGTGCTCAAGGTCGAGGACCCGGGTGTGTTCGATGAGATCCGCGCTGTGCTGCCGCTCGAGGACTTCGTGCTCGGTCGGCTCTCCGACACCGAGCTCGTGATCGATCCTCGCCGGGTCAAGGAGCTGGCGGCCCGGCTGGAGAGCCGCGGCATGACGCCCCTGGTGAAGAAGGCCTGAGGGTCAGCGCTGTTCGGCCGGCGCGGGCCCGAACACCACGGGCAGCCCTTCGGCGTAGAGCCGGCGGGTGCGGGCGCGCACGGCTTCCACGCCACGCTCGACCAGGCTGCGGGTCGCCCTGGGCGTGCCCTTGTCAGGCACCACGCCGGGTTCGGGCAAGGGGTCCCGCTCGGGCTCGATGGGCTCCAGGCGGTCGCGTGCCACGTCCGGGTCACTCCAGTCATTCACAAAGGAGCCCCACTCGGCGTCGAAGGGGTCCGGGCCGCCCCCGGCGACCTCGTGGGGCAACAGCGTCCTGGAGAGCGGCGGATCAAAGTCCCCCAACACCAGGAAGTCGGCGCCTTGAGGCTCCTGGAACAGGGTGTTGTCGGCCACGGCGGGCAACCCTCAGGGACCCCCCGGCCCCTTGGACAAGCTGCTTGCGGTGGTCCGAGCCTCCACTCCCGAACCGCTCTCCCTGTCGTTATAGCAAAGAACTGTCGCGCTCGGCGAAGATTTTTCGACACCTCGGGTCAAAGGTCCGCTCGGGGCCTCAAGGGACTCGCGCCTTGGTCCGAAGTCTTGGGGCAAGAGGGATTCAAGGCCATGGTCGAGCTCATCCTGATCGCGCTGGGACTCTACGGTGCCGTGAGGGTCGCCCAAGGTCTCCTCCAGGCGATGCCCGAGCGGGTCGTGCAGTCGTCGGAGCCGACCCACCCGGCCCGCTCCGGCGCCGATCAAGAGGCGATCCTGAGTCGCCACAGTGCGGCGCTGACCCTGGGAGCGACGCCGCTGAGACCGAACTGCAGCACGGTCCGGCTGGTGATCGGGACCCACACCGGGCCGATTTGTGCCGACGTCGAGGGGCTCACAGAGGGGGGCGTGTCCGGGGTCCCCGAGCGGCCCCTCCCCGAAGAAGGTGCGGACTGGCGCCTGGGCTACTTGGAGGTCGGTGGCGAGCGCTACCTGGACCTGGTCATGGCCCAGGTCCCCTCGGCCCTCGGCCACGACGCCCACGTGGTCTTGTCCTTCCTGGAGCTCTCTCAGGCCGATGAGAACGCGCTCGCCAGGCTGATCGGTGCCTTCACGCCCCAGAGGCTCGCGGCCTGAGATCTGCCCGTCGGGGCATCATGGCGGCCCGTCGCTGGAGGCCCCGTGATCCCTGCCCTGTTGAGCCTGGCCCTCGTCTGCACCCCTTCATGGGCCGCAGACGCCGAGTCCGACCAGACCGCTGCAAACCCCGAGCGTCTGGACCTGGAGTTGGATCGGCACATGGACGAGATGCCGGGGCACCTCATCGAGCTCAGCTTCGGCTCGTCGCTGCTCTACGTCGAGCAGCCGCTCCTGGATGGCTATGAGGCCGTGTCCGAGAGCCGGGTGCTGCCGGTGACTTCGGTGCTGATGCTGGGCGAGTGGCTGGTCCGGCCCCGCTGGATCGTAGCGGGCTTCCTCAACCTGCCCACGGGGCCCATCCGGGTGATGGACGAGACCGGCGGGAGCTACACCGAGGAGTCGTCGACGGCGACGGTCGCCCTGGGCGGCGCCCACGTGCCCTTCCAGGTCCGGGTCGGGGAGAGCTCGGTCTTTCAGCCCCAGCTCGGCCTGATGATCGGCCGCTCCATCAACCACTCGGTCCAGGACACGTTCTTTCCGATGGCGGTCGCGCGGCTCCACCTGCACACCGGAACGGGCTTCTCGATGTACGCCGGCGGTGCCTTTGCCGGCCGCAGGGACACCCTGGCGCTCATCTACGGGGTGGGACACCGATTCTGAGGTTAGGCTCCTGGCCTGCAATGGGAGCCCAAGATGGTCATCAGCCTCGTCAGCCTGATCGCCTGCGGTGGCGGAACTCTGGTCCTCGACGACGGGGGCGGCGGCTCGACCCCCGACACGGGCGTCGCCGACACGTCGGACACCGGCGGCGTGACTGACAGCGCAGGGACCGCCGACACCCAGGACACCACGCCGCCAGAGCCGGTGCCAGACACGTCGGTCTGGGCGTCCGAGCTGATCTTCAACTACGACACCTGGGGCGACGACGGCGACTGTGTGGACGAGGTGGTCCACGAGACCAGCTACGAGCCCAACCCGGCCGAGCTCGCAGGTCTCGAGGCCGAGTGCCCGGCCTGCACCGCCTTCTACTGGACCGTGCCCGACACGAACCAGATCTGCGGCTGGCTGGACCTGCCGCCCGAGGAGCTGCGGGGCCTGGTCCTGGGCGACGACTGGGCCCAGGTCTACCGCTTCTCCGGTTCGGTCGACGACGGCTACGACGGCGACCTGTTGGACAGCGCCGCGAGCTTCGACGGGTGGACCGTGCAGTTCTCGGCCGTGCTCGACGTCTGGTGGACCGATCTCAACGTCGATGGCACGCTCACCTTCCCCGAGACGTTCCCCGAGGACACGGAGTAGCCCTGCTGCTCGCCCTCTGGGAGCTGCCTCAGAACCTGCTGGGCCTGGTGATGCTCGGCGGGTGTCGGTTGCTGGGCCGCACCGTGGCCCTGGAGCGGGCCCGGTCCAGGCTGTTCGTCGAGACCCGGGGGCTCGGGGTCTCCCTGGGGTGGTTCGTCTTCTGGTCCACCGGCTTCGCACCCGGGTTCGCTAGTGCCGACCAGAACCGGGCCCACGAGTTCGGCCACAGCCTCCAGTCTCGTCGCTTCGGGCCGCTGTACCTGTTGGTCGTCGGGGTGCCGTCCGTGGGTCGCGTGATCTACAGCGCCATGTACTACCGCTGGACCGGCACCTCGTGGACCCACTACTACGACGCCTGGCCGGAAGACGACGCCGACCGGCTGGGCGGGGTGGTGCGGGTGCGGCCCTCGTGCTGACACCGGGTCAAGTCGCGCGCTTCTGGGCAGAGGGGGTGCTCTCTGGCATCCGGGTGCTCACACCGGAGCAGGCGGCCCGGGCGGTCGCCCACCTGGAGCGGCTGGAGGTGGCCGGGCAAGAGAGGCTGCCCGAGACCGCCGAGGATCCGCTCCAGCGGCTGATTCGCTCGCTCATCCTGCACCCGCGGGTCGTGGGTGCTGTCTCGGCGCTCCTGGGGGGTGTGGGGGGTGTGCGAAACGGCGATCTGTTCATCAAGGAGCCGGGGCTGGATCGGGGGATCCGCTGGCACGTGGACACCGCGAAGCCCTGGCCAGATGCCCGAGGCCTCGTCAACACCTGGCTGGCGCTGACCCCCTCGACCGTGGACAGCGGCTGCCTCCAGGTCTTGCCTGGACATCACAGGTCGCTGCTGGTCGACGGCCCTCGGGACAAGGACCACCTGACGCTGTCCACACAGGCCTTGGCGGCCCTGGACACCTCGAAGGTGCGACACCTGGAGCTCGAGCCGGGCTGCCTCTCGATCCACCACTTCAGGACCCCACACCGCTCGGACGGAAACCGCACCGGGACCCGCCGAATCGGCGTCGTGGGGCGCTGGGTGGGGCCCCTGGTGACGCCAGAGGTCGCGGAGAGTGGGCAGCTCTTGGCAGCGGGTGGACCGGTCCCCCCGGGGTTCCAGCCGCGCCAGACGCTCCGTGCGGGCTGGCGGTCGAATCGCGAGGGCTAGCGCCCAGTGATTGGCGCTCTCCACCGGGCTAGTCTGGCCGCTCACCCCCCCGGCAACCGCTCCAGAATCCCCCGCGCCACCAGCTCGTCGAACCGACCCCGCAGGTCCTTCGTGAGCTGAGCGTCCCGCAACAGCACCCCCGCCTCGATGTTCTTCCGGTGCGCTTTGTCCGTCAGATTCGCCGAGCTGATGAAGGCGAGTCGGTCGTCGACCAGGATGCACTTGGCGTGTAGGACCGCTCGGTCCCGGCTGCGCTGGGCGAGGGACCGGGGGTCGAACCAGACCTCTGGCACCTGATCGTGGGGCCAGGTGCGGGACCGGAAGTCCTCGGCCCAGCGGGAGAGCTCCGCAGCACGAGGGCCGGAGCCCAGGTCGTCGTGGTGCACGTTCAGAAGCAGGCGCACCGAGAGCTCGGGCACGGCGGCCATGCGAGCCGCCAAGGCCGCCACCAGCGACCCGGGCCAGACCGCATAGGTCACGACGGTGAGCTGCTCGACGGCCTGGTCGACCAGCCAGGCACAGACCGCCGCCGTCTGGCGCAGCCCCGCCACGGGCTCCGGTCCGGTCCACACCAGCTCGACGCGGTCCGCCGCACGCTGCCGGGAGGCCCGGCGCTCCGCGACCAGAGCCTGGACGAAGCGGGCCAAGAGCTTCGGTTTCCCCCCGTCGATGGCCAACGTGTTCAACAGGTCCGCCACGGCCTGCAAGTCCGCGCTCGGGGTCAGGTGTCGGGCCAGGGCCGCAGGGCTGAACGGCGTCCTCAGCCGGCCAGTGCGCAGCGCCAGGGCAAGGGCCTCCAGGCTGGAGAGGTCCAGACCGGTGAGCGCCTTCACTGGGGCTCGGGGAAGAAGGCCGCCGCTGGGTCGGCGACGGTGGGTACCACCAAGGCCCGGTCGAGGTGGTTGTTGTGGGCTTCGCAGCAGCTCTCCGGGATCAACAGACAGCCGTGGCAGGCCGCCCCGTGCAGGAAGCGCTCCTCCATCGGGTTCACCGGGTCGTGCTGGGAGCACAGGGGGTCGTTGGAGCAGAGGCGACCTCGTGCCAGCGCCACTTCGAGGTGCCGCGCCAGGTGCTGCCCCTGCTGAACCAGGCCCCCCAGGGTCCCCTCAGAGCCGGGCGTGCCGGTGTAGAGCAGGATGCCGTAGCCGGCGTCCAGGGCGTAGATACGCTCGCGGATGGAGGCGGAGGAGTACCCGCACTCCAGGGCCAGCGACGTGATGAGCAGGTGCGCGAGGGAGTGCAGCATCACGTAGGGCAGGCTCTTCGGCTCGCCGGCACGGCTCGGGTTGTCCCGGGCGTGGACCTCGAAGCCCTGCTGCAGCTTGGCGCCCCTGGCGCGTGCGGCCTCGTTGTCCTCGAACCAGGTGCGAACCGCGTCCTTGTTGAACAACAGGAACAGACCCTCGCCACGGTTCTCGACCGCCGGCAGCCAGTTGGCCTCGGTCGACAGGGCCGCCACGTTGGTGCCCAGGTCGAGCCCTCGCCCGCCGTGCTCGGCCGGCGGCTCGAAGCGCGTGAAGCCTGTGAGGGCCCGGACCTCGCGCAGCCTATGGATGAGCAGCACGCGCTCCAGGAGTCCAGCGAAGCGTCCACCAGGCGCCGGGATGGGCTCGGCCTGGAAGACGGGGTCCCGCTCCCCCATCCCCACGGGTTCTTCGGTGGTCAGGACGCCGAGTTCCACCTCCAGCAGGTCGGCCGCGGGCTCAGGGCGGCCACGCCGGATGCGGTCGAAGACCGCCCACAGGGTGTCGTCGTCGATGCCGGTCAAGGCGGTCTTCACGCGAGAGTTGCGCTGTCGCCAGCTCAGCAGCGACTCCCGGTCCTCCAGGCCCTCCAGGAAGTCCCAGACGCCCTGGATCCGGGCCCGCACGTCGCGCTCCCTGTGAGGCAGCGACAGGGCGGAGAACACCTGGGAGAACCAGGCATTGGTCGCCGTGCGGGTGAGCAGCCGGTTGGGCACGGCCGCACCGCTCGGGCTCTGACAAGGCTCGGAGGCATGGGCCCCCAGCCAGGGTCGCTTCCCCTTGCAGTACCCAAGCGGTGCCCAGGCCTGACTCTCCCCCGGGCGGGGCCGCCCCGCCCCCTCGACCGTCGCCAGCGACCGCTCGGCGCCACACTCGCAGCGCACGAAGGTCGTGGTCAGGTCGCCGGTGGTCCCGTGCTCCTCGAACCAGATCGGCTGGCGCCCGCAGTCCGAGCCCTTCTGGTGCACGAAGCGACGCCACGGCAGATCGCTCACGTGTCCGTTGATGCAGGCCTGGACGAAGCGCACCGGCACGACCCGGTGCTTCTTGCGCGCCCCCTGGTATCGGTAGCGCCAGCTCTCGAGGTCGCGGCGGTGCACCAGCGGTCGGGCCCGGTGGGCCCTCCCCGTGCGCGGGGTCCAGTCCGGGTCGAGCTGTCGGCGGTCCGGGCCCAGGAACCACTCGGGGAAGATCCAGGCCGCCATGCCGGTGCGCGGCGCCCTGGGGTCGTCGTCGTGGGGCGGCGGTGACCGGAGCTCGAGCAAGGGGTTGCCCGTCTTCTGCCGGAGCCAAGCGACGAAGCGAGGCTCGTCGATGCGCTGCAGGTCGCCCTGCCAGGTCTCCAGCCCGCCGATCAGCACGGAGTGATCCGGTAGCTCGACGAGAGCACCAGGACCGTAGGTGGTGATCACCTGGCTCCGCCGCACTTCGCCGTGGGGTCGCTTGCCCACCTCAGTCCTCCTCGGGCGCCAGCACGTGTCCATCCAGGGTGCGGGCCCACAGGTCCACGACAGGCTCCACGTCGCGCATGGACCGCTGGGCCGTGAACTTCCGCGCCTCGGGGGAGAGCGTGGGCAGCTCCGGGTCGAGGGGCCGGCGCAAGAGCGGCGGTCCGGCGTCCTCGGTGCCGTACTGGAGCCTGGAGCCCTGCTCTGCCTGGCTGGAAGCCAGGTTGCACCAGTCGTCCAACAGGTCCGACACCCCGGAGCGCACCCGGTGCTCCAGCGCGTCGGCCTGGGCCGGGTCCGACCACTTTCGGTGGCGCCGGGCCCGGGCGCCGAGCACGGCAGCGGCGTGATGGGCCGGCTCGCGCCAGGCTCCGATGTCGCGGGCTGCCGCAGCCGGGGTCATGTCGGCCAGGTGGTGCCGGACCAGCCCCACGGTCACCGCCGCAAGAGTCCGGTCCAGGGCCCTCGGGGCAAAGGGCGTGACGCTTGTGGCCTCCACCGCCCGGTAGAAGGCCGAGTGGAAGGCCTCGAAGCGCTCGTAGTGGGAGCGGTCCCGGGGGCGGTAGACGTTGTGCAGAGTGACGACCAGGCCCGGCCGACTGGGGTCGCGGCCTACCCGGCTGGTGGCCTGGATGTACTCCGACGCGGTCTTGGGCTGGCCCATCACCACCATCAGGCCCAGCCGGGTGACGTCCAGGCCCACGGAGATCATGTTCGTGGCCAGGGCCACGTCCACGTGCTGCTTGTCGCCGTAGACGGCGGCCAGGCGGTCCTTGGCCTCGGCCACCTTGGACGTGCTCTCGCGGGAGGTGAGCTCCACCGGGGCCCGGATGCGGCGGTCGGCGAAGGGGCCATCGTCCTGGTCGACCCTGAGCCGGTCGCCGTAGCCGCTCAGCCTGGAGTTCACCTCGTCCTCCACGATGCGCCGGCTGCCACCGAGCACCCGCAGGGAGGAGAAGTACGCCACCGCGGTCGTGTAGGGGTCTGCCGGGTTGGGCTGGGCCCGGCCCTTGCCGCATCGCTCCCACTGGGTCTGTCCAGCGCTCAAGAGAGCCAGCAGCGTCCGCAGCAGCACGACCTTCATGCTGCGCCCTGGAGCTGCCACCCCCACGTACAGCCGGGCGTTCCGCACCTCGGGGGGATGGGTCTCGGCGAAGAAGCTGTGTGTCCGGTCCGGCCCCGGCGGCGGGAAGATGGCCACCTGGCTACGCCCGAAGAGCGCGCGGATCTGGGCATCGGCCCGCCGAATGGTCGCGGTAGACGCCACGACCTTGGGCCGCACGCCTTCGTCTTCGCCGTCGCGGGTGGCCAGGGAGTCCAGAGCCGCCTCGTAGAGCCCGACCGTGGTGCCCAGGGGCCCAGAGATCAGGTGGAGCTCGTCCTGGATGACCA
>CAZFLE010000051.1:0-23337 GCA_964519895.1 uncultured Enterobacterales bacterium | reverse complement strand
CGGAAGGACTTGGGCTGGAACTCGGTCCCGCACCAGGGGCAGCGGGCCAGGGGCACGGGCACGCTGCGGTTGGGGTTGTTCTTGTAGGCAATGACCCGGGCCCGGGCGGAGTGTCGGTCGTTGTCGCCCTTGCGGCCCATGCGGTTGGGTGTGCCGGCGCGGCCGACCCACAGCCCGATCTCGAAGGGCCAGTCACCGAGGCGTGCCTCGTCCGCCCACCGCTCCTGCTCCAGAGCGCAGATCAGGCCTGCGGCACGCCCGAGCTGGTCCAGGGTCAGCAGCCGGAGCGTGTAGCGCATCAGCACCGCCACGCCGGCACCGGCGGGCACGCCGTGCACGAGGCGCCGGTACACCATCACGAAGGCCGCCAGGCCCAGGTAGGCCTCGGTCTTGCCGCCGCCGGTGGGGAAGAAGAGCAGGTCGACAATCTCCCGCTCGGCGTCGGTCTCCAGGGCCAGCCCGCGCAGGTTCAGCAGGACGAAGGCGAGCTGGAAGGGGCGCCACGCCGGCGCAGGCACGCTCTTCGGCTCGAGGGGGGCCCGGGGATCGGTCCGGCGCTTGAGGGCCTCCCGCTGGCGGGCGGCGGCGGCCATCGCCCGGTTGGCCACCCGGAAGGCGTCGAAGACGGTCTGGTTGCTGAGCAGATGGATGCCCTGCTGCAGCCGGTCGGCCGCGGCGTCCACCGCCTGGAGCAGGTCGTTTCCCGTCTCGCGCCGACCCGAATCTTCCAGGGCCGCCACGACGGCTTCCTGCCGGATGCGCCAAGCCCGGTACTGGTCGACGAGCCCCTGGAGCTGTCCCTGCAGCTCCTCGGGGCGGTCGATGGCGGCCAGGGCCTCCATGCCCAGGGTGACGTGGGCAAGCCTGGCCGGGTCGACCTTGTGCACCTCGCCCTCGGGCACCCAGGCCGTGCGCACCCTGGTGCACGCGCCCTCGGCCACCGTGGCCCGCGTCGAGACGGCGTGCCCCGTCGCGAACTCGCCCACGTCCCGGTACTGCAGGTCCGCCACTCGCTCGTCCCGGTCCTCGAGCCCGAAGCGGCGCGGGTCGGGCCGGGCGATGAAGCCCGGGTCGCAGCGCAAGGTCAGCCGGACCTGGAAGGCGTAGGCCTCGTCCTTTCGGTCCCGAGCGGCCGGCAGCCGATGGTTCACCAGGAAGACGGTGACCGACCGGGTGCCGGGCTCCAGCCGACCCACGTGCTCGGTCTCCCGCACTGAGACCACGACCTCCAGGCCCCCACCCCCGGGGACCTCGTGGCTTCCGGGCCCGTCCAGGTCCAAGGTCAGCTGAGCGTGGCCAGCGGCGCGGGCCCAGACCTGCCTCCCGTCCTGCTCCTCCGAGCGGTAGTCCCCCCAGTGGACCTCGACCTCCAGCTGCCTGCAGCCCGAGGGCACCAGCACGCTGAGGCCGATGCTGGACGGCAGGCGCCCCTTGCGGCTCGAGGCCTCTTCGGTGTCGTCCGCGTCGTCGCCGCCGCCGGTGCGGGTCGCCTGGTCCAGCCGGTCGTCGACCCCCGGGCCCTCGCGGTCGGCCTGGGGGGCCTCGAAGGGCACGAGGAAGCCGGTCAGGTACCAGGACGAAGGCTTGGTGGGCAGCACCTCCGTGGCCTGCTCGCTGCCCGGCCGGGGCCCGACCAGGTCCAGGCGCAGGGCGGCGACGAGCGTTCGACGGATCTCGGCGGAGGTAGGCAAGGCAGCCTCAGGGGGCCTAGGAGGTGCCGAGCTTACCGAGAAGCGCCCGCGCCAGGGCCGCGCAGGCGTCGGCCGCGAGCGCCGGGTCCTCGAAGGGGTCGAGGGCCTGGCCCACCCACCGGGGGCCCAAGGCCGACCCATCGGCGAACAGCTCCGCGAGCAGGTCCCGGCCGTGGTTGGCGGCCTCTGTGGTGAGCGGATCCGCCGCCAGGCGGGTCCACGGCGCTGCGAGTTCCTGGGCAGGCACGGCCTGGAGCAGGCGGAAGATGTCGAGGGCGTCCTTCCGCTGGAGCCGGTCTGTGCCCTGGCGATCTTCGAGCTTGTGCAGCTTGGCGATGATCAGCGACGCGGGGCCCGCGACCTGGATCGTGTAGCGGCGGGGATCATCCGGGCCCAGCGCCTGGAGCGTGAGCGGCCGACGGTCCAGCAGGACGCCGTCCAGGCCTCGGCTCTTGCGGGCGACCTGCTTGCCGTGCGGGCCCAGCCGGGCACCGCGGCGGCCCGCGCCTCCGACGACCTCGGGCACCATCAGGTCCACGAAGAGACCCGACGGGGCCTGCCAGCCGCCGACGGCCCCCGTGGCGGCGAACCCCTTCGCGGCGAGCAGGTCTGCCAGCAGGGGCTCTGGCGCCAGGGAGCGGGGGTCGAGGGCCAGGTCGGCGTCGGTGGTCGTGGGGACCACGGCCAGGTCGCTGTCCCCTGTGTGCTCGTAGACCGCCTGGGCACCGACCAGGATGCAGGCGTCCAGGTGGTCGACCAGGGCTTCGAGGGCGTCCAGCAACACCGTGCGGGCCTGGACGTAGGCGGGGTCGACCGGCGTCACAGGGAGGACCTCCAGCGGTCCTCATGCTCGGCCATCCAGCGCAGGAGGGGCTCGGCGAGCGCTGGGCCGCGCCCCGGGGAGGTGAGCAGGTCGGCGGCGACCTGAGAGGGCCCGGCCACGACCTGGGAGCCTGCGCCGGCACCCGGCCAGGGGCGGTCGAAGACACAGGGCTCCCGAGGCGTGATCAGCCAGACGTTCTCGGCCCGATCCGCGGGCACGAGCCCGAGGCGGTCGGCGGTGGCGAAGATGTCCTCGACGTAGACGGCCACCAGCCGCACCGGCACGGGCTCCGGGAGACCGAGCTGGGCAGCGAGCTGGCCGGTGACGGCGTGGCGGAGGGGCAGGTCCCGCAGGCGCTGCTGGAGCTGGGGCAGGGTGAGCGGGTTCAAGAAGCGCACGGGGTCGTGGGTCGTGCGCAGGCCGTAGTCCTGGACCCAGCGACGCAGCACGCCAAGCCAGTCCAGCGCCGCCACGCCGCCTGACTTCGAGCGCGTCACCAGGCCTTCGGCGTCGAGCAGGGACAGGACCCGGGAGACCGCCGCCGGGGTGGCGTGGATGGCCTGGGCGAGCTGCCGGACGCCGTAGGGAGGCACGTGGTCGATCAGGCCCCGCACGACCCGCGGGGCCGAGCGCCCCCGCAGGCTCGCGATGGCGCCGGTGGGAGGGTTGGGGTCCCGGTCGGTGGCCCGCACGGACACGTGGACCTGGGGGCTGGCCAGGGCCAGGTAGAGGTTGCCGGTGCTGTCGGCGTAGCCCAGGCCAGCGGCCTCGAGCAGGTCCCGGGTGTGGGGGCTCAGGTATCGGCTGACGACCAGCAGGGGTCCTGCCGCTCGGGCCCGGGCCTCCAGGGTGAGCACCTGGGAAGGGCGCAGCGTGGCCCGCTCGATCACCTGGAGCTGGCAGGCGACTCCCTGGGGGTCCTCGATGGTCCAGGTGCCTCCGGGCCCGGGGCGGAGCTGGAGGCGTCCCAGGCGGGCCTGGAGCGCCGCGCGGGCCTGCTGGAGAGCGGGTGTCTCGGAGATCATCTTGTCTCAGGGTATCTGAAACAGGTGAAGATGTGAAACACATTATACCGAGCCCCTCCGACATCTCAGTCCCCGAACCCCAGCCCGAGCTGGCCAGCGCCGCCCGCGAGGGCCTCATCTCGGGCACGCTGCGCGTTCAGAGCCAGCAGCCTGGCCAGGACCTCGTCGTGCACGTCGTCGGGCCAGCGGTAGCGCCAGGGGGCACGCCTGCGGCCGGTGAAGTCGGCCTCGGTGCCGTGGTCGAGCAGGAACTCGCAGGTGGGGGTCAGGTCCTTCCAGCCGTAGGCGTCGAGCACGGCCCGGTCCATCGCGTCGTGCAGGCGGCGGAGCTCCAGGATGCCCGGGTCGAGCTCGTCGGGGTCGTGGAAGCGGTTGTAGGTGGCGGTGAGGCCCTGGTCGTTGGCGACCATCAGGGCGGCGCGGTGGGTGTGGTAGGCGGCGCCAGCGGCTTCGAGGGTGGGGTTGGTCTGCCAGTTGGGGGGAAACGGGAAGGTCTCGTAGCAGTCGGTCGGGGTGTAGCGGAGCCTGTCCTCCAGGGATGAACCGAAGAAGCGGGCCCAGATCTCGTGGGGGCGGGACTGGAGGAGGGCGAGGGCATGGTCTACCGGCAGCGCAAAGATGATTAGCTGATCGGAAAAAACGTATCCAGCAGGAAGCCAGGTCGTAGCGAGCATTTGGCTCACGCGAGCCTGCACCAGGACCCGCGGGAGTCCTTGGATTGAAGAGTAGAGTTCAGCGCGGTGTCGCCAGAACCGCCACCACGGCCACGAAGCAACTTCCTTCGAACCGGCCTCTCGCCTTGGCCTCACCTTCTCCTCCACAAGACGCACCAAGGCCGGCCAGCGCTGGGCCTCCTCCAGTGTCATGTCACCGAAGTCGATCACATGCCGTCGGGGCGCGTGGACTGGTGACTCGTTCACCTCCCTGCCCCCCAAGAAGGGGAAGATCCTCTCTCCATTCCGCGGGTCCTCCCCGATCAGTCGCTCCATCTCGGGGAGCGGCGAGGCGTCCTCGTTCCCGTCGTCAAAGGTGAATCCCATGCCCAGCAGGGTGGTTCCTTGGAAACTCTGCCCAGAATTCGCACGCAACCTGGCCGGGTCCTCATCCCCCCCGTCGTGGAACAGGTACGCCGTGATGCGCTCCACCTCACGTCCATCGAGCCAGGCCGGCCCCGCCACGGCTCCCTTCCGCACGTGCACCACGCTGACGACCACCGCCGCCAGCCCCGGCCACTTCACCCGGCGCGTGGCCCGGTAGATCGTGCCGCCCGCATTCCGGATCGGCCGCAGGCCACTCGCTCGCGTGTCGCCCTGGGCGATGGTGTTCGTGGCGATGAGCCCGAAGGTGCCCCCCGGCCGCAACAGCGCGTACGCCCGGCGAAAGAAGTAGGCCACCAGGTCAGAACCCCCGGATGCCCCGGGACACGACGCCGTCAGCCACGACCTGTAGATCTTCCCGTAGGCGTGGGAGATGTTCCGCCCCCCAAGGAACGGCGGATTCCCCACCACACAGTCAAACCCCGCGCGTCCCCCTGAGAACACCTCTGGGAACTCCAGCTCCCAGTGGAACGGCGCCACCTGCTCCCGCACCCGCTCCCGGTCCAGGCGGCACCGGGTCCGGCTCTCCTCGTGCCCCTCGTCCAGCCACCGCCGCACCCGGTCCAGGTGCTGCTCCCGGGCCGCGTTGCGCCCCGCCGCACCGCCCGCCGCGAAGAACGCACCGACCGCCAGGTCTCCCAGCCCCCGGCAGACGTCCAGGGCGTCGTCCGCGTCCCGCAGCAACAGCCGCTTCGCAGCGTCCGCCTCATCCGGCAGTCCCCCGAGCTCCCGCCGCCAGCCCCCGGCCGCCTGGACCGCCGCCGTCACCCGACCCATGAACAGCCCGAGCTGGGCCTGGCGCTGCCAGTGGAGGTCGGCGATCTGGTCCCGGCTCAGGCCCACCAGGGAGTCCCCGCAGCGCAGGTTGGCGTCCAGGAAGGTGAACGGCTTGTCCGCGGCCAGGGTCACCAGCCACAGGCTGAGTCGGGCCAGGTCCACGGCGAACGGGTTTCGGTCGACGCCGTAGAGGCAGCTCTGGGCCACGCGGCGCTGGGCGTGCAGCAGCGGGTCGGCCCCCTCGTCCAGCTCGGGCGGCAGGCCGTGCCGCCGCCAGGCCTCGGCCACCTGCTCCGCCAGGAGCCGACACGCGGTGACCAGGAAGGCCCCGGACCCCATCGCCGGGTCCAGCACCCGCAGCCCCAGGAGCTGCTCGGCCCGGGGCTCGGGCCCCAGGTCTGCCAGCAGTGGCGCCAGGGCCTCGGTGACGATGGGCTCCGAGAGCGCCCGGGGCGTGTAGTGGCTGCCCGACCGCCTGCGCTCGTCGGTGGGCTGGAGGTAGAGCCCGCCCGCCGGCACGGTGCGGCCCACAGCCCGCCTGCCCAGGGCCTCGAGCACCTCGGCCACGGTGGTGGCCCGCCTCAGAGCGGTCGCGGCCCCCCGGGCCAGCCCACAGCCGGACTGCTCCTTGAGCCACCGGGCCCGCTTGCCCGAGGGCTGCTCCAGCAGAGCGTCGAGGTCGACCACGATCCGGGCGCTCTGCTGGGCGCTGTCCGGCCGCACCCCCACCGAGACGCCCCGGGCCCGCCCGAGGGAGAAGCCCATGACCGCCTCGTAGACCGAGCCGATCTGCTCCACGTCCAGCGCCCGGTAGGACAGGCGCTCGCCGTCCAGGACCAGGAGCGCCTCCAGCACCCGCAGGATCACGCCGTCGGAGATCCGCGGCACCTCCAGCGGTCCGGTGGTGCCCCCGGGGTCCCAGTAGGGCCGGCCCTCCAGGAAGGGGTAGCTCGCTGGGTTGAACAGCCGCCCCTGCCGGGCCGGCAGCCGCAGCCCGCCGTGCCCGCCACCGCGGAACACCAGCCGGAACAGGGTCAGCAGCCCCGACCAGGCCCCGAAGCGCTGGTCCATCGTGTCGGGGTAGAGCGCCCCGTCGCCGCGCAGGCGCTCGAAGAGCCCTCCGACCGAGTAGTGGTTCACGTACAGCGGGTCCGAAGGCATCAGGCCCCGGTCCTCGGCGTAGAGCAGGAAGACCAGCCGCAACAGGGTTGTGAGCAGCCCCCCGTAGACGTGGTCCGGATCCTCGTCGAGGGCCTGGCCCAACAGCCGACCCTCGGTGGCCCGGTCGGCGGCTTCGAACCCCCGCAGCAGGTCCTCGAGCGCTCCGAGCACCTGGCCCGCCAGCGCGGTGGTGACCTTGGACTGGTACTGCCGGCTGGCCCGCAGCACGTCTTCGAGGCGCTCGCCGTCCGGCATCACGAACAGGCGCTCGGCACAGAGCAGCATGTGCAGGGCGGCCAGGGCTGGACGGCCGGCCACCGTGCGCAGCCACGGGACCGGGAAGCTCAGGTGCCCAGCGCTCTCCCCTGACGGCGCCACCACCAGGCGCAGCTCGTCGCCGTTGCCCAGCAGGCCGGCCAGCACCCCGGACTCCCGCAGGAGCCGCTCGAACCGGGCCTGGGGGCTCACCCGCCACCCGTCCGCCACCGCCCGGTCCAGCTCGGTGCCTGCAGCCTCCTGGCGGACCAGCAGCAGCCACCGGTCCCCCTCGAAGGCCGGCACCACCCAGCTCGGCGCCAGGTGGTCCTCGTACTCCGGCAGGGCCAGCGTGGCCTCGGGGGGCGGCTCGGCCAGGTCCGAGGCCTGCCAGCCCAGGAACTGCTCGCAGAGGGCCGGCAGATCGTCCAGGCGGTCCCCCGGCGTCAGCACCTGGAAGATCGCCTGGAGCGGCGCGATGGGCGCGGTCGGGTGGAGCTGGGCCTGGACCAGGGCGTGGGGAGAGACCACCAGCCCCACCGGCTGGAGGGTTCCCAGCCAGTCCCGGTGGACCTGGACCCGGGGGTCGACGCTCATCCGGTCACCGGCCACAGGTAGACCAGCCCGACGGGCTCCACCCGGCGGGCCTGGATGTCGTAGGAGGCGGCGATGCGCTGGGGCTCGGTCTCCACCTCCCGCGTCAGATCGGCCAGCCTGCGGGTCCAGTGGCGCTTGTCCGCGTCGAGCTGGCGCAGCTCCCGCGCCTCGAAGCCGGGCAGCAGCATCTGCCCCCCCTCGTAGCGGTCGAGCTGGCCTTCGATCCGGCGCCGCTGGGCCTCCAGGATGACCCCCAGCTCCCGCCCCTCTCGCTGACCCCGCTCCTCGAGCAGGCGCTGGGCCCGGGCGGCCCGCTCCTCGGCCCGGGCCTCCAGGTGGGGCAACAGCTCCTCGACGTCTCGCGCGACCGACTCCAGGGCCTGGGCCTTCACCGCCTCGGGCACCCCCCGGCCGTCCGTCAGCACCTGCTCCAGCAGGCTCAGGGTGGTGCCCTCGCCACGGATGCCGTAGGGCGAGAGCGGCTCGGCGCGGGTCGCCGGGTCCGTCCAGCGGGCTGTGACCGGGATGACCTCGTCGTGCAGGCGGGCGGCCCCACTCCCGTAGAGCGACAGCCGCCCCAGCAGGACCACCCGGGGCAGCGGGTTGTCGCTGACCCCCACGCAGGCGCGGGAGAGGTCGTGGTGCACGAAGCCCTGGGCGGTGAAGCGGCCCAGGAGCCTCTGGGCCAGCCGGTGCTCCAGGTGCAGGTGCACCACCTTGCGGTCCAGCCTGCCCGGGTCCTGGAAGACGAAGGGCCTGGGCGGGTGCTCCGCGCGCCACTGGCGCGGCTTGACGGCCTTGTCGCGGGGCGGGCGCAGCTCATCCAGGGCGCGCTCCCAGCTCGGGTCGGCCGCGGCCAGCGCGGACAGGTCCGGCAGGGTCCAGGTGCCATCGGGCTGCTCGATCAGGCCCTCGGCCCGCTGCATGCGCAGGGCCACGGAGACCGCGTTGCGCAGGGCTTGTTCGTCCAGGCCGAGCCAGCGGCGGGAGCGCTCCAGCAGCGTGCGCAGGCGCTCGACATCGCGCCGCAGGTTCTCCGCCCTGGCACGCGAGCCCTCCAGCTCCGCCTCCACGACGCCGCGGGCCGGGTCCTGCTCGGCGGCTTCGAAGCACGCCGTGACGGCGCGCTCTCCTTTGGCCGGGATGCCCTCTGCCAGGAGCTGATCGACCCGCGCCTCCAGGACCGGCGAGAGGCAGCCCAGCTCGGCGGCGATCCGGGTGGTCTTGTCGACCAGCGTGCGCAGCACCCGGTCCTCGGGCCGCTGGGGCAGCACGAAGTAGTGGCAGCGGACCTGGGGGGCCCGCTGGAGCGTGCGGTCGATGCGGCCGTTTCGCTGCTCCATGCGCGACGGATTCCACGGCACGTCGAAGTGGAACAGGTCGGCGCAGTGGTTCTGGAGGTTCACGCCCTCCCGCGCCGCGTCCGTGCAGATCAGGATGCGCAGCGGGTGGTCGGCCGGCTCGCTGTTGAAGGCCTTCTTGATGGCCTCGCGCCGGGCCGGGCTCAGGTTCTGCCCGTGGAAGGTGGCGATGCGCTCCCGGGCCCGGTGGGTGGTGGCGATGGCCGCTCGGAGCTGCTGTTCCAGGTAGCGCTTGGTGTCGGCGTACTCGGTGAAGATCAGCACACGGCGCTCGGTCCATCCGGCGTCTTCCAGACCCTCCTCGCCGAGCTCCGGCAGCTTCGGGCATTGCTCGCGACGGATCCAGTCCACGAGCCAGCGCACCCGGGGGTCTGGGCGGTGGCGGTGCTGCTCGGCCGTGTCCAGCATCTGGTCGACCAGGTCCAGCTCCTGGGCAAGGTCCCCTGCTCCCCGGCTGGCGACCGTGGCGGCCACGACCGCGGCGTCTTCCTCCTCCGCCAGGGCCTCGTCGTCCAGTTCGGCCCGCTCGTCGTCCGCGCCCGGTGCCTGGCGCAAGAGCCCGAGCTGCTCGTCGGCCAGCGCGGCGCTCACCTCGGAAGCCAGGGCCTTGCGGTGCTTCCTGAGCGTGCGGGCGAAGGCCTCGATGGAGGAGAGCAGCCGCTTCTGCAAGGAGAGCAGCACCAGCGCCGAGGCGTTGCGGACCCGCTTGGTCTCGCGCTCCAGCCGAGCCGCTCGCAGGCCCTTGTACCGCTCCAGCATCGCGCTCAGCCGGAGCTCCGGCGCATCCTCAGGCAGCCCGTCCAGGTCGATCTGGATCACCCGGCGCTCGGGGAAGGCCTGGCCGATGGCCCGCAGGTCCGCCTTGAGCCGCCGGACCATCACGGCGTCGAGCTCGCCGGCGTCCTGGACAGGCACGCCGCGGCAGAAGCGCTGGGGGTCGAGGACCTCCAGGAGCGCCGCGAAGCTGTTGGAGTGGCCGTTGTGGGGCGTGGCGGACAGGAACAGCCGGTGCTCGAAGCGGCGGGCCAGGTCCCGCACCACCCGGGTGAAGCGGGAGTCCACGGCGTAGCGGGCCCCTGACGACGGCGCGGCGTGGTGGGCCTCGTCCAGGATGAGCATCGAGCCCGCGGAGAAGTCCCCGAGCCAGTCCCTCAGGGGCGCGGCATAGGCCTCGTCTCGGAGCAGGGCGTGGGAGATCAGGAAGCGGCTGTGGGTGGAGAAGGGATTCACCGCCCAGCCCCGCTGCCGACGCAGGAGCCGCACGTGCTCCCGGTCCATCACGACGAACGACATGCCGAAGCGCTCGGCCAGCTCGTCCTGCCACTGGAGCAGCACGGACGGAGGGCAGCAGACCACCACCCGGCGCAGCTTCTGCCGCAGGGTCATCTCCCGCAGGATCAGCCCGGCCTCGATGGTCTTGCCCAGGCCAACGTCGTCGGCGATGAACAGGTTGACCCGGGGCAGCCTGAGCGCCTTGCGCAGGGGCTCGAGCTGGTAGGCCTTCACGTCGATGCCCGCGCGGTAGGGCGCCTGGAACAGGTCCGGGTCCGTGGCGGTGACGGTGTTCCAGCGGAGGGCGTGCAGGTAGGCCGAGAAGAACTCGGTGGAGTCGAAGCCCTGGGCGGCCACACGGTCCCACGAGGTGCCACCGCGGAGGTGGGCGTCGACCTCGAGCTCCCAGAGCACCTCCAGGGGCTCGCCCTGGGCGTCGTCTTCCAGGCAGGCCAGGCGGACGCGGGTGGCGTCGCCTTCCTCCACGGGTCCGATGACCTCCTCCACGAGGTACTGGCGGGCACGCACGGAGACGATCTGGCCGGTGGAGGGGAGCATGGGGTGGGCTAACAGGGCCACAGGGTGAGAAGCCTGCGGCTGCATCCTGGTCTGTGCAGGTCAGATCACCAGCGTGCGTAGCTGAAGAGGTAGGCAGCCCCGCCATCGGCACTCTGTCCGGGGGCACCGATGATGACCTCCGGGTACCCGTCGCTGTTCGTGTCACCCGCTGCGGACACAGAGTATCCGGCGGCAGCATCATCTTGCTCACCGAGGAGCTTGGCATCGGCCGCTGACAGGAACGCCGTTCCCGACACCGGCCCGAGGACGATGTATGCGGCGCCTGCCTCCGCGCCGCCGGAGTCTTCGCCATCGGCACCGATCAAGAAGTCCGAGTGCCCATTGGCGTCCAGATCACCGGCGAGAGCCACCGAGACACAGGCCGCGTCGTCACCAGCCTCACCGATGAACTTGGCGTGGGCGATGTCGACCATCGACGCCTCCCCAGTCACCGGCCCCAGGACGAGGTAGGCCGCGCCGCTCCCACTTCCGCCCGTGTCCTCGCCATAGGCACCAATGACCAGATCAGCGATCCCATCGCCGTCGACGTCGCCGGCACCAGCGACCGAGTAGCCAGCGTAGTCGTCGGCCTGTTCGCCAGTCAGCTTGGCGTCGGCGTCTGCGAGTGACGAGTTGCCGACAGAGGGGCCAAGAACAACGTAGGCCGCGCCGACGGACACGCCGCCCCCATTCTCAGCGCCGGAAGCGCCGACAAGCACGTCATCGGACCCATCTCCGTCCAGATCTCCCGGCCCGGCGACCGAAAAGCCGGCGTAGGAGAAGCCGGTTTCGCCGGTCAGCTTGGCTTCAGCATCGGCCACCGAGCCGGTGGCGGCCGGGCCATAGACCACGTAGGCGGCGCCTGCGTAGTTGCCCCCTTCCGAGTCCGCGTCCGATCCCACGACCAGGTCGGCGAGCCCGTCGCCGTCGACATCCCCGAGCCCGGCTGCTGAGTAGGCGAGGTAGGACCCGGCCCCGTCGCCGGCTAGGCGAGCAGCGTAGACATCCCCCAGCGAAGCGTCCGCGGTGATGGGCCCGGTGACCAGGTAGACCGCTCCCGAGTTGGACCCGTCAGCGGCGGAGTTGGGAGCCCCGACCAGGATGTCGTCGAAGCCGTCCCCGTCTGTATCCCCGGCGGCGGCCACCGAACGTCCGGCCCTGTCGCCATCGTCCTCGCCGAACAGCAGCACGCCATCCGTGAGCGAGTCGACCCTGGCCGTCTCCATCGGGCCCAGCGCAAGGAGGGCCGCTCCGGTCGAGGAGCCGCCCGAGTCCTCCATCCGCGGCGCACCCACCAGGACATCGGCGATCCCGTCGCCATCGACATCTCCAGCCCCGGCGACCGAGCGACCGACGTAGTCGTCGGAGGCCACGGCCTCGAGGACCACGTCTGCGTCCGAGAGGCTGGTCGTGCCGCTCCCCCAGCACCCAGTCGCCGTCCCGTCGCAGTCGTTGTCGACCCCGTCCTCACAGACCTCGGACGCCGCCGGGCTGACGGCGGCATCCCCGTCGTCACAGTCATCTGCGTTTGCGACATACCCGCTGGGGGCCAGGCACTCGTTGCTGGTCGTGGCGGGATCGCCGTACCCGTCCCCATCCGCATCGGCGTACCAGAACCCCGTGTAGGCCTCCTCGTCGACGGACCCATCACAGTCGTTGTCCAGGGTGTCGCAGAACTCCTCGGCCCCGGGGTAGACCGTGGGCTGGGAGTCGTCGCAGTCATCAGCGGCATCGCCAGAGACAGTGCCCGAAGGCTGGTCGCACGCATCGACGGAGGTCTCCGGATCGCCACGGCCGTCCCCGTCGTCATCTGCATACCAGGACTCGGCATCCACGGCGCCATCCTCGCTGCCGTCGCAGGTCTGGTCGATGCCGTCGCAGACCTCCGTTGCCGCCGGGTGGATGGTGTTGTTGTGGTCATCGCAGTCGGCCGGGTTGCCGGCGGTTCCAGGGGGCTGGTCGCAGGCCGTCTGAGCATCCTCGGCGTCGCCGTAGCCGTCCTCGTCGGCGTCGCCCCACCATGTCGCCGCGTCCACAGCCTCGTCGTCCGCAACCTCCTCGTCGCAGTCCTGGTCGATCGCGTCGCAGTACTCGTCCGCCCCCGGATGGATCGTGTTGTTGTGGTCGTCGCAGTCACCCGCTTGTCGGACCGCGCCATCGATAGGCTCACAACTGGTCGTCGCTCCCAGCTCGGCGCCAAAGCCGTCCTCATCGTCGTCCGGATACCAGGGCGTGTCCGGATTCAGGCTGGCGTCGGTGTCGTCGCAGTCCCCGGAGACGGCGACGAAGTCCGTCGGCTGCACGCATGAGTGCGTGGTGTAGTCCTCGTTGCCGTAGCCATCCCCGTCCGTGTCGCCATACCAGACAGTGTCCGGGTTGAGCTCGCTGTCGCCGTCATCACAGTCGTGGTCGTTGTCTGCGAAGCCCGCCGGCTGGTCGCAGGCCGTCACGGCCAGGTCTGCGACTCCAAAGGTGTCGCCGTCGGCGTCTTGGAACCAGGTAGGAGCCCCATCCGCGTCGTCTGGATCGATGACTCCATCACAGTCGTTGTCGGCCCCATCACAGAATTCCTGGCCGGCGGGGCTGATTGCCGTGTTGCCGTCGTCGCAGTCCCCTGCCCCAATCATCTCCGGCAGCTCACAGCCGTCCTCGGCGAACTTGTCCTCCCACTCAGAGCTCGCGTAGCCGTCCCCATCTCGGTCCAGGAGTTCCCAACGCTGGCTACAGAAGTCGTCGCGCCCAGGAAAACAGGCGCTCAGGGTGACCACAGCGAGAACCGTGATCGAGCGCGCCGAGACCGACATCCACTGCTCCTCCTCCGACCCAGGCTAACATCGCCCTGGGCGGCGCATTCGGCCCCCGTGGGATGGAGAACCTGTGCTTCTGAGCCTCCTCTCGACCTCCCTGGCGGCCGGCCAGAGCATGGCCTGCGAGGTGGACCTGGACGTCGCCGCGGAAGACGCGATCGCCGCAGTCACCGACGATGAGCTCACCTGGGCCCGCGACATCGTGGACAGCAGCTTGGCGCGCCTCGAATGTGCCGCACGAGTCGTCGACCCCCAGGATCTCGCCACGCTTTACCAGGCACGCGCTGCAGCAGCCTTCTACGCCGCTCATCAGCTCGACTGGGCCCCAGACCTGCAGGCCTCCATCGCAGCCAACCCCGGATGGTTCAACGACCGCCTGGGCCCCGACCTCCGCCTGGTGTGGGAGGCCGCGTCCGCGGGAGTCGTGGGGCTCGCGAGCGTGCACGTGGCGCCAATCCCAGACGACGGGGTCCTCTACGTGGACGGGCGGCTCTCTGAATCCCAGCCGGTGGACGTCCTACCAGGACCACACCTGATTCAAGTCGCTGTCGGTGCAGAGGTCGGCTTCGCCTGGGCTGGTGAGCTGGCGCACGACCAGGAGTTGGTCCTCGAGACAGGTCTCCCGGAGCCGACCGTGGCCCAGCCCATCCGCGACAACCCCTTCCTGGTCGCTGGCGCGGGGTTCGGGCTGGCTACCGCAGGCGCCTACTACCCGGTCTGGGCGTACGGGACGCGCTTCCGGGAGGGGAGCCAGGCCTTCGCGGACGGCACGGTGTCCGACCAAGAGAGAGACTGGCGCCGATTCCGAGCGATGGAGGCGGGGTTGGTCGCCGGAGTCAGTCTGGCCACTGCTGCACTCATGGGCCACGCGGTCGTGAGGCTTCGAGCTCGACGCGACGGTTGAGGCTGCCCCCTGAGCGCGCCCCGGCTTCTACGAGGGGCCGCTCATGAGAAATATAGAGACGCGACCGGCATTGGTTAGGCGGCTTCATTCCAGGACGGTCCACGTGGAGGTTGACGGTGGCGGCTGCGCCGAAAGTATCGAACCTTGGACCTGTCCCAACCGCACCGGGTCAGCGCCCCGACCGCCCCTCCACGTCGAAGCGGATCAGGTCGAAGACCTCGACATTGCCGTCGCCAGAGACGCAGTCCAGCATGACCATCTCCGGGGTGAGCACGCACTTGCCGGGGAGGATCTTCCGGTCGTAGGGCGTGCGGTCGAAGACCTGTTCGGACAGGTCCACGCTCACCAGGAAGTCCGGTGGGTCGCCGTCCTGGCCGATCACGGCCGCGTAGCTGGCGGCGTCCGAGGCGACCGGTGACCCGCCCTCCTCGCCCTCGAACAGCGCGATGAGGAAGGACATCTCGATCCCGGTCTTGGCGCTGAAGTCTGCGGTCTCCGCTGCGAGGCCCCCGGCCTCGGTCCTGCAGCTCTGTCACCACGTCGCGGTCATGAAGAGCACGTGGTAGGTGCCGGCGAAGTCCCACAGGGACACGTCCTGGCCACACTGATCCACCAGGTCCATGTCGCCGATCACGTCGCCCACCGCGCTCCCGGTCGAGACCAGGTCACCGGGGTCGTCCCGGTGCCAGCCACAGTCGTGGCAGCGCTCGTCGACGTCGAGGGGGTCCGCGCCGCAGTCGGTCTCGGCGCCGTCGTCGTGGCCGTCCCCGTCGCTGTCCGCCAGCTCGGGATCGGTGCCCAGGGCCTCCTCGTCGCACTCCGACAGGCCGTCGCCGTCGGCATCGGCGTCCGGGTCGCAGGCCGTGTCGGTGGTGCCCGGCACGCTGTCCGTGGTGCCCGCGGTCTCGGTGGGACCGTCTCCAGTCGGAGGCGGCGGTGCGTCGGATCCGCTGCCACAGGCGGTCAGGGCGATCAGGAGGGCGGGCGACAGGGGGAGCAAGGGCACTCTCCGGTCAGAACGGCAGCATAGCGGGCGGGAGGCCTGTCACACTGCCCCAAGGACCATCGCCCCGTGACCGCCGAAGACGCTCTCCTCGCCGCGAGTGACCAGCCCCGGACCGCCGGAGCCCAGGACCTGTGCTGTCGCGCCTGTGGCCAGGCCCTGGCCCGGGAGCAGGACCTGTGCACCGTGGGGGGCTCCGGGCCCGAACACAGCTTCGTGAACCCGGCGGGGGTCGTGCACGCCCTGGTGACGGTGGCCGACGCCCACCACGTGCGGGACCACGGGGAGCGGACCACGGACTTCAGCTGGTTTCCGGGGTGGTCCTGGCGCTACGCGGACTGTGGTGGCTGCGGGGTCTTCCTGGGCTGGTGCTTCGAGGCGGTGGAGCCGGACATCAGCCCGGGGCGGTTTCACGGGCTGCGCATCGTCGCCCTGGCGCTCGGCTGAACCCGGACTCTGGCTGCGTCATGGATACTCGCTCAGGACCGGGGCCAACTCCACCCCGGCAGGGAGCTGGAGATGGACGGTAATGGCGACTGGCCCGAGGACCTCTCCCCCGAGGGGGCCCCGGTGGTGAGCTACAACGCCCTCGAGATCGCTGCGCCCGTCGAGCGGGTCTGGGCGGTGCTCGTCCGGGCGGTGGCGTGGCCGTCGCTCTACGCCAACTGCAAGGACCTGCAGATCGAGGGGCATCCGGGGCCGGACCTGGGCCCAGGAGTCTTCTTCACCTGGCGCACCTTTGGGCTGCGCGTGCGCACTCAGGTGACGGCCTGGGAGCCCGAGCGCTTCCTGGCCTGGCGCGGGGACACCTGGTACGGCCGCGGCTACCACCTGTGGCGCCTCGAGCCCACCCAGCAGGGCTGCCGGCTCGTGACCGAGGAGGTCCAGCGGGGGCTGGTGCCGTGGCTGGGTCGGCTCTACCTGCGACCCGCGCTGCACTCATGGCACCAGCGGTGGCTGGAGGGGCTGGCGGCTCGGGCGACCGCCTCGGCCGCGTCAGACGCGATCGCGGATCCGCTGGAGCTCGAACGGGTCGTGGACACGAGCCTGCCCGAGTGAGGTCGCGGGCCCCGGGAGCCGCTCAGGGGTAGCTGCCCTCCGCAGTCGCGTCGCCGCCGGAATTCGACAGCGCGTACCACTCGAGCACCGCGGTGGTGTTGCAGCTTCGGGCGGTCTCCAGCTCGGTCGTGTCGCTCGACCAGGTCCGACCTTCGCCGTCCTGGGGGTCCAGGGTGAAGGTGTCCCAGCCAGCCGTGTCCGGATCCAGGGTCACCGTCACGTAGCTGGCGCCGAAGTCCAGCTCGGCGCTGGCGGTCCAGGTGTACTCCTGGTTGTCGCCGTCGCAGGTCAGCGACCAGGTCAGGAAGCCTGACGGCGTCGTGCCGCCGGTCGTGGCACCCGTCGTGTCCGAGCCCGTGTCGTCGGTGCCAGCGGGGACATCGGTGCCGTCGGCGCGGAAGTCGTCGCCGTCGCCGCCGCCGCCCTCGCAGGGGCCCGGGGCCAGGCAGCAGAGACCGAGGAGGGGGGCCCAGCGCTTCATGGGCAGACCCTACCTCGTGTCACCGGGGGAACCCCGATCGACCTCGCCTCAGCGACCGCCCAGCGGCCCCGGCAGGCTGCGCGCCTTGTCCTCCTTGCCCGCGGCCCTGGCGAACTCCCGCCCGCGCTTGCCGCCCGCGGACTCGCTGCGCTGAGCCAGCTCGTCACGGACGCCGGCGTCGTCCAGCCCCGCGAGGGCCCAGGCGCCGGCGATGGCCGGCTCGTCGATGGGGTCGTCCAACAGGCGCAGCAGGGGCTCTCGATCCGCCTCCACCGGCCCTGCAGCGGCCAGGCCGTTGGCCAGGCCGGCCCGGACCGCGGGGTCGATGTGGCCCAGCATCAGCTCGTGCAGGCTAGGGCGATCCTCGGCCATGCCACAGACCGCGAGCCCATAGCCGAGCTCGATGAGCACGCGGGTGTCCCGCTCCTCCTGCAGTCGCGCGAGCTGGGTCTCCCGCTGGGCGCAGGCCTGGGTCTTGCGCAGCACGATGGCCGCCTTGCGACGCAGGCGCGGATCCGAGTCCTCGGCCAGGACCCGACCCAGGGCTTCGGCGTCGGCCTCGCTGCCCCGGCGCTCCAGGACCGCCACGGCGAGCTCGCGGTTGCGGGCGTCCGGGTCGTCGACGGCCATGGTCCGGGCCGTGCCCACCGTCTCCGCGGCCGCCCGATCGTCCAGGATGCGCAGCGCGTCTCCCCGGCGGTTGGCGTCCTTGTCGTCGGCCGCGATGGCGACGAGGTCCTCGCTGGTCTTCTTGGGCAGTCGGTCCCGGTCCCGGTTCTTGTCCCGGGCCAGCTTGTCCTGCAGCTTCGCCAGGCGGCGCCGCAGCCAGCCGGGCTCGTCGGCCAGTTCGTTGCAGACGAAGCCGTACTGGGGCGGCACGCCGAAGTCGTGCAGAAAGGTCCCCAGCCCCCCGTCCATGCACCGCACCTGGACCAGGTGCTCGCCCTCGACGACCTGACTCGACGGGCGCATGGCCCGGCCGTCGATGTAGACCACATCGACCCTGCCTTCGTCGGGCAGGGAGACGTGCACGCTGGGCAGGGCCTTGACCATGAGCCGCAGCTCCTCGAAGAGCAGCTGGGCGCTGGGGTCCGACACCAGGCCGACGTCCCAGGCCAGCTCGGGCTCCTTCTCGAGGGCGCGCCACCACTCCCACTGGGCGATCTCCTCCTTGGCACCGGAGTAGTAGAAGAGCAGGCCCCGGTAGTAGTACACCTCGGCCAAGGTGGTGCCGTTGATCACCTGGCTGCTGGCGAGCAGCTCGGATCGAGCGGTGTTCAGGCTGTCGTGGGCGGCGTCGAAGTCCCCGTCGGACATCAGCTCGACGGCCTGGAGCACGTGATCGGCAGGGGCGGCCCCGGCGGGGGCGACCAGGCCGGGGAGCAGCAGGAAGGGAGTCATGGAGGTGCCTCCGCCTGGGTTCTACCACCCGTGACCTCAGAAGAGGTCAGCGCTCAAGATCATCCACACACCACCCGCGTCCGTGGCCTGGTCATCGGACCCCGGCACGCCGACCAGCAGCTCTGGCAGGCCATCTCCGTCCGTGTCGCCGAAGGTCGCGAGCGCCGTGCCCAGGCCCAGGTCTGCGCTGTCGCCCATCCACATCGTCGAGGCCTGCGCGTTCGCGGACACCGAGCCGGTGCCCGCGTCGAGGATCACGGCGATGCCCCCCACGGCAACACCGGCGTCCTGGTAGGCCGGAGCCCCCAGCACCATGTCCGCCAAGCCGTCACCGTCCAGATCCCCTGGGCCGTGGACCGCTGCGCCGAGCTCGTCCTGGGCGTGCTGCCCCAGGAGCGTCGTGCCGGCCTGGTCCTCGAGGTAGCCCGACCCGTCCATCGGCCCGTAGAGCACGTACACGACGCCGGCCTCGGCTTCGGCGCCGTCACCCAAGGGCGCTCCGATCAACAGGTCGTCCAGTCCATCGCCGTCCAGGTCTCCGGCCCACGCCACCGACGCCCCGGCCAGGTCTGCCGAGCGGGTCGACCAGGCACCCTCTGCATCGGCCAGGTAGTCCGCGCTCGGCACGTGCAAGAAGATGCCGACGCCCCCCGTCGAGCTGTCGCCGCGCCCGACGGCCAGCTCTGCCAGGCCGTCGCCGTCGCTGTCGCCGCCCCCTGCAAGGGCGGCGCTGTCGTAGGTCAGATCGATGCGTCCGTCCGCATCGGAGAGCGAACCCCCGGCCATGGGATCCTGGAGGACGTAGACCACGCCGAACAAGGACTCGGGCGCCGCGACATAGAGCTCAGCGACGGCGTCGCCGTCCACGTCGACTGCGGCCATCGCGGAGCCGGCCAGCTCGCCGTCACCTTCACCGAGCCACCTCGCGGCGCTGTCGCCCAGGGAGGCCTCGGAGCCGATGCCGCCGCTCCACACAAAGGCGACGCCGGCCTCTGCGTCGGCTTCGACAGCCGCCGTGGGGGCGCCGAGCAAGAGCTCCGGCAGGCCATCTCCGTCCAGATCATGGGCCGAGAGGACCTCACCCAGGTTGTCCCCGCTGTTCTCGCCGCCCAGCAGCTCGGCCGTGTCGCTGCCGAGCGTCAGGGTGCCCGTGACGGGCCCGTAGACCAAGCTGGCCACACCGGAGCTCGTGTCCTCGCCGTCCCCGAGGGGTGCTCCGACCAGGACATCCGACGTGCCGTCGCCGTCGTGGTCCGTCACGATCAGCGCCGTCCCGGCCAGCCCGTCCTGGTCGTCGCCGTCGAGTCGGATGGCCACAGCGTCGGTCACGGCGGCGTCGCCATCGCAGTCCTGGTCCACGCCGTCCAGCGCTACGTCCGTGGCGCCGGGGTAGATCGAAGCGTCGCTGTCGTCACAGTCGCCGCTGGTCGAGGACCCCCCGGGCGTGTCGCAGTCGATCGGGGTGAGCGGGTCGCCGTAGCCGTCGCCGTCCAGGTCCTGGTAGCGCTCGCCGCCGACGCTCACCGGGTCGCTGTCGTCGCAGTCCGTGCCGCCGTGGTCGAAGGCGTCGGTGCCGTCGCCGTCGGCGTCGTAGTCGCTGGCGCCGTCGCAGTCCTGATCCACACCGTCGTACCAGATCTCCGTGGCGCCCACGTGGATGTCCGGGCGGCTGTCGTCGCAGTCCAGGTTGTTGTTCACACCCTCGCTGTCGTCACAGGAGATCCCGGCGGTCGCGGTGGCGTCGCCGTCCCCGTCGCCGTCTACGTCTGGGTACTTGTCCCAGCTCGTGATGGCTGGATCCTGGTCATTGCAGTCGGTACCACCCAGCTCGTAGGGCGTCTCGCCGTCGGCGTCGGCGTCGTAGTCGTCGTCGCCGGCACAGTCGCTGTCGACGCCGTCGTACCAGACCTCGGTGGCTTCGGGGTGGACCTCTGGGTCGCTGTCGTCGCAGTCCCCGGCCTCGTCGACGGCGTCTGGATCGGCCGGACACCGCAGGCGCTGAGTCGCCGGGTTGCCGTACCCGTCGCCGTCATTGTCGTCCATGCCCGGGACTGCCGTGATCTCTGGATCCAGGTCGTCGCAGTCGAACCCGCCGGCCTCCTCGGCGGTCTGGCCGTCGAGGTCCTGATCGTCGTCGTTGCCGTCGCAGTCCTGGTCGATGCCGTCGTACCAGACCTCTTCCGCTCGGCTGTGGATGGTCTCGTCGTCGTCGTTGCAGTCGTCTTCGTAGGGCCGGGCTTCCTCGCCGTCGCGGTCGTGGTCGTAGTCGTTGCCACCGTCACAGTCGGCGTCCAGGCCGTCATAGGGCTGGTCGGTGGCGCCGGGGTGGACCGAGTGGGCGTCGTCGTCACAGTCATCGCCCCAGGGCTCGGCGTCATGGCCGTCGTGATCCGAGTCGTAGTCGTTGTCACCCTTGCAGTCCTGATCGACCCCGTCCCACCACTGTTCCTCGGCGTCGGGGTTGACCGTGGGATCCGTGTCGTCGCAGTCCTCACCGGCGGGCCACCCGTCCTGGTCCTGGTCGATCCAGGTCCCCGACGAGTCGGAGTCGGAGGGGCCAGTGGCGCCATCACAGGCGAGCAGGCACAGCAGGAGCCACGACATGGAACACCCCTGGGAGGAGGAGGCGGGACCCCCCAGGGCTGACCATACCCGCGATGAGCGGACCCTCCCCCCTGTCACTGCACGCAGGTCGCTCCGCAGTCCTGCTCGGCCTCCATCACGCACAGGTCGTCCCAGGCCACGGCGCAGCAGTACGGGTCGAGCTCACAGACACAGTCGGTGCACTCGGGGATCTCGCAGGACGCCGCTGCGCCGGGCTCCAGGCAGTCTGGCTCGCACGCCAGGCAGCTCTGGGAGCACTCGTTCGCCGACTCTGCGGCGCAGATCCCGTCCCACGCCACGTCGCAGCAGTAGGGGTCCAGGGTGCAGACACAGTCTTCGCAGACTGGCCCGGCGTCACAGCCCGCACCGCCCAGAGCGTCGCAGCAGGAGTCGGCGGCCTCCGGGGCTTCTGCGTCGGCCTCGCAGGCGTCGCCGATGCCGTCGTTGTCCGCATCGGCCTGGTCGTTGGCGACGTCGGGGCAGTTGTCGGCGTACCAGGCCGCGGCGATGCCGTCGGTGAACCTGCCCATGCCCAGGTCGTACAGGGACCCCTGGGACGTGCCTTCGGCGTCGAAGCGCTCGAACCAGGGCCAGCGGGATCGGCTGCTCTCGGCCCCATAGCGCAGGACCAGCAGCTCGCCGTTCGGGAGTGGGATCAGCTCGGCAGGGGGCTGCTCGGAGTTGCCAAGCCAGGGGTGGTCGATGAAGAGGGGGGTGTCGACCCGAAGCTCGGGGTCTGCGTCTTCGTGGCCGTCGTAGGCCAGGACCTGGATGTCTCCACCCGTCCCCGAGAAGTCGACGCGGGTGCCCAGGACCAGGAGCTCGCCTGCATTCCCGAACTTCAGGTCCACTGCGACAAAGTCGAAGGGCAGGGTGAGAGTGGCCTCGGACTCGCCGGGATTGGCGCGGCTGTGTCGGATCACCTGGGCGGGCCAGTTCTCGTCGTCGAAGGTGTAGGCATGGTCCAGGTCGGTGGCCAGCTCGTGGGGGCCGTTGGGGCTCAAGCCCAGGTCTTGCACCAGCACTTCGTCGCCGTCGAAGTGCCAGTTCGGGTTCTGCACCAGCCGTGCCCGGTCCGGGTCGTCCGCGCCGTCCAGCTGCGTCTCACGCTCGACCATCACCGGGACGCCGGCCTCGTCGATCGCGAGGGCCAGGGGGGTCAGGGAGTCGAAGAAGCCCCCCGGCGAGATGGTCAGGGCCAGCTGCCCCAGCTCGGGCGTGCTCGGGAAGTGCTCGAGGGTGCCGGCGGTGTCGACGCGGGCGGCGTAGGCCTGGCCGTCTGGACCCGTGGAGATGTCCGTGTAGGTGTAGGCCAGGAGCGGGTCGATCACGATAAACGGGTCCCCCTCGTCGACGATGGCCCCGACGTAGCCGCCGGTGAGCACATCGATCTCGTGGACCCGCACAGTCCACCCCTCCACCAGGAAGAGTCCCAGGTCCAGGTAGCCGTCGCCGTCGGTGTCCTGGACGGCCGCGTCGCAGGCGTCACCGGCGCCGTCGCCGTCGGCGTCGGCCTGGTCGGCGTTGGGGGTCGTGGGGCAGTTGTCGATGGCGAACCACCCCACGTCGTCGGTGTCCCCGTCGAGGACCCCGTCGCCGTCGGTGTCCGGCGCGTTCAGGATGTCGGCGTGGGCCAGGCCCACGAGCGGAAGAAGGCAGAAGAGCAAGGACACGATGGCCTCCGGGTGATGCGCCGGCCACACCTTGGCCCCAGGGCCCCGATCAGTGGGCTTACATTGGCCTTACATGGGCGTCGGCAGGTGTATGGCCGCTGATCGCGGGTAGGCTTCGGGGGTGTCCCTGACCCCCGAGCCTGCCGGTCCCCTGCGCCAGCTCCAGGCTGCCCAGGGCCTGCCCCAGGTGCTGGCGGCGCTGGCCCAGTGCGAGCGCAGCCTGGCCCAGCTGCCCCATCGGCCTGCTGCTGAGCGCTCAGCGATCCAGGCGGCCCTCGCGGCTGCAGGACTCCGCTGTGTCGCCCCGGGACGCGGCGAAAGCCTGGTCCTGGTGCCCGCCCGTGGCGAGGTCTGGCTGGGCACCACGCGAATCGCCGAGCTTCGCCGGGCCAGGATCCAGTTCCGCTTGCTGTGGACCATCGCCGAGCGGGGGGAGCAGCTCGACCGCCAGGGCCTCTACGAGCGGGTCTGGGAGCTGCCCTATCGGTCGGGTTCGTGCGACAACGCACTCTATGTCTCGGCCACGCGCCTGCGGGCCAGACTGGCGTCGACCGGGCTGGTGCTGGCCCCCTGTGCCCACGGGGGCTACCGCCTGGCCGATGGACCGGCGGTCTGGCTATTTCGGCCGGGCCAGGCCCCCCCAGCCCTGCCCGAGCTCCCCGCTGCCCCGGTGGCCGAACCGGTCGATCTGGGTCCGGTGTCGGGCGACTTCGTGGGACGCCAGGGCGACATGTCTGCGCTCGACGAGGCGCTGGCGGCCGGTCAGCGCCTGGTCACGCTGGTCGGGG
>CAZFLE010000050.1:0-46758 GCA_964519895.1 uncultured Enterobacterales bacterium | reverse complement strand
CTTCAAGGAGGTAGCGTTCATTGCCTACCACTTTCACTGGGATCGCGAGACCGTGTTCGAGATGACGCACAAGGAGCGTCATCTCTGGGTCAAGCAGATCTCCGCCATCAACGAGAAGATCAACTCCCGGTAGGACTCGCCAGATGCCACAGCGGCCCGGCATTCACATCGACCACAAGGTCCTCCCGTCTCGGCCGGGTGGGGTGGTTCGCTGTGATGTCGCGGGCCTGATCGCCCCGATCTTTCCCGACCGCTGGCCGACCGATGCCAGCCGCGGTGACTTCGTGGAGATCCAGCTCCGGCGCTTCGCCGAGCTGCTCGACCACCCCTTCCTGCCCCTGTTCGACGCCATTTCGGTGGCCAGCGTTCAGGCCTACTTCGCCAACGGCGGCGAAGAGATGCACCTGTTCGGGGTCTGCCTGAAGGGACCGGAAGACCTCCAGGAAGGGCCTCTGGCCGAGCCCCTCGGTGCGCTGCTGCCGCTCCAGGATCGGCTCATGGCCGAGGAGGACATCGCGCTGCTCGCCTGCCCCTGGGCGGCCAGCTTGCCGGCGATCCGGTTGCCAGGCGGCCAGCTTCAGGGCGGCGCCGACGTGCTGTACGACGCCCTCTTGGACCACTGCCGGCGTGTGGTCAATCGCTTCCTGGTCATGGACGCCCCGGCCCACTTCCACGGCGAGGCCCTGCACTCCTGGGTCACTCGCTTCCGGGACCAGAGCGTCGAGAACCGGGCTTTCGGGGCGGTCTACTACCCCTGGCTGCGGCAGGGGAGGGTGGGCCTGTTGCCGCCTTCTGGTGGCATCCTGGGTGCCTATGCGCGGTCGGACCGCGAGCACGCGCCTTTTGGCGTGGGCTGGTCCCCCGCCAACATCAACCTGGTCGGGTACACCGCCCCCGAGGTCGATCTCGACTGGTTCGAAGCCGGCGAGCTCGCCAAGGCCGCGGTGAACCCGCTGGTCATCCAGCCGGGTCGCGGCATGGTGATCTTCGGGGCCCGCACCCTGTCCCGCGAAGCCCAGTGGGAATTCATCAATTCCCGCCGCATCGTGTCGATGATCTCAGAGCAGCTGCGTCGGGACAACGAGTGGGCGGTCTTCGAAGAAAACGGTCCCAGGGTCTGGAAGGCCCTGGAGCGCGACGTGCGGCATCGGCTCAACCTCTTGTGGCGCCAGGGCGTGCTCACAGGGGAGAGCGAGGAAGACGAATACCAGGTCTGGTGCGATGCCCAGACCAACACGAAGACAGATCGGGACGCGGGCACCCTCAATGTGAAGGTAAGATTGCGTCCGATCTCGACGACAGAGCACATCACACTGGACCTGCGTCTGGGCGAGCGCTGAGGACTCAACGATGGCAAGCGACGATGCACTGGCCGATCCCCACGGTGGGTACTTCTTCGACCTCGAGATCAAGGGGATCGAGCTCGCTCGGTTCACGGAGATCTCGGGCCTGAAGACCTCCAGCAACGTCTTCGAGATCGAAGAGGGCGGCGTGAACCACATGGTTCACAAGCTGCCTGGGCAGTCCCGCTACGAGAACATCGTGCTCAAGTCCGGCGTGACCGGATCGGTCGAGCTCGCCGAGTGGCGGGGCGAGGTCCTCAAGGACTCGTTCAACAAGGACTCCCTGTACCGCAGCGGCTCGATCATCCTCCGCAACAACAAGGGCGACGAGGTCATGCGGTGGGAATTCGTGGACGCCTGGCCGGTCGCCTACGAGGGCCCGAGCCTGAATGCCGGGAGCTCCGAGATCGCGGTGGAGACCTTTGAGCTCGCCCACCACGGCCTCAAGGTCACCAAGGGGGCGAGCAGTTGAGCACGCCTGCTGCCAAGACTGCTGGCGAGCGCATGCTCGAGCGGCTGGAGCGTCGGAACGCCCGGCGTCCGGGCGTCGGGCTGAGCGCGACCTACTTCGATCGCTTCGGGCTCACCGACCCATTCGGTGGCGAGGCCGGCTTCCAGCGCTCGCGGGGACCCACGGGCGGCTTCACCTACGTCTCAGGAGCCGCTTGGCGCGAGCACCGGCGGCAGCTCGAGCACTCGCGGACGTGGCGAGACCGTCGGTACGTGGAGTTCTCGGATCGCATGTCTGGCCAGCAGACCGCCAGCCGCTTCCAGGCGGCACCGTTGGGCCAAACGGCCCTCGGGCTGGGCTTTGGGCCTGCGCTGTCGCTGTCGGACCTCGTGTTTCCGGACCACTCCGCGCCCGAAGGGGAGACCGCCGAGCTCGCCGAAGAGCCCCAGCGCTCGCCCTGGCTCGGTGGACCGCTCCACTCCACCACGAGCGTCACGGACAGCGCCTGGCACCGGTCCCCCTGGACCCCGGCTCGGGTCGTCCGTCCTTTCCAGCGGGTCGGCGATCGGCTGGCACTGGCCCAAGCCGCGTCCGATCCGGTCCAGCGGGCCGTCGCTGCGGCCACCCCTGCTGGTGGCGTGCGCCGCCGCACCCAGCGCGGTCGTGACCTGACCCGGACCGTCTACGAAGACGTGGCCCAGGACCGCAGCGTGCGGATCCGGCGGGTGCTCCGCCGGGCTGCCCCCACGGTCAGGACCGTCATCGAGGACGCTCTGCCCGAGGCCTCGGCCCGGCCCATCCAGGTCGCCCGCAGCCGCATGCCCACGGCGGCGACCCAGTCTCGGCGGGGCCTTCGGACCGCTTGGTACGGGCGCACGCCGGCGACCCGTGCTCTCGAAGCCAGCCGCCCCCAGACCCGGCCCACCCAGCGGACCCGGTCTCGGGTACCCGCGGCATCCCCGACCCGCCGGACCCCCCGCTCGACCCGCACCAGTCCCCTGACTGAGCCGGCCGCTGTCCGGACCCTCGATCGCGGGTCCAGGGCGGCGCGCAGCCTGGCCCCCCCGGGTCGACAGCCGGACCCACGAGCCCCGACCTGGCGCGGTACCCGCCGTGCGGTCGCCAGACTGGTGGCGACTGGTCCAGGCCTGGGCGCTGAGTTCCCCGAGACCGCTGACGCCTTCCCAGCCCTGACCCGTTCTCGGCGACCGCGCTCCCCACGAGTCGCACGCCTCGCGGACAGTGCCCTGGCCACGCGGCTCGGCCCGTGGAACGAGGCCCCCGAGGCGCCGTCCCGCGCCGGTGGCTCACTGTGGGCAGCGAGCCGAGATGCGGGCGGCACGCCGTGGATGGCGCGGGCTGTCGGCAGCGCCGGGCCGCCGTCGGCGCGGCCTGTCGGGCGCGGCACTGGCCCGGGACCCCGCCGGCTGCCCCACTGGCGGCCGGTCCTGGGCGCCAGCGATCTGATCCTGCCCGAGAGCGTGGTCGAGGCGGTCGCCCCCGCGACCCAGGAGCCTCCCGCGAGTCCCTGGGTCAACTCGCCCTTCCGGCCCGCAAAGGTGGTCGGGGGTGCGCTGTCTGTCGTCGAGCGCCGGTCCTCTGTGGCGGCGCGGCTGGCGGCCGTCATGCCCGCACACTTCCAGGGCGCCCGCACGGCCGCTGCCGGCGCGGCTGCCTTCCGCGGAGCCCGCCAGGGCGGCGGCGCCGGCGGTGACTTCCGAGGCGCCCGGGTCGCCAGGCCTGGCTCGGCTGACTTCCACGGGGCCAGCACCGGGCACGGCCGTCGGGACACCTTCCACGGTGCCCGTACCGGCTCGGGCCACGCCGGCGAGTTCCGCGGCGCGGCCCGTCACCGGACCGAGGGCCAGGCCTTGCGCGGCGCCCCGTCCGCTCCGGGCAAGAGTGGTGAATTCCAGGGTGCGCCGACGGGGCGGGCCCAGGGCGATGACTTCCAGGGCGCGCGGAGCGGTCGCAAGGACCAGGGCCGGTTCCAGGGCGCCGCCAAGGCCACCGACAGGGCACCGGACTTCCAGGGGGCACCCACCGCGACTCGCCCCAAGGGCGCCTTCCAGGGTGCTGCCTCAGGCCAGGCCGATCCGGGTGACTTCAGGGGCGCCACGACCGCAGCCGACCGATCGGCTGACTTCCAGGGTGCCCCGGTGGCCGACGCCGACCCCGGCACCTTCAGTGGCGCGGGCGTCGCCGATGGCCCTTCGGGCTCCTTCCAGGGCGCAGGCCGCGCCCGCACGCCTGCTGGCGAGTTCTCCGGTGCCGAGACGGCCGCGGGCCGGGGTGCCGACTTCTCCGGTGCGCCTGTCGGCTCTGCCAGCGCAGGGGACTTCCGCGGCGCCGGTCTCGGCCGTGCTCCCGAGGCCCGGTTCCGCGGGGCGGGTGTACGGCGGGCTCTCGCCCGGGCCTTCGACGGGGCGGCCACTGCCCGGCAGGCCGCCGGTGGGTTCAGCGGAGCGGCCCTCGGACACGCGAACCCGCGCCCGTGGAGTGGCGCAGCGGCGGCACGCGCCGAGCGGGTCAGCTTCTCCGGCGCTCCGGTGGGCGAAGGGCAGGCCCCCGACTTCAGCGGCGCCGTCCTGCGGCGCAGCGGCTCTCGGCCTTGGACCGGAGCGGGCACCAGCATCACCGGCGCGGGCCCCTTCACCGGCGCCACCCGTCGCACGACTGCGGGCGGCAGCTTCGACGGGGCCGGCGTGGCGCACAGCCGGTCTTCGTCCTTTGCCGGCGCCACCGCCCACGTCACCGATCCCGGCGACTTCGCGGGTGCGGGTCTGGGCAGCGGTCGCGCCTTCCCCTGGAGCGGAGCCAGCACGGCTGAGCTCCTGGAACGCGCGGTCGACATCCAGCGGCAGATCGCTCGGGGCGAGACGCGCCGTTCGTGGAGCGTCGCGGGCGACGGCACATTGCCCCGGGTCGTGGACCAGGCCCTCGAGGCCCTGGACGCCGTCGAACAGGCCGCCACGGCAGCGCGGTCTCCATGGGCCCAGACGCCCTACACACCCGCCCACCGGGCCCGTGCCACCGCTGTCGCGGCGAGCCGCCAGGCCAGCGGACCGGCTGTGGGCGACGCCATCGTTCGGGCGGCCGAGCGCATGGCCGCCGTCTCCCGTGCCTTGTCGGCGGGCGCGGGCACGACCTCTCCCGTGCCGCGCTGGTCGCCCGTTGGGCCGGCCCAGTCCCTGGCACAGCCCTTCAGCGGCGCTTCCTCGGCGACCACGCCCGACGGCGACTTCGACGGCGCGGCCACGGGCCAGGCCCGGGATCGTGCGTGGCGCGGCGCTGCGCTGGGGTCGTCGGCCGGTGGTGGCTTCTCTGGCGCCGCGAGCCGCCGGACCGGATCCGGTGGGTTCGCCGGCGCTGGCGCCTGGCGCACCCCCGAGACCGCGTGGCTCGGCGCCGGCAGCGTGCGCGGCGGCAGCGCGGACTTCGACGGCGCCGGCGCGTGGCGCACCCCTGACGGCACCTGGCAGGGCGCTGGTTCGGCGACCACACCGGCTGGTTCGTTCACCGGCGCCGCTTCCCGCCGCGCCGGATCGGCGGGCTGGATGGGCGCGGCCAGCGCCCGCACGGGCCGTGGCGCGTTCTCTGGCGCCGGCGCCTGGCGCACACCTGAGTGGGCCTGGCTGGGTGCCGGGACCTCGACCGCGGGGCCTGGGGCCTTCGACGGTGCGCCCACCGGTGTCGGCTTCGATCCCGGCTTCACCGGCGCGGCCTTCGGATCCAGCCTGGCCCGGGACTTTGCCGGGGCTCGGGCGGGTCGGACCGCGTCTGGCGACTTCCGCGGGGCCACCACCTCTGCGGCGTCTGTCACAGGACTCGCCGCTGCCCGCACCGGGCGGACCCCAGCCGGGGACTTCCGCAGTGCCCGCACCGCCCGCACGGCCCCTTCGGGCACGGTCGTGGCCGGCTCCACCCCGGCTCGCGCCGGGCTGCGCGAGACCCTGGACGGCGTGGCCGTCGAGCACGCGGGCCAGTCTGCCCCGGGCTGGGCCGTCCGGGCCACCGGGCGCACCTTCCTGAACACGACCGGCGATCTGGTCCAGTCCCTGGCCGAGGCCCGGGACCCCCTGGAGATCATCCAGGTCATCCTGGATCGCGGCGATCGACTCGCCGTGAGTCGGAACCTGCCCACCCCGGTCGCCGAGGTCATCCGCCAGATCCGCGCCACCGCGGCCCAGGACATGGTGCCGCCCCGCCTGGCCGCCCAACGGGCCGCCGATGCCAGCCACTCGCCCAGTGCCACGGTCATGCGCCGGCGCCGGGCCCAGAGCCTGCCCAGCACGACCCGGGTGGTGAGCGGCGGCGCGTCCCGCGGGGCCCCGAGCATGACCGCCGCTGGCGGTGTGGCCGGTGGCAAGCTCAAGCAGCTCGCCTCGCGCCTGCAGAACCTCATCCACCTGGTCCAGGTGGAGGGCCAGCTCTCCGACGCCCAGCGCCAGGTCCGCCTGGCTGCCGAGGGTGCAGAAGCCTCTCCCATGGAAGACGGCGAGCCCGGCGGCGCTCGTGCAGCAGCCAAGGCGGGGGATCTTGAAGCGCTCAAGCGCGAAGTCTTGAACAGCGTGAGCCGCGAACTCGAGCTGCGCCGCGAACGCGGACAGGAGGACTCCGATGGCAACTGGTGGTAGCAAAAAGGCGAGCTTTACCAGCTACGAGATCAAGTCAGACGGCACCGTCGGGGCTGAGGTCGAGAGCTTCTCGGTCCAGTACAACCCCAAGGAGATCAAGTCCGACAAGGCCTCGAAGTGGCAGAAAAAGGACAAGCAAGGCGCCGAAGGCGCACAGTTCGAGTACCAGCAGGGCGAGCCCCGCACGCTGGTGATGGACCTGTTCTTCGACACGTCGATCGACGACATGGGCAACGTCGAGAAGAAGTGGGTCACGGGCCTGCTGCGCATGACCAACCCCAGCGTCACTGCGCCCGACGGCGGCGACAAGAAGTACCCGCCGCTGGTCACGTTCGTATGGGGCGACTTCAAGTTCACGGGGATCGTGGACAAGATCGCCGTGCAGTACCTGATGTTCAACAGCAACGGCGACCCGGTGCGCGCCAAGGCCAACGTCTCCATGAAGGAGTACACCCTCAAGGAGTTCGACAAGGGCACCGGTGGGGCTGCGGTCAGCGCGAACCTGGTGGACCTGTCCGGACAGGAAGGGACCATCGATACCCGGGACCTGACCGTGATCGAAGCCCAGGCCGGGGACACGGCCAACTCCCTCGCCAACGAGCACGGCACGTCGTATCAGGCCGTCTGCGACGCCAACGGCATCGACGACCCCAACGAGGACCTGGCCGGCCAGGAGATCGTCATTCCATCGGGGAGCAGCTCCTCGTCGTCGTCGGGCGACTCCGGTTCCGATGCGGCGGCTGCGGCGGACGCGGCCAGCGACGGGATCTCCACGGCCGCCGACCTGCTGGACAGCGCAGAGGCTGTCTACAGCTCGGCCAGCGATCTCTTCTGAGGCAGTAGTCAATGAGCGACAACACCGAGTCCCAGAGCGCTGCCAGCTTCACGTTGACGCTGGGCGGCTCCGACATGACCCAGGCCGACAACAAGGGCGTGGAGACCCTCATCTTCGAGGACCACGTGGACATGGTCGCGATGGTGACCGTGCGCCTGAGTCAGATCGGCGACGAGGGCGATCTGCCCTGTGCGATCGGGGACGAGCTCAAGCTGACCATCGGCACCAGCGGGACCGAGGTCTTCCAGGGCGAGGTCGTGGGCATGGAGCCCAGATTCAGCGCCAAGGGGGGCACATCGCTCACCGTGCGGGCCCTGGACAAGGTCCATCGGTTGGGGCGCGGTCGGAAGACCCGGGTCTTCGAAGAGATGACCGACGCCGACGTCGTGTCGTCCGTCGGGGGCGAGGCCGGGCTGTCGGTCGACACGGACTCGACCGACGAGACCCTGCCCTACATCCTGCAGCGCAACGAGTCCGACATCGCCTTCCTGAAGCGCCTGGCTGCCCGCAACAACTACATCCTGCGCATCGCCGACGGCAAGCTGACCTTCAAGAAGCCCCAGTTCGAGGGCTCCGGCTATGCCATCGCCATGGGGGACAACCTCCAGGACTTCCGGGTCTCGTACAACACCACCGGTCTGGTCCAGAACGTGGTCGTGCGCGGATGGGATCCCGAAGCCAAGGAAGAGATCGTCGGCGAGGCGGCGGCAGGCGACGTGGACCAGATCGGGTCGGGCAGCCTGGGCGTGGACACCGCCGGCGCCTTCGGGGACTCCACGGCGTATGTGACCGACGTGCCCGTGAGCTCCCAGTCCGGCGCCGACGCCGTGGCCAAGGCCGAGATGAACCGGATCGCTCGCCAATTCGCCCGAGGCACCGCGAAGATCGCCGGGAACGAGACCGTGCGGGCGGGCACGATGGTGACCTTCAGCGGGATCAAGGCCGCCGTGAATGGGACCTGCTTCGTGATCGGCACCCGCCACACGGTCAGCACGGCCACTGGGTACACGGTCGAGCTGACGTTCTGCTCGACGAGCGAAGGCGAGGCCGGCTGACCCAGCCTGGGTGACCCGCCCGATGACGCCCGGGGGGGAACCCCCTATAATCGCCACCCCCGCACGCGATGCTGGCCGTTGTGGGCGGGGGCGGAGGCGGTGAATGGCGAGTCCCAAGGAGTACCTCGGCAGAGGCTGGGGCTTTCCCTTCTCGTTCGACCCGGCTCGGGGGGGCGTGGGCCTGTCCGAGTACGAGGAGAACATCCGCCAGTGCATCTCCATCATCCTGTCCACCCGTCCGGGTGAGCGACAGATGCTCCCGGACTTCGGGTGCCGGATCCACGATCTGCTCTTTGCCCCCAACACCGCGTCGACCGCTTCGAGCATCGCCCACTACGTGCGCGGTGCGATCGGGCGCTGGGAGCCGCGGGTCGAGGTCACCGAGGTCAAGAGCGAGCCCCAGCCCAACGGCACCATCTCCGTCCAGGTCGACTACACCATCCGGACCACCCGCTCTCCGCAGGTGGTCGTGCACGTTCTCACCGCCACGCGCTGACCTTCCACCGTGTGCCCACGGCGTGGCTGGCCCCGGCGGTCCGCACGGCACACAACAGGATGCTTGAAGCATGCCCATTCGCCCGCCAAACCTGGACGACCGTCGCTACGCGGACATCGTCAACGAAGCCCGCCGGCTGATCCCCCAGTACTGCCCCGAGTGGACCAACCTCGGGGACGCCGATCCGGGCATGACCCTCGTCCAGCTGTTCGCCTGGATGACGGAGATGACGATCTTCCGGCTCAACCGGATCCCGGACAAGACCTACATCCACTTCCTGAACTTCATCGGCGAGGAGCGCCGCCCGGCTGCTCCCGCGGTGGTCCCGGTCACGTTCAACCTGCGCAACGAGGGCGTCCAGGAAGTCCCGGAGTTCGCTCGGGTAGCCACCCGCCAGCGCGAGGGCCGCCCGGCGACGACCTTCCTGACGACCGAAGGCCTGACCGTGCACTCCAGCCAGCTCATGCGCATGGTCACGGTGCGGGGTGGCGCCGACCCGGCGGTCCGGGAGATCCCCTTCTCCCACCTGGACACACATCCGTCGGCGCTGGTGTTCGGGGGTGGTCGCGGCGTCCAGCTCTTCGACATCGATCCGGCGAGCTATGGGCCGACCGCGTATTCGCCCCACCACTTCCTCTACGTGGGTCACGACGACCTGCGGCTGATGGACCTGGAAAACGACGGCAAGCGCCGGCTGGGCCGGCTCCAGATGCGTCGCAAGGCCGAGGGCGACACCCTGTCGCTGATCGACTTCTTCCACTGGGAGTACCCGACCGTCGAGGGCTGGGCCCCGGCGCCCCTGGCCCTGGAAAAGGAAGAGGTCCTGGGCATGCCCGAGCACTCGCTGCTCACGGCCATGCCGGGCATCATCCCGATCGAGCGCTTCGGCGAGCAGCACAATGCCTTCCCGCTGCCAGAGACCGTGGCGGAGCAGCGGTGGTGGGTCCGTGGCCGACTGGACTACGAGCGCTGGATGGCCGCCCGCATGGAGGAAGACCTCCACGTCTTCTGGCAGGACGACCGCGGGGGCGAGAAGCGAGAGGTCAACACCTGGCGGGTGCGCTCGTCGGGCCGCACCTTGGAGTTCTTCCTCCAGGATCTCCCCCCGATCAAGGCCGGCTGGACCGTGCGTCTCCAGCTGGTCGACCGGGGCATCCACGCCGGTGAGCGGGATGCCCTGCCCGAGTACCGCTGGTCCTTCCGTCGCGGAGAGACCTGGGAGCGGGTGCCGAGCGAGCGCATCCGGGTCGAAGGCACCCTGGTCACCTTGACCGGTCCCTTCCCAGAGATGAGCCCCGATGGGTTCAACCTGCGGGCCGAGCGCACAGAGACCGTGGCCATGCGGCGGCTCTGCACCGAGCTCGACGTGGACATCAACTGGTCCCGGCCCATCGAGATCACGATGTTTGCTGGCGATGACCCCCGACGGGTCGAAGAACAGCTGATCGACGAGGCCCCGTGGTCTCCGTTTCAGCTCACCCCGGCCGTCACACCGACCATCGGTCGCAAGTGGTACATCGGCACCGACCTGTTCGAGAACCGCAAGCAGGAGCCGGTCCTGATCGAGCTCGAGCTGAGCTTCGAGTGCAACGGGGAGCCGGTGCCCGAACCGGTCTCGGACTACCTGCTCCAGCTGACCTACCGCGCCGAAGACTCCTGGCGCGTGGTGTACAGCAAGGACAAGAAGTACGCCGGCTTCACCTTTGCCAAGCTCGACAAGGACAAGAGCGCCCACAAAAAGGCCGGCGTGCGGCGGGTGCGCTTCACCCTGGACCCCAAGACCCAGCTCAAGGGTCTGGCCCGGCACGAGGTGGCTGGCCGGGAGACCACCTGGATCCGGTTCGAGCTCGCCAAGGCGAACCTGAGCCAGAAGGACGAGGACGGCAAGCTCCAGCCCATCGTGCCGCGCATCCACGTGGTCAAGCTGGGTGCGAACAAGACCCTGGGGGA
Organism: uncultured Enterobacterales bacterium; assembly: GCA_964519895.1. Taxonomy (GTDB): domain Bacteria; phylum Myxococcota_A; class UBA796; order UBA796; family CAJQPC01; genus CAYFPX01. Next base: position 35,991 of record CAZFLE010000050.1, on the reverse strand, counting down.
CGGGAGCTACGACGAGCCGCTGCCCAACCCCAAGCTCGCCGAGGTCGTGCACCGCGAACACAACCGGCGGCTCACCCGCTGCGTCACCCGGGTGGCGGGCAGGACCGGTGAATTCCACCCGTTCTTCCCCTTCATCGACATCGATGACGAGCACCTGGCGGTCTACATGCAGTTCGACCGGCCGCTGCCGGCCGGGGGCAACCACACGGTGCACTTCCGCTGTCGGGGCGAGGCCAGCTTGCCCGAGGACAGCTACGTCGACTGGGAGATCCTGGAGCCAAAGAAGCACGGCAAGACCCAGTGGCGTCGGGTCGTGTCCGGCGCCGAGACCGACCCGGACGACACCGGTCCCGGTCCCTACCAGCTGACCAGCACCGGGGTGCTGAGCTTCGTGCTCCCGGACCCGGGCAAGGGCCTGCCCGACGACGGCACTTTCTGGCTGCGCGGCCGGGTCGAGGCCAAGGGCGAGGTCGGGGTGTCTCGCCTGCCGGCCCTGCCACCGGTCACCCACGTGTTGTTGAACACCGTCAACGCCGTGAACCTGGTCAAGTTCACCGAAGAGCGCTTCTCGGGCCAGGGTGTGCCGAACCAGGTGCTCCAGCTCGCCAGGCGACCGATCTACGTGCACCCCAAGGAAAAGGACCAACAGGTCTTTCCCCGCAAGGAGCGCTTCAAGGACCTCGAGGTCTTCGTGACCGGGTCTGGTGGGGCCTCGTTGAAGTGGTCGGTGCCCAAGACGGGAATGCTCATCACCGCGGACAAGAACGCGAGGGCCTTCGAGGTCGACCCGGTCGACGGCATCCTGCGCTTCGGCAACGGGATCCGCGGGCGGATGCTCCCCGTTGGCACCCACAACGTCCAGGTCAAGACCTACTACGGCGTGCCCGGCGCCAAGGGCAACGTGAGCACACACGAAGTGATCGTCGCCGACGGACTGGGCGACGTGCACGTCACCAACCTGCTGCCAGCCACCGGTGGTCGGGACCCCGAAGCGCTCGAAGAGATCATGCGGCGGGCGCCCAGCATCCTGACCAGTCGGGATCGCGCTGTCACCCGCCAGGACTTCGAGATCATCGCCCGGGAAGCCTCGGGCGAGGTCTCTCGGGCCGCGTGCAACGGCGAGATGGGCCTGGACGGCACGGTCGAGGTGGTCATCCTGCCCCATCGTCGCGAGGGCGAGATCGTGCCCGACCAGTTCCTGGCCGGCTCGACCCGGGATCACGTCGAGAAGTACCTGGCCCGTCGCAGCCTGATCAACGTGGAACCCCAGGTGCGCCTGGCCAGCTTCATGCCGCTGGACGTGTCGCTGACCGTACGGCTGCGTGGCAACGCCAACCCGATCACCGTGCGCGAGGCGGCCATCATCTGGGTCCGCCGCTTCCTGGACCCCTACGATGGCGGCCTCGAGGGCGACGGCTGGCCGTTCGGCGGCACTCTGTACGCCCAGGACTTCGCCCGCCTGGTCACCCAGATCTACGAGGTCCGGCACGTGTCGGGCGTGGCGCTGTACGACCGGACCGAAGCGTCCGGCCGCACGGGTCGTCAGCGCCCGGGCTGGGAGGAAGGCTCGGGGACCCAGGAGCTGGTGCTCGACAAGGCCGACCTGTTCTACTGCCAGCGGGTGCGCATCCAATTCGAGGATGGGCTGTCGTGACCCGCAACCTCCCGGTCCCGACCAACCGCCCAGTACCGGCTGTGCCGGGGGACTACCACCACCTGGAGACGGTGGTGGTCGTGAACTACCCGATCCAGGAGGCCCGCCAGTACCTGCGGCGCAACCTGGGCAACGGGGTCGACTTCATGCTGGTCGAGGCGTCGCGCGGCGAGCGCATCGGGGCTGTGCGAGCGGTCCAGGTCAACCCGGCTGGCGGCGGCGAGCCCGTGTTCATCGAGGCCGTCAGCACCCTGCCCGACGGCACCCTGGCCGGCCCCTACACGCCCGAGGGCCTGATCACCCGCGCGGCCCGGGTCATCACCAGCGACGGTGGGCAACCCAAGGCCCTCGACCCCCGAGACGACATCATCCTGCACGTGCCGGTCAAGAGCTACATGCGCTTCCTGCCAGGGGTGTACCAGGGCGCGGGCGGCACGACGGAGCGCTCGACACCGGCACCGGCGAGCACAGCCAGCGCACGGGAGTGGGGCGAGGTGGCGCCCACCGTGGGGCCCATCGCCGACGCTCGCAACACGGACGCCATGCGGCGCTTCCTGCTCATGTTCCAGCACCTGATGACCACCGTGGTCGACCAGGTCCAGGACATGCCGTCGATCACGAATCCGCTGACCTGTGACGCCCGCTTCCTGCCCTGGATCGCGTCGTGGGTCCAGTTCGGGCTGGACGAGTCGCTTCCGCTCCATCAGCAGCGAGAGCTGGTGCGCCGGGCGATCCGACTGTACCGGACCCGCGCCACCACAGAAGGCGTCCAGGAGATGATCCGGGTCCTGACCGGCACCGAGGTCGAGGTGCGGCCCCGGGTGCGGCCCCAGCCCTTCGTCGTGGGTGGCTCGAACCTCGCGGGCGGGCGCACGGTCTCTGACCGCTACTCGAAGAACGAGCCTTCGGCCTGCTACCTCATCCAAGAAGACCGGGAGAAGATCCTGTTCTTCGTGCTCGAGCTGCCCCCCAAGGAGCAGTTCGACAAGTCCCACTCCGAGCGAGCCCCCCTGGTGCTGAAGCAGATCACGCGCATCGTGACCCAGGAGAAGCCCGCCCACATCACCTTCACCATCCAGTTCAAGGACGCCTCATGATCGGGAACACCGACCTGGTTCGTCTCGAAGCCTTCGAAGGCCTGTGCCTCACCTCTCAGGACCTCGGCGACGAGCAGCTGTACCACCGGCGCAGCCTGCATCGGCACACCCACTACCTCTACGGCTACGGCGTGGTCCAGGGGCTCAAGGTCGAGCTCGAAGTGCGCAAGAAGAAGTACTTCGCCGTCATCCAGGGGGGCTACGGCATCACCCGCATGGGCCAGGGCGTCTTGCTCAAGGAAGCCGCCGCGACCCCCGTCCCGGTTCCCAAGGACGACGGCGAGTACATCCTGTGGTTGTTCCACATCGAGGGACCGGACGGCGACGACCGGCCCAAGTTCGACAGCACCGAGATGCTCAAGGCCCGGGTGCGAGAGGGCGCCGCCGTCAAGATGCTGCCGGGGTCCGAAGAGCCCGAGGACGCCGTGGCCCTGGCTCGGATCAACGTGCGCCTGGGGCGGTTGGTCCACGTCAAGACGCCGGTGCCCCGTGCCGGCGCTCCCTCGCGCAAGGCCGAGAGCTACCTGAAGCACCCGGTCGCCGAGTTCATTCGCTTGAACCGCAACGTGATGCAGAACCTGTTCCGCACCGCGCTGGTCAAGAACCTGGAGCTCAGCGCACTGGCCTTCAACAGCTCTCTGGTGAGCTCTGAGTTCCTCCTCATCGAGGAGGGCACCAGCGACCGGGTGCTCTACCGCACCGCAGGCACGCTCATCACCTATGCCCACGACTGGTACACCGAGCTGCCCAAGACCATCGCCCGCGTCGACAAATTCAAGGTGTTCGTCCAAAAGGTGAACGCTGAGATCCCGGGCCGCGACCAGCCGGACGACGTGTGGCTCAAGTGGTTCGACAAGTTCGAGCGCCTGTTGCAGCCCCTGGGCAAGATCAGCGAGGAGCTGGAGAAGACGGCCGCCGCCAAGCGGAAGTAGGCCATGGACATCGGCTCCCCGACCGCGGACACCGTCATCGTTCAGGTCCAGGTCGTGGATCTGGTTCCGAAGAGCCTGACGCTGGAGCTGCCGACGTTCCTCAAGAGCGGCGACCTCACCCAGCGAGTGGCCAGGGACGCTGGTCTGGGCGCCCACTGGGAGGACGGCAATCGTCGGCTCTATTGGCTGCGCGCCCGTGGGCGGCTGATGACCGACGAGGAGACTCTGGGGGACCTGGGCGTGGTGCGCGGTGAGCTGCTGCACCTGCTTCCCCAGCCCCCCGCTGGCGCCCAGGTGGTGGAGCAGGTCCCGGACTACCCGGAGACGCGGGGGTACCCCGCCCGCGGCAACCTGGCGCTGGGACTCAACCTGTTGTGGGTGCTGGCCTGGGCCTTTGGGTGGGGCCTCGCGCTCTCGGCGGATCGGGGCCTCTGGACCGTGTTGCTCCCCGGCTTCGCGCTGGGCTGTCTATGCGTGTCGATGGCCCGCCACCTGTTCGGCGGCGAGGGACGTCGGGGGCGGGTGGCGGCGGTCGGTGCTGCAGCTGCGCTGTTGCTGTGCTCGCTCTCTGTGGTCGTTCCGCTGTACTACGGCGGGGATCCGGCAGCGGTGGCTCGCGAGGTCGCGCCGGGCTGGATCCTGGCCCTGCTGGGTGTGCTGGTGGGCTGGCTGGCCTGGTGGGGGGCGGTCGAGCCCTTGCCGCCCCGGGCCGAGGTCCAGGCGGCCGCCGAGCTCACCCAAGCCCCAGCCCAGGCCAGCTGCTACATCTGCCAACAGGGCATCGATCCCACGGTGCAGCAGCCCTGTCGCCATGGCTGCGGCATGATGTTCCACGTGGGCTGCTACCAGGCCCGATCTGCGGCAGCGGGCCGTTCCGACGATGGCCAGTGTGAGATCTGCCAGCAATGGCTGCCGGGCGCGGCTGGCTGAGCCGGCGTGCACGGACTGACTTCCGTCCCAGGTGTGCTGGGCGCCCACTGGACCTCGCCCGCGGGCACGACCGGCTGCACGGTGCTGTTGTTCCCCAGCGGGGCACGGGCGGGCGTCGCCGTGCCCGGGCACGCGCCTGGCTCTCGGGAGCTCGGCGTGTTGGACCCGACCCACCTGGCAGGCGCCATCCACGGCCTGGTGCTCACCGGGGGATCGGCCCACGGGCTCGCTGTGGCCGATGGGGTGATGGCTGTCCTGGAAGAACGGGGGATCGGCTTCGAGACCGGGGCGGGGGTGGTGCCGCTGGTGCCTGCGGCCGTGCTCTTCGACCTGGGCCGCGGGCCGGATCGGCCCGATGCGGACAGCGGGCGCACGGCTGCACTGGCCGCGAGCTCGGCGCCCCTGCCCGAGGGGCCTGTGGGCGCCGGCGCCGGTGCCCGGGTGGCCAAGGCGGCGGGCGAGCAGCTGCCGGGAGGATTCGGCTCGGCGGCTGTGCGCGTCGCGGGTTGGACTGTCGCGGCGGGTGCTGCGGTGAACGCGCTGGGATCGGTGCGCGATCCGAGCAACGGGGCTTGGATTGCAGGCGGTCCGCCCTTGGGAGGCCCGGACATGGGCGGGGACTGGCGCGGACACACCACGCTCGTGGCCGTCGCCACAGACGCGCCGCTGACCCGGGTCCAGTGCACCGTCGTGGCCCGCATGGCCTGCGCAGGCCTGGCCCGGACCTTGGTGCCAGCGTTCACGCCCTTCGACGGCGACACGGTGTACTGCGTGGCGACAGGCGACGGCGAATCGCCCGACGCGGTCACGCTGTCGGGCGTGGGCCACGCCGCCGCCCAGGCGGTGGCGGCGGCCGTGGTGCGGGGTGTTCAGGCGTCTGGGGCCGGTCAGTCCACGTCCGCGTAGCGGGCGGCGACTTCGTCGGCGCTGAGGGCGCGGTCGTAGAAGCGCACCTCGTCGATGAGCCCGTTGAAGGTGTTCTGGTCCGCAGACGCGTCGTGGGCCCCGATGTAGAGGGGTGCCGTGGTCGTGTTGAGGGCGCCGGGGGCACTCACGGAGTCCGCCAGGACGCCATCCACGAACAGCTGGATGGTGCTCCCGTCATAGGTCCCCACCAGGTGTGTCCAAGTGCCGGCCGTGACCAGCGTGGCGTCCCGGGCAGAGGTCAGGCCGCCGATGCTGAATTGGGGCTCGAGATCTGGCCGCAGCTCCAGGACATAAGCCGCGTTGGTTGCGTCCCCGTTGTCATAGTACTGGCCGGCGACCACCTGGTAGTCGTCGTCTCCGGCGGTGTTGACGGCCACGCCGTTGGTCATGATCCAGGCTTCGACGGTGATCTCTTCGTCGAAGGAGACGTCTGTCCCCAGGTCCACGTACTGCCACTGCGTGTTGTCGAATTCGAGCGCCCCGCCGGACACGCCGCTGCCGCTCCAGGTCGCGTCGGTGATCAGGCCTGTGGGTCCGCCGTTTCCGCTCCAGTCGATCACAGCGTCACCCGTCTCTCGATCCAGGTGGTAGGAGGCGATCGCCAGCGCATCGTGGGTGGCCCTTCGGGTGGTCGCCAGGTCGTCGACGGTGGCGTAGGACGAGTCCGCCGTGCTGCTGGTCACATAGGCGCCTTCCACCGTCGTGAGACGGTCGTCGATGTCACCGACGTCGTGGCCATCGACGACGACGGCGTTTTCGGCGGTGGCCGTGGTCAGCTCTCCACCCAGGATCGCGCTGTAGTCGCCGTCTGCGGTCCCGGAGCTCCCGCCAGCCACCGTCGAGCGGTCGCCATTGGCGGTGTTCTGGTAGCCACCGGAGACGCTCGCATCGCTGCCCACCGCATGGTTGCCGTCCCCCCCAGAGACGCTCGAGTAGACGCCCGAGGCGACATTGCCCCTGCCGCCGGACACCGTTGCGCACTCGTCGGAGGCCTCGTTCGCGCTCCCGCCCAGGACGGTGCTCCACTTCGCGCCGGCCGAGCCGCCATACCCGCCCACCGCCGTGGAGTAGTACCCGGACGATGTGTGGGTGTCGCCGCCGAAGACGCCGGACCCGAAGTCCGTCGCCGTGCCGCTGCCGGCTCCATAGGCGCCGGACTGGTCACCGCTGGCCGTGCTGCCGTAGCTCCCGACCACGCTCGACATCGCGCCCTCGGAGGACGAGAGCCCGCCGCCGGCTGCCAGCGCATAGGCGCCAGCCGCGGTGAGCTGGTAGCCGCCAACGGCCACCCCGTGGGCGTCCGTGTTGACGGCGTTGTAGTAGCCGCCCACCACCACGCCGAAGTCGCCGCCGGCAGAGACGTTGCCGCCCTCGCCCCCCAGGACCGACGCGTGCGTCACACCGGCGGTGTTGTTGTAGCCACCCGAGGCCACGGTGTAGGACTCGTTGGCCGCGTTCAGCTCGCCGCCGAACACGCCGCCCCAGACCGCCGTGGTAGCGGCGGCATTCTGGTACCCGCCGACCACGGTCGAGAAGTTGCCGCTGGCCTCGTTGGACTGTCCCCCGGCGGCCACGGAGTACTCGCCAATGCCCTGGACGTCGGAACCCCCCAGGACCACACTCAACAAACCAGAGGCGGTGTTCGTGCTCCCACCGATCACGACAGCCGCATCCCCAGAGGCGACGCTGTGGTCACCACCCAGCACGCCCGCCCAGGGTCCGGAGATCGCGTTGTCGTCTCCGAAGACCACACCACCGTAGCTGTCGTAGGTGTGCCTGGGGCCGACCACCAGGTTGTGGGACCCGGTCTTGTCGTCGTCGCCGCTGTCCTCGTCGTAGCCGATGATCAGGTTGCCGAGCCCGGTGAGGCAGGTCGACGCGACGCCGCCCGTGTCTCCGGAGTCGCCCGTGCTCGCTTCCTCGTCGGGGCAGCCCTCGTCGCTGGCCTCTGAGCCGCTCTGGATGAGCACGTTGGCCCCGGTGAACACCACCTCGTGGTTCGTCGTGTCCGCGGCCAGATACTGGAGGAGATCGGCCACACCGTCGGTGTCGGACTGGAGCTGGCCCACGTCGCTGGCCACCGCGTCGACGGCATCGGAGAGGTCCTGTTCCGCGTCGCCGAGCTCGCTCAGGGTGGCGTAGTCGTGGTCCGTCACCCACTGCTCGGTGGCGTACCCCAGCAGCGACAGGTCGTCCGTGCTCGTCAGGTAGTCCCCTGCGATCGCGTCCACCTGGGTCTGGACGGCGTCGATCGCGCTGGCGAGGGCGGCTTCGTCTGCGCTCGTCAGGTAGTCCCCGGCGATCGCGTCGACGGCGGCCTGGATGGTGTCGATCGCGCTGGTCAGCGCGGCCTCGTCGGCGCTCGTCAGGTAGTCGCTCGTGATGGCATTCACGGCGGACTGGAGCGCCGTGATGGCGCTGTCGAGCACGGCCTGGTCCGCGCTGGTCAGGTAGTCGCTGTAGATCTCGGCCACCGTCGCGGTGACCAGGGCCAGGTCCGACGACGTCTGGGCGGTCAGCGTGTCCAGCTCGTCGACCCGAACGCCGAGCGCTGCCAGGTCCTCGTCGGTCGCATAGGGCTCCAGGTCGGCGGCCACGAGGCTGCTGTCCTCGAGCGCGATCACCCGCTCGTCCAGGTCGGCCAGGGTCGCCGACAGTCCTTCGACCTCGGCCAGCGTGGCGACGTCGGTGGTCAACGTCTCGAGCTGGGTCTGGAGGTCCACGATGGTGACGTCCTGGGCGGCTAGCTGGTCCTGGAGTGCCTGGAGATCGTCGGTCGTGACGTAGGTGTCCGTGACCTCTGCGGGACAGGCCAGCAAGAGGGCGAGCAAGGAGAGCGAGGAGAGCATGCCAGGCTCCGCGGTGCGGTCTTGGGGTCCGAGGGGCGCGCATCATACGACGCCCGTAGCCACGGTTCGGAGGCCTCTTCACCGCTCTGGGGGACTCGGATAGACTCGCCGGAATGATGTCGCTGATCCTTGCACTGGTCACCCCCGCGGCGCTGGCGGACTGTGAGGAACGGTCGGACCTGATGCAGATCAGCGAGGCGGTCGCCGCGGCCGAGGCTGCCTACGGCCAGATGAACGCCGACAGGTTCCGGGCCCAGCACCAGCTCGCCGACGCAAGGGCCTTGTGTCTCTTCACGGCCCTCAGCACCGAAGTCGCCGCCAGCTTGCACAGGCTGGATGGCCTGCAGGCCTTCTTGGACAAGGACATGGTCGGGCCCGTGCAGTCCTTTGGTGCGGCTCGACGCGTGCACGGGTCCTATGGCTTCCCCGAGTCCGTGGTGCCGCCGAACAACCGGGTCTGGGAGGACTACATCGCCTTTGACCTGTCGCGGCTGGAGACCCAGGAGCTGGCCACCCAGCACCACGGAGGCTGGATGGTGATCGATGGCAGGCGGGACACCCTGCGGCCCACGAACCTGCCGTGCTGGATCCAGGTCTTCGCTGGCAGCGGCACGATGGTCTGGTCCGGCTTCGTCGGCGTGGGCCAGCCCATGCCCGCCGAGGCCCCGGTCACGCTGGTCCCGGTGGCCGAGCTCGCGGATCCCCCGCCCGAGGCGCTCGGGCAGGACCTCCCCATGCCGCCCGACCCGGGCTGGAGTGCGCGACGGTCCGGGTTGGTCGCTGGTGGCGGGGCGGCCCTCGCCGGCGGTCTCGCCCTCTTGGGCTGGGGCACCTACATCTACGCTGGCGACGGAGAGCACACGATGAAGGGCCGGCCGACCTTTGACTGCTGGGACGATCGCTGCCAGCAGGGGGTCTACTACCGCTACGTCGTGCCCCTCTGGGCCGGTGGTGGGGTGCTGACGCTGGCCGGTGCTGCAAGTCTGGCGGGTGGCGTGCTCTGGCTCAGCCCTGCGCCGGGGGGCGGCAGCGTGACCTGGTGGCGCCCCTTCTGATGGCCGAGGCGGGTCGGCGCTTTCGCATCTTGAGCATCCTGGGACAGGGCGGCTTCGGCGCCGTGTACAAGGCCGAAATGATCGGGGCCGGCAACTTCGCCAAGGTCGTGGCCTTGAAGATCATGCGGCGCGACGTGGACCTCCCCCCTGAATTCGCGCTGCGGCTGCGCGACGAGGCCCGGATCCTCGGCATGCTTCGCCACCGGGCGATCGTGGGGGTCGACGGACTGGTCGAGCTCGAGCCCGGCTGGGCCGTGATCATGGAGTACGTGCCAGGGGTCGATGTCGCCCGGGTCCTGAGACACGCAGACATGCCACCGCTCGCCGCCTTGGAGGTCGTCGAGGAAGTGGCGGGCGCCCTTCACCGGGTCTCGACCACCCCGGGACCCGACGGGCTCCCGCTCATGCTGGTGCACCGGGACATCAAGCCCGCAAACATCCGGATCACCGATGAAGGTGTGGTCAAGGTGCTCGACTTCGGAGTCGCGCGGGCCCAGTTCGCCACACGCGAGGCGGAGAGTCGCTCACTTGCGCTAGGCACGCTGGCCTACATGGCACCCGAGCGGTTCACGGACCAGGACCTGCCAGCAGGCGATCTCTTCGCCCTCGGCGTCGTCCTCGGCGAGCTGTTGAGCGGCCAGAAGCTCGGCGTGGGGGTCCAGCATCGGGGTGGATGGGATGCGTGGAACCGGGCCGCCATCGCCAAGGTGCGACGACGCCTGGACGACGATCCCGATGTGCCCGGCGAACGCGAGCGAGACGCGCTGCTTCAGCTCCTGGGCCAGATGCTGGACTATGACCACCAGGCCCGCATCACGGCCAGGGCGGTCGAGCGGACCTGTCGGGCGCTCAAGCGTCAGCTCGGTGGCCCAGGGCTGCGAGAGTGGGCAGAGGACGTGGTGGTCGAACTCGCCGGCTTGGAGGAGGAGTCCCTCGAGCACGACGAGTGGTCCGGCACGATCCTGGTGGATCAGGGCAGCGGGAGCCCTTCTCCCGGGCCAGCCACGTCCGACGAAGCCACGAGCTGGGTCCGAACGAGCGGTCCGGCCGTGGAGGGGCCCTCGGCGGCGGTCGCCCCCCAGCCCCTGGCGGAGCCTCCAGCGGCGCCCGGGCCGGCCCAGCGGCGCCCGTCGGGCAGGGGCCGATGGGTCGTGGCAGCCGCCGCGGTCTTCGGGATCGGCGCCATCGGGGTCGGTCTACAGGGGCCCGGTGACCCCCACCAGGAGCCTGTCCTCGGGGTCCAGGTCGCGCCGCCAGCGCCAACCCCCTCGCCGGTACCAGCCCGCCCCGTCGACGCACCACCAGACCCGCCGGTCGTCGAGTCCGAGCCGGTCCCGGCGAAGCCGCCTGTCCGCCAGGCCACCAGGCCAGCGCGTCGACCGGTCGTGGCGCCCGACCCCATCGAAGAGGCGGCTCCAGAACCGGACGCTGAAGAAGCGTCGCCGCCAGATCCGACCCCGGCTCCAGGGCACTACACCGTGGCGGGGGACGCGATGAAGGTCTGGCTGGAGCGGGATGGGGTCACGGCCCCGCCCGGCGAGGTCGCACCAGGCACTTGGACGATTCGGGCGCTGTTCGGAGCCCAGGCCGTTCATGCTGGGGACGTGACCATCGCCTCGGGCCAGACCGTCAACCTCGTCTGCGATGGGGCCTTCGAGCGCTGCCGCGTGGAGTAGTGGGGTGAGGCTGATTTCGCGTCGGAAGTCGCGCCGCAATCCGCGTCGCTGGCAAGGCGCGGCGACGCAGTCGTGGCCGAGTCACGTCCAGGAGCCGGAACGCCGCCAGCGGCGTCGAGGGCAAGCGAATTCCAGCGAAATCAGACTCACCCCACTATCTCGAGTGTTCAGGCCAGCGCCGCCTCGATCGCCGCCGCCAGCTCGTCGACCGAGTGAGCCACCGCGTCGGGGCGGCTGCCCTGGAGCCGCTCGATGCTGTGCACACCCCAGGTCACGGCGATGGCGGGCACGCCGATGTTGCGGGCCATGTCCAGGTCGAAGGTCGTGTCCCCCACCATGACGGCGTCGGTGCTCGTGGCGCCCAGCCCGGCCAGCGCCGTGAGCAGGATGTCCGGATGGGGCTTGCCCCGGCGGGTGCCGTCCATGCCGATCACCGCGCCCATGTAGGGCAAGAGCCCGTGATCCAGGGCCCCGCGGTCGGCGCCGAACTGGCTCTTGCCCGTCGCGATCGCCAGGCGAAGCCCCTGGCTGCGGAGGTCCTGGAGCAGGGCCACAATGCCGTCGAAGGGCTGCTCCAGCCGCTCGGCGATGGGCCGGTAGAGCTCTCGATAGGTCTGGGTCACCGCGGCGTTCAGCGACGGGTGCACGCCGCCTAGCGCCAGCATGTCCGCCAGCGGCGTGCCGATGCCCTGGCGAACGGCCTCGCGATCCGGCGCCGCCAGGTCGTGTGCCAGGTACGCGGCCACCGCCGTCTCGACCACGGCATCGGCCGAATCGATCAGGGTGCCGTCCAGGTCGAAGACCACCACGCTGCGCGCCATGCGGGCCTGTATCCGGGCGTAGGGTGTGGGGGTGGCGAGGCCGCTCTCGTGTTGTGGGGGCTCGTGTGGCTCAGGCGTCGCGGACCAGGCGGAAGCCCAGGTCGGGGCCGCGGAAGCTCGGCTCGATGAGGAAGCGCGCCTTGGCCCAGCTGGCCATGGACGGCTGGGACCACGCGCCAGGGTGGATCAGGCGGTTTGGAGCCACGTCGTCGCCCAGCCACTCGGCCACGTTGCCGGCCAGGTCCATCACGCCCTCGGGGGTGGCGTCCCGGTGGTACAGCCCGACGGCACAGGGGCGCTTGAGGACTTCTTCGGCCGTGTTGGCGTTGCCGCTGCCGAACGGGGCACCCCAGGGGTAGGGGCGCTTGGCCTCGCCGCGCATCACGTGCAAGCGCTCCATCTGGGTGGGCAAGCGGGCGCCGCTCGCGGTGGCGTAGGCCTGGGCCTCGTACCAGTTCACGAAGATGGCGGGCTGGTTTGCGGCGGTGAGGCAGTCGTCCAGGGTGGCGCAGCGATCGGTCCACGAGTCCTGGGTCTGGGCTCGCCAAGCCAGGCCGTCTGGGGACCAGTTGGTGTCGTCGGCGTAGGCGTCGGAGCGGATGAAGCCGCGGAACTCGGCCATGGTGACGGGGTAGCGGCCGACCAGGAGGGTCTCTTGGTGGACCGGCACGGGCACGAAGTACTCGCCGTCCGACGGGGTGCGCAGGCGGGGATCGCCGTAGCGTGCCAGGAGCTCGCCCACGGCCACGCGCTGGTCCGGGGCCCCCGAGCCAGCGTCGACCACGGCCAGCAAGGCACCGATGAGCTGCTGGGCTTCGGTGCCGTTCGCGTTGGAGCTGGCGAGCTCCAGCAGCGGCGCAATCCGTTCATCTTCTGGCAGGGCCATCACGTCGTTCAGAGCCAAGGACACAGTCACCTCGCACATCGGCCATAACGGACGGCTCTGAAGGGGCGCAAAGGGAGCCGGGCAGTAGACTGATCCCGTGGCTTCGTCCGCTCCACCTCTTGCGACCCTCTCGGCACTGCCCGAAGACGCGCTGAGGGTCCGGGCTGTGCCGGGGAGGCAGCTGCTGTCGGTGCGTGTGGGCTCGTCGTCCGGGGTGTCCGCGGTGCTTGACCTGAGGCCCGGAGCCCGGGACCGGGTGTGTCGGCTGGTGCTGTCGAGTGGCGTGGGGGCCGACGCCGCCCGGGCCTTGCTCGGTGCGAGTGGCTGGGATGCCCTCGAGGATCTTCGGCTGGACGGCAACGCCCTGTGTCCGCGACGCCGTCGGCTCGACCCGGGGCCCGAGAACCTGCTCCTGCTCAGGACCGACGGCGACGACGCGGTGCTGCGGGCCCTGGCCCGCCTGCCCCGGCTCAAGCGGCTGGTGCTGAACGGCAACCGCCTCGGGGCCGACGGCGCCAAGCGCCTGGCCTGCCTCCAGGGCCTGGAGCGGCTCGAGGTCCGGGGGAACGACCTGGGGGACGCGGGCGCCCAGGCGCTGTCCCGCATGGAGGGACTCCGCTACCTGGACTGCTGCGACAACGGGATCGGTCCCGCAGGCGCCGAGGCCCTGGGGCGGCTGCCGAGCCTGGAGACCCTGCTCGCCAGCCGGAACCCCGTGAGGGACCCGGGCGCGGTGGGCCTGGGCGCGGCGGTGGGCCTGCAGGATCTGCGTCTGGATCGCGGCGGGCTGGGCCCGGACGGCGTGGCGGCCCTGGTGGCACTCCCGCTCCAGGGGCTGGACCTGTCCGGGAACCGCATCGGTTGGCGGGGCGCCAAGGCCCTGGCCGGCATGCCGTCCCTCCGGTCCCTGCGACTGTCCGACTGTGATCTGGGTCCCCGCTCGATCCGCGTGCTGGCTGGGCTGGCAGAGCTCGAGCGCCTGGACCTGGCGCGCAACCGGGCCGATGGTCCCGCGCTCCGCTCGCTGGTTCGGCTGCGGGCGCTGCGGCACCTGGACCTGCGGGGGATGGAAGTCGATGAAGCGACGCGACAGGGCCTGCAAGGTCTGCCGGAGCTCGAGACCCTCAGGACGTCCCCGAGCGCTTGAGCGTCAGCGCGCGGTGTAGAGCATCGCCGCGGTCCACGCCCGCATGAAGTTCTCCCCGCGCACCCCCTGGAGCTGCTGTGCGGTCCAGCCTCGGCGGGCGAGCTCCTCCCACAGGGCCGGAATGGCGCTGGCGTCGGGCAGGCCCTGGGGCGTCTTGATCAGGCCGTCGAAGTCGCTGCCCAGGGCCACGACCTCGTGCCCTCCGACCCTGGCCAGGTAGTCGGCGTGATCGGCCACAGCGGCGATGTCGCGGGCGCCACCGACGAAGGTGGCGTGGAAGTTCAGTCCGATCACGCCGCCGGTGGCCGCGATGCAGCGGATCTCTTCGTCGGTCAGGTTGCGCTTGTGGGCCTGCACGCCGTAGGCGTTGGAGTGGCTGGCGATCACAGGCACCGGTGAGTCCTTGCAGACCTCGAGGGTGGTCTGGCGGCTCGCGTGGGACAGATCGAGCAGGACGCCCAGGTCCCGGGCATGGGCGACCAAGGCACGGCCCTCGTCGGTCAGCCCGCCACCGCCGTCCCCCGAGCTGCCAGCGAAGCGGTTGGACATGGACCAGGTGAGGCCCAGGATGGCCAGCCCCCGGGCCTGGAGTGACGCAAGAGGCCCGCGCCAGTCCTCGGGGAGGCCGTGGGCGCCTTCGAGGGCGATCAGGTAGGCCGTCCGCCCTTGGTCGGCGATGACCCGTGCCCTGCCAGGGGTGCGGGCCAGCTCCACCGACTCCAGGCGCAGGGCCTCGAGGGTGATCTTCTCCAGCAGCAGCTGGGTGTGGGCCCACCAGTCCGCGTTGCGCGGGGGCCACAGCACCTGGACCGCCAAGTTGGTGCCGCCGGCCTGGAGCTGGGCCAGGCCGCCTTCGAGCCCCTCGGGGGCATCCAGGGCCAGGCCCTTCCGGTGGAGCTGGGTGGGGGTGTCCAGGTGGAGGTCTGCCTGGATCGGGACCCCGAGGGCGGCGGCGATGAGCAGGAAGACGAACATGGGCTCTTCCAGAGGGGCGGCACGGGAGGGAGAGGGCGGTCTTAGTCGGCGCTTCGTACCTCGTGCACCCGTGCGACCAACAGGGCGCCCGGATCGCCGCGCTCTCGCACCACCTGCAGCGCTGCCACCAGGCCCTCCAGCGCACCCGGCCTGTCCTGGCGGCGCACGCGGACCTCGCTCCGATCGATCTCCGCCGCCGAGAAGGCCAGCCAGTTGTGCCGGCTCCGGGCCAGGGCGCTGGCCTGTTCGGCGGCCTGGAGGGCCGGTCCGAGCTTCCAGTCCGCCAGGAACAGCCCAGAGAGCACCAGCCAGGCGCTCAGAGCCAGGGCCGAGTCGTCGGACTCGGTGGCCTGTTGGAGCAGTGGCAGCGCCGGCGCGCTCCGGCCGGCGCGAAGCAGTGCGCCGGCGCGACCGAGGAGCAGTTCGGCGCCCTGGTCGCCCTCGTGGCACGCCTGGACCCAGGCCTGGTCGGCCTCGTCCCAGCGGCGGCGGCGGTCGGCCTCCTCGGCCACAGCCACCCAGCCGGCCAAGCGGTCCTGGGGATCGCCGAGGGGACGGGCCAGGGCCTCGGCCAGAGCTTCGGTGGCCCCCGGGCGGCCCAGGTCACGTGCAGCCAGGCCAGCCAGGACCTGCAGCTCGGGCACCTCTTCGGCCTCGCTCAGGGCTCGCTCGGCCAGGTCCTTGGCCGCCCGGGGCTTGCCATGGGCGACCGCAGCGCGGATCCGTCGGAGACGGTCGGCGAGCTCGCTCACGGCAGCTCCCGGGACTCGACCGGTCGGGTGCCCTGGGCCAGGACGCTGGCCAGCGCTGCCAGACCGTCCTGGCGCAGGTGGGTCAGTCGCCGGGTCAGTGAGCCGAGCTCGCCATCGGCCTGGTCAAAGGTGGCGCCCAGCTCGCTGTGGGGCCTGCCGACTTGCTTCTCCAGGGTCTGGGTGGTCGCGAGTGCGCCACGTGCCACGATGCCGAGCTCTCGCCAGAGCGCCCGCAGGACCCCGCGGAGCTGGAGCCGCACCCCGTCTCCTGCCACGCGCCAGGCCGACGTCGCCGCCGCTGCCAGCTCCACCTGGAGGCGCGCCGCTGCCCGGACCGCGCCGCGGACCCCCTGGATGACAGCGGCCAGCTCGGCATAGTCCAAGACGCGGGGGTCGGTCTCCGGGCCCCCACCGGCCAGGATAGCGTCGAGCCAGGCCAGCTCGGGATCGCCGCCGGCGGGATCCCGGATCCGAGGGCAGGGCGGGACCTCCTGGCTCCCCCAGGGCCCGGCGACCAGGCCCAGGGCCGTGGTGAGGAGCGCCGCGCCGGCCGGACCCGCCCCGAGCCCGCCGTCGTCCAGCGGCTCGGGCCGGGCCGGGCGGATGCAGCCTTCGAAGATCGCCGGGGCCCACATGCGGCCCTGGCGTGCCAGCTCCCAGGCGACCCGCCGCGCCCTGGGGAGCGCGTCGTCCTCCAGGACCAGCGAGATGGCACGGTTTGCAGCCTGGACCCCGGTCTGGCGCGCGGTGATGGCTTGGCCCAGGGTGGCCAGGGCCGCCGCGCGGGCCACCTGGCCAGACAGGCCCGGGGTGCCGGGCAGGGGCCGCGTAAGCTGTCCCAGCGCCCGCCCGGACACCGATGGGCTGGCCGCCGCCAGGAGCGCCCCGGCCGTGCCGCAGCGCGCCAGCGGGTGCACCGGATCCAGCCCGATCAGGTCTTCGGGCTCCAGCTCTGCCTTGGCGGCTTGTGCCGGGTCCTGGAGCCAACCCCAGAGGGCGTCGTGGACCTCGTCCCCCAGCAGCTCGGACGGACGCTGGAGCGGCGCGGCTCGCTGGGCGAGCTGGAGCTCCTCGGACACGTCGGCGCCGGGGTCTTCGGACGAGGGATCGATGGGATCGTCCGGCAGGGGCTCCGGCAGTCGGCGTCGGCGTCGGGGACGGCGCCGCTTCTTGGGTGGCTTGGGTGGCTCGTCGTCGCCGCCGAGCTCCTTGTTGCCCCACATCGGCGCGTCGTCGTCGGGCAGGTCGGGCACCCCGGACGTGTCGATGATCGTCGCTTCCTGGGTCTCGACCTCTTCCACCTCCTGATCCGCTTCGAACTCGGCGCCTTCTTCTTCGATCTCGATCTCGACGCCGGTGCTGGGCGCCTGCTCGGCCGCCCCCTTGTTCATCAGGGCGAGCAAGCCCTGGTTGCCGACGCCCGACTGCAGGGAGTTCGCCCGCTGCTGATCGAGCTCGGCCTCTTCTTCGAGCCGGCTCTGGTCCTGGGCCTCGATGCGGCGGTCCGCAGCCCGCCCCTGGTGCCCGCCGGACTTCTGGCCCGGCCGCTGCTTCTTGCCACCCGTGGAGATCGGACTGCCCTCCCAAGGGGGATCCTGGCACGGCGCCCGATCTGATAGTGTTCCCCAGCCTGGAGAGGTGGACATGGAGACCCTGGGCGGGTTTCAGAAGACCGGGCGGGTGACGCGCGGACCGGCCTCGGATCTCGTCGAATTGCTGGACGAGCACGGCTTCCCCCACACCGCGATCGCGTTCCACCCGCAATACCGGGAGCATCCCGCGATCGGCGCGGCCCTCGAGGTGGTCAAGGGCTTCCTCGAGGCCCCCTACGTGACCGGCATGGTCGAGCTGGTCGGGCACGTGCCCGAACAGGGCGCGTTCGTCTACCCGACCGGCGAGAGCTGGTCGGTCCACGAAGTCATCCGCAAGCTGGCCGACCTGGGCCAGACCGCCGGGGTGCGGGCTGGGCTGGAGCTCTTGTACGCCGCCGGCCAGGTCCTGATCGAAGCCGCCGAGTCGGGCGAAGCCCACGCCGTCTACTCCCACGGCGGGCTCACGCCGTGGCGCGTCATGATCAAGGCAGACGGCCAAGTCCAGATCATCGGGCACGCCGTGCCGCAGGTCGAGATCCTGCAATTCCACCAGGATCCCGAGGAGATCCCCAAGGAAGACGCCTTTCGCTACTGCCCACCCGAGCGCATGGAGGCCGAGGACGAGGACCTGTCAAGCGACCTGTTCTCCCTGGCGCTGATCGCGTTCGAGCTCATGACCGGACGCCCGGTCTACGACGGACTGGTCAACGACATCCGCACCCAGGCCGCGCGGGGAGAGGGCTCGCGCCGGCTGTTCCGCTTCAAGAAGCAGCTCCCCGGGTCTGCGCTGGACCTGCTGCGGACCTGTCTGAAGCCCGACCCCGAGCACCGGCACGCCGACGGGGACGAATTCCTGGAGGCCGTGCAGCGGGTGCTGGGCGGCCGCGACGCGGAAGGGGACTCCTTGATGGAGGTCATGGACCGGGTCGGCGGGATGCAGCGTCCCCCGGGAGAAGGCCTCGAGGCCGGCAAGACGCTGGCCCTGGACAAGGACGCCCTCAAGGCGATGGTCGCGGACGTAGAGGGTCCCGAGGCCCCGGCCGACGCCCCTGCCCGGGAGAGCTTCAAGCCTCCAGCGGCCCGCCGCCCCCGCCGCGCCCGCCGGGCGCCGCGCAGCGAAGCCGCAGAGGAGCTGGAACCGGCCGCGTCCCTGGACGAGTCGCCCGCGCCGGCGGCCGAGGACTCCGACGACCGGTGGAAGAAGCCCGAACGCGGCCGGCGCGGTCGGGCCTCGTCCCAGAGCAAGGACGAAGAGACCCCGTCTACCAGTCGCCGCGGCGGCGGGCGCCTGGCCCGTTCCGGTGCCGACGAGATCCTCAAGAAGCTGAAGTCGTCGTCGGACAACCCCAGCCGACGCCGGGAGCGACCCGCCGGTGGCAACGCTGCCAAGCTCATCGAGAACATCCTCTCGTCCAGCGAGGACGCCCGGCGGCCGGACTCGGCCCCTGCCGACGACGACGGCGCGGAAGCCCTCCGGGCGAGCCAGGCCCGTGCTCGGCCGTCTCGGGGCCGCCGCTCCGCTCGCCGCCGCGGGGGCAATACCGACGACGCCTCCTCCCCTGCCGCCGAGCGCCCCCGCCCCAGGAAGCCGCGCAGGGCCCGGGCCGAGCCCGAGCCAGCACCTGCGCCGCGTGCCTCCGAGCCGGAGCCCGAGCCCGAGCCGAGCCCCGAGCCGCCCAAGACCCGCCCGCGCCGCGCGCGTCGCGTCGAGCCCGAGCCCGCACCTGCCCCGGAGCCCAAGCCCAGGCCCGAGCGCCAGGCATCGCCGGCCCCCGAGCCCGAGCCGGCCCCGGAACCCAAGCCGAAGCCCAAGCCGAAGCCCAAGCCCAAGCCCAAGCCCAAACCCAAGCCTCCTGCACCCAGGGCAGCTGTCCCCGTGGATGCACCGAGCGCACCCCGGCGTCTCAAGGCCACGGGTGGTGCCTCGGTTCCGCTGAAGCTCCGTATCGGTCCCGACGGCGACACCTTCAAGACGCGCTTTCCCGCCAAGGCCACCCTGGCGGAGTGCGTGGCCCGGCTGACTGCGTCGCTGCTGCCCGTGCAGACCGACCTCTCGGGCCGGCTGACCACCGGCTGGCGGCTGGGCCCCGAAGACGGCCCCCTCTCGGGTGCCACCCTGGTGGAGACCCAGCCGTCGGACACTCTGCTGTTGCTTCATCCGATCGTCGCGTGCACCGTGGTGGCCGAGATCCAGATCGACGATCCCGACGCGCCACACCGTTTTCGAGCGCCGGTGACCAACGTGGCCCCTGCGGCTTCGGTGGTGGATCACCTGGTGCGCTGGCTGGGCCTGCCCCCAGGCAAGTGGGTGCTGCACGCGGGGGACCGGGCCCTGGGGCCCTACGAGCTCCTCGACGAGGTCGATCTGGCCACCACGCCGCTCGTGCTGCGCAAGTAGCAAAGGAGCAGCGCCTTGAGTCAACGCTGGGACATCCGGCTGGTCTTCCTGAACGGCCCCCTGTCGGTTCGGGGCGAAGTCGTGCTGCGGGGGCCGGTCATCCGGGTGGGCGCTCGCCCCGGACCTGGCGGTCTGGCGCTGGACAACTACCGGGGCATCGAGGACCGGCAGGTCACGATCACGGCGTACGACGGCGACGCTCGCATCGCGCCGGTCGGCACGGCCCAGGTCCGGCTGGCCCCGCACGAGCACGTGGACTGGAACGACATCCACCCCCTTCGAGGCGAAGCGAACCTGACCCCGGACTGTGCCTTCCACCTGGGCCCGCTCGGACGAGGCGCGACCGTGCGCTTCATCGACTGCCAGGAGCTCGGCGTCTGGCAACAGGAGAACCTGGCGTCCATCGCCGACCAGGAAGAGATCGTGGGCCCGGCACCGGTCGAGGCCAAGGAGATCCAGGCCAGCAAGGGCGTGCCGGGCTGGTTCATCGGCGGCATGGTCGTGATCGCCATGGTGATCGTGGCGGGCATCACTGTGCCCCTGGTGCAGTCGACCATGCGCGAGGCCAAGCCACTGGGCCCCGAGTACATGGGCGAGGTCTTCACCAAGGACTACTTCGTCAAGGCGACCGACGAGGTGGACGCCAAGCTCCTGGAGGGCTTCGAGCAGCCCTGGCTGCGCTTTGTCGCCGCCCCCAACGCGAACTACGCGAACGAGGACGGGCTCAAGGAACCCGAGCTCTTCGACCAGCGGCTGCTCAAGCACGCGACCACCTACGCGAACCGCCAACTCAAGGCCCAGGCCTTCTGGAAGATGCTCGATCGGGCCGCGCCCAACTACGCGGCTGTCCTGCGGTCCCTGCGCGACGAGGACATGCCCGAGGTGCTCGCCGGCGTGCCCATCATCGAGTCGCACTACAACCCGGCTGCCCACGACAAGATGGCTTGTGCCGGGGGCGCCTGGCAGTTCCAGCCCGAGGTGGCCTACCGCTATGGGCTCGAGGTCAAGGGCTGCCGCCTGACCGGCTCCCCAGATCCATGGGAGCCGACCCGCAAGGTCCCGCCCCCCAACGTCCTCAAGAACGCCGTCTACATCCAGAACGTCGACGGCAAGCCCCGGTGCAGGATCAAGGCCAACGGGTGCGAGATCGACGACCGCAAGGACATCGTCGCGTCCACCGAGGCGGCCATCCGGTCGTTCCGGGAGGCCCTGGAAGACGAGGTCATCCTGGGCTCCGGGGCCGCGGTGCAGCTCGCCATCACCAGCCACAACGCCGGCTACGACAACAGCCGCTACCGCAAGAACAAGCGCAAGTCGAAGACCGACGTGCTGCACGCCTACAACGACTGGCTCAGGCGTGCATCGGTGCCCTGGGATCCCCGGTTCCTGGGCCAACAGATCCAGTGTCCGCCGGGCACCTATGCCAAGGACTGCAGCGGCACGACGCTGAATGGCTACGCGCAGCACTACGCCTACAAGGTCCTGGGCGCCCACTTCCTGGCGGTCTGCTACTACGGCCAGAACTATGCGGACACGTACTCGGAATTCCGACCCTACGAGACCTTCGTCGAGGACGACGGCTACTGCGCCCGCATCCAGGTCCCGACCGTGGCCCAGGTGAAGGGCTTCCGATGAATTGGCGGCCCTACATCGTGGCCGGCGTGCTCGTCACCGTGTTGGGTGTCGACGGCTACCTGGCGTTCAGCGAGGACATCCAGAGCGCCAAGGAGATGAAGTCCCACAACGTGCTGGACCAGGACCCGCTCTACGACATGGCCTATGTGCCGACGGAGCGGCTCACGAACCTTCGGCGCTACGGGCTGTCCGATGCCGAGGCCGAAGACGTGCAGCGCCGGATCAACCGGACCAACGAGGACTGGAGCGCCGCCATCAAGAACCTGCTCCGCAATGCGCCCGAGCCGGACACGCTGGCCGATGCGGTCTGCGGATCGAGCTCCCGGGGCCTTCCGCCGCGGTGGGCCTCGATGGACTTCCTGGTCGAGGCCAAGGACGGCAGGCTGCGGGTCGTGGAGCTGGCGGACTACGCCGAGATGGTGAGCCAGGGCTGGATGCCGGACTTCCGAGTGCCCTCGGTCTACGACCGTTCCGAGCGGCGCGCCTCTCGCGAGGACGACGCCACGCGGATGGGACTGGCCGCTGTGTTGGCCGGTCGCCACGAAGACCTGCTCCAGGGCGAGAGCCCCTGGGGCTCCGGACTGTTCGGCGGCTGGTCCTGGAAGGACGTGGTCAAGGGCAACCCCGGGATCCAGGAGACCGTCTACGACTACCTGGCGCTGATGCATCTCACGGTGGAGCTTGCCCAGGGCGAGGGAGGAATTTGCGGTCGATGAGGCCCTTGACTGCAACGGGCTATACTCCCGGCGGACCCGCAGGCACCAGCAGATGACCCCCCGCCGAAAGTTCAGGTTCATCCAAGAGCTGGCTGCGGGCGGGTTCGGCAAGGTCTACCTGGCCGAGATGGTCACCGGCGAGAATTTCTCCTCGGTCGTGGCGATCAAGCTGTTGTTGAGCGAGTGGGCCGAGCACGACGAGATCGTCCAGCGCGCCCGCGACGAGGCCCGGATGCTGGGTCGCCTGCGCCACCGGAACATCGTCCGGGTCGAGGACCTGACCGTGCTGCAAGGCCACTGCGCCGTGGTCATGGAGTACCTGGAGGGCGTCGACTGCAAGTCGCTCATCGGACACTTCGAGGACGGCTCCCAGGGCACCATGCCCCTGCAGGCGCTGTTCGAGATCATCGGCAACGTGGCCAGCGCCCTGGACGCCGCGTACAACCACGTGCCCCTCCAGGGCGGCGTGCCCATGCAGCTCGTGCACCGGGACATCAAGCCGTCCAACGTGATGGTGACCCTGGGTGGCGACGTCAAGCTGCTCGACTTCGGCACCGCCCGAGCCAACTTCGACGATCGCGAGGCCAAGACCCAGCAGCTGGCCTTCGGCTCCCAGGCCTACATGGCCCCGGAGCGCTTCCTGGGCGACGAAGACACCCCCGCGACCGATGTCTACTCGCTCGGCGTGACGCTCTATGAGCTGATCAAGTGCGAGAATTACGGCCGCATCGATCTGCGGCCTGACAAGTACAACGCCCTTGTCGTGGAGCGGATCGGCAGCCTGGATTTTGGCGAGGTGCTGCCGGCCGAGATCGCCGACCAGGCCCGCGCGGCCATCGCGGCGATGGTGTCCTATGGCCCCGAGGAACGCCCCAGCGCGGCCCAGGTGATCGAGCTGATGGACGTGCTGGCCGAAGAGTCCAACGACGGAAGCCTGCGCCGCTTCGCCCGGCGACACGTCAAGGACGTGATGGTTGCCAACGCGCACACCCCAGACCCCGACGACCCACTGACGGGGTCCACCCTGTTCGAGGACCGCAGCACGGGCTTCTACGCCAACACCGAGTCCGAGGGCCTCGAAGAGGCCTCTGGCGCCCACGAACCGCCCAAGCTGACCATGCCGGACCCGTCCGAGGAGTTCAAGAGCCTGGACGAGGCCAGCGGCGAGCTCAAGGTGCCCGACGACCTGGTGCCGAGCGTGTCCCTGGCGGCGGCGACCACGTTCCCGCCTGCCTCTGAGCTCCTCCCCACCCCGGAGCCGGAGCCGGAGCCGACACCAGAGCCAGAGCCAGAGCCCGAACCAGAGCCCGAGCCCGAGCCCGAGCCAGACACGCAGTCCGAGCCCGAGTCCCTGGCCGGCCCGACCGTCTCGGACCTCAACCTGGGCGGCACCACCGAACGAATGGACCTGCCAGACGCGCTGCGAGAGCCGCCGGAGCCTCCGCCGGTGAAGTCAGCTCCGGTCCAGTCCAGCTTCCGCCCCGCCGAGGTCTACGAGCCAGAAGACCCGCCGCCCGCTGGCAAGAGCAAGCTCCCGCTCATGCTGGGGGCCGCCACGGTGCTCATCCTGGTCGCGGGTGGTGCGATCGCGATGCTCTCCGGCGACCAAGACGCACCGCCCAGGGATCCGGTGGCGACCGCGCCGGCCCCGCCCAAGGCGCCGACCCAGGCCAACACCAAGAAGGACGCCAAGAAGTCCGACACCAAGGACGCCAAGAAGTCCGACACCAACAAGGACGACAAGAAGTCCGACACCAAGAAGGACGCCAAGAAGTCCGACGCCAAGAAGTCCGACACCAACAAGGACGACAAGCAGGCCGACGCCAACAAGGACGACAAGAAGTCCGACGCCAACAAGGACGACAAGCAGGCCGACACCAAGGCAGACGACCCGGCCACCGACGCCCAGGCCGACGCCACCGAGACCACCGAGCCCGAGGAGCCCGCCGTGGCGACCGCCACCGGCACAGTGAACCTCAAGGTGCTGCCCTTTGGGTCGAAGGTCTCTGTCGTGGGCAACGGCAAGTCACTCAGCTTCGAAGCCAAGTTCGGCCAGCCGCCCAAGAAGTACGGCGATCTGCCTGCAGGGTCCTACCGGGCGACCGTGACCCGCACGACCGACGGCAAGAAGATCAGCAAGTACTTCACCGTCAAGGCGGGCAAGACCTGCAGCTACGAGTTCAACATGGAGAGCTACCAGAACGGCTGGACCGGAGGCTGCAAGTGAGCGCCTTGTTGTTGCTGTGTCTGGGGTCGGGCAGCGCGCTGGCTGGCCCGGTCGAAGACCACGTCAACGGGGCCATCCAGGCGATCACCAACGGGGACTTCGACACGGCTCGGGATCTGTTGGACGAGGCCGAAGACGCGGCGCCGGACTCCCCGACGGTCGTGCTGGGCAGCACCATCGCCAGCATCGACTACTACCGCGGCATGATGGAGTTCTTCGGCGGCGACCGAGACCAGCAGACCCTGGTGTACTGGCGCTCGGCCCTGGAAAAGGACCTGAGCTTCGGCTGGGACAAGGCCCTGGTCGCGGACCAGGAAGCCGAGGACCTCTTCGAGGCGCTGCGGTCCGAAGTCGACTCCCGCGACCAGGTCGAGGCCCAGGTCCCCGAAGACAGCACCGAGTTCCGCGTGTACGTCGACGGGCGCATGCTCAGCCACTACGACGCCGTGGTGGGGGGCACCCACTTGGTCCAGGTCCTGTGCATGGGCAAGGGCCTGACCGGCGACTGGCACGAATTCGGGGACCCGCCGGACTACGCCAGGATGTGCGCGTCCATGGGCGACGGCTCGGCCGACGGCAAGAAGGAAAAGGAGCCCAAGGAGAAAAAGGAAAAGGAGCCCAAGGAGAAGAAGGAAAAGGAGCCCAAGGAGGAGAAACCGCCCAAGGAGCCCAAGGAGCCCAAGGAGCCCAAGGAGCCCAAGGAGCCCAAGGAAGGCGGGGTCTCGGGGGCCAAGATCGGGCTCGTCGGCGGCGGCGTGGCCCTGGTGGCTGGCGGTGCTGCGACCTACTTCGCCCTCTACCGGCCCAACTACCAGTCCTTCGAGGACTACGACGACCGCCCGTGGGACGTCACCCCGGAGATCGCCGACGACATCGAGGGCAAGCACAACACCTACCGCTTCTTGACCCTGGGTCTCTGGGGCGTTGGGGCGGCGGTCGCTGTGACCGGCGCGGTGCTTCCGCTGGGTGACACGCAGCTCCGGCTGGTGCCCTTGGGCAACGGCCTCCTGCTCCAGGGTCGCTTCTGAGCGTGCGCAGGCCGTCCGTCGCCCAGGCTGCCGCCCTCGAAGCGGGACAGCGCTGGGAGGACGCCGCCCGCGCCTGGGCTGCCGTCCGGGACCGCTCCGACGGCGACCAGGCCCGCAACGCGGCCGGTCGGTGCCAGAGTTGCTGGCGACGGGGAGACCGGCCCAGGCTGGTGCTCGAGGCCGGTGACGCGGCCCTGGCCCTGGGGCTGGACCCGATCCAGGCGTCGACGGTGCGCCTGAGCATGGCCTCGGCCTGTGCCCAGCTGGGCGAGCTGGAGCGGGCCGAGGGCCTGAGCAAGGACGCTGTGCGTGGGGCCAGCAGCGCCGAGCAGCGAGAGCTGGCCATGGACACGCTGCTCGGCATCTGGCTCCAGCGGGGCGAGCTGGTCGCCTTCGCCGGAGCGCTGGCGGCCGACCCCCGGGACGGACCGAGCCCGCCGCGGGAATTCCGGCGGGTCCAGCGAGACCGTCTGATCGGCCGACTGGACGAGGCTGTGATGCGGCTCGAACAGCTGGAGCGCAACCTGGGCCTGACGCCGCCCGTGCGCGGCGCCTGTGCCGCCGAGCTGGGCGAGATCGCTCTGGTCCGTGGGGAGCACGAGCAAGCGATGGCGTTGTTCGCCGAGTCCGCGAGGGCGTGGGAACAGGCCAGTCGCATGGCTCCCCGCTGGTCCGCCGAAGCCGCGCGGGGGCTGGCAGCGAGCTGGATCGCCCCGGACGGCGTCGGGCTGGACGTCGGCGTGGCCTGGGCCAGACGACGAGGCCTGGTGGGGCTAGAGGCCTGGCTGCGGCTGGCCCGTGGGCTGTGTGCCACCCGGAGCGACCCGACGTCGGGCGCACGGGACCTCAGCCGGGCCCAGGAGCTGGCCGACGGTGCCGGCGCCCGGCTCATCTCAGGGCGCATCCGCTGGCTGCGCTGCACGGTCGGCCTGGGGGACCTGCGCGAGCTCGAGCGGGCGGTGGTCGAGCTGACGGGCGATGCCGGTTGGTGGGCCCCCGCAGCCCTGGCGCTGGCCGAGGCCCTGGCCCAAGACGATCGCGCCCGCGGCGTGAAGCTGGCCATGGGCGCCCACACCTGCTTCGTGGGCATGCACCTGATCGCGGAGCAGGAGCGGGCCCTGGACACGATCAAGGCCTTGTCTGGTGCGATCTGATTGGGGCGTGACCATGGAATGGCTTGGCTGGGTCCGCAGTCAGACGATCAGCCGGCCCAGGAAGCGCAGGGTGGGCAGCGGCGGCAACCGGGCCGGGGACACCGCACCGTCGTTCACCCCGAGCATCTGCGCGAAGAAGTGTGGCTCCGCGGCCAGGGCTCGCACGACCCGACGCCGCAGCCAGGGCCGGCGGGCCACCACTAGGAGCAGCCCGGTGGTCCAGCGGTAGAGCCGGGTGATGCGCGCGTGCTCGCGCACATAGCGGCGGGGCTCGCCGTCGCGGATGGCTGCCACGGCGGCATCGGCCTCGTGGAAGGCCAGGGACAGGCCCTCGCCGGTCAGCGCGTCGACGTAGCCGCCAGCGTCGCCGACCAGCAGTACGCGCCCGCTGTGCACGCTGGAGACGCTGTGCCGAAAAGGGCCGGCGCCGCGCACCTGTGAGTCGTGGGGGGCCTGGGCCAGGCGGGCGGCCAGGTCGGGGAACCGGGCCAACAGGTCGTCGAAGCGGGCCTTCTCGCCGCTGAAGAGCATGGCAATGCCCACGCGGTTCGGGCCCACAGGGGTGACGTAGGCCTCGCATCCGTCGGCCCAGTGGACCTCGACGTGGTTCGACCAGGGGGCCAGTGCATAGTGCCGGCGCAGGCCGAAGCGCTGCCACGACGCCCAGTGCACCCCAAGTCCGGCCCACTTGCGCACCGCCGAATGCAGGCCGTCACAGCCGATCACGCGGTCCGCCCGCACCACCTCGCCGTCGAGCTGCACCCCGTCGGGGTGAAGCCCGATCACCGGGGTCTTCCAGCGCAGCTCGGCACCGAGCTGACCTGCCCGCGCCACGAGTGCCCGATGCAGGTGCAGTCGCCGGATCCCGGTGCCCGCCCCGTGGGGAAACAGCGCCTGGGCCACCGAGCCGGTGGTGGTGTCCACGTAGCGAATGCCCACAAAGGGCGCCGTGCCTTCGGGGTCCACCTCGACGCCGTTGTCGGCGAGCCAGGCGGTGCCCGCCGGCATCAGCCCTTCGCCGCAGGCCTTGTCGATGTCCGGCGACGCCTGGTCCAGCACCACCACGTCGAGTCCCTCTCGTCGCGCGGCGATGGCGACGGCCAGGCCGGCGGGTCCTCCGCCGACGACGGCGAGCCTCACCGGCGACTGCGGGCCAACGCGCGGCGGGACTTGAGCATCGTGCCCAGGAGCTTCAGGGCCCCGACGTCCTGGGGGGGCACCAGCTCTCCGGCCAGGTGGCGTCGAAGGGCCTCGCCCCGCCGAATCTTGCCGCTGCTGGTGCGGGGCAGGGTGCCCGGTGCCAGTACGATCAGGCTGTCGACCCGCAGTCCGGTCGTCTCGAGCACCGCCTGCTGGCAAGCGGTCACAAGTGCGGCGAGCGAATCGGCGTCGGCGTCACGGGCGTGTTCTACGAACAGGATCAGGGCCTCTGTGCTGGCGCCCTCGGCCCGGTGGCTGGTGGCGGCCGCGCAACCGGTGCGCACGCCGGCGACCCGGTCCACGGCCTGTTCCAACTCGTGGGGCGCGTGGTTGCGGCCGCGCAGGATGAGCACGTCCTTGGCGCGTCCTGTCAGGTACAGCTCGCCCCCGTGCACGAAGCCCAGATCGCCGGTGTCCAGCCAGCCATCGACCAGGGTGGCTGCCGTGGCTTCGGGGTTGCCCAGGTACGCGGTCATCAGGCTCGGACCCTTGGCCCAGACCGTGCCGATCCGCCCGTCGGGCACCTGGGCACCGTCGACCCGGACCTGGACGTCAAAGGTCGGGAGCGCGGTCCCGACACTGACCAGCTCCACGCCGTCATCGGCCTGCTCGGCCCGCTGCTCCTGGGCCAGCACGTCCCGGTCGAAACAAGCGGTCTGGAAGGGCCGATCGAAGGGGGTGAAGGTCACCGCCAGGGACGCTTCGCTCAGACCATAGACCGGGCTCAGGGCCTCGGGACGGAGCCCATGGGCGCCGAAGCGCTCCAGGAAGGCCCGCAGGGTGTCGGGCGCTACCGGCTCTGCCCCGTTCATGGCCACCAGCCAGTGGGACAGGTCCACGCCGGCGATGTCGGCGTCCTTGATGCGGTCCACGCACAAGGCGTAGGCGAAGTTCGGGGCCGTGGCGACGGTGCACCGGTACTTGGAGATGGCCCGGAGCCAGACAGCGGGCCGCGCCACGAAGATCTCGGGCCGGATCAGGGTCAGGTTGCCGGGGTGAAGAAGCGCCGGGATCACACAGCCGATGAGCCCCATGTCGTGGTACAGCGGCAGCCACGAACAGCCGCCATGGACCAGCCCGTCGACCTCTGGAAAGGTCTGCTCGATGGCCTGCTCGATCAGCCGGCCCTGGGCCAGGATGGCGCCGTGGGACAAGGCCACGGGCTTGGGGTCCACGGTGGTCCCAGAGCTGAACTGGACCAGGCCGAGCTCGTCGGGACGGACGGCAACCGGTTCTGCGGTGCCCCGGGGCAGTTCGTCCAGCACCAGGCACCCCAAGGGAGGCCGGGCCAGCTCGATGGTCTGCCCCAGGACCCGCCGCACGGAGTGGTCGGTCAGCACCAGCTTCGCGTCGGCGAGCTGGAGCATGCGAGCGGTCTTGCGGTGGTACTCGTCGAGTCGCCCCAGCCGAACCGGGGGGTAGAGCGGGGCTGGCGTGGCGCCGGCGAGCAGGATGCCGAAGAAGGCATCGAAGAACGCGGGCACGGTCGGGTAGATCAGCGCCACCCGATCGCCGCGCCCCACGCCGTGGGCCTGGAGACGCCCGCAGGTGTCGAGGGCCCGCGTGAGCACCTGGTCCCAGGTCATCCGCGTGGGCCGCTCTCGGCGGTCGAGCAGCCGCAGACCCTTGGTCTTGCAGGTGCCCGCGGCGAACAGCGCCTCGTTGAGGGTGCGGCTCACGCGGGTTCCTGGGGGCCGGCATCCAGGCGCTCGCGCACGAGCGTCAACAGATCGCTGGCCGTCTCGATGCCTTCCTCGTCGCCTTCTTCCAGGCAGACCTGGAACAGATTCTCGGTCTCGACGACGAAGGTGAGCAGGCGGATGGAGTCCAGCTGGAGTGCGTCGAGCAGCCGCGTGTCCGGCGCCAGCGCCCCTTCGAAGTCCAGGTGCTCCTCGGCCACGGTCTGGAGGCCGGCCAGGATCTCGGCGTCGGTCATCGGGACGTCTCCGGGACGAAGCGATTGCGGTCACCGTGGGCGCTGTCGTAGCTGCAGTGCTCGCTGAGGGCCGCCTCTTCGGCGGCGATGCGGGTGCGCAGGAGCAAGGCGTTGGCCACGGTGAAGGTGAGTGCGGTCAGCCAGGCGCTGTGGATCAGCGGCAGCACCAGGAATTCCGTGATCACGGCCACGTAGTTTGGGTGGCGCACGAAGCGATAGGGGCCGCGGGCGCCGACCGCGGGCAGGCCGGGCACGACCAGGATGCGCGCATTCCAGCGGGGCCCCAGGGTCGCGATGGCCCAGTAGCGGAGGGCCATCGACGCCAGCAGACCCACGCCGCAGAGTGCACCGAGCGCCGGCACGAAGGGTCGATCCAGGAGCAGGACCTCGGCGATGCAGGCCACCGGGAAGAGGGCATGCAGCGCCACCATCACGGGCCAGTGTGCCTGGCCGGCCTCGATGCCGCCCTGGGCCAGGGCCGCGTCGGCGTTGCGCTTGGAGAGCACGAGCTCCACCCCCCGCTCCAGGAGCACCAGCCCCCAGATGCCCAGGTAGAGGGCCTGGGTCGGACCTACCACTCGACCAGGACGAGCTCGGAGCAGAACGCCGGGCCCATGGCCAGGATCATGCCCTTGGAGCCCGGGGGCGGGCGGTGATCGCGGATGGTGTCCTCGAGGACCATCAAGACGCTCGTGGAGCTCAGGTTTCCGACCTGGGCCAGGTGGTCCCACGTGACCTGGAGCGCGTCGCGGGTGATGTCGAGGGCCTGGGCAAAGGCCTCGAGCACCTTGGGGCCGCCGGGGTGGCAGACCCAGGATCCGATGTCCGCCACGGTCAGGCCCTGCTCGGCCAGGAAGGCGTCGACGTCGGCCCGCAGGTTGTCGCTGACCATGCGGGGCACGTCTGCGGAGAGCACGACCTTGAAGCCGCGCTCGCTGATGTCCCAGCCCATCACGCGCTCGGTGTTCGGGTAGAACACACTGCGGGTGGCCAGCACTTGCGGCCCCTGGGCCGTCTGGGCAGCCGGGTGGTCCGCACCGACCACGACGGCGCAGGCGCCGCCGTCGCCGAACAGGCCGGTGCTGATCAGGTTGGGGATGCTCAGGTCGTCGCGCTGGACGGTCAGGCTGCACAGCTCGACGCTGAGCAGGAGGGCGGCCTGGTCCGGGAAGGCCTTGACGTAGTCCGCGGCGCGGGCGATGCCGGCGGCGCCGGCCACACAGCCCAGCCCGAAGATCGGGATGCGCTTGATGTGCGTGGGCAGGGCCAGCCGGTTCATGAGTCGGGCGCCCAGGGCGGGGGTTGCCAGGCCGGTGACAGTGACTGTGAAGAAGGCCCCGATGTCTTCGACCTGGATGCCGCTGCGCTCGATGGCCGTGGTGACGGCGCGGGCGCCGACGTCCTGGGCGACGCGAATCCAGGCGTCGTTGGAGTCCCCGAAGCCGCTCAGGGCCTCGTACTCGTCGGGCTTCAGGGCCAGGTGGCGACCGCCGACCAGCACGTTCTTGTGCAGCCTGGCCAGCCGGCCCAGGTTGAAGTGGCGCTTGCCCCAGAACGCCATGAACGCCTGCAAGAGGGCGTCCTGGTCGTAGTAGTGGTCCGGGAACGCATGCCCGACAGCGGCAACGTGCACAGGGGCTCCAGAGCGGCCCCTCCAGTTATCGCCGCCGGCAGGGGAGTGCGAGTCGGGATGGCGCGGTCAGCGGGAGGACACGGAGCCCCGCCCACTGCGCGGTCGTCTGCACGCAGTGGGGCCGAACGCGCGGTCGGCCTCGTGCCGGGAGCCGCGGTGGGCTCGGGAGACGCCAATCCGACCTGATCTGCGCCGTAATCGGGCGCAGACCGCGCACTCGAGGTGGCTCGGTGCCTGACAGGGTGTCGAAGGTTCGACGGGTCCAGGCTGACGAAGCGGCCTGGCGAGCGGGGTCAGGGTCTGGCCTGATCCTTGAAAGCCGCTGCGCCCATGGCCGTTCACCATGCCCCTCGCTCGCTCCCAGGCACCTTGTTGTGGTGCTCCCACGTCGAGGCCTTGGCCTTGTGGAAGCGCCTCTTCCATCAAGTGCCGGACCCCCTCGCGTTGTGCTTGATGCCCGACCACATTCACCTGCTCCATCGGCGCGACGTGTCGTGGGGGCTGGGGCTCGCGCTGAATGCCTATGCCCGTTGGCGCAACGCCCGGCGTGGCGTCCATGGACCGGTGTGGCGACGACAGGGGCCCCCGGAGCCGGTCCAGGGGGCTGTCAAGCTGCGGCGTTCCGTGCGCTACATCCACCTGAATCCTTGCCGCGCGGGCCTGGTCGACGATCCGCTGGCCTGGGCCTGGTCGACTCATCGGGACCGCGTGGGACTGACCGTGCGGCCCGTGGTCAGAGTGGACCCGGACCGGGTCCGCTTTCACCGGTACGTGTCTTCGGACCCCACCGTTCGGGTCGAAGGCACCGACCTGCCCTGGCCGCTGGACCTGGTGGAGCCTGGAGAGCCGGGCCTGCTGCGGCTCCGAGGGGCGGTCTCGGCGGTGAGCCGGACCCCGTGGCAGGACCTCGACGCACGGGGCCCTGCCCGCAAGCTGCTATGGCGGGCGGCTCGCTGCATGTCCCCTGGGTCCCAGGTACAGCAGGCTGCCATTCTGGGGTGTGATGTGAGCTCGCTCCGGCGTACGTCGGATCGATGGGGACCAGAACTTCGCACCGTCGCCAGCGCCGCTGGAGACCTGCGCTTCGAAGGCCTGCAGCCCGGCGATCTGCGCCTGAGCCGAGGCTGGGCCCGCTATCGCTTTCGCCGGTAGGTTATCGCCGCCCTCCCGACGGAGGCGCCCATGTCCCTGAACCTGACCACCGAAGGCGACGTGGCCTGGCTGGAGCTGGACCATGGCAAGGCCAATGAGATGGGCTGCGAGCAGCTCCGCGGCTTCGAGCAGCTCTGCGACACCCTGGATGCCCGCGCACTGGTGACCTGGACCCGGCGGCGCTCCCGCAGGGGCACCCCGATCTTCATCGCCGGGGCCAACGTCACGGAGCGCAGGGGATGGACCGACGACCAGGTCCGGGCCCACGTTCGCTGGCAGCGGTCGGTGCTGGCCCGGGTGCGGCGGCTCCCGCTGTTCCACGTGGGCGTGGTGCACGGCGTCGCGCTGGGGTGGGGCACCGAGTACCTGATCTGCTGCGACTACCGGATCGCCACGGCCGACGCGTCCTTTGGGCTGCCCGAGACCGGCCTGGGCATCCTGCCCGGTGCCGGGGGCAGCAGTGAGCTGTGGTCCCTGATCGGCGTGCCCCAGGCCTTGCGGCTTGGCATGACCTGCGAGCGGATCTCGGCAGACGAGGCCCTGCGCATCGGCCTGGTGCAAGAGGTGGTGCCCGATCTCGACGCCGCCCTGGACAGGGCCCGGGCGCTCACGGCGCGGGTCGCCCACAACAGCCCCACCAGCGTGGCGGCCTTCAAGCGGGCCGTGCTGGGCAGCGTGGGCGCTAGCGCAGAGACGCGGCGCGAGCTCGAGGCGACCGCCTACGAGCACTGTGTGTCCGGCGGCGACGCGGCCATCGGCCGGGCGAGCTTCGAGCAGATCCGGGCCGGCGAGCCGGTGCCCTGGGGCCCGCGCGTGGACTTCGAGGCGTGATCGTCCTGCTGCTGCTGGCGTGCAGCGGCAGCGCCGAGCCGGTGGCCCAGGCGCCCGTGGACTGTGCGGACGAACCCCACGAAGAGCTGCGCATCCCGTGTTGGATCAGCAGAGCCGAGGTGGCCGCTGAGGCCTCGGACCCGGTCGGGGCCGACGCGGCCTGTGCCCAGGTTCCCGAGGGCCGGTGGGCCGAGGAGTGCGCCTTCCGGGTGGGCGAGGAGCTCGCCCGAGCGGGGCGCGTGGTCGAGGGGGTCGCCTTCTGTGCTCGGGCGGAGCGCTATGCTCGCTTCTGCCTGACCCACGTGGCCTGGCGGCTGACCCCGGACCCCACGTGGGACCCGAAGGATCCGACCCTCCCGGGCACCCTCGACGCCCTGGTCACCGCGGCGGCCGCCGGCCTCGACGGACTGCCCACGGACCGTCGCGACGCGGGCCTGCGGGACCTGCGAGCCGGGCTGTGGCACCGGCTCTACTACGGTCACGGCCGCCCGGATCCGGCCGCCGCTCGGGCCGCCGCTGGGGAAGACGGCTTCGCCGCCCGCACCGCCTGGGCCCTCGAAGCCGTCAGGATCCTGGCCCCCTGGGACCAGGCGCTGCCAGGTGACCTGCGAGACCGGGTCGTCGCTGCTTGGGGGGGCGACGTGCCCTCCGGCGAGCCGCTGCCTCGGGCGCGCCGGGTCGGCCGCTACGTGCCCGCCGTGCCGCCTCGGGAGCTGGGCCAGGTGCGCGCCTGGCCGACCTTTGGCGGCGGGGTGCGGCTGGTGTCCCAGGACCTGGACACCGACCTGCGCATCGCCCTGGTCGAGGCGCTCTTCTTCCGGGAGACGACCACCGCCGACGACCTGGCCCTCTTCCTGGACGACCTTGCTCCCGAAGTCCGCTGGACCGCCGCCTGGCGCATGGTCGGCCTGCTGCGTCCGGCGCCGGGCGATCCGGCCCCCTTTGCGGACCACACGGACCCGGTGGTACGGGCTCTGGCTCGGCCCCCCGAGGGCCGCGGCACCCCGGAGCGACCGTGAGCCGTGTCCTGGTCACCCGTGTGATCGATCCGGTCGGCGTCGCGTTGCTCGAGAAGGCCGGCTTCGACGTCGACGTGCGCATCGCCGACGCGCCCATCGCGCGCCAGGAGCTCCTGGACCGGGTTCGGGGCTGCGCCGGTCTGATCCCGATGCCGACCGACCGGGTCGATGGCGCGGTGCTGGACGCCGGGCCGCTGCGGGTCGTGGCGAACCACGCGGTGGGCACCGACAACGTGGACCTGGATGCTGCACGGGTTCGCGGCATCCCGGTCACGAACACCCCGGGCGTGCTGACCGAGGCGACCGCCGACCTGGCCCTGACCCTTCTGCTCGCCGCGGCCCGCCGCGTGGGCGAAGGCCAGGCCCTGATCCGGGAGGGCCGCTTCCACGGCTGGGCCCCAGACATGCTGGTCGGCGCCGACCTGAACGGCGCCACCCTGGGCATTGTGGGGCTGGGGCGCATCGGCCGGGCAGTCGCCGACCGGGCCCGGGCCTTTGGCCTTCAGGTGATGGGCCGGACTCAGAGCGCCGGGCCGTCGCTCGAGACCCTGTTGGCCGAGAGCGACTTCCTGTCCCTGCACTGTCCCCTGACGCCGGACACCCGCCACCTGATCGGCGCGGCCGAGCTGCGGGCCATGAAACCAACCGCGGTCCTGGTCAACACCGCCCGGGGTCCCGTGGTCGACGAGGCCGCCCTGGTCCAGGCGCTAACCGAGGGCTGGATCGCCGCCGCGGGCCTGGACGTCTTCGAGCACGAGCCCCGGGTCCACCCGGGCCTGCTGGACCTGCCCAATGCCGTCCTGTTGCCGCACCTGGGCTCGGCCACGCGCTCGTCTCGCCAGGCGATGTCCCGCCTCGCTGCCCAGGGGGCCATCGCCGTGCTCACAGGTCGGGAACCGGCTCACCGGGTCGCCTGAGCGTTAGGCCAGGACCATGGAAGGTCTGGCCGCCCTCGAAGCCTTCAACGGCACCGTGTCGCCGCTGCTCTACGGCTTCGGCATCGCCGCGATCATCGCCGAGACGGTCTACATGGCCCGCACCCATGCCGGGCGCGACATCGGGAGCCGCCGCCTGGGGGTCAAGTGCGGCGCCCTGGCGTTCGGCGCCGAGGGTGTCTTCTACGCCACCGGGTTGCTCGCCATCCAGGCCTGGGTCTACGAGCACCGGTTGTTCGACCTGGGCCTGCACTGGTGGGTCTGGGTGCTCACCTTTGTGATCAACGACCTGATGTTCTACGTGTCCCACCGGCTGCAGCACCGCTGCCGCTTCCTGTGGGCCGTGCACGTGGTGCACCACTCGCCCAAGCACTACGACCTGACCACCGGCATCCGGGGCAGCGTGCTGGGCTTCGCGGTCACGTTCCCGTTCTACGCCTGGATCCCGATCCTGGGCATCCACCCGCTGGTGGTGCTGATCGTGGACAAGCTCTTCAAGTTCTACGGGCTGGCGTACCACACCGAGTACGTGCGCAAGCTGGGCTGGGTCGACCGCTTCCTCGTGACCCCGTCGAACCACCGGGTGCACCACGCCACGAATCCCCAGTACCTGGACCGGAACTACGGGGGCTTCTTC
Organism: uncultured Enterobacterales bacterium; assembly: GCA_964519895.1. Classification (GTDB taxonomy): domain Bacteria; phylum Myxococcota_A; class UBA796; order UBA796; family CAJQPC01; genus CAYFPX01. Next base: position 197 of record CAZFLE010000050.1, on the reverse strand, counting down.
ATCCTGTTCGACCGGCTGTTCGGGACCTTCGTGCCCGAGGAGCAGCCCTGCACCTACGGGCTGGTCAAGGACTGGGACGGGCGCGAGCTCTGGGACTGCCAGTTCCACGAGCTGCGGGATCTGTGGCGGGACGTCCGGTCGGCGGACGCGCTGGGGGACAAGCTGCGGCACGTGTGGAAGCCGCCGGGGTGGAAACC
>CAZFLE010000049.1:8915-47091 GCA_964519895.1 uncultured Enterobacterales bacterium | reverse complement strand
ACCCCCGTGCACGTGGACGACCACGTCTCACGACCCCCGATTCACCGCACGCTGCGCTAGAGGCCCCCGCGGCCCCGGCGCGAGTCCTCGAGCTCCGGGCTGCGCTCCAGCCCGGGGTGGATCCGCTGCGCTGGCGGCGGTACAAGCGCCGGCTCGCCGACGCCGCACCCCCCGCTGACGACGACCTTGGCGGGATGCACCTGGACGCCGAGGAGCTCCTCCAGGCGGCGGCCAATTCCTGGACCTGGGAAGCGCTGGACGCCCTGATGGAAGGCGTCGACGACGCAGAGCGGGCCGCGCTCTGCGCCAAGGCCCAGGCGACGGCGGCAGTCCTGGGCCTGCCACCCGCCACCTGCGATGCACTGGGGCTGGGCTGAGCGCGCGAGCCACGTTGACCCCGGACCCGTGTCCACTTTTCTCGCCGCTGCTCGATCATCCCTCCTCGCCGGATAGAGACAGCCGCTCGTCCCCGCCCCGGAGCTGCCGTTGAACGTCGTCGACCTGGTCTACGGCAAGCTCGTGCTGGTCACCGGCAAGGGCGGGGTGGGCAAGACCACGGTGTCGGCGGCGATCGCCCAGCTCGCGGCGGCCCAGGGCCGCAAGACCCTGCTGGTCGAATTCGACAACCAGCACCCTTCGACCACAGCCATCTACGGTCAGGCCCCGACCTATGAGCCCCGCAGCGTGGCGCCGGACCTGTGGGTCGCCAACCTGGACTGGATCAGCGCCCTGGCCGAGTGGGTGGAGCGGGTGGTCGGCATCCGGCGGATCGTGCAGATGATCCTGCGAAACCGGATGGTCCAGCGCTTCCTCGACGCGACCCCCGGCAGCCGAGAGGTCGTGCTGCTCAGCAAGCTTGTCTGGCTGTGCGAGGAATACGACCTGGTGGTGGTCGACCTGCCGGCCAGCGGCCACGCCGTCTCGATCCTGCAGATCCCCTGGATGGTGAAGCGGCTGTTCGCCACCGGCCCCATCCGTCAGAAGGGCGAGGAGGCGATGGCGCTGTTGGGCGATCCCGGCAGCCACCTGGTGATGGTCGCCCTGCCCGAGGAGATGGTCGTCACCGAGACCCTGGAGACCTTTGCCAAGCTCCGCCAGGAGTCCCCGGTGCTGCGCATCCCGCTGGTGGTGCTCAACCAGTCGGCGCGGCCGACCCTGGACGATGGGGAATCGGCACTGCTCGATCGCCTGAGCGACGCGATCGGCGATGATCACGCCGCTGCAGATCTGGTCCGGGCCGGCCGCTGGGAGGCCGTGCTGGAGCGGTCGACGGCCGAGGCCCAGCTGCGGCTCTCCCAGGGCCTCGACGACGTGCGCCTGCTGGACATCCCCCGGCTCTCCCGGGAGCATGGACCGGGCCGACTGGTGCGGCAGATCTCGGCGGCGCTCGCCCGGTCCAGCCAGGTGCGCCCGTGAACCGGGCGGCGATCCCCGGACCCCCGGAGCTCCTCCGGACCCGCTCCCTGGTGGTCTGTGTGGGCTCCGGTGGCGTCGGCAAGACCTCCGTGGCGGCCACCATGGCGCTGTGGGCCGCCCAGCAGGGCCGACGGGTCATGGTGTTGACCATCGACCCGGCCCGGCGCCTGGGCAACGCCTTGGGGCTCAAGAAGTTCGGCAACGAGGAGACCCGGATCGACCTGGCCGGGCTGGGGCTCGACGCCGCCCGGGGCGGTGAGCTCTGGGCGATGATGCTCGACACCCGGAGCGCCTTCGACAACCTCATCCGCAAGATGGCCCCCGACGAACAGACCGCCGGGCGCATCCTGGCGAACCCGATCTACCGGGTCATGTCGTCGACCTTTGCCGGGACCCAGGAGTACATGGCCGGGGAGATGCTCCACGACCTGGCGGCCAGCGGGCGCTTCGACCTGGTCGTGCTGGACACCCCGCCGGTCAAGAACGCCCTGGACTTCCTCGAGGCGCCGAGCCGGCTGACCCGGTTCTTCGACCCAGGCATCATCAAGTGGTTCCTGACGCCCTATGACGAGCGCAAGGTGTTCGGGCGGCTCGTGGCCGGCACGTCGGCGGTGGTGTTCCGGTTGCTGGGCTTCATCTTCGGCAAGGACTTCCTGGAGGGCCTTAGCGAGTTCCTCCAGCTGTTCACTGAGATGGTCGACGGCTTCCGGGAGCGTCACGAAGCGGTCATGAACCTCCTCTCCTCACGCGACGCGGCCTTTGTGACCGTGTGTGCGCCGAACGTGGCCTCCCTCGAGGTGGCGGACTTCTTCGCCCGGGAGCTTCGCGCCCGAAAGCTCCCCCGGGGGGGCACCGTGGTCAACCAGGTGCACCAGTGTGGAGAAGACCCGCTGGATCCCCGCGAGCTCCTGGCCCAGGCGGTCCAGGCCCACGGCCAGGACCTGCCCGCCGGCACCCAGGCCCGCCTGCTGGCCCGCCTGGGCGCCGCCCATGGAAGGCTCCGCGAGGTCGCGGGCCGGGAACGACAACTCATTGACGATCTCGCTGCTAGACTCGACGCCGCCGGCGGCTTCTTGGTGGAGCTGCCCCGCCTGGAGGGAGAGGTCCACGACCTCGCTGCCCTCGTCGACCTGGGCGTTCACCTGTTCGAAGACTGAGGACCACCCGCCGTGACTTCTCCGCTCACCTCCCTCACCCGTCTGCTGGCCGCCATCGTGGTGGCCTTGACCCTCTCCAGCCCTGCCCAGGCCCAGAGCACCGGCCTGGACGCCCAGATTCGTGTGCACGCGGGTCTGTCTGCGGTCTCCGGGCCCGGCGTCGGTGGCGTCACCGCTGGGGTCGACTCCCGGCTGGGCCGGCTGGCCTACGTGGACTTCGGCTTCTTCCTGTCTCCGGGCAACCCCCAGGTGGACCACGACTGGGACGACGACGTGCGCGACGGCTTCCGGCTGCGCCACGGCATCACCCTGACCCCCGGGCTGCGCGTCCCCCACCGACAGCCCGAGTCCTTCAAGTGGGACGTCCTGTTCCGCGGAGGGCCGGCGGTGGTCTGGACCCTCTACGACGGGCCGCGCCAGTCCGGCATCGGCGGTGACCTGTGGGAGATCGACACGGCCATCGTAGGCGCCGTCGAACTCCAGGTGAACAAAGGCCCCTTTGGCGTCAAGACCGCGGCTCGCGTCTTCCTGTCCAAGCCCTACAGCCGCCAGGCGACCGGCAACGTGCTGACCTGGGCCCCCCAAGTGACGGTCGAGGGCAGCTACATGTTCCAGGGGCTCGTGCGCAAGCGCTGGAAGGAGTTCACCAAGGGCCGCTGAGCCGCGCTCAGCGCGTCTCGGGGTCGTCCGGGCCGGTCCTTCTGTCCAGCCGGGCCCGGTACGCGGCTCGGGCATCGTCGTCGATCTGGGTGAAGGCGTCGAACACACCGAAGCGCTCGGCGAGCCAGGTCCGGGTGGACTCGGGGGTGAGGCGGGGGAGCACGTCGGCGAGACGGCCCGCGGCGGGCACATAGCGCTCGGGCTCGGTGCGATGGACGAGGGTCAGCACCGCCTGGGCGACTTGGGCCGGGGTCACAGGCGGCGGCCAGGCCGGTGGGTTCGTGCCCTCGATGAGCTCGGTCTGGACGAAGCCGGGGAGCACGCAGCCCAGGTGCACGCCGGTGTCGCGGAGCTCCAAGCGCAGGGACTCGGTCAGGCCCAGCACGGCGTGCTTGCTGGCGCTGTAGACCGCGGCCCCAGGGGTGCCGACCTTGCCGGCCACCGACGCGACATTGACCACGTGGCCGGTGCCCCGGGCGACCATGTCGGGCAGCACCGCGCGGCAGCCATTCAGCACACCGCCCAGGTTGACGGCCAGCTGGCGGTCCGCGCTCTCGGGGTCGGTGCCCAGGAAGGGGCCGACCACCAGGATGCCGGCGTTGTTGACCAGGACCTCCAGGGGCTCCAGGGTCTGGACCAGCGCCTGGAAGGCGACCGGATCGGTCACGTCGAGGGCGTGGGCGGTCCCGCCGAGCTCGGCGGCGGTCGCCTGGACAGCCGGCAGGTCCACGTCGGCCAGGGCCACCGGGTGACCCCCTTCGAGGAAGGCCGCGGCGATGGCCCGGCCGATGCCCCGTGCAGCCCCGGTCACCAGGACCATCAGTGGGCGCAGACCAGCTGGTAGTCCGGATCCTGGTCGTACCAGCAGGCCGCGAGGAGGAAGGCCGTCATCGGGGAGACGATACCGCCCTCAGCCGAGCTCGCTGAGCCAGCGCCGCAGCTCTTCGGCCACCGTCTTGCGGAACCAGCGGTGGCCGGCGTCCTCGTGCAGGCGCACGTGCCACAGCGCGGCGACGGGGACCTCGGGGATCGGCACCGGCACGGGCACCAGGACCAGCCCCAGGGCATCGGCCACGGGGGCCACGAGAGCGCCCGGGCAGGTGAACAACAGCTCCGAGCGGCCGACGATCGTCGGGGCCATCAAGAAGCTGGGCACCGCCAGGCCCACCCGGCGCGAGTGCCCTGCGGCCTGGATCGCCGTGCCCACCAGGGACGGGCCGGGATCGGGGGTGCGCACGACCACGTGGGGCCAGGCCAGGTACCCGGCCAGGTCCAGACGGCCGTCCGTCAGCGCCGGGTGGTGCCTGCGCAGGACCACGTGGTGGCCCAGGGTACCCAGGCGCCGGGCGCGGAGTGCGGGCGCAGCGGCCAGAAGGGGGGCCAGGGCCAGGTCGGCGGCGCCTTCGGCCAGAGCGCCCTCGATGGAGGGGGGCACGGCGCGAAGCTCCAGGCTCACCCCCGGGGCCCGCGCGGCGAGCGCCGCCAGCAGCTCGGGCAGGATCACCCCCAGCGCGTCGGGCGCGAGCAGGGTGAAGCGTCGGGCCGAGGTGGCGGGATCGAAGCCCGGGGCCTGGGCGAGCACCCGCTCGGCGTCGTGGAGCACCCGCCGCAGGGGCTCGGCGATGGCCTCGGCCCGGGGGCTCGGGGTCATGCTTCGACCGGTTCGCACCAGGACCGGGTCCGCCAAGAGGTCCCGCAGCCGGGCCAGGCTGTGGCTCACCGCGGACTGGCTACGGCCCAGGTGCCGTGCTGCCCGGGACACGCTGCGCTCGGTGAGCAGCACGTCCAGGACCACGAGCAGGTTCAGGTCGATGGCCTTCAAATCGATCTGATGCATGGAAGTGTGCATATCATGCATGGGACGCGACCTCACTTGGCGCACATCTTGGCGGCGTCACACCCCCAAGGAGATCGTCATGCGCGTGTTCGTCACCGGAGCCAGTGGATTTGTCGGAGGTCGGGTCGTCGAGACCCTCGCCAGCCAGGGGCACGAAGTCCTGGCGATGGCCCGGTCCGAAGGCGCCGCCCGCAAGGTCGCCGCCCGAGGGGCCACGCCGGTCCGCTGCAGCCTGGAGCAGGTGGCGGCACGGGACCTGGGCGGTGCCAGCGTGGTCATCCACTGCGCGGCCTATGTCGAGGAGTGGGGCCCCGCCGAGACCTACCACCAGGTCAACGTGGAGGGCACCCGCAACCTGTTGCTGGCCGCCGAGCACGGCGGGGTCGAGCGCTTCCTGCACGTGAGCACGGTGGGCGCGGTCTGGGACGGCGGCGACATGGTCGATCTGGACGAGACCGCCGCCTATCCGGCCCGCCATCGGTTCCCGTACACCGAGACCAAGGCTGCGGCCGAGCGCCTGGTCCAGGCGGCGAACCGCCCGGGCTTCGAGACCGTCGCCGTGCGGCCCTGCCTGATCTGGGGAGAGGGCGACACGACGGTCTTGCCCGTGCTGCACAAGATGGTCTCCCAGGGGGCGTTCACCTGGCTCGACGGTGGGCGCGCGCGGCTGTCGACCACCCACGTGGACAACCTGGTGCACGGCATCCTGCTGGCCTTGGAGCGCGGCCAGGGCGGCCGGGCGTACTTCGTGCGCGACGACCAGGACCACAGCATCCGGGAATTCCTGACCGCCTATGCAGCCACCGATGGGCTGGCGCTGCCGGATCGCTCGCTGCCGGGTTGGCTGGTGCGCGGGGCCGCTGCCGGGATCGAAGGGCTCTGGAAGCTCAGCGGCAAGACCGCGGCGCCCCCGGTGACGGGGTTCGCCGCCGCCGCGTCCTCTCGGAGCCTGACCGTTCGCCACGACCTGGCGGCCCGGGAGCTCGGCTACGCGCCGGTCGTCACCGTGGCCCAGGGCATGGCGGCGATGGTGTGAGGCCAGGGGGATAGGGGGCCGGCGATGTCGCTGGTCCTCCACCCCAAGCACCGCCGCTTCCTCTGGCTCGACCAGGGCATCGTGGGCTTCGCCATCAACCTGGGCATCAACTACGGCATCGCTCGGGTGATCTTCGGGGGCCTGGACATGGTGCCGGCCAGTGGCGACCCGAGCATGGCCACCGACACGCTGGTCACGGCCTTCGTGCTGCCCTTCCTGGTGGCGCTCATCGTGGGCTGGGTCACCCGGGCCCAGGTGGCCCAGGACAGGCTCCCGTTGCCGGACTGGGGCCGCGAGGACCTGGCGCTGCTGGCGCGGCTGCCCGACCACACCGGGCGCCGGGCGCTGCTGCTGGGCGCCGTGGGCGTGCTGGTGTTCGGGGTGCCCTTGTCGTGGCTGCTCGCCGAGCTCTACCCCCAGGGCATGGACCCGGGGAGCTGGTGCTGGCTCAAGGGCGTGATCGCCGGGGTGTTGGCCGCCTGGGTGGGCCCGCTCTCGGCCCTGGCGACCCTGGGAGATCTCGGAGCGCAGAGGCCCGCGGCGGTGCAATAGCCCCGAGCGGACAGCCGTTCGCCGGACGGCTGCTACCCTCGCCGTCCTGCCCCGGGACCCCTTGACGACCCTCGCTGCTCAGATCGCTGCGCTGCGCCAGGACAGGGACCTGGGTCGGCTCGATCGCGGCGCCTACGGGGTGGCCCGAGACGCGGCCCTGGCCAGGGCGCCGGCACCGGGTCCGTGGATCTGCGGGCGCTACGACGGGGACCTGGTGATGGGGGCGGTGCCCGAGCACCGGGGTGGGGTGCTGACTGCCGTGGGACGGGCCGCCGGTCCACCGCCGGTCTCTCTCCGAGATCTGCCCTGGCTGGCCGACTGCATCCCCGACGTGCTGCTGGCCCAGGGACCCACCGCGGCGCTGCCGGCAGATCTCCACGACGTCCGGCTCCACGACCTGCGCGTGCTCCACTCGGAAGAGGACCGCGTGCGGGTCCGGGCCGAGCTGTGGGCCCGGGTGATCCCAGGTCCGGACGATCTGTTGCCGGTGGTCTCGCCAGACCAGGCCGAGCGGGTCCCCGAGCCTCGCCAGGTGGCGACCGCCGACGACGGCCTGACCGTCTACGGCCCCGACACCCGGGCGGTCGAAGGCTCCGGCCACGGCGCCGGGAGCGGCGCCAGCTTGGGCTGCGCGGCGGTGGGGTGTCTGGGCGTGCCGCTGCTGGTCTCGGTGGCGGTCGCCCTGTGGCTGGTGGGGGGACCGGGGGCCGTGGGGCTGTGGTTCGGTGGGGTGGCCGTGGCCTGGACCACCCACGGGCGCCTGCCCAGGGCCCGGCAGTGGGCCGGCCGCCAGGGTTGTCTGGGCACGGTGGGGGTGCTGGGCCTGGCCGCCGCCGGCACCGGGGTGCTGGCCTGGTGGGTGGGCAGCGACCCCTGTGAGGCCCGGCCCGCCTGGTGGCTCGTGCCGGTGGCCCTGCCCTTGGTGAGCGGGCTGGTCGTGCGCTGGCGGACCACGCTGGTGTTGGCGGCGACGGCCTGGAGCTATGGCCTGTGGCTGTGGAGTGCCCAGCCCCAGGCGGCGTGTGCCCTGGTCGATCCGGGCCTGGACGGGCGCCTGCCGGTGCGCATCGCGGCCGCCGAGACCTGGGACCACCTCGAGGAGGCCATGGCCCACGACCCCGACGCGGATCTGCTGGAGCACGCCACGGACATCGGGGGCGACCGGCGGCTGTCGCTGGACGGCGCGCTGCGGCAGACCGACGACTGGACCTGTGGTGTACCCGTGCACCTGTCTGGCGACGTGCTCTTCGAGGAGGGTTCCGAGCACTTCACCGCTGGCGCGGCACCGCACCTGCGCAGGCTGGGGCGGCTCCTGCGAGGGATCGAAGGCCCGGTGCGGGTGGAGGGGCACGGCCCCGAGGCCGGCCTGTCGGGGGTGAGGGCCAGGGCGGTGACCGACTGGCTGGTGTTCCAGGAGGGCGTCGCCGAGGACCGCCTGACACCGCTGGGCCTGGGCGACGCCCACCCTGTGGTGCAAGACAGCGACCTGGCCCGCTACAACCGTCGCCTGGACGTCACGAGGCCCTGCCCATGAGCCTGGGTCGCCCCACCATCGACGCCGTCGAGGTCCAGCATGCGCTGACCCTGCCCGACGGCCGCACCCCGGTCTGGATCACCGTGAGCGGCTGGGGCTTCGCCTGGGTCGGCGGCACCCGACGCTGGTGGCGAGGCACGGTGAGCTGGCGGGCGCTGGCGCCGGTGCCCGGGCCCTTCGAGGTCCGCGTTCGAAACATCTTCGGCAGTGCCGAGCACACGGTGCAGCTGTCCGGCAAGGGTCCACCGCTCCCGCGTCCCGTGGCCCCTCGCGTGCCCCTCTCCCTCCGCCTGGATGGCCGTCGGCTGCTTGCCGACCTGCGCCTGCCGGCGGTCCCCCGCTTCCAGTTCTCCCAGGAGCCCTCTGATGAGTGAGCCGACCCCGCCCCCCGCCGGCATTCCCTACGACTTCAGCCGCAAGCCCGGCCCCCTGACCCGCTTCCTCTGGTTCTGTGCCGGCGTCGACGACGAGCTGCTCCAGCGCTGCCCCCGCGGCGAGTGGGCCAAGTACGAAGGCATCGGTGGCGTCGTCTTCGCCACCACGGTGCTGGCCTTCATCTCGGGCAGCTACGCGTTCTACACGGTCTTCGCGCCCAAGGACGACACGGCCCTGGCCGGCGCCCAGCAGGCGCTGCACACGCCGTCCGTGGCCATCGCGATCACCGCCGGTCTGGTCTGGAGCCTGGTGATCTTCAACCTGGACCGCTTCGTGGTCTCCAGCGGCGGCAAGGGAGACGGCACCGAGGCCCTCACGCTCCAGGAGCTCGGGGGCGCAATGCCGCGGCTGCTGATGGCGATCATGATCGGGGTGACGCTGTCGAAGCCTCTCGAGATCCGCATCATGGAGTCGGAGATCGAGGCGCAGCTCGAGCTGGAGCAGCAGAGCTACGTGGCCGAGCTCAACGACAAGGCGACCAAGCTGGTCGAGGAGAAGAAGACCGAGCTCCTGGAGAAGATCGACGGCTCCCAGGGGCGGCTGGACGAGCGGCGGGACTACTTCGAGGAGCGCCGCAAGGAGATCGTGGCCCAGCGCAAGCAGCTGGAGCTGGAGGCCGAAGGGCTCACCGGGAGCGGTGTGGCCGGACGGGGTCCTGCCTGGCGGGACAAGAAGGAGACCCTGGACGCGCTCCAGGCAGAGCTCGACGCCGACAAGGTCGCAGGCGCGTCGCGGAACGCGCCCGTGGCGTCGGACATCACCCGGTGGAAGGCCGAGCTGGAGAGTCTGAACGCGGACCTGGACGAACAAAAGGAGTTCAACGCCCGCCAGGGCAACAACCTGGATGGGCTGATGAAGCGGATCCAGATCGCCGAGCACATCAGCCCGATCGGGGGCTGGATGCTGATGCTCCTGCTGCTCAGCATCGAGGTGGCGCCGATCCTGTTCAAGCTCATGCTCGCCAAGGGGCCCTATGACTACCTGGAGCAGAACCTGAAGCAGCTGGTCGCGGCCCGCGACGGCATCGAGCTGGAGGCGATGCAGGTCCGTGGCGATGGCGAGGTGGTGACACTGAAGGAGCGCTATCACCAGTACGAGGCGGCCATCCAGCGTGAGCAGGCCCGGCTCCGGGTCGAGCAGCAGCTCAGCGATGAAGCCCTGGAGGCGTTCCGCAAGCGCACCGCCGAGCAGATCGAGGCCGACCTGGACCAATTCGTCGAGAAGGCCTGATGCGCTGGCTCCTGGTGCTCTACGACCTGGGTGGGCTGGACCCCGACACCCTGGGGGACCTGGTGCCCCGCTACACCCGCGCCGAGCAGCTGAAGCTCGCCGGAGTGGGGGTAGGCAACCTGGTGTCGGCGACGGCGGTGGGTGTGGGGGTGTACGCGGTCCTGGCCCTGGCCTTCGACAGCGCGATCTTCGGGCTGGTGGGGGCTGTGGGTATGGCCCTGTTCATGGTGAACCTGCTCCGGCTGGTGGTGGCGGGCACCGGGCACGCTCGGTGGCACGCCCAAGTGCCCCGGGAGTGGCGGCCGTCGATGTGGACCCTGGGGGTGCTGCTGCTGTTCGCGGTGCCCTTCAGCCAGGCCAGCCTGCTGGCCGCGGGCACCGTGCCCGAGGAGGTGGTCGACGCCCAGCGGGAGCAGATGGTGGTGCTGCACGCCCAGGTCGTGCTCGCCGCGCTGGACACCCGCGAGGCCGCGCTGGCCGAGCTCGCCGAGACGTTCACCCCGGGCGTGCTGGCCCAGCGCCAGGCTGACCTGGCCGACGAGCGGGCGCGGGTCCTGGCCCAGGACCTGCCGGCCTATGCGGCGCACCTGGCCGACGCGAGCCTGTTGGTGAAGCGGCTGTCCCTGGCCTGGCAGGACCCGGCCGCGGCCCTGCCCCTGTCTGTCGTGTTCGCGATCCTGGTGCTCGGGGGGCCCCTGGTCTGGTTCGTCATCACTCGCGAAGGACAGACCCTGGCCATCGAGTGGCCGGCGCGCAGCAAGGGGTTGGCGTGGTCCTACCAGGTCGAGCAACATCGCCGGGACCGGGTGCGCATCCTGGCGGCAGACGCCGCGACCCGGTCCGAGGTCGAGCGGCTCCTGGCGCCCTATGCAGCGACCCGGGACCCCGAGACCAGCGCACCGCACTTCCTGGACCCGCCCTTCAACACCGAGCGCCGCGTGCTGGCGCCGCCGAAGCACCGGCGGGGGCGACTCAAGGCGTGGATGGAGGGGCTGCCGGACCCGTGAGACCAGACCAGGCGGGGTCGAATGTCCGGTTCCAGGGACCAGATGGGGTTCTGTGTCCGGAGTTGGGTCCTCGGAGCCGGCCGGCACCCTCTCCGGAGGGGGCCAGACCCTGAATTCGGCCTTCAGCGGTGTTTCAGCGGACACTGAACCCCGACTGGTCTGCGAAACCGGACAGTCGACCCCTTCTGGTCCCTGTCCCTGGGCGCGGTGTGGGGGCTGGTCAGTCCCCGGGCTGCCTGAACGCGTGGAAGGTGCACACGTGCTCGAAGCCCATGCGCAGACAGGCCGGGCCCGACGTCTCTACCATCGCCAGGATGCCCGCGACGTCGACCTTGCGCGCGCGCAGGACCTGGAGCCGCGCTTCGGTGAGGGCGCGGTAGACCCCGGTGCCGCGCTGAGCGGGCACCACGCTCGCCCCCATCAGGTAGCCGCAGCCCGGTGGAAAGCGCATGTGGGCCGTGCCGATGGCCCGCCCGTCGCGCCTGGCGAGGAAGAACTGGTTTTCCCCGTGCCCACGTGCCAGGACCAGGCTCTCGCGGACCGCGTCCGGGTCCGCGTTGTCCGCGCCCCACGCCGCCACACAGGCCGCGACATAGTCCTCGTCGTCTCCCGGTTCGAGCGGGGAGACCACGACGTCTTCGGGCACCCGCTCGATGGGGATCCGCGTGTCTCGGACCATGCCCCAGGCCTCGTCCATCTGGACCAGTCCCCGAGCGAGCAGGCGCTGGGCAAGGTCCACGGGTCGACAGCGCGGCGTGACGGTCCACATGAATTCCGCGCTTCGGTCCCGGTGGTCCGTAAGCACGGCGTCGATGCGGGCGTCCACCTGGGCCTCTTCGAGCACCGCCAGCCGGACACTGTTGTGCAGGCTCAGGGGACTCGACGGGGTGCGGCTCTGGAACCACGTGTCGGTGTGTGTGACCACCGTGTCCGGCCGTCGCCAGGCGCTGTCGAGGAGCGCCCCGATCAGCAGCGTGACCGGGCTCACTCGACCGCGGCGAAGGTGCCGTCCCCGAAGCTCACGGCCGCGTCGATGCACCACAGGCTCAGGCCGTCCAGGTCGTCCAGGGTCTGCTCGGGGGGGATGGAGAACGTCAGGGTCTCGTCGGCGTAGCCGCCGTCCCGGCGCAGGTCGTCGGTCATGGCGAACCCGCTTCCCCAGTCGCCCCCGAGGGCGCCGTAGAAGCGCACGTCGAGCCCCGTGCCGTCGTAGGTGAAGCCGGCCACCTGGATCGTGCAGTCATCCAGGATCGTGGCGGTCCCCGCGGTCTCGTGGTGGTGGGTCTCGAGCTCGGCCACGTGTCCGACCCGGGAGTGGGTGCCGTCGCAGGCCCGGGTCGGGGCGGTGGCCGTGTCGTCGGGCACGGATCCGGAGTCCGTGGTGACGTCGTCTCCACAGGCGAGCAGCGAGAACCACAGCCACGACGTCACGGTCACCTCCGGCGCCCCAGCCTACACGGCTACTCCTCGGCCGCCGGCGCGGGGCCCTCGACGCCCAGCGCCCCAGCCGCCAGCACGCCCAGCGCCTGGATCCGATCCACGAGCCCCTCGGGGTCCTGGACCTTGCCCTCCAGGAGCAGGGCCTGGTCGAGCAGCAGCCCCGCCAGGGGCGCAGCCCGGTCCGCCTCGCCAGCGTCGTAGAGCGCAGCCAGGGTCTTGACCTGGGGGTGGCCGGCGTTGATCTCCAGGATGCGCTGGCTGGTGGGGAAGGCCTGGCCCATCTGGGCCAGGATGCGCTCCATGTTGGCCCCCAGTCCGGCGGCGTCGTCGACCAGCACGCTGGGGCTGTCGGTCAGGCGCTTGGACGCCCGGACCTCCTTGACCTGGTCTCCCAGGACCTCCTGGATCCAGCCCACCAGGCCCTCGGCCAGCTCGGCTTCGGGGGTGTCCTCGTGGTCCAGCTCGCCCCGGGCCACGCTCTGGAGCTTCTTGCCCTGGTACTCGGGCAGGGCCTGTGTGACCCACTCGTCGACCACGTCGGTGAGCAGCAGGACCTCGATGCCGCGCTGGCGGAAGCTCTCCAGGTGCGGGGAGCGCTTCACCGTCTCCAGGTCGGGCCCCGTCAGGTACCAGATGGTGTCGTCGGAGTCGGCCTGGGCTTCGAGCACCTGGGCCAGGGACACCCACTGGTCGTCCCCCCGGGTGGTGCGGAACCGGGCCAGCTCGACCAGCTTGTCGCGCCGCTCGAAGTCGCTGTGGATGCCCTCCTTGAGCACGTTGCCGTACTCGGTCCACAGGGCCTCGTAGGTGTCGCTGTCCTTCTTGGCGAGCTCCTTGAGCCGCTTGAGGATGCGGTTGGTGAGCTGGCCCTTGAGCACGGTGATGAGCGCGGTCTGCTGGACCATCTCCCGGGACACGTTCAGGTCCAGGTCCTCGGTGTCGACCACCCCCCGGGCGAAGCGCAGGTACTCGGGGAGCAGGAACTTGGCCTCGTCCTCGATCAGCACCCGGCGAGCGTAGAGCTTGAGCGGCCGCTTGCCGTCCGGGTAGTTCAGGTCGTGGGGCGCCCGGGCGGGGAAGAACAGCACGGTCTTGTACTGCAGGGGCGCGTCGGCCCGGACGTGCAGCCAGGCGGCGGGCTCGCCCCAGTCGCCGGTCACGTGTCGGTAGAAGGCCTGGTACTCGTCTTCGGCGACGTCCTTGGGGTCCCGGGTCCACAGGGCGTGGGGCTCGTTGACCACCGTGTCGTCCAGGGTGATCGGGTAGCGGATGAACTCGCTGTGCCGGCGGATGATGGTGCGCAGCTGGTCCAGGTCGGCGAACTCGGCGGCGTCGTCCCGCAGGTGGAGCACCACGTCGGTGCCGCGGGTCTCCCTGGAGCCCGCACCCAGGGTGTAGGTGGTCGAGCCGTCGCAGGTCCAGCGCACGGGCTCGGCGTCGGGCAGGGCCGACAGGGACTCGACGGTCACGCTGTCCGCGACCATCAGGGCCGAGTAGAAGCCGACCCCGAACTGGCCGATCAGGCCGTCGTCGCCCTGGGTCTCCTCGAGGGCCTGGACGAAGGCCTTGGTGCCGCTCCGGGCGATGGTGCCCAGGTGCTCCCGGGCCTCCTCGCTGGTGAGGCCGATGCCGTTGTCCGAGATGGTGATGGTCTTGTTCTCGGCGTCCAGGGAGACCGAGATGCCTGGCTCGTCGTCGGTGACCCGCAGATCGTCCCGGCTCAGGCCGGTGACCCGCAACCGGTCCAGGGCGTCGCTGCTGTTGGAGACCAGCTCGCGCAGGAAGACCTCGCGCTGGCTGTAGAGGGAGTGGATGACGAGGTCGAGCAGCTGGCGGACCTCGGCTTCGAAGCCGAAGGTCTGGGTGTCGGTGGCCATCGGGGGCTCCTGGGGAAGGGGAGAGACGGCACGTCAGCTAGCCCCCCACAGCTGGGCGTCAAGCGCGCGGGCGGAGATCGGCCCCGTGGCTCTCGGAGGGTGGCACCCTCTGAAGTCAGCGTTAGCGGCCGGAGATGACCTTCTGGTTGTTGTCCTTGGCCTGTACCCCGGAGCCCACTCCCGACGGGCCGGCGATGCGCTTCGAGCCCCAGGGCAGCTTTTGGGCCAGCCCTCTGCCCGGGGATCATCGCCTGACGCCGGACGGCACGGTGGACCTGCAGGACTTCCCCAACCCGAGCGCGCTCCCGGTCATCGACGACCTGGTCGCGCTGCTCGACGGCGTGGCCACGGGCTTCGGGCTGACCGCTCCGATCTACCTGCCCTTCGACGGCCGGCTGCCCCAGGCCGGCTGGCCCGATGCGGTGGGCTCGATCGCTGCCGACAGCCCGGTGTGGCTGGTGGACCTGGAGACCGGACAGCGCCACCCGATCGACGTGGCGGTGCTGGACGACGGCGGTCCCTCGGGCGCCCCGGATCTGCTGGCCCTGCTGCCGGTCCAGGGCCTGCCCCTGCGGCCGGACAGCGCCTATGCGGCGGCGGTGGCGCAACAGGTGGGCGACACCTTGCTCCAGCCGCTGCCCGACGCGGCCCAGGCTCGCTGGGAGGACAGGGTCGAGACCGCGGACCTGGCGGCGCTCACGGTCTTCCGCACCGGGGACCCCCTCGCCGAGCAGAGCGCCCTGGCGGCGGCGGTCGCGGCGGACTTCGCCACCGACGTGGACACACCCTGGACCGTCACCGAGGTCTTCGACGGCTACTGCGTCGTCGAGAGCGCGCTCACCGTGCCGGTCTTTCAAGGGGGCGAGCCGCCCTACCTGGATGGGGGCGGGGGCATCGCCTTCGTCGACGGGTCGCCGGTCCTGGACCACGTCGAGACCGCCCGCATCCTGGTCACCCTGCCCCGGACGGCGGTCCCGGCCACGGGCTTCCCGGCCGCGGTCTTCATCCGCACCGGCGGCGGCGGCGATCGACCCCTGGTCGAGCGCGGCACCTGGGACGCCGAGGAGCTCATCGAGCCGGGCTCCGGCTACGCCCGGGTCTTCGCGGCGGCGGGCTTTGCCGGCGTGAGCGTCGACGGGCCCCTGGGGGGTCTGCGCAACACCACCGGCGGCGACGAGCAGTTCCTGATCTTCAACGTCTCGAACCCCGTGGCGATGCGCGACAACCTGCGCCAGTCCGCCGCCGAGCTCGCCGCGTTGCCGGCACTCCTGGCCGGGCTCCAGATCGACGCCGCGGACTGCCCGGGGCTGGACGGCACGGCGGCTCTGGACACCGACCTCCTCGCCCTGATGGGCCACTCCATGGGCGCGACCATCGCGCCGGTCGTGCTCCACGATGCCCCCGCCTATGACGCCCTGGTCCTGAGCGGCGCCGGGGGCTCCTGGATCGAGAACGTGGTCCACAAGCAGCTCCCCCTCGAGGTCCGCCCCCTGGCCGAGGCCATGTTCGGCTACAGCAGCACCGGCTACGAGCTGCACAGCCACGACGTGCTGCTGGCCCTGCTCCAGTGGGGTGGCGAGGGCGCCGACACGCCGCCGGCCGCTGCGGGGCTGGTCGAACGGGACCTGGACGTGCTGATGCACCAGGGCATGGTGGACCGCTACATCCTGCCGCCCATCGCCAATAGCCTGAGCGTCGCGCTCGGCCTGGATCTCGGGGGGGAAGCGCTCGACGAGGTCACCGACGAGGTCGCCCACCTGCGGCCGGTCTCTGCGCTGCTCCCGCTCTCGGGTGGCACCCAGGTGCCTCTGCCCCACACGTCGGACGGCGACTTGCGGCTCTTGATCCAGGTCGCCGAGGACGGGATCCAGGACGGCCACGAGGTCGCCTTCCAGCACGAAGGTCCCCAGCGGGCCACCCGCTGCCTGCTGGAAGCCCTGGCTGCTGGGGACGCCCCTCGCATCGGTCAGGGCGGTGCCTGGGACCAAGAGTGCGAGTGATTTCAAGGCAATAGAAGCGTTGGTATCTCGTACATGTCGGCACAGCCTCACCTGGGAGACCCTGCATGAAGCGCCTCGTCGCCTCGCTGTTGTCCGCGACCCTGCTCCTCGGCACCACCGCTTGCCTGCCTCACGTGGTCGACGCGGGCACCGTCGGCGTCCAGATGACCTGGGGCGAGGTGGACCCCGACATCCACCCCGAAGGCCTGTACTGGGTCAACCTGATCAGCCAGGAGATGGTGGACTACGACGTGCGCATCCAGAAGCTCGAGGCCAAGGCGTCGGCGAGCTCCAAGGACCTCCAGGTCGTCACCACCAACGTGGCGGTGAACTACCGGGTCTCGTCCGCCCAGGCGGCCAAGCTCTACCAGGACGTGGGCCGGCTGCCGGACGTCGAGGTGCGCATCATCGAGCCCGCGGTCCAGGAGGCGGTGAAAAAGACCACGGCCCAGTTCACCGCCGAGGAGCTGATCACCAAGCGCCAGGCCGTGAAGGAGGGCATCCACACCGCGCTGCGGCTCACGGTCGAGGCCCTGCACGTGGACGTGACCGAGCTGTCCATCACGGACTTCAAGTTCGAGAAGAACTACCAGGACGCGGTCGAGGCCAAGCAGGTCGCCGAACAGACGGCCCTGACGGCCAAGAACGACCTGACCCGCATCGAGATCGAGGCCCAGCAGACCGAAGCCGCCGCACGGGGCCGCGCCAATGCGCTGCTCATCGAAGCCCAGGCCGAGGCGTCGGCCCAGGAGCTCTTGCGGGAGACCCTGACCGACGAGATCGTGCAGCTACGCGCGGTCGAGAAGTGGGACGGCAAGATGCCGGTGGTGTCCGGCGAGGCCGGGGCCTTCGTGGACCTGGGCGCGATGGGCAAGACCGCCAAGGGTCGCTGAACGCCCTGGGTGCCGGGGTTCCTACAGGTCCTCGAGCACCACCACATAGGCCGCGCCCTGGCCGTCGGACCAGCCCTGTGCGCCGATCAACAGGTCCGGCAGGCCCCCGCCGTCCAGGTCGGAGACCAGCTGGACGAAGCTTCCGGCGGCATCGTCGGTGTCTTCAGCGTGGAGGATGAGGTTGGCGTCGGTCAGGCTGTGGGCGCCGGCTGTCAGGCCGGTCAGCAGGTAGACCCGGCCGTCGCCGCCGGCCGCATTGGGCGCCCCCACGACCACGTCGTGGCGGTCGCCGTCCCGGTCGAGGTCCTGGCCGCTGCCCACCGAGCGCCCGGCCTCGTCCCCGCTGGCGCCCCCGCGCAGGGTGGCCCAGGCGCCGGCCGAGGTGAGCTCGCCGGTGGTACCGCCCAGGTAGATGGTCACCTGACCCGCGCTGTCGTCGACACCGTGGGCCCCCACCAACAGGTCCGTCTTGCCGTCGCCGTCGACGTCTCCAGCCCCGATGGCGGTGCCGTGGTAGTCGTTGGCAGCTGCACCGGTGGTGAGCAGCGCGCAGTCCTGGCCGCTGCCGGTGTTCAGGGTCCCGGTGATCGGCCCCAGGAGCACGCAGGCTTCGCCCAGGCCGCTCCCCGAGACTCGTGTGCCAGCGACCGCCAGGTCGCCGACGTCGTCGCCGTCCCAGTCCGCGATGCCTAGTGCTTCGTCGCCCAGGTGGCTGTCGTGGCCGCTGTGGATGCCCGCCAGCAGGTCGTTGTCGCTCACCGCCGGGGAGCCGGTCTCGGTGCCGGAGACCAGGTAGACGGTCTGCCCGCCATAGGCCCCCACCACCAGCTCGGGCACCGAGTCCCCGTCCTGGTCCAGCACCGCCGTGACCGCCGAGCCCAGGTGCCAGCCTGCGGCCCCCGTGAGCCTGAGCACGCAGCTCTCCTCCAGGGTGGACCCGTCCTCGTGGGGACTCTCCAACAGACAGGCATCGGTGGGACTGCTGTCGCCGCCATGACCGGGGGCCCCGACCCACAGCTCCGCGATGCCGTCGGCGTTCAGGTCGCCGGGGCTGGCCAGGGCTTCGCCGAAGTGGACCTCGCTCGTGGTGCTGGTGAAGGTGAGCAAGGCGCCGCTGGCGTCGGCCTCGCGATCCAGCGGCCCTTCGTAGACCCGCACCGCGCCGTTGTGGAAGGCGTTGCTGCTCTCGGCATAGGCCCCCACCACCAGATCGGTCTGGCCGTCGCCGGTGACGTCCCCCGGGGCCATGATCGCGCCGCCCAGGGTGTCCCCGGCACTGCCCCGGACCGCGGCGGTCGCGTAGGCCAGAGACCCGAAGCAGCTGTCGACCACGCCGTCGCAGTCGTTGTCGATCCGGTCCAGGCACGCCTCGGGCTCGTCGGGGTTGGCCAGGGGCTCGGTGTCGTCGCAGTCGTCGTCGCTCAGCGCGGCAGAGATCGTGGGCTGACAGGCCCGGACCCCGTCGTGCCCGGCCTCGCCGTGGCCGTCCTGGTCGGCGTCCGGGTACCAGGTCTCTCGCGTCGCCGGGTCCACGGTGTCGTCGGCGTCTTCGACCGTGCCGTCGCAGTCCTCGTCGGCATCGGCGTCGTCGCAGACCTCTTGGGCGAGAGGATTGATCGCGGGGTTGCTGTCGTCGCAGTCCCCCAGGACTGCGGTGTAGCCAGCGGGTCCGAAGCAGGCATTGATCGACGCGGATCCATCGCCGAAGCCGTCGCCGTCTGCATCGGGGGCCCAGACGGTCTGCAGGAGCTCGGGGGTGGCGTCGTCGCAGTCGTTGTCGACGCCGTCGCAGCGCTCTGGGGCGCCCGGGTAGACGTTGGGGTCGCTGTCGTCGCAGTCGCCCTCGGTGTAGGCGTCCACACCATCCCCGTCTGCGTCGATCCAGGGGAAGTCCGCGACGGACTCCGGTGCGACCTGGAAGCAGCTGATGAACAGGAGGAGGATCATGGGACGGGGAGGGGGTGGTTCGACAGCGTGAAGGTGTGCCAGGCCCCGTCAAAGGCGAAGGCGAAGTCCACCGGGTCACCGGTTGCGGTGGTCAGCTGGCTGTTCGACGAACCGCCCCCGGAGTCCAGGCCGATCTGGACCTCGGCGAAGCCCGCGGCGACTTCGTACTCGTCGCTTCCCTCGGCCGGGCCCCTGCCCACCATCGTCAGGATCCAGGCGTCGCCGATGGGGTCCAGTTGGTTCACCTCGCACGCGGGGTAGCTCGCGCCTTTTCCGGTGGACAGAGCACCCCCTTCGACGGTCCCCGTGTCGAAGCACCCGCTGTCCAGCTCGAAGTCCTCGTCCACCAGCGTGGCACGGGGAACCTCCAGGAGCACGCTGTCCCACTCGGCGTTGCGGGCGCCGAGCTGTACAGTGGGCGGATCCGACCAGTCCGATGGTATGGGGATGCGGGCGGTCTGGACGCCGTCGACGTACAGGTAGGCCGTCTCGGACGCCACGGGCTCCTGCAGTCGGTCCCAGCCGACCGCCAGGCCGGTCACGTTGGCCCCGGGGTACTCGGCCACGACCGCGTGGGCCCCGGTGGTCAGGTCATAGGCGCGGACCTCGCTGCCGCCGCCGCTGCCGACCTCGACGGCCGCCAGCACGCTCGTGCCGTCGGGGGCCCAGCCGATCCTGCCGGCTACTCCCATGGCCTCGCCCTTGGCCGCCTCGGCCCGGAAGACCTCGGCGCCGTCGGTGGTGTCCATGACCTGCAGGGCGTCGGGGTCCGCCGGGCCGCCCTCCATGTAGGCCGCGAGCACGTGGTCCGGGCCCAGCACGGCGCAGTAGCTCTCCTCGACGAAGCCGTTGTCGTCGATCAGGGTGTGGTCGTCGGTGTGGGTGTTCCAGAAGGTGAAGCCCCCGTAGCGGCCCTGGCCCTTGTAGAGGTGGGTGAGCATCGTGGGCCCGGCGGGGTGCTCCTGGCAGGGGCGGGCATAGGCGCTGTTGTCCGGGAACAGCGGCGAGCGGTTGTCCAGGACCGCGCCGGTGGTCGCGTCGACCAGGCTCCACAGGTCGCCTTCGTAGTCGCTCAGCCAGACCGAGCGGCCGGCGTCGGCAAAGGCCAGGCCGTAGACCGCCCCGCTCGCAGCCGAGGTCACCACCGTGCCATCGGCGATGTCCAGGATCACGAGCTGGTCGGCCCAGAAGGCCAGGAAGCGGCCGGTGGGGTCCACGGCCAGGTTGCCGAAGGAGCTCACCGTGCCTTCCAGAGCCAGCAGCTCTTGGGCGCTGCTGCCGTCCAGCTGGGACTGCCAGACCGCGTTGTCGGACTCACCGGTGCGCACCAGGGTGTACAGGGTGGCGTCGGCGCTGGGCTCGGGGGTCGTGCCCGTGTCGCCGGTGTCTCCCGTGTCGCCACAGGACTGGTCGTCGCCATTGCAGTCCTGGTCGATGCCGTCGCCGCAAGTCTCGGTGGCGCCCGGGTAGGACGAGGCGTCGTCGTCGTCGCAGTCGTCGGTGGTTGCGACGTGGCCCGCAGGGGCTGCGCAGGCGCTGATGCCGTCGCCCTGGGCCCCGAAGCCGTCGCCGTCCTGGTCCAGGTACCAGAGGGTCTGGAGCAGGGGCGCGGTCTCGTCGTCGCAGTCGTTGTCCACGCTGTCGCACAGCTCGGGTGCGCCCGGGTAGACGGTCGGGTCGCTGTCGTCGCAGTCGCCCTCGCTCAGAGGGTCGAAGCCGTCGCCGTCCGCGTCGGTCCACGGCCAGTCGGTCACCGCGTCGGGGGTGACCTCGAAGCAGGCGAGCAGCAGCAGTCCGATCACCGGACCACCGTCAGGAGCAGCCCCCCGGGCGTCGGCACCAGTGACCACCCCCTGTCCTGGGTCAGCACCAGGCCCGCGACCGCACCGACGCCCCCGATGATCGCCACGCCGTAGCCGACCTGGGCCACGCGAGAGCGGGTCTGGGCGGCGCCGAGTGACTGCTGGTAGGCCTCCCATGTGGTGCTGCTGCGGGCAGTGGTCGCGGCGCTCCGGGTCGCGAGCAGAGCCGCGGTGCCGACCGCCGCCCCGCCCAGGGCCAGGGCGCCGCCGCCGGGCAACAGCCAGCGCGGTCCGCCCGCCGACGGTTCCCTGGGAGGCTCTTCGGCGGACTCGGCTTCTGCGGGGGCCTGCTCGGGGGTGGCCTTGGTGCGCGGCAGTCGGCCCAGGTCCTGGTAGGCGCCGTCGACCGGGCCCCAGACCCGGCCGTCCTGGACCACCAGGATCCGGTCTTCGCCAGCGAGCAGGGTGAGCTCGGCCTGGGCGGCGGGGTCCTGGATGTCTTCGACGCCGTCGAACAGGGCCGGCAGGGTCAGGGTGGGGGCGGTGCCGGGGTAGATCTCAAGGGACGCGGTCTGGCCGTCGACCTGGATGAGGTGGGTGCCCGGGACCAGATCCAGGGTGGTGGCCGGACGGCCATCCAGGACCACGGTGCCGGCGGGCTGGAGGGTCACGGCGACGGTCTCCAGGCCTGCTGCGGTCTGGCGGGCCTGGTCGAACAAGTCCAGGGCCTTGGGGGGGAAGGCGTCGTCCCAGGCCAGGTCGGGTGCGAACACCAGGGCGATGCCGAAGGCCTTGGACGCTTCTTCCGAGAAGCCCGAGCGGTGGGCGACCACCCCGCGCAGGTAGAACAGGCGGGCGGCCACGGTCGGATCCACCGGATCGGCCAGGCACTGGAGGCTGGACAGGGCCTCGCCCAGCGTCTTTGCGGCGGCCTCGTACTCCATGTAGGCCATCGCGCCTTCGGCGTTGGCCATCGCGGTGGCTAGGCCGTCCAGGTCGGTGGGCGCCCCGGTGCACCAGGTGAGCTGGCCGCCGCCGGTGATCGAAGCGGGGCGCTGGGACAGGTCGGTGACCCGCACAGGCTGCGGCGGGGCGTCCAGGTCCGCCACCTTGGCCACGGCCTCGAGATCGGCGTCCCCGTCCAGGTCCAGCACCCGATCGGCGGCCAGGGCGGTGGTCACGAGCAGCGTGAACATGTCTTCCCTCGGGACGCGCCAGGGTAGCGCAGGCGCCGTCAGCGGCCACTGCGGGAGCAGGTGGCGCCGGCCGCGAAGTCCCAACAGTAGCGGAGCACGCCGTCGGGCGGCACGGTCACGGTCGCGCGGTGGACCCGTCCGTCGCGGGTCCGTAGCACCAGGTTGTGCCGTCCGGCGTTCAGCCCGCCAGCCCAGTCGGTGCTGCCCTTGTCCACGCCGTCGACGGTGATCTGGCTCCAGGGCAGGGAGTTGACCATCAGCCGACCGGTGGCGGCTGGCGGGGGCTCCGGCTCTGGCTCCGGCTCGGGTTCTGGCTCGGGCTCGGGTTCGGGCTCGGGCTCGGGCACCGGCTCCGGTTCGGGCTGGACCGGCTTGGGCCGCGGGGTCGAGGCCTTGGCCGGGCGGGTTGGCGGCTCCTGGGCCTTGGCCTTGACCGGTTCGGGCTCGGGCTCGGGCTCTGGTGCGGGCTCGGGCTCGGGCTCTGGTGCGGGCTCTGGCTCCGCCTCGACCACTGGCTCGGCCACCGCGGCCGGCCGCGCATCGCCCGGAGGCGCCGGCTGGACCGCCGGCGTGGCGCGAGGTCCGACGGGGTCCGGATCCGGCGTGCCCGAGCCCAGCCAGACACCGGCGACGATCGCGCCCAGGGCCAAGAGCCCGGCACCGCCCCACCCGAACCGGCGACGACGCTGGGCCTGGCCGGCCTCGAACGCGGTCGCGCCGACCCCGAGCTCGTCCTGGTCGGGCTCGGACGGAGGCAGGGAGGCGTCGAAACCGGGGGGCTCTTCGGCGGGGGCCTCGTCGAAGTCCCCCATGGAGATCGTGTCCCGGTTGCGCTGGGGCGCAGCCGGGGGCGGGGTCGAGGGTCGTGCCGCCCGGCTGGCCGGGGTCTGGCGCTCCACGAACATGCCTTCGGTGGACCAGGTCTTGCTGCCGGGGGTGTCCTGAGAGTCCGAGGGGGGCTGCAGGGTGCGGCTCCACACCCCTTCCTCCAGCCGCGGCACCGGGGCACCCAGCGGGGTGATGTCGATGTCCTCGGCCAGCTTGGCGTCGGCGAGGGCCAGGGCGGAGCGCATCTCCTCGGCCGTGGCGTAGCGGTCCTCTGGCGTGTACCGACAGGCTCTTGTGATCACCGCGACCAGCGGCGCCGGGATGCCCTCGAAGGCCCGCACGTGAGCCTCCTGGACGTACAGGGTCTCGGTGGGCTCGCCGCCCCGGGCGATGGCACACAGGGTCGCCCCCGCCGCGTAGATGTCCGCCCGGGCGTCGACCCCCTTGGCGTTGAGCTGCTGCTCGGGCGCCATGTAGGCCAGGGTGCCCATCACCGCGCCGGTGCGGGTCATGGTGTTGACCGTCTGGATCTGGGCGATGCCGAAGTCGGTCAGCTTGGGCACGCCTTCGGCCGTGAGCAGGATGTTGTGGGGCTTGATGTCCCGGTGGACCACGCCCTTGCTGTGGGCCAGGTACAGCGCGCTCAGCACCCCCTGCATGACCTCGCTGGACTGCCGGGGGCTCAGTGCGCCCACGCGCTTCATGCGGTCCTGGAGGCTGCCCCCGTCGACGAGCTCCATGATCATGTAGTAGCGGTCGTCTTCCTGGCCCACGTCCATCACCGTGACCAGGTTGGGATGGTGGAGCCTGGCCATCGTGCGGGCCTCGGACTCGAAGCGGTCCCGGAGCTTGGGGCGCGACGCCAGGTTGTCCGCCAGGATCTTGATCGCCCGCTCCACCTGGAGGCGGGTGTCCCACGCCCGGTAGACCGTCGCCATGCCCCCACGACCCAGCACGTCTCGGAGCTCGTAGCGGCCGTGCTGCAGGGACTCCAAGACCTGTGCCTCCCGGTCTGCGAACGATAACGCCTGCAGGTGGGGCTGGGGGTTGGGCGATACTCCCCTCCGGCTCGAGGGAGGTCGCGGTGGTCTGGTGGTGGGTCCTGGCATGTCTGGTCGGCACGGCGGACAGGGACGGCGACGGCTACGCCGAGTCCGACGGGGACTGCCACGACGGCGACGAGCGCATCCACCCCGGCGCCGACGAGACCTGCGGCGACGAGGTGGACAACGACTGTGACGGCACGGCCGACGGCCGAGACGCCGTCGACGCCCCGACCTGGTACCTCGATGCCGATGGCGACGGTGCGGGGGGCACGGCGGTGGTGGCCTGCGAAGCGCCCGAGGGGGCCTCGGCTGCTCAGGACGACTGCGACGACCTGGCGGCCGGCACCTTTCCCGGGGCCCCCGAGCTGTGCAACGGGGTCGACGACGACTGCGACGACCAGGTCGACGAGGACCTGGTCTCCCAGGACGCCTGGCTGGACGCCGACGGCGACGGCTACGGTGATCCGAAGAACCCGGTCAGCGACTGCACCGAAGGCAGCTGGGCAGCCAACGCCCAGGACTGCGACGACCAGGATCCGACGGCCTACCCCGGCGCCCCCGAGCTCCTGGACGGCGTCGACAACGACTGCGACGAGCGCATCGATGGCCCGTCCGTGGACCAGGCTCTGGTCACCGCGGCCGACCCCGGCACGGACTGCGCCGGCCGCTCGGTCACCGCGGTCGGCGACCAGGTCGTGATCGGGGGTTTCTGTGCCGGGGACGACAAGGCCACCGGGCACATCTGGTCGGTCGACGTCGGCTCGCGAGGCCAGGTGTCCCTGGGGGACGTCCCGCGCATCGATGGCCAGAACAACGACGGGCTCGGGGGGTTCAGCGTCGCGCTGGACGACAACACCATCGCCGTCTCGGCCACCTTGACGGACTGGGTCGACGCCACGGGCTTCGAGACCCGGGTCTATGCCTTCGAGCTGCCGTTCACGGGGACGGGCAGTGCCGAGGTCGAGGCGATCTGGTCGATCCGAGGCTTCGAGTACGACCACGCCTTCGGGGGACAGATGGCGGTCGGTGACATGACCGGCGACGACGTCGTGGACCTGGTTGCCACCGCCCGAGGGGTCAACGAATACGACGGGGCGGCGTTCGTCTTTGCCGGTCCCTTCGGGCGGGACCTGGTCCGTGCCGACGCGAGCGGCGAGCTCCAGGGCGAGACCGGCAGCTTCGAGGATCTCGCGGTCGTCGCCTGGCTCGGGGACATCGACGGCGATGGCATCGGCGACGTGGCCACGGGGGGCTATGCCCACGGGGGCTACGAAGGCGTGGTCCGGGTTGTCAGGGGCCCCATCGACGGGGTGGTCGATCTGGGCGTCGACGCCGACTACTCGATCCACGGTACTCGCCGGGACGTGTCCGAGTGGCTGGGCTCCGCGGTGGCGGGCTTCGACTACGACAACGACGGCTACGACGAGATCGTGGCGGCCAGCTACCCGGTGAGTCGGACCTATGTGTTCGAGCCGATGGACCAGCCGGACCAGGACGTGGACGCGACCCTGACCCTCGAGGGCGGCGGGCAGCGGCTCTACCGCGAAGGGGAGCTGCTCTACATCGGCGGGGCCTACGCCGGCTTCGACTACAGCGGCACGCTCTATGGCTTCGAGCGGGGCCTGCCCGATGGCACCCACGCGGTGACCTCGCTGGCGACGGTGGCCCTGACCCACACCCAGGATTCCTTCTTCGGCTCGTCGGTGGCGCTGACGGACGAGCTGCTCTGGGTCGGCGCACCCGGCGACCACGACTACGACCAGACCGGCGCGGTCTACGGATTCGGCTGGGGATTCTGACCCTCCCCCGCCGCTTGGGCCATACTGCCCGGGTTCCGGAGGACAGCGATTGGCCCTGTGGTGGCTCCTGGCGTGCCTGCTCGGCACCACCGACGAGGACGGCGATGGCTTCGCGCCCTCGGACGGCGACTGCGACGACTTCGACGCCGCGGTCTACCCCGGGGCCGACGAGCTCTGTGACGGCTTCGACAACGACTGTGACGGCCAGGCCGACGGCGCCGACGCGATCGACGCCGCCACTTGGTATCTGGATCGGGACGGCGACGGCTTCGGCGGCACCCCCTACCTCGCCTGCAGCGGTCCGCCTGGGGCGTCGGCCACGTCCGAGGACTGCGACGACGGCCAGGCCGGGCGGTACCCCGGCGCCGACGAGCTGTGCAACCGCGTCGATGAGGACTGCGACGACACGATCGACGAGGGCCTGGTCACCGAGGGCTCGACGTGGGCGGACCAGGACCAGGACGGCTACGGCGACAGCGAGTGGCCGCTGAGCGCCTGTCAGGCCGGGCTGGTCACCGCGGACCAGGACGGGGACTGCGACGACCAGGACCCGGACGTGAACCCGGGCGTCGCTGAGGTCTGCAACGACGGCCTGGACAACGACTGCGACGGCACCGCCAACGACTGTGACCCCAGCGGCAGTCGCACCCTGGGCGAGGCGCTGGCGCGACTGCTGGCCCAGGACGAAGGGGACCTGCTGGATGGACCCACCCTGCCCGGCGCAGCCGTGGCCGACGTGGACGGCGACGGGGAGCTCGACGTCCTGGTCGGTGCGCCTGGACGGGACGAGGGCGGCGACAACACGGGCATGGCCTACCTGGTCCACGGGCCCATGAGCGGAGACGTGTCGCTGTCGGGCGCCAGCCTGCGCCTCCAGGGAGAACACGGCGACGCCGACTTCGGGTGCTCGGTGGCGATCTCCCCGGACCTGGTGGGCAATGGGCTGCCGGACCTGGTGATCGCCGCCCGGAGCTCGGATCTGGGCGGCTCCAACAGCGGCGCGGTCCACGTGGTGCCTGCCACCGACTCCGGCCACGTGGCGACGCCCGGGACCGGCGCCACCCTGTATGGCGGGTCCTACGACCACCTGGGCGACGGCCTGGCGACGCCCGGAGACCTGACCGGTGACGGCGTCGCAGACCTGGTCATCGGGGCCATCACCGACAGCTACGCGGCGAGCGAAGGGGGGGCCTGGTTCCTGGTGCCGGGACCGGTCACCGCCAGTCGTGCCGTCGACGATGACGCTTGGCGGATCTACAGTGCAGATGCCGGGACCCGGGCAGGGGCGTCGGTCGCGGTGGGCGATCTCTCCGGAGACGGTGTGCCGGACCTGTTGCTGGGGTCTCACACCGACAGCGAGGTGGCCAGCTACAGCGGCGCCGTCTGGGTGGTCCACGGACCGGTCACCGCCGACCTGAACCTGGCCCAGGCCGACGTCAAGATCACGGGGCTGGTCGCCCAGGACCAGGTGGGGCGCTGCCCGGCTGTCGCCCCCGACCTGGACGGCGACGGCCTGGACGATCTAGTGGTGGACGCGCTCGGTGACGACACCACCGCCCAGGAAGCCGGCGCGGCCTACGTCTTCTACCAACAGGCCCTCCAGATGGACCTGACCCACGCAGACGCGGCGCTGCTGGGCGCCAAGGCCGACGACAACGCCGGCTACTGCACCGCCGGTGCTGGCGACGTGAACGGCGACGGCGACAACGACCTGTTGGTGAGCGCCAAGTACAGCGACGACGGGGGCTCCCAGGCGGGCACGGTGTACCTGATGCTCGATCGGCCGACCGGCACCGCCGTCGTGGCCGATGTGGCGGTGATCTACAACGGCGAGAGCGACGCCGACAACGCCGGTCACGGGCTCCTGGGCGGGTTCGACGTCAACCACGACGGTCTGGCCGACTGGCTGGTGTCCGCGCCCTCGGCCATGGGCTCCGAGGACGATGCCGGCGCGGTCTACATCATGGTCGGCTCAGGGCTCTGACCCTCACCCGCACCGCTCGGGATCAGGCAGGTCCAGACAGGCGCGGATCCAGTCGTGGCGGCGGGTCAGCCAGTCCTTGAGGTAGTCGACCTCCCAGGCGAAGGTGCCGTCGCCGCGGGGTGGGTAGTCGGTCCATTTCTCGAAGTTCCGGGGCCCGGCGTCGACCAGCTCGGTGCCCATCGCGTCGACGGTGCCCAGGATGTTGTCCAGGCTCAGCTCGGCATCGAGCAGCGCTCGCCAGCGGTCCCAGTACGCGCTCGCGAACGCCGGATCGTCGAACAGGCCCCGGTACCAGCCGTGCTCGAACATGTAGGTGGTGTCGCCGGTGTAGTAGCTGGCGTCCCAGTGGGTCGGGTCTGACGCCCGGGAGTCCGACTCGCAGCCCATGGTCCGGTCGAAGTCCCAGATCGGGCCGGCGTGGAGCTTGTCCTCCCGGTCCTTGAACAGGTACCCGCTCAGACGCAGGGCGTCCGGGTTCATGGTCAAGATGTTCAGGATGTGGTGGTCGATCCACGCGTCCTGGTCGATCCACTCGGTGTAGTGCTCCCCAGTGGCCGGGTGGATGCCGTCGGTGCCAGCCAGGGCGGCGCCGAACCCGTCCAGGTAGGTCTCCAGCCAGTCCTGCTGGTCCCAGACCACCTCGTCCTCGCTGGGCTCGACCCAGACCAGGGGCTGGTCGAAGTCCCACTTGCCGCCGGCTGTGCCCGCGCTGAACCCGCTCTCGCCGTCGCCGGTGCGGTCCCGCTTGAAGATGTAGCCGCCGGAGACCTCGGGCTCGCTCACGTGCTCGGGCAGCAGGCGCTCGATGGCCACCCGCTCGGGGTTGCGCTTGATGCGCTCCATGACCACGTAGACGCCCACGTAGTCCCCCGACGTGACGGCTTCGCCGCGGTCGGCCACGTAGAGCTCCACGTACCGGGTCCGGGGGGCGTAGCGGCCCACGTCGTTGCTCAGGCCGTAGATCAGCGCGTTCCGCATCAGGGCCCGGTCGAAGTACAGCGGGGCGTGCAGGATCCAGTCCGACTCGGGGGGCATGCCCAGGACCTCGGCGTCGAAGTCGTCGTCGATGCCCTGGCCCCAGAGCTCCAGGCTGTAGTGGGCCTTGGGCTGGCCATTGGTGGACGAGCCCCGGACCTTGAGGCCCCCGCGCAGGGACAGGGTCGCGTCGCCCAGGATCTCGGTGAGGCCGCCGTCGCCGGGCTCCAGGATGTTGACCGTGAACGGCGTGCGCTCGGCGGTCTTATACGTTGGCGCGCTCTCGAAGCTGTGGAGCACCACCAGGGGCAGGTTGCTGGAGAAGTCCGCGACGCTCGCATCGAGCTGCACGTAGGAACGGCTGGTCACGTCGGTGAGGTCGCCGTCCCAGCTGGCGACCGCTCGCAGGGTGGTGCTGGTGGCGATGGGGATCAGGCCATCGTAGACCGCGTCCTCGCCGGGCACCGGCACCGAGCCATCGGTCGTGTAGGTGATCACGGCGCCGTCGACGCTGGACAGGGCCACCGCAACCGGGTCGGTGAAGGTGCCCCCCGGGGGCTCGAAGCCCAGGAAGAGCTCGGGCTCCTCGACCCCGGGCACGGTCTCGGTGGTGCCGGTCGCGGGCCCTGTGTCCGTGACAGCGGAGTCGGTGAGGGCGCTCTGGGTGTCGTCGTCGCCACCCGCGGTGACGGTGGCACCGGCACAGGCGCTCAGCAGCAGGGCCAGCACCGCCACGTGGGCTGTCGGGGGTCGGGTTGACATGGGCCCAGCCTATCTCTAGTGGTCAGGGCCCGTCTCCGTCGCCGCGGGTGGCTTCCCCTATGATGCGCCGTCGGATTCCCAGGAGGCAGCACCGGTGCTCAAGCGGCTCCTGGCTGTCCTGGCGGCGTTGGTGGCCGCCCACCCCCGACGGGTGGTGCTGCTGGCCTTGATCCCGTCGATCCTGCTGGGGCTGGACGCGCTCCGGCACCCGGTGGACCTGGCCTTCACGGGCATCGTGCCGCGGGACCACGCGCTGATGCAGCGCTACGAGGCCCTGGCGGGCCAGGTGAACTTCGGCGGCCGCATGCCGGTCCTGCTCGAGGGGCCCGAGGACGCGCTGGAGGGTGCCGTCGACGCCGTCGTGCCGGCGCTGGAGGCCCTCGACGCCGTCGACGGCGTCACCGATGAGCTGCCCACCGCCTGGCTCACCGACCACGCCCCCTACCTGGTCGAGCGCCCGCTGTTCGACGCCTGGCTCGGCTTCGCCACCGACCCGTCGGACCGGGACAATGCCCAGGTCCTGGCCCAGGGGCTCCAGGAGCTCCAGGCCCAGGTCGGCGAGCAGGCCACAGCCCAGGAGGGCACCCGGCTGTTGATGGTGCAGATGGCCGACGACCCCATGGCCATCGACCTGGGGGACCCGTCCTACTTCGAGACCGATGCGGCGCTCCAGGGCGCTCTGGCGGGCACGGGGGTGACCGGCACGGCGGCCGGCATCTCGGCGATCGCTGCCCAGGACCAGGTGCGTACCCTGGGCCGCATCCAGGGCCTGACGCCGGTGAGCCTGATCATCGTGCTGCTGCTCCTGACCCGGGTCGAGCGTCGACCCGCCTGGCTGGCCAGCCTGGCCCTGCCCATGATGCTGTCCCTGGGGGTGACCCTGGGGCTGGTCGGGGAGATCCTGGGCCTGATCACGATCATGGAGTCCTTCTTCGGCATCATGGTGTTCGGGCTCGGCGTGGACTTTGGCCTGCACCTGATGGTCCGCCTGCGCGAGGAGCGGGCCGCCGGCCGGTCCTTCCAGGACGCCCTCCACGTCACCTGGACGGGCACCGGGCGTGGGGTCGTGGCCGGGGCCATCACGACCGCCGGTGCATTTGCCGTGATGGCCATGGCGCCGGATCCCGGGCTGCGACACCTGGGCACCAGCGGCGCCATTGGACTCTTGAGCTGCCTGGTCCTGATGTTGACGCTGCTGCCGGCGACCTGGGCCTTCCTGATCAGCCGAGAGGACAAGGTGACGCCCGCGCCACCGCCCCTGCGCGTTCCTGGCCTTCGTCGACTCGCCGGCCACGCCGTCCGGCACCCCTGGGTCCACCTGGGGCTCGCCGGTGCGATCGTGGTGGGGGCGCTGGCCGGGGCGCCGCGGGTCCAGTTCGAGACGGACCTGGCCCGGATCTTCAACCGCCAGGTGCCGGCCCTGGACGCCCTGGAACGGCTCCAGGAGCTCTACGGGGTCAACACATCCCCTTGGGTCTCGGTGGCGGCGGACCTGGACCAGGCCCGGAGCTGGACAGACGCCTACGAGGCGGATCCGCACTTCGAGACCGTGGTCAGCGTGTCGTCGGTGATTCTCGACGACGTGGCCGAGCGCCAGGCCGCCCTCCGGGACGCCCAAGAGGCCATCCGGATCCGCCGGGCGACGTTCCAGGCGCTGGTGCCCATCGCTTTCGTGCGGCGGACCGAGCTGATGGGCGCGATCGGGCTCCTCGATGCGCTCGAAGGCGCACGGGTCGGAGGGCCTCCGACCCTGGAGACCCTGCCGGCGGCGCTCTCGGACTTCCTGGTCACCCGGTCGGGACAGCTGCTGGTCTATGCCTACCCGGCCCAGGCGTCCCTGGACGGCATGGTGGCCCGGACCGAGCGTCTCGCTGCGGAGCAGGTCGACCCCCAGGTCGCGGGCTTCGGCCTGCTGCTGGAGCTGATGACGTCGATCGACCACCCGTGGATCGTGCCCACCATGCTCGGGGTGCTGGGTTTTGTCGGGCTGGTCCTGGTCGTGGACCTGCGTCGGCCTCGGTGGATCCTCCTGGCGCTGACGCCGGTGCTCGTGGGCACGTCGGTGACCTTTGGCGCTCTGTGTTGGCTCGGGCTGCCCTTCAATGCCCTGACCCTGTCCATCGTGCCGCTGATCATCGGGCTGGGGGTCGACGACGGCATCCACGTGGTCCACCGCATCCTCGAGGACCCGACCGCCCCGCCCGATGGCGCCGCGGCATCCGTCGGCCAGGCGATCACCCTGACGACCCTGACCACCTGTGCCAGCTTCTCGGTCCTGTTGTTCGCCGACCACGCCGGCATGGAGGGCATGGCCAAGACGATGCTGATCGCCCTGCCGGTGTGCCTGCTGGCGTCGGTCTCGCTGGTGCCGGCCCTGGCGGTGGTGACCGGGCGTCGGGGCTGAGCCCAGGAGGGAGGGCTCGCGCCGGCACAGAAGTCCGTTGTGCCTGGGCGAGCCCTCCCGGTCAGAAGAACACCCCGGTGGTCAACTGGGCCCGCCAGCGCCCGTCGGGGTCGGGGATGAACCCCACGTGAACCGGGACCTCCAGGTCGCCGGCGGGCAGGGTGCCGCCGATCACGAGCTGTAGCCGGAGGGCCTGGTCATCGGCCTCCATCGGCTGCACGTGAGCCCCGGCCCCGAGCTGCCAGCGCTGCTGGAGCTCGAAGCCCACCAGCAGGTTGAGCGACGGCCGGAACAGCCCCTGCTCGATGCCGGTGACGCTCAGGTTCTCGACCAGGATGAAGTCGAGCCAGGACCCGCCACGGAACCTCTGCTGGACCTCGAAGCCGAAGACCGAGACGTGGGGACTGCGCAGGGCGTCGCCTTCCTGGACGTTGACGAAGGCGTAGCCCAGGCGCACGCCCTTGCGCATGTCGACTTGGAGGAGCCCGGACTCCGGCGGCGGCTCGCTGGCCGCCGCCGAGGCGAGCAGGGCAGAGGTGAGTGCCAAGGTCAGCACGGGACTACCAGTTCACGCCGGTGGTCAGCTGGGCTCGCCAGTTGCCGTCGACGTCGGGGATGAAGCTGGCGTGCAGGGGCACGTTGAAGCTGCCGACCTGGGGCGTGTAGCCCACGCCCATCACCATGTGCACGATGTCCTCGGCCTCGGAGAACGGGCTCAGGTTCATGCCGGCGCCGATCTGGAGCTGGTCCTTGAACTCGAAGCCCAGCAGCAGGTTTGCGGTGGGGATGAACTTGGACTGGTTGATGCCCGAGACCATGATGTTCTCGACCATCAGCACGTTCAGCCAGCCGCCGCCGATGATGCGCTGCTGGACCTCGTAGCCGACCGTGAACAGGTGGCTGCTCTGGAGGGGGTCCTCGTCGGTGCCGTCGAGCTTCACGAAGCCGTAGCCGATGCGAAAGCCGTGGGTGAAGCCGACCTTGGGCAGGGGGCGGTTGGACGTGATTCGCTCCAGGCGGCCGTCGGCGGTGGTGGTGGTCTCGGCTGGGGCCGGCTCTGCGTCCTTGGCGTTCTCGCCTTCGGTCCCGGTGGCGGCCAGTGCGGCTTCGGCGGCGGCGAGCTCGGCCTGGGCGGCCTCGAACTCGGCCTGGGCAGCGGCGGCAGCGGCGCGGGCTTCGGCTTCGTTCTTGTGGGCCTCCCACCCGATCTCGTCTGCGGGCATCTCGCTGGGGAACTCGCCTTCTTCGGGGAGCTCGACGGGCTCGTTGGCCTGGGCCACGTTCAAGAGGAAGGTCGCGAGGGTGAGCATGATGGACTCCTGTGGGGGTGGCTTGGGTGCCGCCCGACAGGAGTTCACGGTTCGTGCCAGGTTCGATCCGGCCTGATCTCAGGGGGTTATCGGGGCCGGTTGTTGTCGATCGGAGACGGCACCGGCGCCGGTGTCTCCGACACGAGACGAAAGCCCACTTCGCTGCTGCGTGCGGTCGGCACGAGACCCCTTCGGCCGGCACAGCGCAGCTCGTCCGGATCGTCGCACCAGGAGCCGCCGCGCACCACGACCTGGGCGTGGTCATAGGGGCTGGTGGTCCACTCGCGCACGCCGCCCGCCATATCCAGGCAGCCCCAGACGGAGCGGTCCAGGGGGTAGGTCCCCACCGGCGCTGGCTTGGGCGCCCCCGGGCGGGACTGGCGCATGTGGGCAAAGGTCGGGTCGAAGGCGGGTCCCCAGGGAAAGGCCCGGGCGTCCACCCCCCTGGCGGCCTTCTCCCACTCCTCCTCGGTGAGCAGTCGCAGGGGTCTACCGTCGCGGGCCGAGCGCCACGCCGCATAGGCGTGGGCGTCATCCAGGCTCACGGCGACCACGGGCCAGGCCGGGTCCCAGTCTTCGGGCAGGACCCAGGTGCCCCGGCGGCGCTCCCAGTAGGGTCTGTACTCATCGTGGAGGCCGGCCTCGCCAGGCACGTGGCCGGCGGCTTCGGCGTGGCCCAGGTCGTTGAGGAAGGCCAGGTAGGCATCGCTGCGCACGCAGGTCCGGCCCACGTACAGGTCTCTCAAGGTGGGCGAGCAGCTCTCGACCGGGTTGCGGGCCAGGGGATCGCCGCCGGCGTGGAAGGTGCGCAGCGGGCCGCGTCCGCCCGGACGCCATGCGGTCTGACGGGTCAGAGGGGCCGCGCCCATCCGGAAGGGACCTGCCGTGACCCGCACGAAGCCGTCGCCGGAGCTGCCCGGTGGGTGCAGAGCCACGGAGCCCTTGTGGTGCTCCCGGCGCCGAAGGGAGATGGGGTAGGTCACCGTCTCGCAGCCGACGGAGTCGATCTCCAGGACCCAGGATCCGGGCCCCAGCTCCCGGCGGGTCCAGGGCAGCGGTGCGGTGTCCACACGCTCCCGCACCAAGACCCGATCCCGCTCGACCAGGCGGTAGACCGTGGCCTGGGCCGGGCCGAATCCCACGGTCAGGCTGACGGTGGCCGGGGTCTGGAGTGCCCGGGCGTAGCGGCCGTCGTCAAAGGTGGCCAGGCGGGCCAGAGCCGTGGCGACCTCGGACGGCCCGCCTCCCCCTTCGATCTGCAGGAAACGGGTCCACCAGAGCTCGGCCAACAGCCCCCGCGCCTCCGGGGCGGTCGGGCTCAGGGTCCAAGCGTGGAAAGCGGACTCCACGGCCGTGACCCAGGTGGTCTCCTGCTCCACGAACAGCTGTGCGACCCGGTCCTCGGCCTCCCACAGCGAGCGCTTCTGAGGCACGGGGGCGTGCTCGGGCACCTTGGCCCGCTGGACCGCAGCGACCTTCTGCTCGGCCTCGATCCGTTCGTTCAGGTCCCGGTGATCCTCGAGCAGGTCGCGGCCTGCCGCGAGCAGGCGCTGGGCGGACTGCTCCCGGGCCTGCAGGTCGGCCTGGCCCGTCAGGTAGCGGTGGACCCGGTCCACGAAGGCCGGGGCTGTGGGCCTGGCGTCGGGGTTGGGCGCCAGTCCGGCTCGGATGACCTCTTCGAGGGCTGGGTGCAGGTCGGCCTGGGGCAGGACCAAGTCGCCCTCCTGCCAGCGGGCGACGAAGGCGCCCAGGTCCTCGTCCGGGTGGCGGGCCCTGAGCCGGGTCGACGTGACGAGCTCCCAGGACAACACCGCCATCGCGTACACATCTCCCGCCGGCGTGGGGGGATCGCCTCGCAGGCGCTCCGGCGCGGCATAGCCCGGGTGGCCCGAGAATTCGCCGTCCCCGCGACCGATGCCTCCCCAGTCCAGGATGTAGGGCTCGATCGCCGGGCCCAGCACCACGTTGCCGGGGTGGAGGTCACCGTGGACCACCCCCAGGGCGTGGGCGCGGACCACAGCGCCGGCGGCCTCCTGGGCGATGCGCATTCGGGCCTGGGGGGCCACCCCGGCTAGCAGGTGGCGCAGGTTGCCGTGGAGCACGTCCTCCAGATTCGTCCGGGGGGCGAGCTGGTAGACCACGCACAGGGTGCCGTCGCAGTCGACGACGCGGTGGACGGGCAGCACGGCCGGGTGCTGGATGCGGGTGGTGACCCGGGCTTCTTCGAGCAAGGTCTCTCGCGCGGTCTGGCCGCCCTCGGGTCGGGCCAGCTTGACGGCCACGTCGCGCTCCAGGAGGGGGTCCCAGGCCCGGAAGACCCAGCCGGTCCCCCCCTGACCGATGACCCCCTTCGGCACCAGGCCCAGACCGGGCGGGAACGGTGGCGACCCGGTCCCGCCGGCCTGGCCGGCCCCGGGCACCATGCGCTCCAGCAGGGCTTCGAAGTCGTTCACCCCACGTCCTCCCAGCGGCCCAGCAGCTTGTAGAGCCAGGGGCGGCTGACCCCCAGGCGCTGGGCAGCGCGGGTGCGATTTCCATCCGAGGCCCGCAGCGCCCGGCTGACCATGTCCCGCTGAAAGGCATCCGTCGCGGCGGCCAGGTCCCAGCCCTCGGGCGACCCGCCGTTCGCTGACAGGGCGCCTTGGAAGTGCTCCGGCCGCAGCCGGTCCGAGCCGTCGGCCAGGGCTCGTCCGACCGCACCCCGCAGGGCGTTCTCCAGCTCCCTGACGTTGCCGGGCCAGTCCTGGGCGAGCAACCAGCCCTCACAGGTCGGGTCCAGGCTCAGGGGCGCGACGCCGGGCATCTGGGCCAGGGAGCGGTCGAGCAGGTGCGCGGCCAGGGCGACCACGTCCTGACGGCGCTCTCTCAGCGGCGGCGTGCGGATGATGCAGGCGGCCAGCCGGTAGTAGAGATCCTCTCGAAAGTCGCCCCGGTCCCGGTCCAGGGGCCGGTGGGTCGCTGCGACCACTCGGCCGGCGAACTTCAGGGGCCGGTCCCCGCCGACCCGCTCATAGGTGCCTTCCTGGAGCAGGCGCAGGAGCTTCACCTGGAGCGGGGCGGGGAGCTCTCCCACTTCGTCCAAGAAGAGCGTGCCGCCGTGGGCACGGGACACCAGGCCCTCCCGGCGGCGGTCGGCCCCGGTGAAGGAGCCGCGCTCGTGCCCGAACAGCGTGGACTCGGCCAGGTCCGGCGGGATGGCGCCACAGTTCACGGCCGTGAACGGACCGCTAGCGTTCGAGGACAGGTCGTGCAGCGTGCGGGCCACCACCTCCTTGCCGGTGCCGGTCTCGCCCAGGATCAGAGCCGGCCAGGGCAGGGGGGCGAAAGCTCGCACGGTGCGGGCCAGCTCCTGCATCGGGGGCGTGTCGCCCACCAGGCCAGGCAGGGCCGCGACCGGTGCGGGCGGGGTGGCGGGGGCGTCCTCGAAGCGCGACACCAGGCGGGCCAGGGCTGCCAGGCGGGCTCGGGAGACCGGGTCGAAGCGGCCGGGCAGGTGGGGGTCCATGAGGTACAGAGCGCCCTGGGCGCCGATGGGCAGGCAGCCGACCGAGCGCAGTCCGTAGGCCTGGACCGACTGGGCCGCGGCGAAGCGGGCGTCGGCCAGGGCGTCGTCGCTCCAGGTGGGGCGGCCGGCGGCCACCACCTCGGCCAGGATCGTCTGGGACAGGGCCTCGGGGCCGGGGACCTTGCCGCCGTCGCCGGCCACCGCCGAGATGCTCACCGGGCCCTGGCCCAGGGTGCCGGTCCACGTGGCTGCCCAGGCTTCGGGCACGTCCGTGAGCTCCCGGGCCGCGGCGACGAGGACCTCCAGACGGGCTGCGGTGCTCGGCGCGGAGAGCAGCTCGGGCAGGCGTTCCTGGGCCCAGACCAGGGCCTCGGCGGCCTGGCTCAGGCGCCCGATGGACCGGTCCAGTTCCTCGGCCAGGGCGGGATCGTAAGCAGCGACGCGCTGGAGGGCGGGGGGCAGTGCGGTGGGCTCGGGCATCGGACATCCTGGCTTGTCATTGATCGTATACATGTCGGACCTCGATCGTGTCTCTCAGGAGAGACAATGCAAGAACCGGCCCGCCCGGTCCTTTTCATATTTTTGAGAATCAGAAGTATTCGTTGTTCTAAGGTGACGGGGCACCGAGAGGAATCCCCCCGCACCCGAGGCAGCCCATGCGCGTGAGCGTCCCCGTTCGAGTCTTCGTCATGCCCCTCCTGGCCCTGGTCGGCCTGGCCTGTGAGCGGAGTCCCGACTTCGTCGTCGAGGAGGGGGGCGGCGGCTCGCCGGACGCCAAGATCATCAACGGCTCGGCCCCCGACTCCGCAGAGCACGACGCTGTCGTGGCACTGCACACGCGGTTCGGTTCTCGGGTCCTGTCCAGCCCCTTCTGTTCCGGCACGCTCATCGCCGAAGACGTGGTGCTGACCGCCGGCCACTGCGTGGCGTCCGGCGGCGGCGTGGTGAGCGCATCGCGGGTCGCCGTCTACGTGGGCGACGACCCGTCGGTGGACCTGGCCGACCACACCTACACGGTGTCGAACATCGAGCAGCATCCCGACTACAACAACAGCACGCTGACCGGGGACCTGGCGCTGGTCTTCCTCGACAGCGCGGTCACCGAGGCGGCCCCGGTGGCTCACCTGCCCTCGTCCCAGGGCTTCACGTCGGCCGACGAGGGCTCGGACTTGAACTTCGCCGGCTTCGGCACCACCGAGACCGGCAGCTATGGCGTGAAGCTCCAGGTCGACGTGCCCCTGGACTCGGTGTGGTCCTCGCAGATCTACTACCGGCAGCCGACCTCGACCGGCGGGCCCTGCACGGGCGACAGCGGCGGTCCGGCCTTCATCACGCGGAGCGGCACGGTCTACGTGGGCGGCATCACGTCGTATGGGGACGCCAACTGCCGCTTCTACGGGGTGAGCACGCGGGTCGACTCCTACGACTCGTGGATCGGCGGCTATGTGACGACCACCGGTGGCGACACGGGTGGCGACACAGGCGGCGGCACCGGTGGCGACACGGGCGGCGGCACCGGTGGCGACACAGGCGCAGACACCGGC
>CAZFLE010000049.1:0-8815 GCA_964519895.1 uncultured Enterobacterales bacterium | reverse complement strand
CACCGGTGGCGACACGGGCGGCGGCACCGGTGGCGACACAGGCGCAGACACCGGCACGGCCGATCCCTGCGCCGGGTACGACACGACCTACACCGGCACACTCTCGGGGAGCGGGGACTACGACGTGCACCCGGACCCGGTGGGCTACTACCAGACCACGAGCCCGGGTCGGCACGATGCGACGCTCTCCGGTCCTTCGGGCACGGACTTCGACCTGTACCTGTACCGGTACGCGTCAGGGGTCTGGAACGTCTGGTCCTCGTCGACCGGCGCGGACTCCGAAGAGTCCGTCTCCCGCGGCGGGCCCCCTGGCTACTACGCCTGGGTCGTGGACAGCAGCAGCGGCAGCGGGGACTACACGGTCTGCACGACCACGCCGTGAGGTCTTGACGTAGGCTGGCGGCCGTGAGCGAGCGGCCGCCAGCGGAGGTGTCTGAGTTCGGCCCGGACAACCGGGTGCCGGAGATGGACGCGATCTATGGGGGCTTGTGGCGCCAGATCCTGGGGTTCGGGCTGCGGCGTCTGCTCCTGGGACGGCCCCGGGGCCGGTCGCGGTTGACGCGCTACCACTCGGTCTGGGGGAGCTGGGTCGGTCTGATCGGCGGGCCGGTGGCCGCCGGAGCACTGTGGGCGTGGATCGTGCCCTGGCCCGTCGTCGGCATGATCGGCCTGTCCCTGGGAGCCGGCCTGTCCTTTGCGGCCGTGCTGGTCGCGGCCGCCGTGGACGCCACCGTGCCGCCGCCGACCCGGCCCTTCTGCCAGTCGGACAAGCTGGGGGCGTTCTTCCCGTACTACGCCAGGAGCGGCCTGGTCGAAGTGGTGCCGGACCAGCTCTGGGTCGCCCAGGTCCCGCTGGTGTTCCACGGGGTGCAGATGGGGACACGGATGAGTCTGGTGCGGATCGGATCGGACGCGCTGCTCGTCTACTCACCCGTGCCGCTCGAGGAGGAGGACCTGGCGCGGGTGCGGGCGCTGGGTCAGGTCCGGTGGATCGTGGCCCCGAACGTCACCCACCACCTGTTCGTGGCGGAGTGGTTGCGGGCCTTTCCCGACGCCCAGGCCTGGGCAGCGCCGGGGCTGGCGGCCCGGCGACCGGACGTGCGGTGGTCCGGCACGCTGACCACCGACGGAGTGCTTCCCTGGGATCGGGCCCTCATGCGGCTCCAGGTGTTGGAGGGCCACCACTTCCACCAGGAGGTCGTGCTGTTCCACGAGCCCAGCCGCTCGCTGCTTGTCGCCGACGCCGTCACCAACGTCGGCCACGCGCCGGAGACCGGGCCGATGTCCCGGTTCCTGGTGGAGCTCTTCGGCATGGCGGGTCGACCGACGCCGCCGACGGACCTGAAGTGGACCTGGGGTGACCGAGAGGCCCTGGCCCGAGCGGCGAGCCAGGTGGCGGCCTGGCCCTTCGATCGCATCGTGCTGGCGCACGGGCGACTGATCGACGTCCAGGCCCGCAAGGTCTGGCGGGACGCCTATGCCTTCGTGCTCCAGGACCCTTAGGCTAGCCTCGGCCCCGGTAGCGGTGCCACCGGGCCTTGTGGGTGAGCTCGCCCGGCTCAAGGGCGTTGAAGCGCAGGTCGCCGAGCACCCGCCCGACCACGAGCGCCGGCCCCGACCAGGTGGGGGCCACGCGCTGGACCGTGCTCAGGCTCACCCGTGCCTCGTGGGCGATGGCGGGCAGGGTCAGGTCGGTGAACAGGCGCAGGCTACGGATCCACAGCGTGCGCGGGGAGCCCCGGAGCTGGAGACGCTCCCAGGGGCTCCGGGTGACGGCGCTGACGGCGGCGTAGACCTGGTCCGAGTCCGCCCGGTCTGTGCCACAGGGCAGGAGCGTGCCTTCCACGGCGACGCTGGGATCCGCGCTCACATAGTGGTGGTAGGCGTCGGGGTCCGGGACCCGCTGCCTGGCAGCCGGCATGGCCAGGCCCACCCGGTCCCGATGGGTCGACCAAGGCCACGACAGGGGGTCGCTGACCAGCCGAGCGCGACAGGGGTTCAGGTGGATGTAGCGCTCGCTGCGGCGCAGCTTGAGGCCATCCTTGACGGGCTCCGGCGCGCCGAGTCGCTCCCAGAGGGGCCCGCCGATGCGCAGGCGCCGGTTGCGCCAGCGGGCATAGCCGCGCAGGGCCAGCCCCAGCGCAGGGGAGACATCGCGGGCATGGAGCAGGTGCACGTGGTCGGGCATCAGGCAGAGGGCGAGGGGGTCCGGGACCTTGGCCAGGATGGCCCGCCACAGCACACGGGCTTCGGTGTGTGAGCGGATGGCGAGGCGTCCCGAGCGGGTGCGAACAGCGTAGTGATGTGGCATGACCCAGGGCACTGCACGACCCGGTCCACTCGCTGGATCGGCTGGACAGCGCCATTCGTCGAGAGAGCGCTGTCAGGCTTTCGCCACCGCCTGTCGGCCCTTCGACACTCAGAGGCCCCGAGTGAGGGCGCCGCGACACTCAGAGGCCCCGAGTGAGGGGGCTTCGGGCCTCTGGAGGAGCCGGCTGTCGATGAACCGGTCACTCAGGGCGCCTGAGTGTGGCCAGGTGTCTCCCCTGCCGGATGCCCCCCGCACTCAGCCCCTCTGAGTGCAGGCGACCCCTCATTCAGGGTCTCTGAGTGTCTTGCGGGGCGGTCCGACGCTCTACCAGCGCAGGGTCAGCCCCACGCAGCTCAGCCCAGCCCCCGTTCCCACCAGGAACACCAGGTCCCCGCGCACGATGCGGCCCTCGTCGGCCGCGGTCACGAGCGCCAGGGGGATCGCCGTGCCCACCGTGTTGCCCACCGACTCGACCATCGAGAAGATCTTGTCCTCGGTGAAGTCGGCGAACTTGTAGGCCATCACGCCGCGCTGGCTGGTCTGGTGGGGGATGCACAGGGTGTAGTCCTCGACCCCCAGCCCCAGGTCCCGGTAGTGGCTCCGGCAGAACTCCGGCATGATCTTGCGGGCCATGCGAAAGACCCGGGTGCCGTGCATCGCGAACAGGTTGTCCGCCGGCGTGACCCGGGGGTCGTTGGGGTGCAGGAAGGTGCCCCCGCCCTTGATCGTGGTCAGGTCGGCGCCGCTCGGGTAGCTCTCGAGCTTGAATCCCAGCAGCCCGTTCTCCTCGCCGTCGCCGGGCAGCTCGACCACGACGGCGGCCGCAGCGTCTCCCAGCAGCGACGCCGACTCGGGCTGCTCGAAGTTCCGGCCCACGGTGCCCCGATCCGCCGAGACGATCAGGATCCGCCGGTAGGTGCCCGCCTGCAGGAAGTGCGCAGCGGTGTGCAACGCCACCACGAACGAGATGCAGGTCGCATGGATCGTGAAGCTGGGGATGCCCTCCCACCCCAGGGCTCTCTGCACGTAGACCGAGCTGTCCGGGACGGTCTGCCGTGGCACCCCCGAGGCATTGAGGATGAGGTCCGGCTTGCCGCCGTCTCCCAGGGCCGCTCGGGCCGCGATGGCGGCCATCTCCTCCATCGGCAGCTCGGAGCGGTGCCGGGTCTTCACGCCGGTCCGGGACTCGATCCATTTGGCGCTCCGCCCGATGCGTGCGCCGACGTCGGCCGAGGTCTCGACCGCGGGCGGCAGGTAGGTGCCCGTGCCGACGATCTTGAGGGGCAGCATCCGGTGCATCTATCGAGCCCCCAGGGTGCCGTCCCGGGCCACCACTACCCCCGTCGCGGGGAAGTCCTCGGTGGAGAGGGTGCGGACCAGGTCGAGGGCCTGCCCTTCCGGATCGATCACCGGCTCGCCCCGGCCCTCCTGGCGGGTTGGCAGCAGCTGGCCGGCGACGAAGCGGCCTTCGCCGTCGAGCTCGACCTCGAGCACGACGCCGATGCCCAGGGGCCCCGAGAGGTTGAAGCGGCCATAGGTCGCGAAATTACCCAGGCTGTAGGCGATCAGGCGATCCTCGTAGAGCTCCATGCCGCGCAGCACGTGGGGCCCGTGGCCCAGCACCAGGTCGGCGCCGGCGTCGACCACCGCGTGGGTGAACTTGCGCAGGTGGCCTCGGTTCTCGCCGTAGAAGGTCTCCTTGCCGTGGGGCACGTGCAGTGCCTTGGCGCCCTCGGCGCCGCCGTGGAAGCTCACCACGACCACGTGGGCGCGGCTGGCGGCCTCTTCCACGAGGGCCACCGCCGCCGGAAGGTTGTTCAAGTGGTTGCTGGACGGCGCCGTGTGGAACGCCACCAGCGCAACGGTCAGCCCGTTGGACCGGGTGTAGCCGATGGAACCCGGCACCCCGGACCAGGTGATGCCCAGGGTGTCCAGCGTGGCCGTGGTCTCGGTCATGCAGGCCGGACCGAAGTCGTTGGCGTGGTTGTTGGCCACGCTCGCCAGGTCAACCCCGACGGCCTGGAGGTAGCGCCCGTACCGGGTGGGGGACCGAAAGGCGTAGCAGTTCCCCCCGCTGCCGCACTTGGTGGTCCGCCCGCTGTCGCACAGGGGACCCTCCAGGTTCACAAAGGTCAGGTCGGCGTCGCTCAGCCAGGGCCCGACGTCGTCGAGCAGGTGGGCGCCGTCGTCCGGGGGCAGGTGGCCCTTGGGGAAGTCCGTGCCCAGCATCACGTCGCCGACGGCCCGCAGCCGCAGAGCGGCGCCGGCACTCGGTGGGCTCACCCGGGCCGGGACCTGGGCCCGGCTGGCCTGGACCCGCTGCTGAAGGGCTGCGTTCTCGCGGGCTTCAGCCAGGTAGCGCTTGGCGTCCGGGTGGTTCGGATCCCGCCGCAGGACCTCTTCCCACGTGGTCACCACGGCGTCCCAGTCGCCCTGGAGCCAGTGGGCCCAGCCCAGCTCCCAGCGGCAGTCGATCCGGGCCGGGGCTGCGGTCACACAGGTCGCCAGAGCGGACTCTGCGGCGACACCGTCCTTGGCCTTCAGGGCGGCCACACCTCGCTCGTAGTCCTGCTGGGGACCGGCGAGAGCAGTGGCGGCGAACAGGCTCAGGATCATGGCGGCGCACCTTTAGACCCACGGGACCCCACCCGCCAGCAAGCATTCCGTCAGCGGGCGCTCAGTCGCAGGGCGCTTCGGCCGCGCTGGCCAGGACGAGGACGTCGTGCCGGTCTTGGGCCGGGTCGTCGCTGGAGAGGGTCAGGGTCCTCTCTCTCTCGTCGCTGTCGTCGGGCTCGTCTCGGGGCTCCGACACCATCGGATCCTCGTT
This sequence comes from uncultured Enterobacterales bacterium, assembly GCA_964519895.1. Classification (GTDB taxonomy): domain Bacteria; phylum Myxococcota_A; class UBA796; order UBA796; family CAJQPC01; genus CAYFPX01. Next base: position 3,677 of record CAZFLE010000049.1, on the reverse strand, counting down.
GCCGACCAGGCATCCGAACCCCCACAGACCAAGCCACAGCACATCGTCCTCCGCGGCCCCCAGGCTACCCCCCAACGGGTTAGGAATCCGGGCAGATCCGCCGGAGTCCGGATGTCCACAGAAGAATTCGCCAGGCACGTCGTCCCGATCAACATCGAGGACGAGATGCGCACGTCGTACATGGACTACTCCATGTCCGTGATCATCGGGCGTGCCCTGCCCGACGTGCGCGACGGCCTGAAGCCCGTGCACCGTCGCATCCTCTACGCGATGCAGCGCGAGGGCCTGCTCCACAACCGCAAGTACAGCAAGTGCGCGGGCGTGGTCGGCGAGGTCCTCAAGAAGTACCACCCCCACGGGGACTCGGCGGTCTACGACGCCCTGGTCCGCATGGCCCAGCCGTGGAACCTCCGGTACCTGCTGGTCGACGGCCAGGGCAACTTCGGCTCCGTCGACGGCGATCCCGCGGCCGCCTACCGGTACACCGAGTGCAAGATGAAGAAGCTCGCCGAAGAGCTTCTCGCCGACATCGACAAGGAGACCGTCGACTACACGCCGAACTTCGACGGCACCGAGTTCGAGCCCGACGTCCTGCCCGCGCGCTTCCCCAACCTGCTGGCCAACGGCGCCGACGGCATCGCGGTCGGCATGGCCACCAAGATCCCGCCCCACAACCTGGGCGAGCTGATCGACGCGTGCATGCACATCATCGAAGACCCCGACGTCGACTCCGAGACCCTGATGGAGCAGCACATCCCGGGGCCGGACTTCCCGACGGGGGGCTTCATCTACGGCCGCCAGGGCATCCGCGACGCCTACACCACCGGCCGGGGCCGCATCATCATGCGGGCCCGCACTCACTTCGAGGACATCGGCAACGACAAGGAAGCGATCATCGTCGACGAGCTCCCGTTCCAGGTGAACAAGGCCCGGCTCATCCAGCAGATCGCCAACCTGGTCAAGGACAAGCGCATCGAGGGCATCACGGCCCTGCGCGACGAGTCCGACCGCACAGGCATGCGGGTCGTGGTCGAGCTCCGGCGGGACATGATCGCCGCCATCGTGCTGAACAAGCTCTTCAAGCACACCGACCTGCAGAGCACCTTTGGCGCCATCCTGCTCAGCATCGTGCACGGCCAGCCGCGCATCCTGCCGATCAAGGACATGCTCCAGCACTACATCAGCCACCGGCGCGAAGTCATCGCCCGGCGCTGCCGCTACGAGCTCCGCAAGGCACAGGAGCGGGCCCACATCCTCGAGGGCTACATCATCGCCCTCGATCACATCGACGAGGTCATCCGCGTCATCCGGGCCAGCCCCGACGGCGCGTCGGCGCGGTTGGCGCTGATGGGTCGCTTCGAACTCTCCCAGGTCCAGGCCCAGGCCATCCTGGACATGCGGCTCCAGCGCCTGACCGGCCTGGAGCGGGACAAGATCGAACAGGAATACGCCGAGCTGCTGGCCACCATCGAGCGGCTCGAGGCCATCCTGGCGTCGGAGACCCTGCTCATGCAGGTGGTCCGTGACGAGCTCCAAGAAGTCCGCGACGCCTATGCCGACGAGCGCCGCACCGAGATCGTCGACTCCCGGGCCGAGCTGGACATCAAGGACCTCATCGCCCAGGAAGACCAGGCCGTCACCCTGACCGTCAACGGCTACATCAAGCGCACCCGCCTGCTCAACTACCAAGAGCAGCGCCGCGGTGGCCTGGGCCGCAAGGGCATCCGCACCCGGTCCGAGGACGCTGTCCGCGACATCTTCATCGCGAACACCCACTCCAAGCTGCTCATCTTCACGACCCATGGGCACGGCTACGCCCTCGAGGTCTACGAGATCCCCGAGTCCAGCCGCGACGCCAAGGGCAAGCCCATCGTCAACCTGGTCCAGCTCGAGCCCGGCGACGAGATCGCCGGCGTGGTCTGCATCGACGACTACGACGACCCGACCGACCTGCTCTTCTGCTCCAAGAAGGGCCTGGTCAAGCGCACCGAGCTGTACGACTTCCGGAACATGCGGCGGACCGGCCTGCGCAGCTACGACTGCGCCGAGGGCGACGAGCTCTACCAGGTCATCAAGGCCGGCCGGGAAGAAGAGGTCCTCATCGCCACCCGCAACGGGCTGTCCATCCGCTTCCGGGGCGAGGACGTCCGGCCCATGGGCCGGGTCGCCCGCGGGGTCAAGGGCATCGAGCTCCAGGACAGCGACGAGATCGTCGACCTCGAGGTGCTCCACGACGACCCGGAGCTCCTGTTGCTGTCGATCACCGCCAACGGCTTCGGCAAGCGCACCGACATCGCCGAGTACCGCCTCCAGGGCCGCGGTGGCAAGGGCATCATCAACATCCAGACCAGCGAGCGCAACGGTGCCGTGGCCGGCTCGCTGCTGGTCCACGAAGACGACAAGATCATGCTCATCACCGACACCGGGCGGGTCATCTACACCCGGGTCCACGAGATCCGTCAGATCGGCCGCAACACCCAGGGTGTGCGCATCATGAAGACCGACGACAACGAGCACATCGTGGGCATCGCCCGGGTGGTCGAGGACGACGAGGGCGACGTGCTGGACGTGCTGGACGGCGACGACGCCTACGAGTCCGCCGAGTCCGTGACCGGTGACGCCGACGGGGCGGCCGAAGAGTAGCGATGGGTCTCCGGTCCCGGATCAAGCTCCCCGGCGGCTACACCTTGGAGGGCTCCCCCCACGACTGGGCCCGCTGGGCCTTCTGGGTGCCGCTTCGCGAAGCGCTCGACCCCCGCAAACCCGAGCAGCTGCGCCGTGCCTATCCCCTCTGGCGGGCCCAGTACGCGGCCGCGGGTTCCCAGAAGGAGGCCATGCGGGCCGAGCTCCGCGCCATCTTCGGCGACGACGACGAGCAGCGGGTCCGCGACGCCTACCGCATCGCCTTTCGGGTCCACCTCGAGGAAGTCCTGCTGGGCAAGCTCACCCCGGACACGTGGCCCAACTTCATGCGCTTCGAGGGCCGGGAGAACCTGGACGCGGCCCTGGACCGGGGCAAGGGCGCGATCATCGCCGTGCCCCACGCCGGCAACTTCATGATGATGATCGCGAGCGTGTCCCTCGCTGGGTACCCCTACACCCAGTACGCCGCCCGGGGCATGGCCCCACCCGACGTGGCGGCCGAGCACGCCCAGGTCTTCGGCGTGAACAAGTGGCGCGAGGTCGCCCGCGCAGCCCGGGAGTCCAACGAGGACAAGCTCCCGGCGAACTTCATCACGCTGGAGACCAACGCCCGGGAGCTCTACCGCCGCCTCGACGCCAACGAGGTCGTCGGCATCTCTCCAGACGGGAGGATCGGCAACAAGTTCGTGCCCGTGCACTACCTGGGCCGCCAGGCGCTGCTGAACCCGGGCGTCGCTCGCCTGGCCCGGGCCACCGGCGCAGCGATCGTGCCCACGTTCTGCTCGGCGCCGGAGCACGACGTCAACATCTGCACCTTCGCCGACCCGATCTACCCGGTCGACGACGCCGGCAAGAAGCGCGGCTGGCGGGAGCTGCTCGAGGCCTACTTCGTGGGTGCCGTCGAGCCCTGGGTCCGCGAACACCCCGGCGAGTACGGCATCTGGCTGGCCCACTGCCGAGAGCGGGCCGCGGTCGACGACCACCCGCTGTTCACGGACTACGCGCCGGACGATCGGTACAAGAAGCACCTGTAG
>CAZFLE010000048.1:0-49235 GCA_964519895.1 uncultured Enterobacterales bacterium | reverse complement strand
CTAGGCGGCCGAGTCAGTCGAGCCAGTCGAACTCGATGACCCCGTCGAGCACGATCGTGTCGATGTTGTAGGCGTAGGTGATCACGTTGGGCTCGGACCACTCGCCGGACGCCAGATAGCCGCCGTCGCGGCCGTCGGAGTCCATGAAGAAGACCTCTACCGTGTCGTCCATGTTGAACAACAGGGCCCGGTAGGTGTGCTGGGTCACGGTGAAGCCACAGGCGGTCTCGGGGCCGACGCTCAGCTCGTAGAAGTGCTCACAAGAGCCGCAGTAGTCCACCAGGTCTTCGTACAGTCGGTCGTCTTGTGAGACCGTCTCGCCCTCTTCTTCCAGCCGACCCTTGCAGTCGTCGTAGGCGAACTCCCGGGCGCCGCTCCAGCGGGAGAAGTCGAGCTCCTTGTCCGAGTCGGCGTCGCTGTCGCTGTCGCTGTCGCTGTCTGTGTCGCTGTCCGCGTCGGTGTCGGCGTCGGCGTCGGCGGGGTTCGCGGTGTCGGGGGTCCCGGTGTCCGTCCCCAAGGAGATCGTCCCAGGTGCGCAGGCGAGGAGGAGGGTGAGCGTAAGCATGGGGCTAGTGCTATCGCATCCTCGCCGGGGTCTGCGCAGCGCGGACGGGACCTGACGGGTCCCGAACACTTTCGATGGCGCTGCCAGGGCTGGCACACCGGGCAGGATACCTGTACATTTGTTCAGGTACTCCGGAGTCGCCGTGGCCCCCGCCGTCCCCCGGATCTGCTGCCTGGATCTGGACACCTTCTTCGTGTCGGTCGAGCGGCTCTTGGACCCCTCCCTCGAGGGCAAGGCGGTGGTGGTGGGCGCGAGCAAGGGCCAGAGGGGGGTCGTCACTGCGGCCAGCTACGAGGTCCGGCGCTTCGGGGTGCGCTCGGGCATGCCCATGGCCGACGCCGTGCGGCGGGCGCCGGACGCCATCTTCCTGCCCACCCGGCACAACACCTACAGCCCCTATGCCAAGCGGGTCCGCGAAGTCCTGGAGCGCTTCTGTCCCGAGGTCCGCACCGCCAGCATCGACGAGTTCTTCCTGGACTTTCGGGGCTGTGAGCGCCTGTACCGGCGCTTCGGGGATGCGGATGGCGACGCCACCATCGAGCGCGTGGTCCACGAGATGCGGCGGGCGATCAAGCGCGAGACGGGCCTCCCGGCGAGCGCCGGCATCGGCGCCAGCCGGCCCGTGGCCAAGATCGCCAGCGGCCTGGCCAAGCCTGCGGGGGTGGTGCTCGTGCCGGTCGGTCGGGAGCGGGAGGTCCTGGGGCCGCTGCCCGTGCGGAAGTACCCAGGCATCGGGCCCGTGATGGAGGAGCGCTTGCTCCGGGCGGGGCTCGAGACGCTGAGCCAGCTGGTGGAGCTGCCCGCCGGCGAGCTGCGGGCCCGCTTCGGAGGCGTGGCACAGCGGGTGCGCGCAGGCCTCGAGCCGAACGCTCGGGTGCAGCTCGGTCGGGATCGGCCCGCCTTCCTGGAGCACGACCAGCCCCAGGGCGGCGCCGTGGGCAGCATCTCCAACGAGCGCACCTTCCACGCCGACGTGGGTGACATCCAGAGAGTCCTGGACCAGCTCCGGACCCTGACCGAGCGGGTGTGCTGGCGCGCCAGACAGCGGGGTGTCCGGGCTCGCACGGTCACGCTGAAGCTGCGCTTCTCCAATTTCCACACGGTCACGCGCTCCATGACCGATCGCCCATCCCACGTCGAAGCCCAGGTGCTCCGGCGGGTGCGCGAGCTCTTCCAGCGGGCGCAGGTGCTGGCGCTCCCGGTCCGACTGGTGGGCGTGCAGCTCTCGAACCTGGTCCCCGACGCTCCGCAGCTCGAGCTTCCACTGGGACCCGATCAGCCTGCGCCGGTCGGCGACGCACTCGACGCTGTCCGGGATCGATTCGGATACGACGCGATCCGCCTGGGGGTCGCCGGATCGAAGACCCGCTGGCTCGCCACCCCGTCCGAAGCGGTCGTCGCGGCGGGTTGAGTATCCTGGGGGTCCAAGGCACCCTGATCACCCCGACGGAGCACCCATGGCTACCCGGAGGATCCTGCTGATCGAGGCGGATCCGGTCCGCAAGATCGATCGCTCGAAGGCTCTCAAGAAGCTCGGCTACAAGGCGGTGATGGCCGCTTCGGGCGCCGCAGCCCTGCGCACCCTTCGCAACACCTTGGTCGACGCTGCGATCATCGACACCGACCTGGCGGACATGCCGGGGGTGCACCTGTTGCGCGAGCTGCGCAAGCTGGGCATCGATGTACCGGTCATCATGACCGGGCGAGACGCCACCAAGGAAGAGCTGATCCTGGCCCTGCGGGGGCGGGCCAACGACTACCTGGAGCGGCCGTTCTCAGACGCCGAGCTGGCCACCGCGCTGACCCGGTGCCTGTTCGAGCCCGACGTGCTGTGGACGCCGCCCAAGCGCCTGGACACCGCCAACCTGATCCGTGCGGTCGGCGAGAACCGGTTCAAGTGGACGGACCCGCACGATCTGGCCTTTGCCATGGACCGGATTCCCCAGAACGCCCAGAACGCGCTGCGGGCGCTTGTCGACGGGCTGCGGGGGCACCGCGACCTCCAGGACCAGCTGCTGGCCGAGCTGAGCGGCCCGCGCTTCGAAGCCGCACACCCGGTGTCGACCTTGCGCGAGGCCACCAAGGCCCACGGTGCCAAGGTCGTGGCCCTGCTCGTCTCGGAGCGGGCGCTCGAGCCCTACTTCCTGCTCGACGACGCTGACGAGCTGCACGCCGACGTGGCCTGGGGCATGTGGGAGTGCGCCCGCATGACGTCCCACCTGTGTCTTCACATCGCCAAGAAGCTCGGGCTCTGGGACGCCGAGGGCCTGGCCCTGGCGGGCCTGGTGCACAATTTCGGCGAGGTCCTGGTGGTGCGGTACGAGGCCTCGCTGGACAAGGGCACCCTGACCGGACGCGAAGAACAGGTCCTGAAGGATCTGGACACCCGGGTCGCGGACTGCCACGAGGGGGTCGGGCGGGCCATGTTGACGCGCTGGGCCGCGGGTGACGCCTTGACGGAGCTGGCTGGAGATCACCACCGGGTCCCCCCGGACGACACCCCGCCCCCGGACAGACTGCGCCGAGACCTGGTCATGGCCTGCTGGGAGACCGCCCTACGCTGGGGCCTGGGCTACCTGCCAAGCCACGAGGTCATCGATCCGCGGCCTTCGCTCCGCGCGCTGGGCATCGAGCCCCGCTTTGCCAAGGAAGTGGCCGATCAGGCCGGGGACTGGCTCCTGCCCAGCGAGGACTGAAGCGGCCGGCCGTTCAGGGCTGGGTCTCGGACTCCGGCACCGACGCCAACGCCGTCTGGACCCGCTCGTAGAGCCTGCGGGCGCCCAGGTGGTCGCTCTTGGTCTTGAGCAGACGACGCAGCCGCGCCGCGGCTCGCTTGTAGAGCTTGCCGTCGTGTTCGACCATCGCCAGGAAGAACTGGCCGTCCATGAAGTCCGGGTCGAATTGATCCGCCAGCTCCAGCAGCTCCATGGCCTGGCTGCGGCGGTCGGCGGCTGGCCGGTCCTGGTCCTGGTAGAGGGCCCAGCCAAGCCACGCCATGTTGCGGGCGGAGTCCAGGTGCTCATTGCGCGCCTGGCGCAGGTGGATGATCGCGGTGCGCACGTCGCCGGCAGCGAGCGCGGCCTGGCCCTTGAGGAAGAGCTGGTCGACGAAGTCTTCCGGGTTGGCCGCGTACTCGTCGGGGTCCTCGTCCAAGGGTTCCACTGGGGCCGCTGCGGCTTCGAGGGCTCGGTTGACGCGCTTGGAGAGCTGGGCGGCGGCCTCGTCGACCTTGCGCGCGATGGCCCGGGCCATGTCGTGGATGTCGTCGGAGTAGCCGTCGCGGTTGGCGATCTGGGCGTAGCGATCGGCCATGCGCTGCCGGGCGGTCTCGATGCGATCGAGGTCCTTGGTGCGCGGGATGCCCAGGATGGTCCACGGATCGGCGTGTTCCAGCTGGGCGGTCTCCCGACGCAGGCGCCGCAGAGTCAGCATGGCGTCCGTGGCCTGGCTGGGCTGGCGCATCTGCGGACCTTGTGGACGGGCCCGCCTGCGCTTGCGGGCGGCGCTGGGTGAGGACGCCGTGCGGCTGACGACGGCCCCGTATTCCGGGACTTCTCCGTGTCGCCCGGGGCCCCAGTTCGACGGCGTGCTGACCACGGAGCTGACGGTGGACGACTGGGGCTCATCCCGCTCCACGGCGATCTGGGCCAATGGGCGCTGGCGGCTGGCCTCTTGCAGCACGCGCTCCAGGTCCAGCACCTGGATCGGACGCCGCATGAAGCGGTTCACGTCGCACTCTGCACAGGCACGCTGGATGGGCTCTTCGTTCTCGAAGAAGATCGCCGACGTGAGGATCACGGGAATCCGCGACCCGACGGGGTTGCGCCGAATGTCGCGCAGGATGTCCAGGCCAACCTGGCCGTTGGTGTCGGCGTCGACCAGCATGATGTCGGGGGGGCTCTTGACCAGCTGCTCTCGCACGCCAGCCCCGTCGGAGCAGTGGGTCACGTCGATCCCCGCCCCACGTAGGACGCCGCCCAGCACGCGGGCGAAGTCCCCTGAGTCTTCCAACACCAACAGCTTCATCGTGTGGTTCTTCACGCCTCGACGAGGGCCCTGTGGATGGGGGCGACGTAGTGTACCCCGTGTCACGCGGCCGGGCGCACGCAACGATCAGGATACGACCTTTCGCGCATGTCGGTGATCTGCCAGGACCTGGGAAACCGCCCCCGGACCCAGCCGGTCGATTTCTTCTGGCGCCATCGGGACAGCCCGTCGTTGTGTTGGCTCGACGGGGGAAGCACGGCCCCGAGTCTGTTCGTGTGGGGCCCCGGCGAGCCGCTGGCTGCGGGGGAACCCTGGGTCGCCGCTGTCCGTGAGGCGCTGCGAGCTGGCCCACACTTCCCGGACGCGCCCTTTGCCGGGGGCGTGCTCGGGTATCTGGGGTACGAGGCCGGTCGTCACGTCGAGCGCATGCCCGCCCCGGGCCGGTCGGGCCTGTTGCCAGAGACCGGACTGCGCCGGTTCGAAGGGGGGCTGTGGTTCCATCCGGACCAGCAGCGCTGGGTGGCGGCTGGCACGCTCGGATTCGTGGACCAGGCCCGCAGCCGCCTCGCTCGCGTCGAGGAGAACGCGCCCGAGCCCACCCCCGCGGGCGGGATACTGCAGGAGCCCGACCGACCCCTGGGCTTCCAGCGCGCTGTGAGACGGGTCCAGGCGCACATCCGTGCGGGGGATTGCTACCAGGTCAACCTGGCCCGGCGCTTCGCGCTGACCGAGGTCGGGGACCCGGCAGAGGCTTGGCTTCGGCTGCGGCGAGACTCCCCGGCGGGCCACGGGGCCTGGCTGCCGGTGGAAGGGGGGGTGGTCCTGTCCAACTCCCCGGAGCGCTTCCTGGTCGTGCGGCAGGGGCGGGTCGAGAGCTGGCCCATCAAGGGCACCCGGCCAAGAGAGGGCTCGGGGCGGGACCGGCACTGGGCCCGCGAGCTGGCCCAGGACCCCAAGGAACGGGCGGAGCTCACGATGATCGTGGACCTGGTGCGCAACGACCTGGGGCGGGTGTGTGTGGCCGGCTCCGTCGAGACCGCGCCCCGCAGGGTGTATGCGCTGCCGACGGTGCACCACGCGGAGCAGCGGGTGCGCGGGCGGCTGGCCCCAGGGCGAGATGCGGTCGATGCCGTGGCGGCGTGCTTCCCCCCAGGCAGTGTGACCGGGGCGCCCAAGGTCCAGGCCATGGCCATCCTGGCGGGCCTGGAGCCCGTGCCGCGGGGCGTGTCCTATGGGGCGATCGGGTACTTCGCCGACTCCGGCGATGCCTGTCTCTCGGTGGCGATCAGGACCGCGACGGTGCTGGGCGACCGAGCCTGGGTGCACGTGGGCGGAGGCATCGTGGCGGACTCGGACCCGGTCCTGGAGTGGGAGGAGACCCGATGGAAGGCGCAGGCCTTGCTCCGGGCCCTGACTGGCGCTACCCCGCCCGACTCCCTGGAGGACCCCCGACCATGAGCTTCCCTCACGACGGCTTCACCGGCATCGTCCATCCCGAGGTCAGGTCCTACATCGGGGAGCTGGCGCCCGGTCCGGACCTGTTGCTCGATCGACTGGAGGCCTATGCCGACGAGCGAGGCTTCCCGCTCATCGGCCGTGAGTCGGGGCGCTGGCTCGAGCTGCTGACTCGAATGATCGGGGCCCGGCGTGTGTTCGAGTTCGGCAGCGGGTTCGGCTACTCCGCTGCGTTCTTTGCGCGAGGCGTGGGGCCCGAGGGGCGAGTCCATGCCGTGGAGCGAGACACGTGGGAGCGCGATGCGTTCGAGGCGCACTTCTCGGACGCCGCGCTCAAGGCGCGCATCACCTACCACCTGGGCGATGCCTTCCAGGTCTTCCAGGCGCTCGACGGGCTGTTCGACGTGGTGTTGGTGGACTGCAACAAGGTCGACTACCAACGAGCCCTGGACCTGGCGGTGCCGCGACTGCGCCCCGGCGGCCTCCTGCTCGCCGACAACGTGCTGTGGGGGGGCAAGACCGCCCGCCCGGCCCAGCCGGACGACGCGAGCACCCTGGCGCTCCAGGACTTCAATCGCGCCCTGTTCCACGACACCCGGCTCTGGCCCGCGGTCCTACCGGCGGGGGACGGCCTGGCCGTCGCCCTCAAGCGGCCGGCTCCCTGAGCGCTCGGGCCGCGCGGACCGGATCCGGTGCGCACAGGATCGCGGAGATGACCGCCCACCCGTGAGCCCCCGTGGCTTGGACCTCGGCCAGGTTGTCTGGACCCAGCCCACCGATGGCGACGACCGGCACCGTCGACGCGGCGACGACCCTGGCCAGGATCGCGACGCCTCGGGGGGCCAGCGCCCCGGGCTTGGTCCGCGTGCCGAAGACCGGGCCGAAGCCCACGTAGTCGACCCCCTCGTCCAGCGCTGCGTGGAGCTGGTCCAGGTCGTGGGTCGAGCGCCCTACCAGGGAGCCGGGAGGGAGCAAGCGGCGGTCCACGGGGCCGTCTTCCTGGCCCACATGCACGCCGTCGCCGATCGCGGCCAGGTCGGGGTGGTCGTTGAGGATCAGGGGCACGTCGGCCTTGCGGCAGAGGGGAGCCAGCGCACGTGCAGCCGATGCCACGCGGTCGCCCGTCCAGCCCTTGCAGCGCAATTGCAGCACCCGGACCCCGCCCTGGAGCAGCAGTCGGCCGGCCACGACGGGATCGCCGAAGCCGGCGTCGGCGATGCCGTACAGACCCGGTGGCAGGCTCACAGGCCCAGCACCCCCAGCCGTGCTGCCCGACTGCGCAGCGTGTTGCGCGCGATGCCCAGCAGCTGTGCTGCAGCCAGCTGATTGCCGCCGGTCCGCGCCAGGGCCAGGCGGTACAGCGCCCGCTCCGTGGCGTCGACCGCAAGGCGTCGGACGGCGATGCCGCTGTCCGGCTCGACCTGTTGCACCAGCGCCCTGAGCCGCGCCTCGACGACCGTCTCGAAGGCCGCCGCCAGATCCATGGCCTGGGCATCGGGCGCCGGGTCGACCAGTCTGCGGACCGACTCCGGGAGCGCCTCGGCCCGGATCACCGAGTCCTGGGTGCCGGTGAGCGCCTGGACCACGAACGTCTCGAGCTCCCGGGCGTTGCCAGGCCAGCGGTGCGAGAGCACGAGGGCCCACAGAGACCGCTGAAAGCGGCGCCGGGGCAGCCCGAGCTGCCGTCGATAGCGGTCCAGGTAGAGCCGGGTCAGTCGCCGCAGTTCCTCGGGACGCTCCCGCAGCGGGACCAGGTGAAGGTGGTTCCACGTGCCGCGCCCGACCAGGTCCGGGACGGCGCGGCGGGACCCCACCAGGAAGCGCCAGCCGGCCCTGCGGACCTGGTGGGACAGCGCATCGACAGCCTCTGGCAGGCGCTCGTCCACCCGCTCCACGTAGATCGTGCCCGGCTCGGTGCCAGGGTCTGACCAGGGCGGGGCGTCCAGGTCCTGGACCCGAAAGGGGCCCGGATCTCCGGAGATCTGGTGCAGGGCTCGGGCCAGCCGCTCCTTGCCCGAGCCTCGCTCGCCCTGGATCAGGACCGGGAACGTCCCCGCCGCAAGCCGGCCCAGGATGACGAAGGTGGATCCGCCTGCGCCGAGCAGGCGCAGCTCATTGCGCAGCTCGGCGTCGATGCCGGCCCGGGTGACCTTGCGCGCCAGCCGAAGGAGGTCCTGGTGGCGGCTGGGGGCCTGGGCGAGCGGTGCCGCCGGCCCTCGGAGCGCCCGGAGCTCGGGCCCGTGGGAACAGGACGCGGCCATCGTCTGGAGGAGCTCTGGAACCAGCCCGGGCAGGCGACTGTCCACCAGCGCCAGCGCACACCGGGGCGACGCCACGCTCGCCAGGAGCCCCTCCCAGCTGGCCGCGGACGTGACGGGCAGTCCTGCCCCGGCGAGCTGGTCGACCAGGTCTGCCCGCAGGTCCTCGTCGTCGGTGGCGAGCGTCACGCGTCCCATGGCGCCCCGTACCCCGGCAAGGCAGGGGCCATCCACCGCCGCGGGGTCCGGACGGGCTCGATCGCGAGGGTTACCCTGGGTCCATGCCCTCGTCGCGCCCCGCTCGCATCGCCTGGGTGCTCGCCCTGCTGGTCGCAGGGACGGCCTGGGCCGAAGACCCTCCGGGCGCGGGGGAGCGGCCGGCAGAGGTCCCCGAAGGCAGCCTGTGGGACTTCGTGGAGACCGGCACCGGCACGGTGCCCTCGCCGTCGGCCCTGGCGGAGTCCGAGGAGCTGGCCGACGAGCGCTTCGCCGCCCAGCGCTACCTGGGGGTGGGTCCGGTCCCGGTCGAGCCGGATCCGGCGATCTACCTGGACCCCGTCGGGCTGCTCACGGCGGCAGCCACCGAAGTCCGGCCCTTCGATCCGGCCGAGTTCGACATTCCCGTCGTCATGAACGGCGAGGTCGAGAAGTGGATGGGCTACTTCCTGGGTCGCGGCCGGGCCTACTACGGGCGCTATCTGAATCGCGCTGGCCGGTACGTGCCGCTGGAGCACCGGATCCTGGCTGAGACGGGCATGCCCGCGGACCTGATCTACCTCTCGATGATCGAGTCGGGGTACAACACCCAGGCCCGATCCCACGCTTCGGCGGTCGGGCTGTGGCAGTTCATCGCGCCCACCGGGCGCCGCTACGGCCTGCGCATCGACTACTGGGTCGACGAACGCCGGGACCCGGAGCTCGCCTCCCAGGCGGCCGCCGCCTACCTGGGGGACCTCTACGAACAATTCGGGGACTGGTACCTGGCCTGGGCGGCCTACAACGCTGGGCCCGGACGCGTGACCCGGGCCGCCCGCAAGACCGGCTCCACCGACTTCTGGGTCCTGTCTTCGGCCCTGCCGGCCGAGACCCGCAACTACGTGCCCAAGCTGCTGGCGGCGGCGATCATCGGCAAGCACCCGGAGCGCTACGGGTTCGATGTGCAGCTGGAGCCGCCGCTCGCGTACGACGTGGCCCAGGTGCGAGGCTCGGTGACCCTGGACATCCTGGCCCGGTGTGCGGGAGTGGACCAGGACACGCTGGAGGCCCTCAACCCCAGCCTGCTCCGGGGCGCGACGCCCCCTGATGGCGAGACCTCGGTCCGGGTGCCTGTGGGCCAGGCCGACGCCTTCCTGGCTGCCCTGGACGCCATCCCCGCGTCCGAACGGGTCAGCTACACCCGCCACCGTGTGGCGAAGGGCGAGTCTCTGGGCGCGATCGCCCGGCGCTACGGCGTCGACGTCTCCGCGATCTCGCGCTTCAACAAGATCGCCGATCCGGACCGCATCTACGTGGGCATGGAGCTGGTCATCCCGATGCATGGGCAGCTGCCCCCGCAGATCGCCGCGCCGGTGACCCAGCACACCGTCGCCGGCGGCGAGAACCTGTCGGGGATCGCCCACCGCTATGGCGTGAGCACCGACGACCTGGTGGGTTGGAACGGCCTGAAGGACCCGGACGCCCTGGGCGTGGGCCAGGTCTTGTCGGTCCGCGGCGGCAAGCCCGAGCAGCGGGTTGCGCTCAACTACAGCGTTCGCCGGGGCGACACCCTGTCCGAGATCGCTGCCGAGCACGGCGTGTCTGCCGACGACTTGATGACCTGGAACGACATCCGGGACGCCCGTGGCATCCAGGTCGGCCAGACCCTGCAGATCTACACCTCGTCGCGCGGCTGGCGGTCGTACACGGTCCAGGCCGGGGACAGCCTGGGCACCATCGCCCGGCGCCACGGGGTGTCGGTGGCGGAGCTCCAGGCGTGGAACGACCTGGGGTCCACCGTGATCCACCCCGGCCAGACGCTGCGCATCCGGAGCCTGTGATGCTGACCGTACAAGAGGCCCTGGCCCGGTGTGAGACCGCGGTGACGCCCATGGGCTGGGAGCGGGTATCGCTGGACCTGGCCCAGGGTCGCGTCCTGGCCCAGGACATCTGCTCGCCCTTGGACATCCCGCCCTGGGACAACTCGGCGATGGACGGCTTCGCGGTCGTCGCTGGGGACACGGCGGCCGTGCCGGTGCGGCTGCGCATCGTCGAGACCATCGGCGCCGGCCAGGTGCCGTCCCAGACGATCTCGCCGGGGACCTGTGCCCGCATCATGACGGGCGCCCCGATGCCGCCCGGGGCCGACGCCGTGGTGATGGTCGAGCAGACCGACGGTGGCCCGGGGGACCACGTGGAGATCCGCGCCCACGCGACCGCGCACCAGAACGTCCGAGATCGCGGCAACGACGTGGCGTCGGGGACGCGCATCCTGGCCGCGGGCACGACCCTGGGCCCCGCCGAAGTGGGCATGCTGTCTGCCCTGGGCCTGCCGTCGGCCCAGGTCAGCCAGCGCCCCGTGGTGGCGGTGCTGTCCACGGGCGACGAGATCGTCGAGGCGGGCTGGCCCCTGGGCGCGGGCCAGATCCACTCGTCCAATACCCACTGCCTGATCGGGCTGGTCCGAGAGGCGGGGGGGGTGCCCCTGCACTGCGGCATCGCCCCCGACGATCCCCAGGGCCTTCGGCAGGCGCTGTCCCGCTGCCTTCGAGCCGACCTGGTGGTCACCACCGGTGGGGTCTCGATGGGGGACTTCGACTACGTCAAGGACGCCTTTGAAGACCAGGGCGCGACCTTGGACTTCTGGAAGGTGCGCATGAAGCCGGGCAAGCCCCTGGCCTTTGGCGCCATCGGCGGGCGCCCGGTGTTCGGCCTGCCCGGGAATCCGGTGAGCTGCATGGTGAACTTCCTGCAGTTCGTGCGGCCGGTGGTGCGCAAGATGCTCGGCGACCCGCGGCCCTACCTTCCGGTCCTGCCCGCCCGGCTCACGGCGCCGCTCCGCAAGCGGCCTGGCCGCGCGCTCTTGGCCCGGGTGAGCCTGCACTGGCAGGGCGAACACCTGATGGCGACACCCACGGCGACCCAGTCCTCCGGCGCCCTCAGCTCCATGGTCTTGGGCGATGGCTTGACCCTGCTGCCGACCCAGTCCTCCGGCGCCCAAGAGGGCGACAGCGTGCGCGTGCAGATCCTGCGCTGGGGTTGGAGTCACGGCGTCGACCCAGGCTACGGGGCGCTCTGAGCGTGGCAGCCCAGGATCGGGCCTTCGTCCTGGCGGGTGGGCGCTCCCGGCGCTTCGGCAGCGACAAGGCCCGCCATCCGGTGGCGGGCGTGCCCATGGCGGCGTTGGTGGCCCAGGTCTTGGGTTCGTCGGGGCTGCCGGTGGCGCTGGTGGTCCGGGATCGGGGGCTGGCGTCCCTGGGGCTCCCACTCCTGGTGGAGCCCCCTGGACCGGTCCATGCTCTCAGCGGCGTGCTCGCAGCCCTCCAGGCTGTGGGCCCTCGAGGACGGGCCCTCATCGCCCCCTGTGATCTCCCGGCGCTGACCCCCCAGGCGGTCCAGACCTTGATCGGGGGAGCGCCACCCCGGATCGCCAAGGGCCAACCCCTGCTGGCGTGGCTACCAGGCACCCTGGCCGAGACCGTGCGCAAGTGGCGCGACGAGGGTGCGCCGGTCCGGGCGCTTGTTGCCGTGTGCGCCCAGGTGGCCCTGGATCCAACAGCCCTGCGCAACGCCAATAGGCCCGCGGATCTGGCGCCTCCCACGCCCAGAGACACCGACGGCCAGGGCGACTGACCCCTTGCGATAGACTCGCCGCCCTCTGAGGAGCTCCCATGGCCCCCCACGCCCACCACCAGTCCGCCCGCTCCCACAAGGCGCGGGTGCGCATCGCCACGGTCTCGTCGACCCGCACCCTGGAGACCGACGAGGGCGGCCCGACCCTGGCACGGGTGCTGGGCGAGAGCGGTCACACGATCCTGGGTCGGGAGATCCTGCCCGACGACCCGGTCCAGATCCGCAAGCGGGTGCTGCAGTGGGTGGCCGAGCCCCAGGTCGACGCCGTGGTGCTGACCGGCGGGACCGGGATCAGCCGTGCCGATGGCACCTGCGAGGCGGTCGCCGGCGTGCTCGACAAGACCCTGCCCGGCTTCGGAGAGCTCTTTCGGATGCTCAGCTACGCGGAGATCGGCTCGGCGGCGATGCTGAGCCGCGCGGTGGGCGGGGTCTGTCAGGGCACCGTGATCTTCGCCGTGCCGGGCTCCCCTGCGGCCTGCGAGCTGGCGGCGGGGCAGCTCATCGCGCCCGAGCTGGGGCATCTGGTGCACGAGCTGGCCAAGGAAGGGCCGTCCCCGGCCACCGCCGCGGCCGCGGAGCCAGCGCCCGAGCCCGACGAAGCCGCTCCAGCGGACACCGAGGAACAGCCCGAAGAGCCCCTGCAAGAGGGCGGCGTGCACATCGGCACCAAGGTCGCCGAGGCTCCGTCAGCGGACCCAGAGGCCCCTCTGGAGGGCTGGTTCGCCACCCTGGCCGAGCTCGGCGGCACCCTGATCCGAGGAGAGCGGGTGGCCGTGCCCGAGTCCCTGAGCGGACTGGCCGCGGCCAACCAGGTCTTGGAGGGCGCGGGAGAGCAGGCCCGGGTCTCCTTGGCCCAGGGAGACTACGGCGTCTTCGGGTGGCCGGACCTTCGGCGTCCGAGCGCCCAGGTCCTGTTGGTGGGCCGGGGCGAGGTGGTCGCGCTCCACAGGCAACCGGCCGGCGCCGGCCTGGTCGCCCGGGACAAGGGCGGCCTGTTGGTCCACGCCGGCCGGCTGGGGCGCACGGCCGAAGAGCGCACCGGGCGGGACTACCCGGGCGAGGGGCGGCTCTTCGCCGTCGACGGCAGCGTGATCTACGTCCGCCAAGGCGACCGCGTGTCCAGCTGGGACGGGCGCCGGGTCCAGGACCAGGGCACCACGAGCCAGGTCACCGCGTCGCTGCTCCTGGGGTGGTCCCAGCGCTGACGTGATAGTCGCCGGGCCATGTCCGACGTCGATCCTCGCACCCTGCTCGAGCCCGCCGCCACCCAGGTCCGCGACCCAGTCTCGGGCAGGAGCGTGTGGCTGTCCGGCATGATCACCGAAGCCCGGGTCGACCAAGGCTCCCTCAAGTACACCCTGGTGTTCGGGGCCGGCCACAGCCAGCACGATCGGGTCGCGATCCAGGAAGCCATCGCCCTGAACCTCGGCGGGCTGGGCTGGGAAGGCGGCGTGATCTGCAACGTGCGCATCGCGGGCAAGGAGCCAGCTGCGGCCCCGGCCGCGCCCGAGCCGCCCAAGGAGCCCGTGCGGGGCATGAACGCGGGTGGGGGAATGCAGCCCCACGGCGGTCCGGTCCAGAAGCAGAAGCCCGAAGGGGTGGCCCACATCATCGCGGTCGCGTCGGGCAAGGGCGGCGTGGGCAAGTCGACCGTGGCCACGAACCTGGCCTGTGCCCTCGCCCAGCAAGGCCACCGGGTCGGCCTGATGGACGCCGACATCTACGGCCCGTCCCTGCCGCTCATGATGAACGTGACCGGCCAGGTCATGTCCGACAGCAGCCAGCGCATCCTGCCGCTGTTCGCCTATGGCGTGAAGTGCATGAGCATCGGCTTCCTGGTCGACGAGCGGGAGCCTGTAATCTGGCGAGGGCCCATGGTGATGGGGGTCGTGCGTCAGTTCCTGCAGCAGGTCAAGTGGGCGCCGCTGGACTACCTCATCGTCGACCTGCCACCCGGCACAGGAGACGCACAGCTCACGATGATCCAGGCCACGCCCATCAGCGGCGGCGTCATCGTGAGCACCCCCCAGGACGTGGCCCTGTTGGACGCACGCCGGGGCATGGAGATGTTCAAGAAGCTCGACGTGCCGATCCTGGGCGTGGTCGAGAACATGGCCTGGATGGACCTGCCCGACGGCTCTCGCGTGCATCCCTTCGGGGACGGGGGCGCGGTGCGGCTGGCCCAGGCGTCCGATGTTCCACTGCTGGCCCAGGTGCCGCTGGACGGTCGCATTCGCGAGGCGGGAGACCACGGCGCCCCCATCGTGCTGGCCGAGGGCGATCACGGCGCGGCCTTCGAGACCGTGGCTCGTGCGGTGGCAGAGCACCTGCCGCCCCAGTAGGCTCAGATCATGTCCGCGCAGCTCGCGTCTCCGCTGATCGACACCTTCGGGCGTGTGCACACCTACCTGCGTGTGTCGGTCACCGACCGCTGCAATTTCCGATGCGTCTACTGCATGCCCGCCGATGGGCTGACGTGGATGAGCCGCGACGACGTGCTGACCTTCGAGGAGATCGAGCGGCTGGTCCGGGTCTTCGCGGGGTTGGGCATCACCCACGTGCGCCTGACCGGTGGCGAGCCCACTGCCCGCCGGGACTTCGTGGAGCTGGTCGAGGCCTTGGGCGCCGTGCCCGGGATCGAGGACCTGGCGCTGACGACCAACGCCCTGCGCCTGGGCCCCATCGCCGAGCGGCTCAAGGCGGCCGGGCTCAGCCGGGTCAACGTCAGCCTGGACAGCCTGGACCCGGACATCTTCTCCCGGCTGACCCGGGGCGCAGATCTGTCCCTGGTGCTCCAGGGCATCTCCGCCGCACGCGCGGCCGGCCTGACCCCTCTGAAGATCAACGTGGTCGTGCTCGACGGCGAGAACGACCATGAGCTGGTGCCCCTGGTCGAGCACTTCAGCGAGCACGCCAGCAACACCGAGCTCCGCTTCATCGAGTACATGCCCTTCCAGGCCCGCTGGCATCGGTGCGTGCCCGCCCGCGAGCTCCGGCGTCGGCTGGGGGAACGCTACACGCTGCAGCCCGTCGACCGCGGGGTCGGCCGAGGCCCCGCCGTGAGCTGGCGCATCCAGGAGACCGGCCTCAAGGTCGGCTTCATCTCGCCGCTGTCCGAGAAGTTCTGCGGTTCTTGCAACCGTCTTCGGCTGATGGCCGATGGCCACCTGCGCACCTGTCTCTCCGACGACGACACCCCCTCGCTGCGCGACCAGCTGCGGGCCGGGGCCACCGCCGCCGAGCTCCAGGCGAGCGTGCGCACCATGGTCACGGGAAAGCGCGAGGGCCACGGCTGCACGGTCGAGGGCGGCACGCCCTTCGAAGGCGTCATGACCCGGGTGGGCGGGTAGACCCGCCTCGGGTAGCATGGCCGGCGCACGCGGAGGCGCTGGAGATGCCCGGACTGTGGATGGCCCTTGGGGCCACGGCGGCGCTCGCCGCCTACCCCAACGACGTCACCTTCTCCAACCTGGACCCCACCGTCGACGTCGCCGAGGCGCCCGGTGCCTACTACGACGTGGTGCTGGAGCTCGCCGCGGCTGTGGCGTGGAAGCCCATGGCGCCGGCGTCGACGCTGGGCGTGAACGGCTTCGAGCTGTCCCTGGGCCACAGCATCACGTTCATCGAGTCCGAAGGGGACGGCCTGGAGCTGAGCAGCTGGGAGCGCCTGCACGCAGACGCGGACCCGGACCGCGCGGTCTGGATCCCCCGCCTGGAGGCCCGGAAGGGCCTGCCCTTCTCGCTCGAGGTGAGCTTCGAGCTCGGGGTCGTTGCGCTGTCCGCCCAGTCCGTGGTGGGCGGGCATTTGCGCTGGGCCCCGGTCGAGGGCTATCGACGCCTGCCCGATGTGATCCTGCAGGGGGGCTACACCGGCTACACCGGCAACGACGAGCTGGAGCTGGGCGTGATGGACCTGGGGGCGGCGGTCGGGTACAGCCTGCCCTTCGGCTCGGTCGTGGGCATCAACACCGCCCGCTTCTCCCCCTTCGTGGCGGCGACTCGGCTCACGGTGCACGCATCGCCGGGGCTGTCCGACACCGAGATGGCCGCGCTCAACCTGTACCCCCTGTCCGGCTTTCGGGGCTCCGACTACTACGACCCGACCCTGAACCTGTGGCAGCTCCAGGGAGGCTTCCACCTCCAGTCGGGCGGGTTCGCGTTCGAGCTGTCCGCGACCTATGCGGTGGGCGTGGCGGCGTCGGTGAGCGCAGGTCTGGGCCTGGTCTTCTGAGCCATCACAGGCCTTCTGCGATCACGGCCTGGACACCGAGCGCAGCGAGCCGCGACAGGGGGCCGGGCCCGTGCACGTTCCACGCCGTGACCGCCAGCCCGTAGCGCCGGGCGCGGGCCACCAGGCTCGGGCTCACGGCGTCGTGTCGGGCATGGAGGCCGGTGGCCCGGGACCAGAGCCACATGGCGGGGCTGCGGAGGGTCGCCGGCAGGTCCGGGGCCCAGGCCAGCCCGCGGGGCACGGTCGGGGCCATGCGGGCGGCGTGGCGCAGCAGTCTCGGGTCGAAGGAAGACACCAGGCAGCGGCCCTGCAAGGGCGCGAGCAGGTCCAGGGCCTCGGCCGCCAGGGCCAGATCGAAGGGATCCCGGAGCTTCAGGTCCAGGTTGACCCGCAGCCCGCTCTCCACCAGGAGCGGGATGGTGTCGCGCAACAGGGGCGCTTGGGGGAGCTGGTGACTCGGGACCTGGTCGAGCGGCAGGACGCGGCCTCCCAGGTCCACGGTCCGATCGTGCCAGAGCACCAGCGCCCCGTCCCCGGCCCGGGAGACGTCCAGCTCGACGCCGTCGTAGCCGCGCGCCACCGCGGCGGCGATGGCCTCCAGCGTGTTCTCGCCCGCTTGGGTCACGCCGCCGCGATGGCCGTAGCGGTGCACCTGGGGCTGATCCTCCTGTTGTGCGCGGTATCCAACGAAGCCCTCGCGGTCGAGATCGTCGTGCGGGCCACGGTGGCGCCGGACCTCCAGACCATCACCGGCACGTTGTCGGTTCAGGGCCAGTCCCTGGCGCTGACCGATCCGCTCGAGCGGCTGCCCGTGCCCCAGGACGACCTGACGACCTTTCGCACCTTTCCCGGCGCACCAGCCACCGGGCGGGTTGACTGGCAGCCTGTGGACGAGGGGGTCTGGGCGTTCACCACCGAGCTCCCGCGGCGCTATGGGGCTCTGGGGGCGCTGCCGGACCGCGGGCTCTGGGCCAACGGCGGCTGGTATCCCCAGCCCGTCGACAGCGAAGGGGGCCTGCCGCTGGCCCACTGGGACGTCGCGGTGACCCTGCCGGAGGGCACGGTCGGTGCGCTGAATTCGACTGCGGGGGCGCACACCCTGGCCTGGGAGGGCGTGGCCGATCGGGCGGCCTTGGCGGTGCTGGAAGGGGGCCGCGTCACGGAGCTGGGGCCGGCCGAGGCCCGGGTGGTGCTGGTCCAGGACCGACGATCCCGTTCCCTTCGAGACCAGGAGCTGGTCGCCGCCTTTGCTCGGGCTGGGGCAGGGGCCGGCCGGGTGGTGGTGGTCGAGGCGCCGATGTTTCGACGCCTGGTGCGCCCGGCGCCCGGACTGTGCTTCCTCTCGGACCGGGCGTTCCGCCTGACCCGGCCTCTGCAGCGCTACCACCGGGTGCCGGTGGCCCGAGGCCTGCTCACGGCGTCGCTGCCCTTGGTGGATCCCTGGCTGAGGGGGATCGCCGCCGAGCCGCTGGTGCGGGCCTATGCCGCCCGGGATGGGGCGGGCAGTCCGACCGCCTGGCTGCGCTTCGGTCGGTTCATTCCCTGGGTGGACCTGGTCCTGTCCGATGGCCGCACCGCTTTTGTGGGGGAGCTGTTCGACGAGGTGCACCCCAGCGACCCCCTGGGCGATGACCTGGTCGAGCTCTATCGCCCGCCGGTGCCGGCCCAGGTGGTCTCGGCGTGGCTCGATGACCTGGGAGGAGCCGGCACGGCGGCTGGGGTGGGAGAGCTGGTGCGGCTGGGGGAGTCCTTGGGCACGGCCCTGGCGGCCCAGGGGCTGGATCCCGGGCTGGCCAGGGCTTGGGCGGAGCCGCTGCCCGACCAGGACCTGGCGCTGTCGGTGCGCCGGGCAGAGCACGGCTGGGAGGTCGCCGTGGCGCGCGATGCCGCGGACCACGCCGCGCCACAGCCGGTGGTTGTCAGCGTCGACGGAGACCGCAGGCTGTGGCAGGCCGGCCCAGGCGCCGACGGCACGACCTGGAACCTGGCGGACCGGCCCAGGCGGGTCGCCTTGGACCCCGACCACCACCTGGCCCAGACCGAGACCGCCTTCGACACCTGGCCAGCCCGGTGGACCGGGACCGTGGCCGCCGCCGTCTACAACGTCAACCTGACCCAGCAGAGCTTCACCGGGCTCGCGTGGGTCAACCTGCGGCGGCTGTACGACACGCGGAACCTGTTCCAAGGCGTGGCGTACACCGACGAGCGCAACCTGATCGGGGCCCGGGTCACGGGCCGCCGGGCCTTCGGCCCCCTGAAGGACCGGCGCTTCCGAACCTATGGGGCCTGGGCGTCCGTGGGTGCCGCTCTGCTCAGCGAGGACTTCCGGCCCACCCGGGACGGTCGGGTCGCCGTGGGGGGTGGGGTCGGGGTCGCGTGGGACACCCGCGTGGACTGGTACTTCCCCACTTCGGGTCACCGGCTCTGGGCCAGCACCGACGGCGGCCTGATCCCGGGGAGCGACCAGTGGTGGGGGGCGGTCCGGGGCGGGGGCACCTGGCTCTGGTCGCCCCACCCCCGTCACGCCCTGGCCTTTCGGGGCCGCGGGGGCTTCGCGGTCGGGGCCGTGGAGCACCGGCTGTTCAGCCTGGGCGGGGACACGACCCTCCGCGGCGTGCCGCCCGGCCAGGTCGTGGGCAGCAACCAAGCGGTCGGCATGGTCGAGTGGCGCTGGGCACCCCTGCGCAACCTGAGTCTGTGGCTGCCTCTGATCTGGCTGTCCGAGCTTCAGCTCTCTGGCGGCGTCGAGGGTGGCTGGGTGGGGGGGCTGGTCCGAGACGGGGAGATCTCCGCCCCGGACGACGGCGCCGTGGCCGTGGGCTGGACCGGCGGCGTGGGGGTAGCGGGGGACTGGTTCGGTGCCCGCCCCGGTCTGTTGACGCTGACCCTGGCCCGCCCCATCCGCACGAGCGGCATCCCCGAGGCCCCGGGCCTCCAGGTCTACCTGCGGGGCACCCAGGCTTTCTGAGGCTGCGCCTGGCAGGCTTCACGGCTTAGAATCCGGTCCATGGCAGAGAACGACCCTCCCCGCGGAAGGGCGATCCGTCTGCTCCAGCCCATCGGGCGGGGCGGGTTCGGCACGGTGTTCCTGGCCGAGGTCCGGGGGGCCGAGGGCCTGGTCCAGCGGCTTGCGGTCAAGCTCCTCCACGAGCGGTGGGCCACGGACACGGACATCGCCGCCCGTGCCCGGGACGAGGCCCGGCTGATGTCCCAGCTCAACCACGACAACGTGGTCCGCATCCATGGCCTGACCCACATCGGCGGCCGGTCTGCGGTGTTGATGGAGTACGTCGAGGGGGTCGACGCCGGCACCCTCACCCAGGCCGGTGAACCGGGTCAGGGCCTGCCGCTGCGGGTGGTGGCCCAGATCGGGGAACAGGTGGCGTCAGCCTTGGACGCGGCCTGGCACACCCTGTCTCCGGTGTCCGGCGAACCCCTTCGGGTGGTCCATCGGGACATCAAGCCCCCCAACGTGCTCGTGTCGGCCGGGGGGGCGGTCAAGGTCATGGACTTCGGCATCGCCCGAGGCGAGGTGGAGCGCGAGGCCCACACCCAGAGCGCCCAGTTCGGCACTGGCCGCTACATGGCGCCCGAGCGCTGGCTCTACGGCGAGGCCGGTGCCGAGTCGGACCTGTTCTCACTCGGCGTCACCCTGTGGGAGCTGTGCACCGCTCGCCCCATGGAGCGCCTGCCCCTGGAGCGCGTCGCCTTCGAGGAGGCCCTGGGTGCCCGCCTGGCCGATCTGGCAGGGACCCTGGGCGCCGAAGGGCCGCGCATGGCCGAGCTGCTGCGGGACACGCTGGCCTTCGAGCCCCGGGACCGCACCTCGGCTGCAGCGCTGGTCGAGGCCCTCAGCGCGCTGGGGGACGACGTCAAGGGGCCCAGCCTGCGTCGCTTCGCCCGACAGCAGGTCCCGGGCCTCCGGGAGGCCCGCCTGGAGCACATGGCCTCGGACCCCGACGCCGGGAACCTGACCGGCACGGTCTACACCGGCATCGCCCGGGGTTCCAACGAGACCTTTGCCGGCGCCTACCTGCCCGAAGAGACGTCGCCGGAGCCGGGCAGCCACCTGGGCGGGGCACGCCCGCTGAGCGGGGATACCTTTGGCATCGCCACGGGCACGCTGGACCTGGACGTGCACGGGCCTCGCCGGTCTCGCGCGGCCGTGGTGGGTGCGGTGATAGCGCTCCTGACGGTGGGCCCAGCGGCGTTGTGGTGGCAGGGGCAGCAGGACACTGCCTCGCCGGTCCAGGCGCCCCGGATCGCGGTCCCAGCGGCGCCGCCGCCCCAGGCCGTCCCAGCGCCGGAAGAACGGACTGAGACGGAGACGGAGACGGAACCGGCGGCCGAGCCCCAGCAGAAGCCGCCGTCCCGGAGCCCCGTGCCCCGCACGGGGTCCCGGCAGACCCGGCAGCCCGAGCCCGAGCCCGAGCCCGAGCAGAAGCTCATCGAGGTCCCGGGGCCCACGACGGCCGAGGGCGCGCCGTCGGATGACCACGAGCCCCACGTGGTGGTGATCGACGAGCGAGAGGAACAGGAGCCCGCCCCGCCGCCGGCGCCCGCGCCGGTGGTCGAGACCACGGTGAAGATCCTGGCCGATCCTCGGGAGGGCACGCTGACGCTGGGGTCCCGCCACGCGCGGGTGGGAGACTCCCTCACGGTCCCGGTCGGGACCTACACCGCTCGCTTCGAGGGCCCTGGCTGGCACACCACGTGCCAGGTGGTCCTCACCCAGTCCACCACCCGGATCAAATTCGTGGAGAAAGGCGCACGATGTCTGTCGCAGTGACCCTCTGGGTCCTCGGGGCCGCAGCGGCCCAGGGACTCCCGACCCCCTGCCCCGACGTCGACCCGGACGTGTCGGCCGACGACGCCGTGCGCGCCCTGACGGACGACGAGCTGGTGTTCGCCCGCGAGGTCGCCACCGAAGCCCTGGATCAGCTGGACTGTGTGCCGAGGGTCGTGGACCCCGAAGACCTGGCGACCCTGTACCAGACAAGGGCCGGTGCGGCGTTCTATGCCGACCCGCAGCAGCCCTTCGCCGCGGATCTCGCCGCTTCGGCAGGGGTCTACCCGGGTTGGTTCAACGATCGCCTGGGGCCGGACCTGCGCCAGGCGTGGGAGGAAGCTTCGGCGGGCATCTCCGGCACGGCCTCGCTGTCGGTGTGGCCGATCCCCGATGACGGAGTGCTGTACGTGGACGGCGCGGCCCAGGACGCCCAGCCCCTCGCGACTTCCCCCGGGCCCCACCTGGTCCAGGTGGCGGTGGGCGCCGACGTGTTGTGGGCGTGGGCTGGCTCGCTGGCGCCCAGCGCCGAGCTCACGCTGGAGACCGGACTGCCCGAGCCCACCAAGGCGCGGCTCGTGCGCGACAACCCGCTGCTCTGGAGCGGGCTGGCGGCGGGAGTCCTGGTCGGTGCAGGCTGGTTCCCGGCGAGGGCCTGGGGCCAGGAGCGCTTCAACGTGACCGGCGGCTGGACCTTCTACGACGATCCGAGCGAATACCCGGATCCGGTGGCCTCGTTGGACGCGGACTTCCAGAAGTTCCGGATGATGAAGGGCGGGCTCGCGGCCGGGGGCGCTGTGGCGACGGCCCTGCTCACCAGTCACCTGGTGCTGAAGCTGCGGGCCCGGGGGTCCGGGTGACCGGGCTGCTGCTCGGGCTGCTGCTGTCCGCAGCGGCGCCGGCAGCAGCCCAGGAGCGGCTGCCGGACAAGGAGGCCGACAACCCCCAGACCCCCACCGACCTGCCTGCCCTCGTGGCCCTGCGGCGCACGGACAATGCCTACCGCCGCAAGTGGCTCCGGCGGGCCGGGGGGTCGGGCATGGGCGTGGCCGCGGTCTGGTGGCTGACCCTGGGCGACTCGTGGAATGCGGGCGACGCGAGCACGGTGATCGGAGGGGTCGGTCTGGTGGCCTTGACCGGCGCGGTGCTGGGGGGCTCCTTTGCTGGGGTCTACACCGACGAGTCGCCCCTGGACTGGGAGGCCAGCACCCCGACCCTGTCCCTCACGCCGGGGGTGGGCGGCACCGCCACAGTCGGTGAAGAGGCCCCGTACACCCTGACGTTGTCCGCAGCCCCCAGGGTGCGTCTCTCCGACGGCACGAGCCTGGTGCTCGCCGCGGAGATCTTCGGCGACCTGGGGTGGTCCCGTGAGCTGGATCCCCGCCCCCAGGGCGCCTTTGAGACGGCCCTCCAGGAGCGCACGCGAGGCCTCGATCTGGCCCCGGAGCTCCGCGCCAGGATCTCCCCGACGCTCCAGCTCAGGTTCCGAGCCCAGGCCCAGGTGCGGCTCGACGACTATCTCTATGGCGACGATCCCGACGCCCAGGGCATTCGCCGGACCGCGCTGGCTCCCATGGCCGGACTGGCGTGGGACGTGTCCGGTCGGCAGCGCTTCTGGTTCCTGTTCGGTCCGCGCTTCGACACCATCGCGTGGCGTGCCGCCGACGAGACCAGCTGGTCCAGCACCGGCGTGCTCCTGGGCCCACCGGTGGGCCAGGCCGCCTATGAGATCCACCTGCCCGACCCGGACTGGATCCCGGGCGCCTGGGAGTTCAGGCGCAGACTCCGGGTGCGCTACACCCACTCTCGCTTCGACGGAGACGGCTACAACCGGGGCGCCATGATCGGCTTCTTCGGTCCGGTGGACCTTCGGTACGACATCCGGGCCCGCAAGCCCCAGATGCGCTGGGCCCTCCAGGGTGCCTTGACCCTCACCATCTCGGACCACGGCGGCCTGGGCCTGACCCTGGGCGTGGTCCCCCCTCGCAGGGAGCGCGGATGACCCGGCTCGCCACCTTGACCTATGCGCTGGCACTGATCAGCTGTGAGATCCCCGAGTGCGCACAGCCCGCCTACCACCGGGCCGAGTGTCGGGTGGCCGCCGAGAACGAGCTGGCGCACCTGGTCACTGCCAACGGCGTCGAGGTGCGCTTCCAGGATCCCGCCACCGAGGACACCGACGCCTGGGTCGCGACCGGGGTGGTGCACGAGGGAGCAGGGGGTGCGGTGCAGGCCCGGGTGGCCGGGGTGGGGGACTTCCGGATCTCGCTGCACGGGCCCTCCAGTGGCACCCTGCCCCTCCGGCTCGAGCTGGACAACGTCGATCCGCGCATCCCCGCCTTTGACGACCAGGTGGAGGCCTTTGGCCTGTCCCGGGTGCTGGCGCTCGACGTGGGGCGACTCAAGGTCCTCGAAGGACGGCTGCCAGAGTCTCTGTGCGAGACGGGCTTCACGCTCACCGCGGTGGGGGACATCCAGACCAACCCGATCCAGGGCCGCCGCACGATCGCCGCCCTGCATGACGAGCTCGACCGTGCCGACGGCGACGACCGGCCTCTGCTCGGCATGCTCTTCCTGGGCGATGTGACCGAGGCCAGCCAGGTCGAGGAGCTGACCACCGCTCTGGACATCTTCCGGTCCGCGCCGGTCCCGGTCGCGGTCGTTCCCGGAAACCACGACGTCTACGACACCGACGACGCCGCGTTCAATCGCGTCTTCGGCCCCGGCACCATGGCCTTTGAGGTCTGTGATGCCCACGTCACCCTGCTCGACACCGGCAGCGGGGACCTGGCCCCATCGGTCGAGGGGCGGCTCCCGGAGCTGCTGGGCGATGGCTCCCAGGAGCTCCTGATCGCCGGCATGCACCACCCGCCCTATGCGGGCTGGACCGGCGGCGGGTGGACCGCCGAAGACCAGTCCCAGCACCTGCTCGCTCTGCTCGCCGCGCGCGACGCGGACCTGGTGCTGGCTGGGCACGTTCACGAGCGCATCGAATTCGAAGACGCCCCAGTGCCCGAAGTCGTCGTGGGCACCGCCGGGGCGAACCAGGCCAACACGGACCCCGACTACGGCTACCTGCGCATCGAGTTCGATCCCGAGACGGGCCTGTCGTGGTGCTTCGTCGAAGTGCCTGCCCCTGGATCGGACGGGATCCGCGACGGATCCAAGCAGCCTTTCTCGTGCCAGGCGCCCTTTGACGGAGGGGGCTGATTGGCGCTCCAGCGGCGTCGCTCTGCCCTCTTGGCGGTAGACTCCGCGGGACCCTGCGCCCCACCTGCCGGCGGACGGAGGCATGTCCACGACGGAGAAGAGGCGGATCGCCATCCTTGGGGGTGGCATCGGCGGGCTGTCGGCTGCGTTCGAGCTGACTGCCACCGCAGCGTTGCGGGCCCAGCACCAGGTCACCGTGTACCAGCAGGGCTGGCGGCTCGGTGGCAAGGGGGCCAGCAGCAGGGACCCGGACCAGGCCTGGCGCATCGAGGAGCACGGCCTGCACGTGTGGTGTGGGTTCTACGAGAACGCCTTCGACCTGGTCCAGCGCACCTACGACGAGCTGGACCGACCGGTGGGTGCCAGGCTCCGGACCTGGGACCAGGCCTTCGAGGCCCAGACCCACATCTCCTGGCAGGAGCGCGTCGCCGGGGAGTGGGTGCCCTGGACCGTGGACCTGGGCGCCAACAGCGCGGTGCCCGGCACCGGCCACAGAGTGCCGGAGCCGTGGGAGTACCTGGTCCTGTTGCTTCCCTGGATGGTCCGCTTCCTGGCCACCTCCAACCTGGAGCTCACGGGCCGGGAGCGTTCGCTGCTGGAGCTCCCGGACTGGGTGTTGGCGGTGGCCGACCGTCTGGTGCCCGACACCGATGGCCCGGCTGGGGTGCTTCCCCTCGCGGCTGCCCTGGCGGCCGAGCGCCCCCCCGCGGGCCTGGCCCGCCGGGCGTTGGGGTGGCTCGTCGAAGGATTTCGGGACGCCTTGTGGCGGACCGTCGGGCCGACGGTCGAGGGCCACGACGACCTGCGGAGGTCGGTGGTGATCCTGGACCTGGCCAGCACCTATGTCCGGGGAATGCTCCGAGACGGGGTGCTGGAGCACGGCTTCACGGCCATCGACCGCTGGGACTACCGGGCGTGGCTGCGCCGGCACGGAGCCAGCGAGCTGACGCTGGAGTCCACGGCCGTGCGGGCGGTCTACGACTTCTTGTTCGCCTATGTCGAGGGCGACCCTCGCCGCCCGTCGATCGCCGCTGGCGTGGCCCTGCGCATGGTGTTTCGGCTCCTGTTCACGTGGCGGGGCGCCGTGTTCTGGCGACTGCGTGCAGGCATGGGCGAGGCGGTCTTCGCCCCGCTGTACCAGGTGCTGGCAGCGCGCGGTGTGCGGTTTCGATTCTTCCACCAGGTCGAACGCCTGCACCTGTCGTCGGATCGGCGACGGGTTGCTGCGGTGCGGGTCCGGGAGCAGGTCCCTCTGGCCGACGACTACGCGCCGCTGGTGTCCCTGGACGGGCTGGACGTCTGGCCGACGCGGCCGGACTGGCGCCAGCTCCAGGCGACGCCTCAGGCCCGCCGGGGAGACCTCGAGGCGCCCGGTGGCGGTGGGGGCGCACACCGACACCTGCGAGATGGCCAGGACTACGACGACCTGGTGCTGGCGATCCCCGTCGGGGCGCTGGGGCCCCTCTGCGGAGAACTCTCCCGCGCCCGCGCCCGCTGGCGGCGGGTCCTGGAAGGGCTGCCGACCACGCCGACCCTGGCGGCGCAGCTCTGGCTCAACCGCGACCTGGCCGAGCTCGGCTGGTCCGGGCCCCCTCCAATCCTCACCGGCTTTGCTGACCCCTTGGACACCTGGGCCGACCTGACCCATCTGCTGGAAGAGGAGCGCTGGGACCCAGCGCTGGACGTGAGGCACGCCGCCTACCTGGTCGGCACCCTGCCGCCACCGCGAGCGGGGGACCGCCGCACGGACGACGCGCGGGCCCGCGCCCTCACGGCCCGGTGGCTGAACCGGCGGGCTCCCCACCTGTGGCCTGGGGCCGCGAGCGCCAGCGGCTTCGACTGGCAGGTGTTGGTCGATCCCCGGCACCGCGCGGGCCGACGCCGCCTGCGAGCACAAATCGTCCGGGCCAACGTGCTGCCTTCGGAGCGCTACGTGCTCAGCCTGCCGGGCACTTCGGGCATCCGTCTCCGGGCCCAGGACTCCGGCTTCGAGAACCTGGTGCTCGCAGGGGACTGGACCCGCACAGGGCTGGACTTCGGCTGCATGGAAGCCGCGGTCATGTCCGGGCGCCAGGCGTCCAGGGCGCTGTGCGGGTTGCCGCAGCAGGTGCTGGGGGAGCGCGATGTCGACTGATGGACACCGCCTCCCAGGCAGTGGATTCGCACCGGGCACCCTGCTCGGGCGGCTGCTCGAGGGGCCCCAAGCGGCCACCGAGCCGGTGCACGCGCGGCTCCAGGCCGCCTTTCTCTGGATCGGCCTGCCCGGGCTGGGCCGCTCGGTCGATCCCGAGGACCTGCCCGCTGGCACCCCGATGGACGACGTCGCGGCGCGGCTGGAGCGTCGACTCGGTCGGGTCCTGGCCCGAGTGGTCGAGCACGGGGGCGAGGTGTTGAAGCACCGGGGCGACGGCCTGCTGGCGCTGTGGCTCCCCGAACCGAGCGAGCTCACCAGAGCGGCGGTGCGCGCCACCCGCTGCGCTCTGGCTCTGGTGTCCCAGAGCACCGAGGGCGAACAGGTCCAGTGCGGGCTGGGCGCGGGCGAGTTGTGGTTCGCCCGAGTCGGCGGCATCCAGGACCGCTGGGAGATCCTGGCGCTGGGGCCGGCCCTGGAACAGGTCGCCCAGGGGCGCCGGTGGATCCCGCCGGGCGGGGTGGCGCTGTCCTGTGAGGCGCGGGCCGTCTTGGGCGAGCACGCCGTCGGCGTGCCTCTGGCCGGGGCCCGCTTCCTGCTGCAGGACCTGGCACCGGGGGCCGCCGCAGGCGAGGACCACACGGACCCGGGCCCGATGGGCCCCGACTGGGAGGCGGTGCTGCTGGCGCACGTCAAGGCGCCGGTGGCCCTGCGACTCGCCCGGGGAGACGACGACTGGGAGGCCGAGATCCGGCGGGTGACCGTGGTGCACCTGCGGGTCGAGGGGATCGACGTCTCCGACCCTGCCGTGGGCGAGCACCTGCAGGCCCCCAGCGCGGCGCTGCAGCGGGAGCTCTACCGGCGCGGGGGGGTGCTCGAGCGGGTGATCGCCGGACCGGACCACCTCGCCCTGGTCGTGCTCTTCGGGCTGCCGCCGAGCGGGGGGGAGCTGCGGCCGTCCCGGGCGGTGCACTTCGCGCTGGCCGCCCGTGAGCGGCTGGCGATGCTGGGCCTCACCGTGTCCACCGGGGTGGCGACCGGGCGCCTGTTGATGGCGCCGGTGGGCAGTCCGCGCCGGCGCCTGTTGGTGGTGCTGGGGCGGCCGCTCCGCCGGGCCGAGCGCCTGAGCCAGGTCCAGCCCACCGAGGTCGTGTGCGACCAGAAGACCTGGCGCGGGGCCTGGTCGGGGCTGGTCTACGAGGACCTGGCCGAGCAGCACTTCGCCGACTTGGACGGGCCGGTGGCCGCTTGGCGTGTGGTCGAGGTCGACACCCCGGTGAGCGGGGAGTACCCCTCGCCCAGGGGACAGTCCCTGGTGGGCCGCGACGTCGAGGTCGGCCTGGCCGGTCGCCTGCTCGAGGACCTGGGGCGGGACCGGCCCGGGGTGGCCCTCATCGAGGGGCACCCGGGGGTCGGCAAGTCGCGGCTCGCGGCCCTCTTCCTCCAGCGGGGTCGGGGGCTTGGCTACAGCGTGTTCGCCGGCGGCGCCGATCCCGTCGGAGGATCCGGTCCCTGGGGCGCGTGGCAGGCGGTCCTGCGCGAGCTCCTGGGGATCCACCCTGCGGACTCGGCCGAAGTCCGACGGCGCCGGGTCCAGGAGCTGCTCGCCCGCTCGGACGGCCGGGTCCAGCTGGCCCCCTTGCTCAACCCGGTGAGCGGCGCCGAGGCCCCCGACACCCCCGAGACCCGCCACCTGGGCGGTGCCGCCCGGGCGGACGCGACCGACGACCTGGTGGTTGCGCTGCTGGCCGACGAGGCCGAGCAGGAGCCGGTGGTGATCGTGCTCGAGGACGGCCACTGGATGGACTCCGCATCTTGGCGGCTGGCCCTGCGTGTGGCCCGCGAGGTCCGTCCGCTCCTGCTGGTCATCACCACGCGCCCGGACGGCGAGCACGACAGCCCGGACTACTTCCGCCTGCTGGGCCTGCGGTTCCTGACGCGCATCCGACTCCGGGGCCTGGACGCCGAACAGACCGGCGCCCTGGTGGCCCGCTGCCTGGGGGTGGCCGCGGTGCCCGAGCACCTCGCGGCCTACGCGTGGCGCACCACCCAGGGCAACCCGTACTTCACCCAGGAGCTGGCCTATGCCCTGTGGGAGCGTGGCCTGTTCGCCGTCGACGAGGGTCACCTGAGCCAGTGCCCGGGACCTGGGGAGCTCGAGGCCCTGGCCCTGCCGGCCACCGTGGAGGACGTGGTGTTGTCCCGCATCGATCGCCTGGCCCGACGCGAGCGCCTGGTCTTGGAGGCCGCCAGTGTGATCGGGCCGGTCTTCGCCCGCGAGGTCCTGACAGCGCTGTGCCCCGAGCTAGGGCCCGACGGGGTCAAGGAAGCCCTGGGGCTGTTGGAGCGCTCCGGCCTGGCCCACCCGCACCCGGTGGCGCCGGGCCCGGCCTATGGCTTCACCCACCGGATCACCCTGGAGGTGGTGTACCAGCGCACGTCAGGTGAGCGTCGCCGGGTGTTGCACCGCTCGCTCGCCGAGCGCATCGAGCGCCTGGAGGCGCACAACCTGGAGGCCTGGGTCGACAGCCTGGCCCACCACTGGGACCAGGCCGAGGTCCCGGACCGGCTGCTGGTCTACACGGACCTGGCCGGCGCCCAGGCCCTCCGACAGGGCTCCCACCAGGAGGCTGCCCGCTACTTCCGTCGGTCCTTGGCGCTGGCCGATCCGACCGACCCCGGCGATCGGCAGATCGCCCGGGCCCGGCGGCATCGGCTCCTGGCCGACGCGTTGTTCGGCATGGGCCGCCTCTCCACCTGCGCCGATCACGCGACCCAGGCCCTGACCGGGCTGGGCAAGCGGGTCCCGAGTGGGACTGCAGGGTGGCGACTGGCCTATTTCCAGCAGCTGCTCCAGCAGCTGGTGCACCTGGTGTTGCCGGCGCCGCTGGTGCGCGCGGCCGCCCGGCACCGCCCCCGCTTCGCCGAGGCCGCCAGCGCCGCGGAGCGGCTCTCGGAGACCACCTACTTCGGCTCGGATCCGGTCCACCTCGTCACGACCGCGCTGCTCAGCGCGAACATGGCCGAGCGAGCCGGCGGCGAGGCGGTGGCTGCACGCTCTTACGGCATGCTCGGCATGGTCGCTGGCATCTCGCGCCTGCCCCGTCTGGCCCGGCGCTACTTCCTGAAGGCCCAGGAGCTCGCCGAACAGTCCGGGGACCTGGCCGCGCTGGCCCTGCGCTACTACGCCGAAGCCACGTGGCGCCTGGGCACCGGCCAGTGGGGTCGGACCGACGCGTCACTCAAGCTCGCACTGGAGATCGCTCGCTCGGCGGGTGAGCGCCAGGAGGTCGAGGTCATCCGGACCCTGCTGGCCAGTGCCCGCCTGGCCCTGGGGCGGCTCGAGGAGGCCCGCCTCCAGGCCGAAGAGCTCCTGGAGAGCGCCCAGGAGCGGTCCAACCCCCAGCACCAGGTCTGGTCCCTGAACCTGCTGGGCCAGACCCTCATCTACCTGGGGCGGTTCGAAGAGGCGGTCGAACGGCTCGAGGCAGCGCGGCAGCTCTGCGGCGACGCGGACCTGCCGTCGGAGATCAACTGCCACGGGCTGCTGGCCCAGGCGCGGATGCGGCGGGGGGAGCAGCGGGAGGCCCTGCGCATGGCCGAGGCCGCGACTCTGCGCATCCGCCAGGCCCCACCCATCGTGTTTGCGATCCACGCCGGCATGTGTGGCGTGGCCGAGGTCTACCTGGCGGCCTGGAGCCGTGCCCTGCGCAGCAAGGAGCCCGCGGCGGCGGCGGAGTACCGGGTCCAGTCGGTCGCCGCGTGCCGCGATCTGGCGCTCTATGCCCGTCTGTTTCCGATCGGTCGGCCGCGCAGTGCGATCTTTCGCGGGCGTGTCGCCTGGCTCGACCGGGACCCGGTCAAGGCCCGCAAGCTGGCGTCCCAGGGCCTGGCCGAGGCCGAGGGCCTGGGCGTGCCCTTCGACGAAGCCCTGGCCCGCTACGACCTGGCCCGGATGGCCGACGACGACCTGTCCCGCCGAGAGCACCAAGGGGCAGCACGAGAGCTCTTCAGCCGTATGGACTGCCGCTTCTACCTGGACGAGCTCGGCTGAGCTCGGCCGCTACGCGGGCAACGGTGCCCGCAGGGCGGCCAGGCCTCGGAGCTGATCCCGCCAGGGGCCCAGATCTTCGATGCCCAGGACTCTCGCGGCCAGGCTGCCCAGCCGCGCCATGTCCTGGTGGCGGAGGCCCTCGGACAGGGCGACGACCGCACGGGCAGCCAGGTCGCCGTCCCCGATCAGCACCGCTCGCTGGGCGATCTCGTGGAGCGCCAGCGGCGAGACCTGGTCGGCGAACTCCGGACTCCGGGCCGAGAGCTCGGCCAGGGTGAGGATGGCCTGGGCGTGTCGGGCGACGAGGGTTGGGGAGAGCGTGGGTTCCAGGCGATCCGCCAGCACCTGGCGCAGGCGTGGCCGGACCCGCAGCATCCCGGGCTGACCCCGCACCGGAAGCACCAGGCGCCGCCGCACCAGCTCCGCAAGGGCCGGGGCGGATCCCGGTGCCTCGGCCGTGCAGTGGGGGTCGTAGACCATCGAAAAGGTCGCCGAGCACCAGGGGGCCACAAAGGTCGAAGCGGCCTGGAGCGCGTGCTGGGCCCACGGCTCCAGCAGAGACCAGGACATCCGCCCCGCCGCCATCAGTCCTTGGGCCGGCTGGCGCTCGAGCACCAACAGGAGCTGGTCAGCCGTGGCCACGTCGGTCCAGGCGGCGACCAGGTCCAGGGCGGTCGCGTCTCCGCCGAGCCTGTCGACCAGCGCATCGAGGGGTGCAGCTCGGGATGGGCGGTCGTGCCAGAGGCGCTTCAGGCGAGCGCGGGCGGCGCCGGGGGGCAGGGGGGCGGCAAGGTCTGGGTCCAGACGGGACATCGGAGGTCCTGGGCAGCGGGTCGCGGGTTCAGACACCATCCGTGTGCTCAATCGTCACGCTCTCCTGCCAGCTTTTGTCTCTGTCCGCGGATCAAGCGCCCGACGATCAGTCCCGACAGCACCGCGGCTTCGACGCTGCCGACGTTCATGCCGTTGCGGGTCCAGTCCCCACAGACCCACAGGTTCTCGAACCCGGTCTTGCCGGGCCGTAGCCGTGCCCGCGTGGCCCCCGGCAGGGTCTGCACGTAGCGATCCGAGGGCTGCACATTGGCGCGGATGACCTGGTCGTCCAGACGGGCGCGACCCTTGCGGTCCTGGGTGTCGACCAGGAGGCTCCAGCGGAAACCCTGGCCCCCCCGCCGAGCGGCGCCGGGCCAAAGCTCGGCGGCGTCGCGGGTGAGCCAGGTCTCGAGCTGGTGGCGGACCCGGCGCTGGGCCTTGTCCGGGTAGTCGTCGATGGACGCGGCGATCGCGGGACCGTCGTCGCGCATCGCGCCCAGCAGGTAGCTTATGTGGCCGGGCGCCGGATCGGTCCACGGCTCGGCGTGGAGCAGGTGGGACATGTCGGCCCAGCTGTCGAAGGGGTCGGCGTAGCCCGCGAGCACCGTGCCATCGGGCCGCCAGCCGAGCTCGGCCGTGGTGGGCTGCAGCCACAGCTGGACGGACTGGGTCGGCACGGTGCCGACCCGCTCGAAGAGCCGGCGCCAGCGCTTCTTGCGTCGGGCGAGGTCCTGGCAGATCCCCGGCAGGGCGCCCAGGCCGATGCCGAGCACCACACGGTCGAAGTCCCGGCCGTCTTGCAGCTCCAGTGTCTCGATGTCCTGCCAGTCGCTCCACGCGTCCTCCAGGTCGATGCCCCGTCGGACCAGGTCCTCGCCCTCCACCAGCTGGCCGTGGTCCGGAGTCAGGGGCCAGCAGGCGACGCCGTGCACGTCGACCAGGGGGTCATAGCTGCCCCGCACCGTGGCCTGGCGGCCGATGCGAACCCTGTGGATCCTGCCCTGGGAGGCCTCGACGGCGCGGACCGTGTGGAAGAAGCGGAACCGCACCCCCCGTGCCTTCAACACCTGGTAGAGCGGGGCGAAGACCACGTCGCCCATGCCCGCTCTCATGCGCCACAGGAACCCGCCCCGGTAGCCGAAGAACAGCCGCAGAGCGCCCCGTAGACCTGCGCCGGCTGCAAGCGCGGGCTGATTCGGATCCCCGTCCTTGTAGGCAAAGGTCAAGTCGTAGACCGAGCGCACCAGGGTGCTGTCGACCGACGCCTGGGAGGCGCCGTGACGCTTGAGCCAGTCCCGCAGCTCCTCGCCGTCCAGGGGATCGAAGCCGCGGGTGAGCACCCGGTCGGTCAGCATGCCGCGGACCGCTGCCGCCGCCAGGTCCAGCGCCGTGAGGAGCCGCCGCATGTGGACGTCGGCGCCGGGCGAGCGCTCCAGCGCGTCGCGGGCGACCCGGGCGAGCTGGCGCAGGTTCTCCCCCAGGGGGGCCGCGGCGACGCCGTCCAGGCCCGAGACGAGATCCAGGTCTACGTCGTGGGTGGCCGCCATGGCCACCAGGGACGCGATCTCGTCCTCCCTCGGGCGCCAGAGTCCCAGCCGCTCGACGGATCCCCGCAGCAGGTCTCCGACCGTGCCGGCGCCGGACTCGGACTCACCCTCGCCCTGGTCCCGCCCCACGCCTACCGTGACGATCCAGCTCATCAGCCTGCGCAGGCACTGGCCGGCGTTCGGCACCCTCACGTCTCCCTCGCCTGGCACGCCCGGCACCTTGGGGTAGACCAGATCCCAGGCCAGCCACTCGCCGTCGACCTGTTCCATCACGGCGGTGCGGTGGATGGGCTCGACCGCGGACAGCCAGGTGGGAAAGGCATGGTCCGCCGGGCGGTCGAGCTCGTCGTAGGCCTGGCGCATCATGCGAAAGAGGTGGTGGTAGTAGCCCAGCAGCACGTGCAGGCCGTGCTCCACGACCCGCCCGCCCCGGGCCTGGTCGCGGCTGCTGGCGCCCTTGCCCCCCAGTCGCCAGCCCTGCTGGTAGATGGTGATCTCGTAGCGGTCCTGCCAGCCCGGCTCCCGGGTCAGATCGAACGCCGCCGCCAGGGCCGCGGCCCCGCCCCCCAAGATGGCGATGCGCTCCCGGGCCATGGCTCAGGGACAGGCGGTGGCGCTGACCGCGGGCATGTAGACCTCGCGGGACTCGCCGTGGGCGACCACGTCTGCGGGAGCGAACCACAGGGGCAGGGCCTCGTTGCCGAGCCACAGCTCGGCCTGGTCGGCGAAGTGGTCGCTGGTCGTGATGCCGGACTGCCCTCCGGGGAGCACGTTGACGCCGCTCACGCCATCTGGGCCCAGACGGATGACCATGCGGAACACCGGGCCGCTGCCATAGGTGAAGTCCTCGCCGGAG
Source organism: uncultured Enterobacterales bacterium (assembly GCA_964519895.1). GTDB lineage: Bacteria > Myxococcota_A > UBA796 > UBA796 > CAJQPC01 > CAYFPX01. Next base: position 15,514 of record CAZFLE010000048.1, on the reverse strand, counting down.
CCCGAGAAATTCGCCGCGTCGACGGCCTTGGTGTCGCCAGGTCGGGGGAACCCGGGCAGGTCGCGCCGGGGATCGCCCACCGCCATGCCCGTGGCCAGGGGCAGGACCCGGGTCGTGATCGAGAACTGCTCGATCAGGCCCGCGTATTCGTCGCCGCCCAGGAGCTCCTCGAGCACCGAGTCGAAGTGGACCCAGTGGCGCAAGCCCCACAGCCACTCGGACATGTCATCGGAGTCGAAGCCGCCCTTGCCGTCTCCGTCGTCGGGGCTGCGCAGGAAGTCCAGGGCTTCCAGCAGCGCGGTGAGCGCGACTTCGTCGCTGGTCTCGACCTCGTCGGTGCCGATCACGTCGAAGTAGGCGGACTCCTGGGTGTCCGGGTTCCACGACGCCAGGTCCGTGCTGTTGTCGGGGCCTCGACCGTCGAGCATCAGCAACAGGGTGCGCTCCCGGCCCGTGCGGCCGGTGGGGTTCCAGACCCCGGGCAGGGCCTCGTCGTCGAACACCCGGCGGAAGAAGCGGGCGGACCAGGCTGCGTGGATGGACGTCGCGACGGCGTCGTCCAGGTCGTCGCCGGCGGGCACGCTGTAGAAGGTCTCGACCCCGCTGGCGGCGTGCAGGCCCCGATCGAACCACGCCGACAGCCGGTCTTCGGCCTCGTCCAAGCCGTCGGGGTCCGTGCCGTAGAGAGCGGCCAGGCGCCCGGCCGCGGTGTCCAGGTCGACTTCGCCGTCCAGGTGGTAGGCCCGGGCCAGGGCGACGGCGTCCAGCAGCACGGGGAGCAGGCGCACGCCCACGGAGCTGTGCTGATCGGCCTGGAGCTGCTCCATGGTCTCCACGGTCGCCGTGCCCGCTGCCACGTGGTCTGCCAGGGCCTGGTCGATGGTGTGGGCCCGAAAGCCGCTGACCCAGGGTCCGCCGATCCACCAGGGCTCGTCGATCAGGTCGTTGTCCAGGGTCAGGCCCGCGACGTCGTGGTTGGCGGTCAACAGGTAGCCCGCGTCGGGGTCCAGGCCCGCCGGGTAGTCGTCGAAGGGCACCACGCACTGGTCCGGCTCGCTGCTGTCGTCGATCACCCGGCCGTCCTGGACCGGGATCTCGAAGGCGCCGTAGGTGGTGCCGTCCAGGATCAGGGCCGGGTCCGCGCCGTCGGCCCAGACGCCCCCGGCACCCCGGGGCAGCTGGGTCCGGCATGGGATGGCCTGGAAGGGGGCGTACAGCACGGACCCGGCGCTGTCGGACACGATGAGGTTCTGGCTGAACGCCACCAGATCGCGGCTCGCGTCGCGAAAGTCGTGCACGTCGGTGGCGTGGCCGAAGCCGTCGACGGAGCGGATCATGTTGGCGTCCAGGCCGGCGTAGTCGAAGCTGATGGCGCTCACCACGCCGTCGCCGTCGGTGTCGCCGGGCACCACGAAGTCGCCCAACAGGTTCACGAGCACCTCGCCGTCGGCCAGGGCTTCGTCCCGGCTGGCCGAGCGGCCCTCGATCTGAGTGATCCAGCGCCCATCGAAGGTGGTCCATCGGGTCCAGGTCTCGGTGCGCCCGACCGAGTCGAGCAGAGGCACGTCGGCGACCTCGAAGACCTCGTCCGAGGCGATCAGGTCCCGCTGCTCCCCTTGGAAGAGGCTGGACACCGGGGTGCCGTCTGCGTCGAGGGTCAGCTCCTCAGCGTACCAGTCGGTGATGTCGCCCATGATCTGGGTCTGGGACCAGGCCACGTCGCCGTTGGTTCCGACCGCCATGACGGGCAGGCCTGGGATGAACAGGCCCAGCTGGTGGGTGTCGCCCCCGCCCAGGAGCTGGGTGTCCACGCCCATCTGGTAGAAGAAATTCGGCACGGTCAGGGGCAGGTGGCCGTCGCCGGCCAGCAGGGAGCCGCCGTCGGCGGCGTCGGCCATCACCGCCCAGGCGTTGGAGCCCCAGCCGGCCTCGTGGTCATGTCCCAGCCGGGCATCGATGCGCTCCAGCCGGGCCCGGGCTCGGGCCAGGAGCTCCGGCGGCAGCGTCACCTTGTCGCCCGGGATCCGGGCCTTGGCCGCGCTCGGCCCCTCGGCCCCAGCGCCGTTGAGGCCCCAGCCCAGGGTGCTGCCCAGGGGGTAGACCGGGTCCACGCGATCCACGATGTCCGGGTAGAGCCCGGCCTTGCGCAGGTCCTCCAGGGCGACGCCGTCGTACTGGCCGGTGAGTCGGTCCTGGTCGTCCTGGTTGCCGACGTCGGTGGTCTCGTACCCCAGGTTGTAGACGATCACCGCCGCCATGCCCGCCACATCCCGGACGTCCCAGAGCTCCAGCAGCTCGGCCGGGCTGGCCAGACCCAGGATGGGGGCGAAGATCTCGAACTCCGTCGGCACCGGCAGAGTCTCGGCCTGGGCGGCCGCGACGTAGTCGTTGACGCCAGAGGCGAACGCCTCGAACCAGGCGAGCTGGTCGGCGTCGAGCCCTTCGAGCAGGTGGTCCGCCACGTGGGTCATCCCGGTGCCCCGGGACTCCATGTCGGTCTCCAGTGCGCCGTCGCCCAGCAGAGCGCTCACCGTCCCGAGCCCCAGCCGTCGCGCGATCTCCATGAAGAAGTAGCGGTCTCGGGCGACCACGAAGCCCTGGACCCGGGCCAGATCGGTACGGTTCGTGGCGTAGACGTGGGGGACCCCCATCTCGGTGCGGACCACGTGGGCAGGACAGGTCAGGCCGTCCACGGACCAGGTCTCGGACACGGCAACGTCGTCGAGGACCGACGTGGGGGCGTCGCCGCTGCAGGCGACGGTCAAGAGCAGGGAAAGCATGGAGACTTCTATCCCTGCTCGGCTCTTCCGTGGGGATTCCTACCGGATTGGGCTCGGAACAGGTTAAGAGGGGCGGCGCTGCCACTGTGCCTTTTGGACAAACGGCCAGGGGCGGGCTTGAGGGCATGGCATGACGGACAAGCAGATCGAGTTCGGCTCGCTCCTGGTCATCAAGGTCGAGGACGACACCGCCATCGTGGGCGGACGGGTCACCCGCGGCCCGATCAACCCGGGCGACATCTTCTCCGCCGCCTACCGGCTCGGCCCCCCCAAGGTGAACGACGAGGGCGAGACCTTCCGTCCCCGCCGGTGGGAGCGCCAGATCGCGCTGACCGTCGATCGCATCGACAGCTACGGCCACTCTGCGGCCGAGCTCGAGGAAGGCCTGTCCGGGCGTCTCGAGCTCAAGGGCGACGGCGTCGACAAGCTCATGGAGAACGACATCCTGGGGCTGTTCACCGCCCAGGCTTGAGCGGCGGCGGGCACGGTCCGCCGGCGAGGTACCGCTCCCACCCGGCGCGGTTGACAGCAAGCTCCAGGCCCCGTGCGGAGAGTTCTCCCGCCGCGTCGGCGCGGGCCAACCGGACCAGCGCCTGGGACAGCAGTCGCTCCGCTGCTCGGCGGTGACCCATGTGGGTCTTGAGCAGGGCCGCCGCAGCCTGGATCAGACCCTGGGTCAGCTCGGCTGCGGGCGACCCCCGCGGGAGCCGATGCCACACGGCCTCCCAGGCCTCGTGGGCCTCCCACCAATAGCGGTGATCGAACAGGTCCAGGCCCCACAGGAAGGTCTCTTCCGTCTGGGCAGGCGTGGCGGGTCCCGCCGGCGCCGAGCCGTCGGTGAAGGCGTGCCCGTCCGGGTGACGGAAGGGGTGCGGGTTCAGCCCCGGCACGAATCGGTAGGCCGGCAGAGTCCGGTCCGGACAGCGGCGCGGAGGCGGTTCGTCTGGCGGGGGAATCTGGCCGACAGCCATGGGCGGAGCCTCGGGGAGGGTATACCCCAGCCATGACCCTCTTCCTGGCTGCACCGCTGCTCGGCTGTGCGGTGAACGACATCTCGTGGGTGCGGCTGGCCCGAAATCCCGTCAGCCCCACCGTCATCGACGTGAGCTGGCGCAGCGAGGATCCAGGGCCTTCCTGGGTCGAATTCGGGACCAGCGAAGACTACAGCCACGCGACCCCGGTGGTCGACGACGGCAGCGACGAGCACAGCGCCACCCTGGTGGGCATGCCCCCGGGCACCGACGTGTACCTGAAGGTCTTCACCGAGCTGCCCGGTGGCACGGTGGCGTCCAGCTGGAACCGCATCCTCACGACGGGCACCGTGCCGGACTTCATCACACCGGGCGTGGTCACGGTGCACGACGAGGACGCGGTCCGGGACGGGCTGATCCTGCTCAGCCACGTGGGGGAGCGGGGCTCGGTGCAGCTTATCGATCGGGCGGGCCACGTGCTCTGGGCGCTGGCCATCGGCGTGGGCTCGTCGGCGCCGGGCGTGGTGCCCACCGTGGACGGGGGCGCGTTCTCCTTCCAGGTGCTCAGCGAGGATCGCGAGGTGGGGGCCGGAGAGATCCTGACCGTGGGCCTGGACGGGCTCGTGCAGCAACAGACCGTGCTCGACGGGCTGCACCATGCCTTCGGGCAGCACCCGGCGGGCACCCTGGCCGTGTTCAGCACCGAGATCCGCGACGTCGAGGACCACGGGCCCGTGGCGGGAGACCGGGTCCTGGGGGTAGCGCCTGGCGGGGCTGAAGCCGTGATCTTCGATGCCTGGGAGCAGCTCGAGCTGACCCCAGGCGACGAGTGGGACTCGGGCTTCTTTCCCGGGGCCCAGGACTGGACCCACATGAACGGGACCACGTGGCACCCCGACCCGGCCCGGTGGCTGATCACGGTCAACGGCACCGAGGACGTGATCGAGGTCGACCCGGACAGCGGCGAGCTCACCGCGCTCTACTCCCTGGACGACGCGGCCTACTCGCCGGCGACGGCGGCGATGACAGACCCCCATGGCCCGGACTGGTCCTTGGGCGGAGACCTGCTGCTGTTCGGCAGCGACGAAGCCCAGAGCTGGTGTTCGGCCTATGACGTCAGCGAGCCCGGCCTGTTCACCGAGACCTGGACCCACGGCCGCGGCGAGGGGCTGTTCGCGATGGCGATGGGCGAAGCCCGCCAGCTCACCGACGGCAACATCCTGTGCAATTTCGGCACCGCCGGCATCGTGCGAGAGCTGACCGACCAGGGCGAGGTGGTCTGGGAGTACGTCGCTCCGCCCGCAGCGTCGCTGGGGCAGACCCGGTGGATGCCCGACCCCTACGAGGGCCTTTGGGAGGACGGCCTACGGCGGTAGGGCTTCGGGCCGCAGGGGCTCGCCGCCGGGGACCAGCCAGTGCACGGTGCAGCCCTGGCCCACGTCGCGGGACCAGACCGGCGCAAGGCCGGGGAGCGAGACCTGGAAATCGGGCGGTCGGTCCAGGCAGTCGAAGCGCACCACCGCGGCCGCGCCCGGGAGCGGCGGAGAGGTCTCGTCGACCGGGCGCAGATCCACGCGGGCTTCGTCCAGCAGCAGCAGCCCCAGCCGACCGGGATCCTCGGCGTCGGGGTGCAGCAGGCCCTGCTCCACGGCGACAAGACAGCGGCCGGGCTCCTGGGTGGGGCAGACCGCGTCCAGCAGGCGCGGCAACTCCCGGGCGCCGTACCCAGTCCAGGGGCGGAACTGGTCCCCCAGGCTCTCCCGGTACCACCCGGGGGTCACGCCAGGCAGGCGCCCCCAGACCGGCTCTGCGAGGCCGCTGGGCACGACCTGCACCCCGGTCAGCAGCGCGAAGCCCAGGGCCGCGGCGACGAGCCCTCGGCGGCCGGTCGCCAGGCCCAGGCCGCCGGCGATGGCCAGGGCCGGGGCCAGCACGACGAAGTTCTCCAGCCCGGTGCGGAACACCGCCCAGGCCGCGAAGGGGCCGACGGTCCAGGCGCCCAGCGCCATCGCTGTGCGCCAGTCGGGCCGGGTCCTGATCCACAGGGCTGCGCCCGCCAGCGCTGGCAGGCCGGCCCACGGACCGACCAGGGCCAGGAGCTGCTGGTGCAGAGGCGCGACCCGCGCCGCATAGGCGGACCGGATGGCCAGCTTGCCGGACAGGTAGGGGCCCAGCTCGCCAAGGGCGGGGAGCGCGCAGATCCCCAGCACGGTCCCCGCGACCAGCAGCCGTCGCCAGGGCGCACCTCGGACCAGAGGCGCGAGCGCGAGCACCCACACCCCGGCGCTGGGACGGAGGGCCAACGCCAGCCCTGCCGCCCCCACCCCCAGCACCCAGGTGCGCCTGTGGGCCAGCGAAGGATCCCGGAGCAAGGCCGCCAGTGCCGTGACCAGCAGGGCGGTCTCGGGCACGTGCACCCACGTCAGCCGGGCCAGCACCACCACCAGCGGCAGGCCGCCCAGGAGCAGCACCGTGGCCAACCCGGCCCGGGGCCCCCCGACGGTTCGGGCCGCGCTCGCCGACCCCACCGCGATCATCGCGAGCCAGCATGCGTCCAGGGCCCGGAACACCTTGGGATCGGGGCCCGTCAGCTGGAACAGCCCAGCCGTGGCCAGGTTCAGCCAACCCGCCGTCTCCGACAGCAACCGCGGGAGCTGGTCCCAGCGCCCCTCCTGGAGCACCACCAGAAAAGACTCCAGCAGTCGCCAGGTGAAGCTCAGGTCTCGGGGCAGCCGGTCGTCCAGCCACACGAAGCGCAGCTGGGCGGCGACCAGCACCGCGATCACGAGCCACGTCTGTCGGGTCGGGTTGGTCATGGACAGCGGGCCCGACCCGGGCGAAGCTGATCCCCATGTGGTGTGTGTGGCTCGGGCTGGCGCTGGCCGGCGATGAACCCGACGACGGCGCGGTCTTGATTCGCCCGGGGGGCGAGGTTGTGGCCGCCCAGGCGCCCCTGTGGACCCTCGCCGCACCGGACAGTACCGCCGAGACGGTGTCTCTGGACCTGGTCGACGCGGATCTTCTGGCGGTCCTGCGACTGATCGCCGAGGTCGGCCGGATCAACCTGGTGGTCGGCGATGGCGTCTCGGGCCGGGTGACGGTCCGGCTGACCGATGTGCCCTGGGACCAGGCGCTGGCGGTGATCCTGCAGAGCCAGGGGCTGGCGGCCGCCCGGGCGGGCCAGGTCGTGCTCGTCACGCCCTACTGAGCCCAGACGACCTCCTCGCCGTAGCTCGCAGCCAGGCCTTCGAGGGTGGCCTGTAGGTTCGCGTCGGTGCCCGCCAGAGTCATGAAGACCCGGTAGACCGGGCTCGAGACCACGCCGTCCTCGGTGATCGTCACAGTGGTGCCCAGGCCGCTGGCGCCGACCTCCCACGTCCACGTGCCGCCAAAGCCCAGGTCCGCCAGGCCGATGGCCTCGGGCGCAATGCGGGTGACGAGCCTGGAAGGCGCCCGCGACTCGACCACCTCGAGGGGCAGTTCGCCCCACTCGGCGTCCTGGATCCAGACGGGGTTGCCGTTCAGGGGCGCGTCTTGGCGGATGCTCGTCACCCCAGGCTGCCAGCTGGGCGTGCCGCCCAGGTCCGAGACCCGCTGCCACACGGTGCGGGCCGGGGTCTGGAGCACCAGGGTGCGGCTCGCGGAGTGGGTCTCTGGCATCAGGTAGCCGGCCCCTGTGAGCAGCATCATGCCCGCACCGATCCCGGCGAGCACTCGAATGATCCACTTCAGGCGCGCGTTCAACTCCCGCTCCCCGGGCTGGCCGGTGTCCGTATCCGGTGTCGGGGACCGGGGAAGCGCCCCGGGACCGATGCGGAGAGGGAGATGCGCTTAAATCTTGTCATGTCAAGGGTTCAGGCGATAGCCTCGACGGACCCGTCCATGCGTCTCGTCCTGCTGGCTCTGCTCCTGACTGCCTGTGCGCCCAAGCAGGGGCTCACGCTCCCTGGCAGCACGCGGCACGTGGGCAGCCGACCGCCGCCAGAGCTCACTCCGCCGGCCGAGGGTCCCTGGCTGCGGTCGGGCCAGCCCGCGGCCGCGACCCCAGACCGCCCCCTTCCCAGCGACCACGCGGCGGCGGCGCTGGTCGTGCAGGCCGCCCAGGACAGCGTGGTGCGCGCGTGGCGCCGGGTGGACGGCGAGACCTACCGCGACGACTGTTCGGGCCTGGTGTGCGCTCTGCACGCCAGCGCGGACATCGACCTGGCCCACCGCAACACCGCAGCGCTGTTCGAGCTGGCCAAGGAGCTCGACGTGCACCACCGGGCCAAGATCCCGTTGCCGGGCGATGTGGTGTTCTTCGACGACACCTACGATCGCAACGAGAACGGGCGGCTCGACGATGACCTGACCCACCTGGCCGTGGTCGAGAAGATCCGCGACGACGGCACCCTGACCCTGGTGCACCGAGGCTCCAAGGGCGTCACCCGCATCTGGATGAACCTGCACCGCCCAGACGAGCACGCCGACGCCGACGGCCAGGTCCTGAACAGCTTCCTGCGGGTCCGAAAGGGCAGCGACCCCAAGGGCACGGTCTATCTGACCGGGCAGCTCTGGCGGGGTGGCGCGTCGTTCTGGCGGGCTGCGCCCCTGGTCGCAGACGCGGGCTGATCGGGCAGGTCCCGGGCCGCGCTCACCCGGCCTGCACCAGGTACGGCCCGATGGCCAGCGCATCGAGCCCGCCTTGCTTCCACGCCCGGATCGCGTCGAAGGGGGAGCAGACGATGGGCTCCTCGTGCAGGTTGAAGCTGGTGTTGATGAGCGCCGGCAGCCCGGTCAGCTCGCGGAAGTGGCGCAGGATGTCGTGGACCTCTGGGTTGTCCTCGGCGTGCACCACCTGGGGCCGGGCGGTCCCGTCGATGTGCACCACGCCGCGGCCCAGCGCGGCCATGGGGGGCTTGGCGTCGAAGCAGACGGTCATGAAGCGTGCGGCCTGGGGGGCCTTGGCGTAGCCCTCGAAGAGCTCCTCGGCGTCTTCGGCGAGCACACAGGGGGCAAAGGGCATGAACTCGGTGCGGTTGAGTCGCTTGTTGAGCCAGTCGTTCACCGAGGGGTCGTCGGGCCGGTAGAACAGCGTGCGGTTGCCCAGCGCTCGGGGTCCCCACTCCATGCTGCCAGCGCAGCGGGCCACCACCTTGCCGTCGGCCAGCAGCTGGGCGACCTGGCGGGCCAGATCCTTGGGCTTCTTGGGCCGCAGGCCGGCGATGTTCAGCTCTCGGGCGATCTCGTTCTGCTTGTAGGACGGACCCAGATACAGCGTGTCCAGGGTCTTCGGCGCCGGCGCCGCTGCGGCGAGCGCTCCGCCCGCCGCCAGGCCCCCGTCGCCCATGTTCGGGTAGACCCAGAGGCTGTCGACACAGGACAGCTGGGCGATGCGCTGGTTCAGCTTCACGTTGGCGAACACGCCGCCACAGACCGCCACGTCGGCGATGCCGGTCTGGGCCACCCAGTGGGCCGCCAGATCGGTGAGCGCCTCTTCCAGCACCTGCTGCAGCGCAGCCGCGATCTCTTCGCGGGAGTAGCGCTCGAGTACCCGGTAGAAGGCGTCCTGGGGGCCGTGTCGGGCGAGCATGTTCAGGGTGGACAGGCCGGGGCCCACGAAGTGCAGCAGGCCTCGGTAGTGGTCCAGCAACGCGTCGGGCGGCTGGGCATAGGCCGCCAGGCCCGTGATCTTGCCTTCGTGGCGGTTGGGCTTGAAGCCCAGGTACTCGGTGGTGCGGGAGTAGTAGGTGTTGATCGCTGCCAGGCCGGACTGGCCGTAGAGCAGGGTCAGGTGCCCGTCCTGGCCGGATCGGATCGTGACGGACTGGCCGTCTCCCATGGCGTCGACCGTGACGACCAGGCAGCGACTGCGGGGCTGGGTCCGATAGGCCGCCTCGGCGTGCGCGGTGTGGTGATCGACCATGTCGACCCGGGTGACCTGGAAGGGACGCTCCTCGAGCCGGTCCGCCAGCAGCTTGCGACAAGCTTCGACCTCCAGACCGTGCAGGCCAGAATTTCGCAGGGCGGACTGATACGCGAAGTACAGGTTCAGCGCGTAGCTGAACTGGCCCCCGCCCTGCTTGCGCTGCTTGTGGAGCTCCGGAAAGCGGCGCAGCAGGAAGCTGGGCGTGAAGGCGCTCCCGCAGACCACCCGGTCGATGTCTCGGTAGCGCAGGCCAGCCTGGTCCAGCACGGCGTCGATGGCGCCCCAGGGGAAGGCCCCGGAGTTCTTGACCCGGTCGATGCGTTCCTGGCCGCATGCCGCCACGACCTTGCCGTCGACCACCACAGCGGCAGAGGAGTCGTGATTGTCTGCGAACCCAAGGATCTTCACGGGCCGGAGACTAACAATGGCTCAGCCGACGACTTCCATGCCGGTGCCGTCCTCGCCCAGCTCGGACTGCTTCACCATCTGCCATGCGGTCCCAAAGGAGCGCTTGAGCTCGTCGAAGGACTTCACGTTCTTGAGCTGCCGCTTGATCATCGACGGCCGGTAGTAGAAGCGCAGATACCCCAGCCGGGCCCAGCGCTGGATCTCCGCATCGGTCATGTCGCAGCGAGGCCGGGGGACCAGCTTGTCGTGGGGCTCGAGCACGAAGTCGCGCCAGAAGTCCACGCCGGTCTCCTGGATCATCATGTCGTACATCTCGGTCGCCGGCATGGGCGTGACCTTGGAGAACTGGGCGTAGTCGAAGTCCAGCTCGATGGCGAGGCGGATGGTCTGGCGCACGGTGGCCGGGTTGTCGTAGGGGTTGCCCACCATGAAGTAGCCAAAGGTGTCGATGCCGACCTCGCGGGTGTCGCGCACGATCTGCTTGATCTGGTCCATCGACGTGGACTTCTTGAGGACCTTGAGGATCTCGCGGTTCCCCGACTCGATGCCGTAGTAGATGCGGCTGCAGCCCGCTCGCCTCATGGCGTTGAGCACCGGCTTGGTGATGCAGTCCACCCGGGTCCGCGCCGCCCACACGATGTCCAGGTTCCGCCGGTTGATCTCCTCGCAGATCTCGATGACGCGCTTCTTGCGGATGGTGAAGCTGGAGTCGAAGAAGTCCAGCTCGCGCACGCCGAATTCCTTGACGCAGATCTCCAGCTCGTCAACCACGTTCTTGGGCGAGCGCGCCCGGAAGGCCTTGGAGCCCTGCTCGCAGAAGATGCACTTGTAGGGGCAACCCCGGCTGGTCAGGAAGCAGGTGAAGTTCTTGTACTTGCTGATGAACGAGTAGTAGAGGGTGTTGTCGATCAGGTGGCGGGCCGGGAAGGGCGACTCGTCCACGTCGCAGGTGGTCGAGTGGGGGGTCACGACGACCTTGCCGCCCTGGTGGACGGGCACGCCGCCGGGCCTGTAGGCGATGCCCTTGACGTCGCGCAGCTCAGTGCGCACGACCAGGGCCTCTAGCAGGTTCGGCAGGCTGTACTCGGCCTCGCCTGTGACCGCGTAGTCGATGGCCTCGTGGGTCAGCGTCTCGCTGGGGTAGATGCTCAGGTGCACGCCACCGACCATGGTGGGCACGGGCACGAGCTCCTTGATGGCCTTGATCCAGTCCAGGGTCTGGAAGAAGAGGTAGGTCGTGATCGTGTAGCCGACGTAGCTGGGGCCGAAGTCGTTGAGCCTGCGGACGCACTCGTCCAGCCCGATGTTCTCGGCGTGGGCGTCGATGAACAACACCTCGCAGCCGGCAGCTTCCAGAATCCCCGCCACGTAGAGCAGGGACAGGCTGGGAAAGATGCCGTAGTTCTCCTTGACCGCCTTGATCCCGGGTTCGTTCTTGACCGGACCATAGGGCGGGTAGACCAAGGCGACCTTGAGGCCGTCCAGAGCAGGGCGCTTCATGCAGACTCCTTCAGCGTCACTATACGTGGGCGATGCGGCCCAGGCATGGAGGGATTCGCCACGGGCGCTATGCTCCGGCTGATCCCGCCGCCCCAGGAGTCCATGCCGCGCTGGTCCCGAGCTGCTGCGCCTGGGGTGCTGGGACTGCTCCTGGTCGCCATCGCCGCCGGCGTCGTGACGCCATGGACCCTGCGCAATGGGCTGATGGACGGGTACCAGAACGAATTCCTCCACGTGGGCAATATCCTGGACCTGTGGCAGGCCTGGGGGGACCGGGACGCCCACACCCTGAGCTACCTGCTCCGCGAAAATTACTGGCCGCCCCTGTTCTACCTGTCCCCGTGGCCGGTGTTCGCCCTGGTCGGGCCCGGCCACCTGGCGATGGTGTGGACCAACCTGCTGCACCTGGGCGTGCTGCTGTGGGCGGTCTACCAGCTGGGACTGACCCTGGGCGACCGCCGGACGGGGCTCCTGGCGATGGGCCTGGTGTGGGTGCTCCCGTCGATCTTCGGCAACCTGGTCCGGGTCGAGCCGAACGTCGCGGTCTGTGCCTGGGTCACGGTCGGGGCGCTCTGTCTGGTTCGGAGTCGCGGGTTCACCGACCGGCGCTGGTCCGTGGCCTTTGGCGCCGCCTGCGCCCTCGGCCTGCTGATGGACCGGTTGTCCCTGGCACTGTTCCTGGGGCTCCCCGCTCTGGTCGAGATCGGGGTGGCGCTGGCATCGGCGGACCGAGGCCGTCGGATCCACAACCTGGCTGTGGCCACGCTGGCACTGCTGGTCCTGTGCGGCTGGTGGCACTGGGAATTCGTCCAGCACCACCTGGGTGAGCTGACCAGCCAGGGCGGGGTGGGGGAGATCGACTCGGCCGGCGTGCAGACCGAGGCGCGGGATCCCTTGGCGCTCACGAGCCTGCTCTACTACCCGGCCATCCTGCTGGACGAACAAGCCGGACTGGTGCCCGGTCTCTGGCTCCTGGTGGCGCTGGGCCTCTCGCTGGCCGGCCTGGGGGACCGCCGCCGGGTCCTGCTGGTGGTGGTCCTGGGGGCGCTGGCCCTGTTCACCGTCATCCAGAAGAAACAGGTCTACTACACCATCCCGCTCCTGGGCTGCCTGGCGGTGCTCGGCGCGCTACGGCTGCGGGCCTGGCCGCGCCTGGGGCCGGTCTTGGCTGCGGGGATCCTGGGGGCCGGCGTGCACCAGCTGGGCACCCAGCTCTGGGGCACCGGGCTGCCACTGCCGGACCGGGCGGCCCGGGTCCTGGGGGCACCGGCCCTGCCCGCGGCCTGGGCCGATCGACGCTTCACCCAGGCACGACAGCCGAATCGGCTGGGACTTCCCCTCGAAGCGCTGGTCCAAGCCCTTCCGCCGGGAGACCTGGTGGTGTTCTCCGACGACCACGCCTGGTTCGAGACCTACCTGGTCTTGCAGCTTCGGGAGCGGCGTCCGGGGGATCAGATCCGGGGCCTGATCTCGAATCCCCACGGGACCTATGAGTGGTTTCGCACGACCGCGGCTCTGGTGACCGTCACCAGTGCTCCCGGTGAGGTCTATCCGTCGGCCGCGACGATGGACGCGGCCCTGGTCCAGCGCGACTACGTGCTCGATGAGCTGCCGCCAGTCGTCGACGTGATCGAGGCCGGGGGTGCAGGTCTGGACCTGGTCGCGTCCTGGCCCTTGGCGCATGGTCCGACGCTGCGCGTGTTCGCGCCCACGGCACCGGAGAGCTGAACAGCTCAGCCCCGGCGGCGGTTCTCGTCGAGTCGGCGCATGGCCTCGAGCAGGATGAAGTCCGTGTCGCCTTCGATGTTGAAGGAGTTGGGACGCTCTCCCAGCCGGACCTCGAAGCGGCCCTCGCTCAGGGCCATGAGGTGGTCCAGGGCGACCTCGCCTCGGAGTTCTCCCCACGACGCGCTCACGATCCGGCCGTCGATCAGGTGAACGGCGCCGCCACCGTTGGGCCCGGTGGCGTTCACCCGTGCGGTCTTGTCGGCCATGTAGAGGGTCTGGATCAGGTCGGCGAGGGACAGGTCAGCCAGCTGGCCGGTCATGCTGGCTGCGTTCGCGACGTTCTCGCCCCGACGACCCACGGCGCGCTTCAGGCGGGCCACCAGCACGTTCAGGTTGATCGGCTTCTCGAGCACTTCTTCGGCCCCGAGCTCGATCCCGCGAGCGACATCCAGGCTGCTCGAGCGATTGCTCAACAGCAACACCGGCACGTCCTTGGTCCCGTCGTCGCGCTTCATGTCCAGGAGCAGTGAGAAGCCGTCCTTCTTGGGCAGGCGCAGGTTGGCGATCAGCGCCGAGGGGACCAGGGCCCGGGCCCGCTCCAGGGCGGCGTTGCCGTCTGCTGCGAGCACGACTTCGAAGCCGAGCTGTCCCAGGCGGGCTTCGATGGCCGTGATCAGGGCCCCGTCGCGCTCGGCCAGCACGATGGTCCGCGTGCCGAGCGCCTGGGCTTCGGCCCGGGCCAGGCGGCCTCGAAGCACGTCGCGCTTGAGCACCGACGTCAGCGCCTCGAGGACTTCGGGATCGTGCTCGCCGGCCCGGTGGCCTAGCAGGCGGACGGCGTCGGTCTCGGCGCTCGGGCCGATCGCGACCACCTCGCGGATGGAGAACAGGATCTCGGCTCCCAGGTGACCCGAGTGCTCGGACTGGGTGGTGACGCGCTTCTCCAACGCGCCGTAGAGGCCCTCCAGGTCATAGGGCGGGTCCATCGGGCGCAGCATGGCCAGGGCCAGCTCGAAGCGGTGGACCTGCTTGCGGTCCACCGTGTCGTCGGCCACCAGACCGTGCACGACGGACATCGACTCCAGCTCGCTGAACAGCGACGCCACGACCAGGGTGTCGCGCTGCTCCATGGGCAGGCGGAGCTCGGCGGCGACCTGGCGCACCAGGTTCGTCGACCGCCGCACGGCGGCCCGGATCTTCATGTTCTTGGTCTCGCTCGCCAAGAGCAGGAACTCGATCAGCTGCTGGTAGAAGTCCCGGGCCGCGCGGTAGGGCACAGCCGGGCGTCGGCTCGGGCTGAAGCCTTCGACCTCCGTGACCAGCAGACCGGGGCGCAGGCGTCTCCACCCGGTCCGGTAGGCCTCGGCCACGGCTCGGAGCTCACTGCGGTAGTACACCCGGTCGAAGACGCCGGTCTCCAGCAGGGCGGCGACCTGGTCGGGGTCGTGGGCGTACTCCGAGTCTTCGCCCTCTGCGGCGTCCAGGCTTCGCAGGGCGCCGACCATCTCCAGGTCGGGCTCCAGGATGATGGCGCGAGCGCTTCGGGCGCGGGGCGCGGTGACCTGGCTGGGGCTTGGGTTCATGACCCCATCGTCGTCGTCGTCGACGTCGGAGATCTCCTCGGGAAGGAGCCTGTCGATGAGCTTGCCCAGCGCCATGGCGGGGCCCACGAACAGGCGCATTCGCTCCGCACCGGACTCTTCCTGGGCGGCCCTCAGCGCGGGCACGTTGGTCGGGTCCGACGTGATCAGGGACAGGATCCGGCGCTCGGCGTCGTAGTAGGTCGGCACGACCTGGCTTGCGCGAATCAGCGAGGGCGGCAGCAGCTCCAGCGTTTCAGAGGGCACGGTCAGGCGGGCCAGCCGTTCCTCGGCCACGACCTGGAGCCGGAACTGGTGGGCCACCGCACGCGCGATGGCGGTCTCGTCCAGGAACCCCAGCATCATGGCCACTTCGCCGAAGCGATGGCCGTCGTGGTCCCGCAGCTTGCGCAGGACCTTCTCGACCTCAAGGGGCGTCATCAGCTTGAGCTCGACGCAGACCTCCCCGAGGGGGGCACGGGCCATCGACTTCTCCTGGTCGCGGAAGCATAACCAGGCGCCTGATACACTCGGGCCGATGTCGGACCCTGGGCGCGGCGGCGGCGACGAAGCCATCGAAGAACATCGCCTCCACATCAAGGCTCAGAGCCTTGTGCGGGAGGTGTTCCTCAACCTGGT
>CAZFLE010000047.1:35150-49786 GCA_964519895.1 uncultured Enterobacterales bacterium | reverse complement strand
CCGGCCATGACCCCCAGGCCCAGGCCCAGCAGCAGGCTGGTGTAGACCATCGCCGAGCCAGCGCCGCGAAAGGTGTGTCGTACGGCGGAGCGCAGGCTGCGGCCGCGGGCGCGCTCTTCCTGGAGTCGGGCCAGGAAGTGGATGGTGTCGTCGACGGCGATGCCCAGCGCCACGGCAAAGGAGATCACGTTGCCGGTCTGGATGTGCTCCCCCATGAGCCGCAGGCTGGCGAGGGTGAAGATCAGGGGCAGGGCGTTCGGGATCATGGCCACCGACGCCAGCCGCACGTTGCGGAACAGCCCGCACAGCGTGATCCAGATGCCCACAAAGGCCAACAGGATGGACACCAACAGGTCGTCGATCAGGCGGTGGATGCCGCTGCTGGCCACGATCCCGTCGCCGGCCACCAGCACGTCGATGTCGGTGCCGGCAAAGGCCTGGGCCCCCAGCTCTCCCAGGTCACGACCCAGCGCCACGAAGGCGTGGCCCCCCAGGTCCGGCGCCAGCCCCATGACCCGAGCCTGCCGGAACTCGTCGTCGAACACGGTGCCCAGCTGGAGCTGGTCGCCACCCCACTCGGCGAGCATCAGCTCCTGGGCCAACACGTCCGGGTCGTCGGGCACCTCGCGGGTCCCGGACAGGGCGCCGTGCAGGGACGCCAGCAGGTCGGCCCCGGACAGCGCCCAGCCCAAGTCCGGGTGGGCGCGGACCTGGCGGGTCAGGTCGTCGAGCCGGGCCAGGACCTCGGGGTCCTTGAAGGCGTCTGGCTCCGACGCCTCGAGGTGGATCATCACCGGGATGATGCCCCCCAGGTGCTCGACCACCGTGCCGTAGGTCGCGACCGCCGGGTGCTCGTGGTCGAACACTTCCATCATGTGACTGGTCGTGCGCACGGTGGTGCCCAGCGCCAGGGCCGCCACGCAGACCACGCCGCAGGCCGCCAGCACCCGACCGGGCCAGCGGGCCACGAGCGCGTCGAGGAAGAGCATCGCCCGGGCGACCCGGGATCGGCGGGGCCCTCGCCGGCCCGTGCCGAGCACGTGGTCCACCGGGACCCAGGCCAGCGTGGTGGGCAGCAGGAACAACACGGCGCCATAGGCCACCAGGACGCTCAGGCTGGCCTGAAGCCCGAAGTCGCGGATGGCGATCGACGACGACGTCATGAGCGAGCCGAAGCCGATGGCGGTGGTCAGCGACGTGAGGGCACAGGCCACCCCGAGCTGGCCCACCGCGCGAGACATCGCGGCGCGTCGGTCCCGGTCGACCCGGAGCTCCTCTCGGTAGCGGGTCAGCAGGTGGATGCCGTCGCTGACGCCGATCACCAGCACCAGGGTCGGCACGAGCTCGGAGAGGATGTTGAAGGTGACCCCGCCCGCCAGGAGCAGGCCGGTGGACCAGAGCACCGCCACACCCACCGCGGCGAGGGGCAACAGGCCCGGCAGGGGTCGGCGGTAGATGGCGATCAGGACCAGCGCGAAGATCAGCGTGTCCAGGGGGAAGAAGAACGCCTGGTCTCGCTTGAGCAGGTCCACGAGCTGCACCCGGACGGTGGGGATGCCCGTCAGGTGGAGCTGGTAGCCAGGGGGGACCGGCCAGGACGCGACGGCTTCGGCCAGGGCATCGACACCCGGCTTGATCGCCGAGACCGTGGCCAGCTCGTCCGCCAGGTGTGCCCGCACCACCGCCAGGCCGCCGTCGTGGGCCGCGAACAGGCCGTTCACGGCAGGATCGGCCCGGGCCAAGGCCTGGACCTCGTCGGGCATTCCGGCCAGAGTCAGGGGCACGACCCCGACCGAGCCGTCGGCCCGGCGCTTGGCGACGTGGATCGAGACCAGGCTGTCCACCCGGTCCACCTGGGGCAGGGCTGAGAGCCCTTCGTGGAGCCGATGCAGCAGGGTGAGCCCGGCGTCGGTGAAGATCTCCCCTTCGACCAGCACCCAGGCGTCGTTGTCGTCGCGACCCCAGGCCTCGGTGGTGCGGGCCAGCACCGCGGCGTTGTCGGCGTCCTGGTTGAACAGGGCCTGGGGGGTGAAGTCGACCGGCAGGGCGCCGTCGTCCAGGTGGGGCCAGCCCGCCAGCACCGCCACCGCCGTCGCCACCACGCAGATCACGCTGGCGATCAGGCGGTTCGAGGCGATCCAGAGACCGAGGGCGTGCATGGGCCGCAGGGTATTCAGCCCGGGGTCAGTAGGCGCTGATGGTCTCGTCCATCCAGGCCAGCCGGGCTTCGAGCCACGCCCGCACCCGCTCGTCCTCCTCGCCGTAGGAGCTGACCGGGTAGCTGTAGCCGTAGAAGTTGATCGTCTCGATGGGCCAGGCGTCGAAGTTCCGGTCGATGGCGTCGCCCAGGGTCTCCTGGTGGGCGTCGATGGCGCCCAGGATGGCGTCGGTCGTCAGCTGCCCACCTCGGAGCTCTGTCCAGCGCGCCACCAGCGCGTCCTGGAAGGCCGGGGCCTGGGCCATGATGCCGACCATGTCCGGCCGGTAGAGGACCCAGGACTCCGGGTTCTCGTTGTCGTTGTAGCTGGGCTGCCCCAGGCTCAGGTCCAGGTCCCAGGGCAGGAAGTGGATCAGGCCCCCGCTGTCCTGCCACAGGTGCAGGCTCAGGTAGTAGGCGTCGTTGTTCTTGAAGAGCTCCTCGAGCAGCACGATGTCGACGGCGCTGTCCAGGTCGACCCAGGTGAAGATCCCGGTGTCCGGATGAAATGGTGCGGGGCCGTACAGAGCTTGCTCCCAGCCTTGCAGCCGCTCGGTCACGGCGGTCACCGCGCTGGCGTCGGCACGGTCCGGATCGGGCCAGACCAGCTTGAAGCCATCGTTGGTCATGCGCAGCGAGAACAGGGTGTCGCTGTCGTGGTGCTTGACCAGGAAGGCGCTCCCGTCTTCGATGTCGCTGAGCACGAGCCGGTCGTCGTCGGGCTTGATGCGCTCGACCAGGGTGTAGACCCCCTGGTAGGTGCCGTCCAGGGTGAGCTCACACCACGCGGACTCCGCGGCGTAGCGGGCGTCGTCGCCGAAGCTCCGGAACAGGTCGTAGGCCAGCTTGTTCCGCATGAGCAGCCGGTCGTAGTAGTTGCCGTGCAGCACCCAGTCGCTGTCGCCACCCATGCCGAGCAGGTCCTCGCTGCGCTCGCTGCCGTCTTCGGCCCGGAGCTCCACGCCGTACTGGGGCTTCGGGGCGCTGTTGGACGACCGGCCCCGGCGCTCGACCCCGGCCAGCCCGTCGTAGTAGACCCGGCCCGACTCGGCGACGACCTGGAGCGCACAGCTCAGCTTGGGCTCGTCGGGGATCTCGCCGGGGCAGCTCAGGGTGACCTGGCAGACGCCGGGCTCCCGATCGGGCCCTACCACGCCCGGGACCTGCTCGGTGGGATCGGCGGAGTCCGGGGTGGACACGCCCGTCTCCGATGGGCCTGACGAGTCGGTCGGCAGGGTGGCCGTGCCCGGTCCGCACCCCACTCCCAGGAGAATCCACAGCACTTCTGTATGCTACCCCTCAATGGGTGGTGACTCCGGGCCGATCCAAGCGGCACCAGGAGGCGTCCATGTCCGCGGCACTCGAGACCTTCACCGCTCCGCTGCCCGACGGCCTGGGCTTTCGTCACGACGCTCGGTTCGAGCCATCCGATGGCAACCCCTGCCTGGTGAGCCTGATCGGGGCGTCTGGCTGGCGCACGACCGCCAAGCACGTCCAGGACGTGTCCATGGGCGGGGTCTCGGTCATCCTCACCGCTGCGCAGGCCCGGCAGGCGGTCCTGCAAGAGGCCGTCACCGTCGAGCTGGAGATCTTCGGCACCAAGCTCCTGGTCCCTGGCGTCACCGTGCACCGGACCCGAGCGGGGCGTCGACTGTTCCTGAAGGACCGCGAGTTCGGCGTGCGCTTCCAGACCAGCGCGGACTACGACCAGCTGGCCCCCTTCCTGGAGCGCTACCTGCAGGAGCTGAACCAGGAGGGCTGTCGGGTCGGGCCCTGACCCGGTGCGCTGACCGCACCGACGCGGGTATGGTGGGCCGCCTCCCGGATCGAGACGGCCCTCATGTTGACCCTGCTCCTCTCGCTCACCTCCCCTTCCCTGGCCCAGAGCGTCGTGGGCGGCGAAGTCGTCGACGACGACGTCTGGCCCGATGCCGCGGCGGTCTACTACCGCTCGGGGGTCGGCTGCACCGGCGTGCTGGTGGCCCCAGACGTGGCCCTGACCGCCGGGCACTGCATCGGCGGCATCCAGAGCATCAAGCTCGACGCCGCCGACTACCGGGACAAGGGCGAGGAGATCGAGGTCATCGACGTGATCGAGTACGAGAACTCGTGGTCCACCTATGACGTGGCCGTGATGATGCTGGCCAAAGAAGCCCAGACCCAGCCGCGCATCATCGCCACCGACTGCCTGCTCGACGACTACGGCGACGGCTCCGACGTGACGATGGCCGGCTGGGGCGCCAAGGACGAAAACGGCGTGCAGTACGACTCGCTCCTTCGGGCCGGGCTGACCCAGGTCGAGGACCACGACTGCTCGGACATCAACATGGGCTGCAACCGCCAGGTCAGCCCGGACGGCGAGGTGCGGGCCGGCGGCAACGGGGCCGACGCGTGCTTCGGCGACTCCGGCGGGCCCCTCTACCTGCACACGGTGCACGGCGACTTCCTGCTGGGCCTGACCAGCCGGGGCTACACCCAGTCCACCGTGGACTGCGGCGAAGGCACGATCTACGTGCGCACCGACGCCATCATCGACTGGATCGAGGACGTGTCGGGACGCACGCTGGAGCGCTACGACTGCGACGGCGGCTCCACCACCACCGACACCGACACCGGGGACCCGACCTCTGGCCTGGACAACTCGGCCCCCGCGCCCACCGCCGACGGCATCAGCGTGCTCCAGGGCAACTCGGTGGTGATTCCCCTGTCCGCCAACGACCCGGACGACGGGGACAACCACACGGTGGCGATCTCGGTCGCGCCGGCCTTTGGCACCGCGGTCGGGGGCGCGGAAGGCACCGTGACCTACACCGCGCCCCAGGACCACGAGGGGCTCGATCCCTTCGAGGTCACGCTGACCGACGACGGCGACCCGCCCTTGAGTGGCAGCGTGGAGGTGCAGGTCACCGTGGTCGCGCTGGGCGAAGGCGAGGACACCGCCGGCGGCTGCGGCTGCGCCACGGCGACTCCGGCCCAGGGGGCCTGGGCGATCCTCTTCGGCTTGGTGCTGGGCCTGCGCCGCAGGGCTGATCAGTAGCGGGGCAGCCCGGGGTCGATGCGCTGGCTCCACAGGTCCATGCCGCCGACCAGGTTCTGGACCGCGGTGAAGTCTCGGCTGCGAAGGAACATCGTGGCCTGCATGGAGCGGATGCCGTGGTGGCAGATGCACACGATGTGCGCGTCGGGATCGAGCTCGCGCTCGGCCCGCCCCATCAGCTGGCCCAGGGGGATGTGCACGATGCCGGGGAGGGCGACGAACGCGACCTCGTGAGGTTCGCGCACGTCCAAGAGCACGATCGCGGCGTCGGCGTCGAGAGCTTTCTGGAGGGCTTCGGGCTGGAGCTGGACGTCTTCCATGGCGGGTGGCTAACCGGGCTCACCGCAGTGCCGCTTCACTCCCAGGGGACGGCCTGGGCGCCCAGCGCGTCCCGCAGCTCGTCGAGGTGGCGTCGGAAGGTGTTCCGGTGCACCCCGACCAGGGCTGCGGCGCCGGATCGGGTCGGGGCGCGGCCCCACAACTCGGCGAGCCGGGCGGTGGCGGACTCGGGGGTGACCGCTCCACGGCGCACCCTCTGCACGAAGCGGGACCAGTCCTCTCTCGCTCGGGCACCGCGGCGCCCGGGGAGTGCCAGGGCGATCAGAGCCGCGACCTCCTCGCAGGGCTCGCGCAGGTGGTGGGGCAGGACACGCGGACGGTGGTGGCGCAGGCCGCCCTGGCGGGAGCCTCGCCGGACGAGACCGCCGTACAGCGACATGCCGCCGTCGATCCGCAGCAGACCGACCGCCTGGCCCCCAGCGAGGATGGGAAAGCAGCCCACGTTGGCGTGGGGTCCCTCGCAGGCGTCGTCGAAGGGGGGCCACGCGGCGAAGCCTTCGTCGGTGAGCGCGTCTCGTGGCAAGCACACCGGTTGGCTGAGAAGGTGCAGCTCCCGTGGGGCCAGGAGCTCCTCCTCCACATCGAAGACCAGCTCGGGTGCCGGATCCGGCCGCGACCAGGAATCGAGTCTCAGAGACCCGCCCTGGCGCCGCCACAGGCTGACCGCCCTGGCGGACAGCCGGGTGGCCAGGGCAGCGCACAACACCGGCCAGCGCCGGGCACCGCCCAGCTCCCGCAGGACCTCGCGCCGCAGGCCATCGCGCCAGAGCTCCAGGCCCTCGGCCAGGCCGCGACACGCCTCGCCGTGGATGCGCACAGCCAGACTCGCCAGGCGCCCCTTGCGGTCTCGAGACGTTCGGCTGGCGACCGCCGCGGACTGCCAGCCCCGCTCCAGGGTGCGCCCCATCAGGCGCACCACCAGGTTGCGGCCACTGGGAGACAGGCTGGGCGGCAGGCGCTGAGCGGTGAAGACCCAGGGGCCTCGCAGGGCTGCTTCGGCGAGCTCGGCGTCCAGATAGCGCTCGGCCAAGAAGGGCGCGGCCGCCCCAGGGGGCCCGGTCAGGGTGTCCTCGTCGAAGCCCAGGTCCCGATAGCGGGCGCGGACCTCGTCCCGGGTGGACAGGGTGCGGACCAGCACCGGGCCCCCGGCCGGGTCCCAGGCCGGCGAGCCCACCACGGACGCGGTCAGGCCGTAGCCCACTCCCGCCACGGGGGGCCGCCCGTGCACCAACCCGGCGTCGTAGGCGTGAGGCGCGGTGCCCGAAGCGCCCAGGCACCAGGCGTATTCGTCGTCGGGATCCGGTGCGAACACGGCCACCGTGGCCACTTCGAAGGCCTGGGCCGCCCTGGCCGCGAGGTGGCTCAGGGTCTCCGCCACCCGCAGACCGACCTCCTGGGAGTCGACCGGGTGCTCTCCGGCGGCCCAGTCCGGCGCCGCCGACGCGCTGAGCACCCGCCCCAGCCTCTCGGTGTGCGTCCGGAAGCGATCCGCCCGCAGGAGCCCGGCGATGGGCCACACCCCCAGCCCCGCCAGGGGGTGGGCGGCCAGCGGTGCGTCCGGATCCAGCCCGAGCAGCACGAGGCCGGGCCGCAGGCCGCCCAGCGCGGCGTCCACCAGGAGCAGAGGCGGTTGCCCCGGGACTCTGAACATCTGGGGGCGGGCGCCGGGCACGTGGTGGGCAGGCGACGCCAGGAAGCTGTCGACGACCTGGCGGACACGCTCGGCGGGCAGGTCTCCGACGCCTTCGGCCACGCGTTGGACCTGGCCCGCCGTGTCCTGGGGCCACGGGGGCAGGCGCCAGACCGGGTCTCCCTCGACCGCGGGCTCCAGCCACGGGCCCCCGACCAGGGCCACACTGGTCACCCCGAGGGGCTCCAGGCCCGCGCGGAGCACGGCGAGCGCCTGGTGGCGCCGCCGTCCTTCGAGGTGGCTTGCGGTCATCCAGTCGGACAGCCAGTCGCCACCGGTGCCGGGGTCGTGGAGGGGCTCAAAGGTCTGGGACATGCCCGCCATGATGCACTAGCTTTGCACTAGATTGCACTGAAACGAACTGTCAGCGCACAGAGTGCCATCGCCACCGGGGTCGACTGGCCGTACACCTGGAGTGCGAGGTGTGCGTGATCTTCGATGGACTGTTGGCTCTGGACCTCCCAGCCACCCCCGGCCCTCCCCTGGAGACCCCCACGCTGGAGGGGCTGGAGCGGTGGCTCTTCACGGGCCGCTGGCACCGCCGAGCGTCGACCTGTGCCGTGTCGTCGGGGGCCGTGCTGGCGCGGGTCCTGACCACCCTGCGAGCGCAGGGCACGTGGCACTTTCGACTCCAGGACGACGCCGGGGTGCTCCTGGACCTTCCCCTGGCGTCGCCCAAGTGGGGTCAGGACCCGGCCTCCTGGCCCGAGCGGCTGCCACCCCGATGGACCGACCAGCCCTGCGACTTCCAGCTTCTGGCCCACCGCGTCGAAGGCCACGCGGCCGAGGCGATCTCGGTGCGCTTCCAGCCCCGCCACGACGTCGAGCACGGGGCTCTGGTCGCCGCCGTGCGACTGGCCTGGTCCCCGCCGCAGGACCCGGACCCGACCCAGGCCACCCGGGATCTGCTGGTGACCTTGGGCAACGATGGGGCGCTGCTCGCGCTCGCGGGCGCCCTGGGCGCCCGGGGGGAGGGCCGCCTGGCTGCGCTGGGCCAGGGCCTGTCCGCCCGGTTCGGGGCTGCGAGCTGGTCCGGCGACGGCCAGGTGCGCACCCTCCACGGCCTGGGTGGAGACGCCAACGCTTTCTCGGACCTGCTGGCGGGCCTGGGGCCCGACGCCGCGCACCTGGCCGCCGCGATCGAGGCCCGGCTCGCCCACAGCGCCCGCTCCTGGCCCGCCTTGGATGTGCGAGGGGTCCCGGGACGCCTCCAAGAAGGGGTCTTCCACCCCAACACCCTGCGCGAGGTGACCCATGCGCTGTGAGGCCTGCGCCCAGAGCCTGGGCGCCCGGCTGATCTGCCGGGCTTGTGGGGCCGAGGGCTTGGACGCCCGGCTGGCCTATCGAAGCCAGCTGCTGCTCACCCTGATGGGCTGGCAGGAAGCGGGGCTGGTCACGGCCGCAGCCCAGCGCACGCTCGAGGTCCGGCTGCGGGCAGAGACCCGGGCCCTTCGTCGGCTGGGGAGGCTCGGCGCCAAGCCCGAGGCGGTGCCCGCGCCGACGCGAGTCGCCCCCGAGCCCCCACCCGTGGAGGCGCCCCCGGAGCCGCCGGCCCGGACGCCCGAAGCGCCCCAGACGCCCGCGGGCCACGCGCTCCCCCTCCCCGCTTCACTGGATGCCCAGGCGGACGAGCCAGCGGACGGCGTCGGCGCCTGGCTGCGCGGCCGCATCGGCTGGGTCACGGGCGTGCTGTTGACGGTGGTGGGCTCGATCTACCTGGCGGGTTCCATCTGGTCCGATCTGCCACCGCTGTGGCGCCAGGTGCTGGTCTGGCTGTACCTGGCCTGCTGCGCGATCGGCTTCACGCGCGTCGGGCGCCGCCTGCAGGACCACCTGGGTGGCCAGGCGGCCGCCCGGTGGCTCTCCGGCGTGGCGGTGGCACTGGTGCCTGTGCACGCGCTGGCGGTCGGGGGCATCTGGAAGCTGGCCGACCCCGTGTCGTCCGTCGCGGCGGTGGTGGGCCTGGTGGCCACGGGGTGGCTGCACCACAGGCTGCTGGCCAGGGCTCTGCCCCAGGTCGTGCCAGAGCTGCCCGGGGCCTTCCGCAACGCCTGGCTGGCCCTGGCGCTGTCGGTGGGCGTCCTGCCGCTCGTGGCCGGTCCGGGCTGGCTGGTGGTGCCGGCGCTTGGGGCCCTGGCCACCCTGTGGATCGCGGTGACGCGGGCGCCTCGGGTCGGTTGGATCACGGCTGTGCTGGTCGCCGAGCCGCTGATCTTCCATGCCTTGTTCACGCCGGGCGGCGAGCCCGGTGCCTATGGGCCGGTGCTGGTCCTGGCCGCTGTCGGCTGCCTGTACCTGGATGCGGCGCGGGCCCGCTGGCGGGGCTTGAATCGGTCCCGGGCGAGCGGTCTGCTGGGCGTGCTGTCCCTGGGCCTGGCGGCCGGTGCGCTGGTCGTGTTGAGCACGACCCTCGCGCCCTTGCCGACCACCACCGCGAGCCTGGGCGCTGCGCTCCTGTTGGTGGGGTACTTCGCGGCCGCGAGTGCGTCGTGGCGACGCCCGGTGGTGAGCCACGGCGCCCTGTTCGCCGGACTGCTGGTCATGCTGGCGCTGCCGGCCCAATTCGCCCTGGCGGTGCAGTGGATGGCTGCCCAGGCCGGCCAGGCCCTGGGCTACACCGACGAGCCCCTGCCGCTGGCCTGGTACAGCCTGACGCTGCTGCCCTACCTAGCGGGGATCCGGTGGCTGGAGGGTGCACTGGGTCGCTCGGGTTGGCGGCAGGGAGCCTCCCTGGCCCGCCACGCCTTGGGCTGGGGCGCCGGCCTGTCGGTGGCGCTGATGTTTGCCGCCCACTCTCACCCCGACGACCTGCGGCCCGCGCTCCTGGCCCTGCCTCTGCATGGGGCGCTGTGGGCTTGGGGGCGGGGGATCCGCCACAGTTCGTGGGCGGTCCTCGTCGTCCTGGTCGGCGGGGTCTGGGTCCTGGACGGCCTGGCCTGGCTGGGCGTCTCTGGCGACGGCCTGATGTTCTCGGCCGGTGCGCTTGTGACCGCTGTGGCGTGGTCGGCTCGCAGCTGGCTGCCCGGCGCGGCGCGGGCCGAGGGTGGTCTGGCGGTGGCCGGGCTGGCGGGCCTGATCCTGGGGCTGGGCGGGTTGGCCGTGCAGGTGGGCGCGTCGTCGGCCGAGTGGGCGGCGGGCGCTGGGCTGCTGGCGCTGGTGGGGGTCGCCGGGGTGGCGCTGGGCGAGCGGCGCCTGCCGGATCGGGTGGGTCCCCGTCGCGCCCTGGAGGTGGCGGCGCACTTGCTGGCGGTGGTGGCCGTGATCATGGCCGCCGAGCTGGAGCCCCTGGCACGGACCCTGGCCAAGGCCCCGGTGGCGGTCGCCCTGGTGGTCTGGCTCCAGCGGCACCGACACCCGGTCTATGGGGCGCTGATCAGCGCCGGGTTGGCAGAGCTCACCGTGCGCCACGGCATGCGGCTCGGCTTGGACGATCCCGGCCTCCTGGCGGCCGCGGCGGCGGGGGCCGCCTGGCTGCCCGTGGCGGGCCGGCTGGCCGGGTGGGGCGCACGGCCCTGGCTGGACCGGGCGCTGGCCTGGCCCGCTGCGTGGGTCGGCGGGGCGGCGGCGGCCGCGGCCTTGGGCCTCATCACGCTGCACGGCTTCGTGACCGCGTGGCACGTGGCGGCCTGTGGGGGCATCACCTGCGCGGTCGCCTTGGCCGCCCATCGGCTCCGGTGGACCGAGCTGGGCACGCTCTCGCGGGTGCTGGCAACCTGGACTGCGGTGGGCCTGCTCCAGTGGCTGAACGTCTCTGCCGAGGCCCAGGGCTGGATCCTGGGTGGCACAGCGACTGTCCTGCTGGGGGTGGCCGGGGAGCGGCGCTGGGCGGGCCTGGTCTGGGTCGTGGCGGTGGGTGCGACGGCGGTGTCGGCGCTGCAACACATTCCGGCCTTCGACGTGTCGCTGCCGCTGCTGGCGCTGGGCCTCGGATGGCTGGGTGCGTGGCTCACGCAACGTCCGGTGCTGGCCTGGGTGGGGGCTCTGGCCGGTCTGGGCCTGACGACGCCCTACCCGGCACCGGCGTTCTTCGGCCCCCTCTCTACGGGGCTCGCGGGCGGCGTGATGCTGGCGGTCCTGGCGCGAAGTGGCCGCGCGGACACCCTCCTGAGGCTGACCTTGATCGCCGCCCTGGGCTGGTTGATGATGGAGCGGGCCGGGGCCGGGGACCCCGCGCTCGTGGCGCTGCTCGCACTGCACGGCGTGGGCCTTGGGCTGGCCCGGCTGCGCGGGTTCCAGACCGTGCCCCAGGGGGCGTGGTGGGTGGGGCTGCCACTCTGGGCGGCTGCGGTCGCGATCCTACCCGTGCTCGACGCCGGGCCCCAGCTGCCTGGCCTGCTGGTCGGCGTGGCCGTGGCGGCCGCCTGGCTGGGTCGCAAGGGTCTGCTGACCTGGTGGGTGCCCCTGGTGGCGGCGATGTTGCTCGACGGCATGGGCCTGGATCTGAGCGTCTGGCTCCCCGCCACATGGGCTGTGCTGGGCCTGGCCTTGCGGCCCAAGCTCCCCTGGACCACGGTGCTCTGCTTGTTCCTGGCCGCCTCTGGCGACGTGGTGATGAACGACCGCGAGCTCTCCACTCTCGTGCTCCTGGCGCCGCTGGGCGCAGCCGCGTGGGAGCTCCGGCGGGGCTGGGTCCAGGACCAGGGCTGGCGCTGGTGGACCGCCCTGGCCTGGACCGGCTGGGGCCTGGTGCTGGCGCGGGTCGCGGGCCCCCTGCAGGGTCTGCCCGAGACGTGGCTCCTGCCGGTGGCGGTGGGCCTGGCCGTCGTGCTCGAGGGGCTGTATGCCGGCGTGGAGCCGCTGAAGGGCGCGCGCTTCGTGCGACCGCTCCAGGTGTGCGCCCGGGCCCTGCCTCTCGTGATGCTGGGCATCTGCCTGCCTCTGGGCGGCCTGACCCAGTGGGGCCTTGCCCTGGTCGGGAGCCTGAGCCTGCTGCGCTTCGTCTTCAGACCGCGCACCTCGGACCTCTTGCTCGGCGTGGTGCTGATCGACGCCGCCGCCCTGTGGACCCTGGCCGAGGCCGGCGTGCAGGACCCGGTCGTCTGGGTCGCACCGCTGAGCATCTCGCTGTTGTTGGTCGCACGACTGCTGCGCGACGCCCTGGGCACCCAGGTGGTGGCGGGCCTGCGCTACGTCGCAGCGGGCGCCCTGTACCTGGCCGCCTTCGGCGATCTGATCGGAACCCCGGGGGGCAGCCTGATCATGCTCGTGCTGGGCCTGGTGGGCATCGCCGCCGGCGCCGGGCTGCGGGTGCGGGCCTACCTGCACCTGGGGGCCGGGGTCGCGGTCGCCACGCTGGTGGCGGATGCGCTGCGCTTCGGACTGGCCCACAGCGACTTCTGGGCGCTCTACCTCACGGCGTTGGGTCTCGTCATTCTGGGCGCGATGGTGGCCGGCACTCTGCACCGGGACCGCCTGATCCAGTGGCGCGGGACCTTGCGCACGGCGATGGCCGGGTGGGAGTGAGGCCCGGAGGCACCAGTCGGGGTCGAATGTCCGATTCTCCAGACCAGATGGGGTTCGGTGTCCGCAATTGGGCGAATCCGGCCCCCGCAGAGCCCCACGGAGCCGCCTGGACCCGCCCAGGGCCCCGAAGCGAGCCGTCCGCGGACATTGAACCCCACCTGATCCGCGGAAGTGGACATTCGACCCAATCTGGTCCGGGTGGGCCGGTCTCGGGTTTCGTCGTTTCGGACCGAGCAGGCGACGCCATATCGCGATTTCAGGCGCTTACGGACCGACCGAGCGGGCGTTAGCCCGTGACCGAGGGCAGTAAGTGGCTGAAATCGTGAGAGGGCGAGGATGCGACGGGAGAAGTGACGAAACTCGAGGCCGGTTCCCCTCGGGGCTTTACGGCTCCTGGCTGACCGCAAAGGCCGCCGCAGCCACCAGGCCGGCGTTGTAGTCCAGGGTCACCTCGTTGCCGACGTAGTCCTCGAGGTCGTCTTCATAGCCGGCCGGGAAGCCCTCGATTCGGGCGGCCGTCGGCCCCCCCACGAGGGCCCCGGTGACCGTGTAGACCGGCTCCAGTTCCCAGTCCGTCTGGCGATCGTCGTGGCCGTAGCCGTTGGCGTGATGGGGGTAGCGCGGCGGGTCGGTGCCCACCCCGACGACAAAGCTGCGGCCGTACTCATTGTCGCCCATGATCCAAGCCAGCTGCCCCCGAGCAAACTCAGCGTAGCGAGTCTCGCCACTGACCTGGTGGTGCAGCGCGGCGGAAGCGGCCACGTGCATCGCGACCGGCAGTGTGCCCCAGTCGTAGAACCAGCTCAGCCCGGTCACGTGGGGCTGGCTGCTCACCGCGTCCAGGTAGCTCTCGACCGCGTGGGTCCAGTTGGCCAGGGGCTGGGTCTCCCCCAGGGCGACCAGGGTGTGGCGGGCGTAGTCGCTGGGGTTGTCCCACAGCGGTACCCAGTAGTGCTTGCCGACCCGAGTGTCGTGGCTCAGCGCCGCGGTCCGGTAGCTCGCTTCTCCGGTGAGCCGGTAGAGCTCAGCGGCACCCGCGAGCATGTTCGCGTCGGGGTCGGACCCGTTGTAGAAGTCAGCGCTGCTGCTGCCCGGGTGGCTCTGGCCCCAGGCATAGGCGCTCTCGGCCAGGACCTGCCAGGCATCGGCACGGTCGCTGTCGTGGGGCCGTACGAGCTCGGAGCCCAGGGCGAGAGCAGCCGCCAGGATCCCGGCCACGTCGGCCTTGCCGCCGGTGGTGATCCGGCGCTCGCCGCCGCCTTGCTGGGTGCCCAGGGTGGACTGGTAGGGCGACGTCACGAACACGTTGTGGTCCTCTGCGCCGCCGACCATCACCACCAGCTCGCCATCGATCTGGACCTTGGCCAGGTAGTCCAGAGCCACGATGAGCTCGTCCAGCACGTCGGGCAATCCGTTGGCAGCGCCGGAGTAGGTGCCGTCGTCCACGTCGTCGAAGCTCTCGGACCAGACGTCGAGGGCCTTGAGCATCACGTAGGTGCTGTAGGCGATGGTCAGGGTGGGCTTGATGTGATCTCCCGCGTCGTGCCAGCCGCCGCCCAGGTCGACGCCAGCGCCCAGCGCGGGCCCGTCCTGGGTGTGGCAAACCCCACCCAGCGCGTGGTCGGCGATGATCCAGTTCCGAGCGTCACCGCACCGCTGGGCGCCGTAGAAGCGCACGGCGGCACGGAGCAGCTCCCGGGTCTCCGACGCGGGCTCGGGGGTGTCGGTGTCTGCAGTGTCGGTCGGCCGGCTGGTGTCGTGGGTGTCGCTGGGCAGGGCGGAGTCGGTCGAGGACGCGGTGTCCGCGGGTTCCGCGGTCTCGATGTCCGTCGAGCCGGTGACCCCCGAGTCGCCCACGGCAGTGCCGTCTCCAGTGCAAGCCAGCCAGATGGTCCACAGCGTCAAGTCGA
>CAZFLE010000047.1:6211-35050 GCA_964519895.1 uncultured Enterobacterales bacterium | reverse complement strand
GACCTCTTAGGGTGCGATCCCCCGCCAGAACAGCTCGTGCAGTTGCGCCGTCACGGTCTCCCGATCCAGCCGCTCGTCGCCGCTGAACCAGGCCCAGGCCATGCGCTCGGCTGCGCCTACGATGGCCAGGCCCCCGATGTAGGGGTCGTGAGGCCGCACCTGTCCGGTGGACACGGCCTGCTCCAGGATCGCGACAGCGTGGCCCTCGATCACCCCAAGCCACCGTCGCACGGTCTCGCCCGCCGCGTTGGGGCTGCGGGACTCGCGCACGTGCAGGGGCACCAGCTCCTCGCCTGCGAGCAGAGCCTGGGTCAGGCCCATCGCCATGCGCATGTAGACCATCTGCTGGGCCAAGGGACCGTCGGCGGTGGTGAGCTCCTGGGTGACCTGCTCGAGCACGGCCACGAGCGGACCATAGAGCCGCTCTGCCAGCGCCTCGAAGAGCGCGTGCTTGTCATCGAAGTACAGGTAGAAGGTGCCCCGGGCAATGCCCACGTCGGCCGCGATCTGCTCGACCGAGCACAGATCGTAGCCCCGCGCCAGGATGCCCAGCAGGCCCGCCTGTTCGATCGCCGCTCGACGGGCTTCCTTCCTGGCCTCTCGCACTCCCATGGGTCGGGTCCCTAACTGGCCGCACCCCACCACACCGCATAGGCCGCGGCTATCCATGGACGCACAGACCACCCGGCTGCGGGCCCTCGGGTACCACCAGGACCTCCAAGAGCGCTGGATCCACCCCGATCTGGACCTGTGGCTGATGGACCCGGCCATGCTGCTCGAGATCGACACCGACCAGGTCGACGCCTTCCACGACCCGGTGGTCTGGGCCGACCTGCGCCCGCCCTCGCGGCCCCTCATGGACGCCGAGCTCGGCCGGGCGGTGGTCCAGGCCGGGCTGACCTGGGACGGCTGGATGGGCCACTGGAGCAGCCCGTCGGGATTGCAGCTGACCCAGCCGGACGTCGAAGCCCTGGGCGCCGAGGCCCTGCCCGAGCTCGAGACCCGACGCCTGGCATGGCTCGCCGAGCACAGCCGCCGTCGGCTGGCGGGGTGCACCGGCATGGCGGTCATGATCCTGTGGCTCGGCGTGGGCTGGGCCATCGCCGGCAGCGTGACGGTCTGGCTGTTGGGCATGGCGGTCATCGCCGTGGCGTCGTGGCTCTTCCGCCCGGTCCAGTGGCCTTCAGACCTGGACCCGGACCCCCCGGACAACGAGGCACGCCTGACCGCCGGCCGCGAGGCCCTGGGCCCCCCGTGGTACCCGGTGGCCATGCTCACGGCGCCGATCCTGTGGGACTCGGACCACGTCCACCTGTTGACCCTCGGTCGTACGATCGCCGTGGACGCGCTCCACGAGCGCTTCTCCCCCGACGTCTTCCTGCGCATCCTGCACTGTCTGGAGCCGATCGACGACCCCGAGACCGACCCGACCCCAGGGGGTTAAGCCCACCGTCCGGCCAGGAGTGCTCCCATGACCAGCCCGTCTCCGTCCACCGAGCTCGACGCCCGCGCCGCCTGGACCATCGCCACCGCGATGAGAGAGGTCGCGAACGCCGACGGTGAGCACCCCAACGAGCTGGCGCTGATCACGGCCTTCGAGATGGAGCTGCCCGAGGGCGCCGGAGACGGCGTCGCGCTCGAGGCCCTGGACACCGACGAGGCCAAGGAGGTCTTCCTCAAGAGCCTGGTGCTGGTCGCCCTGGCCGATGGCCGCATGAGCGAAGAAGAGGTCCAGGTCATCCGGTCCTACAGCACCCGCCTGGGACTGGCCGAACACGTGCTCACCGACATCATCCAGCAGGTCTCGGTCATGATGCTCGGCCACTTCGCCGGCCTGAAGCACTTCCGGGACCAGGCCCAGGCCATCGGCCGCGCCCTGGGTCTCGACGAGTCGACCATCGACCGCGTGCTCTCGACCGGCGGGTGATGCCCGCCGCACTCGCGTCACGGCTCGCCGCCGAAGCCGCCCGCGGAGACATGCCCATCGACCTGCCGGTCTACGCCCAGGCCGGACGTGACCCCGGCGAGCCGATCCTGTGCGGCTCGGGCTCCTGGACCGCGCCGCTGGGCATCTTCGGACGCGACCCGGGCCGCCACGAGGTCGTGCACGGCGAGCCCTTCATCGGCCAGGGCGGCCAGCTGGTGCGCAGCGGTCTGCACCGGGCCGCCCACGGCATGGACTGCCCCGATCTGACCGCGTCGATCAAGGTCGGACAGCGCGTATTCTGGGCCAACACCGTGCCCTGGAAGCCCATCGGCAACAAGGCCTGGTCCGTGCGCATCAAGCGCCGCTTCCTGCCCATGATCCAGGACGCCCTGGTGTGCCACTGGACCGGTCACGACCTGCTCACCCTGGGCAACGTGGCCTTCCACTGGTTCGGCCTGGCCGACCGGGACCTCAAGCCGGCCCTGGACGCCCACTGGGCCCGCGCCGACCGCTACGAGTCCTCCCTGGACGTGACCCTGGCCAGCAAGCGCCTGCGCCTGCACCCGCTGCCGCACCCCTCGCCCCTGAACGCCACCTGGTACAAGCGCTTCCCCGCGCTCCTCGACGCGCGCCTCCAGGCCCTGGACTGGTCAGGCTGACCCGCGAACGAACCGCGCCACCGCCTCGGTGTGGCCGGTCTGGGGAAACATGTCCACGGTCCACAGGTCGGTCAGCCGCCAGCCACCCGCCTCCAGGACGGCCCGATCCCGCTCCAGCGACCGGGGCTGACAGGCCACGTAGACCAGCCGCTCCGCGCTCTCGAGTCCCGCCAACCACTTGGCCGCGCGGGGGTGCAGCCCCGCTCGCGGCGGGTCCACCACCACCACGTCGGCGGCGAGCCCCTGGGCGACGTCTTCGACAGGGCCGGCCAGGAAGCGCACCCCGGCCACCCCGTTGCGGGCGGCGTTCTCGCGGGCGTCGGCCACGGCTTCTTCGTTGCGCTCGATGCCCACCACGTCGTCGAAGCGGCCGGCGAGCCACAGGGCGATGGTGCCGGTGCCACAGTACAGGTCCAGCAAGCGGGAACCCGTCCCTGCCGCCTGGGCCACCTGATCGTAGAGCACCTGGGCGCCCTGGGTGTTCGTCTGGAAGAAGCTGGTCGGAGAGAGCCGAAAGCGCAGCGCACCGAGCTGTTCCTCGATCCAGGGCTGCCCACGCAGGACGGCTCGGCGGGTCCCGACCGCAGCGTCGCTGGTGCCGGGGTTCACCATCCAGACCACGCCGCTCACGCCTGGAAGGGCGTCGGCCCAGGCCTGCACCACTGCGTCGGCCCCCGCTGGCGGAGGCGCCGTGTACACGGTCACGAGCCGCTGGCCAGTCACGGTCTCCCGCAGCACGAGGTGTCGCCAGAACCCGGTGTGGTTCCGCGCGTCCCAGGGCTCCAGGGCAGAGGTCGCCAGGTCCGCCCTGGCGGCGCCGATCACAGCATTCAGCCCCTCGCTCACCAGCTCACAGCGCGGGGTGTCCACGATCCGGTCGAAGCGCTCGGGGGCGTGGAAGCCCAGGAAGCGGCCCCCAAAGGGATCCCCGGCCGCGAAGGCCTGGTCGTCCAGGTACCGCTTGCAGCCATAGGTCAGCTCGACCTTGTTCCGGTAGCCATAGGCCGCGGCCGCACCGGTGATGCCGTGCACCGCCACGCCGTCGAGGGGCGCCAGGATCCCGGCCACCTGGGTCTGCTTGTGGACCCGCTGGGTGGCCAGGTCCAGCTCCTGGAGCCCGCAGCCTCCGCACCGGCCGAACTGGCCACACCGGGGCTCGACCGCGCCGGGCGGCGCCGAGACCACCCGGAGCCTGCGCCCCAGCCGCAGCTTGCGGCGCCGGCCCGCCGGCCGAACCTCGAGCACGGCGCCTGGCGGCGCGAAGCGCACCCCCCAAGTCCGGCCTTCGTGCTCCCCGATGCCCAGGCCCTTGCGGCCCAGGCGGTCGATGGTCAGCTCGAAGGGTGTCGTGTCACGGCGGCGTCCCACGCGCCCCCACTAAGGGCTCGCCGCTACTTGGGCCGGGCCTTGACGTCGACGATCAGCTTCATGTCGTTCTTGTTCTTGAGCGCACCGAAGCCGGCGGTGTAGGGCTGGAAGCCGTAGTCCGTCGCCCGGATGGTCAGCTGGCCCTTGGCCGAGAACTCCGCGTCGCTGGCCGCGACCTTGAGCGGGATGCTCACCGGCTTGGTCACGCCACGGATGGTCAGAGCGCCCTTGACCGTCACCGAACCCTGGGACCCGCTGCAGCTCTTGGCGGCGAACTTCATCCTGGGGTGGGCGGAGCCGTGGAGCTGGTCCTTGCCGAGCATGTTCTTCTTGACGTCGGAGCGCTGGCCGTCGCTGAGCACGCTGCTCAGGCCGTACTTCTTGCGCATGGCCGGCTGGTCCGGGGACAGGCCGCTGACCGGCACGTCGAAGCTGACCTTGCAGCCTGTGTTGTTGCCCTGGCTCCAGGTCACGAAGCCGGTCCAGCCCTGGGCGGTGATGATGTGATCGTGGGACGCCCCGGCGCCGATGGTGTCGGGGTCCTTGTAGACCAGGATCGCCAAGGTGCTCCGGCCGGGTTCGACCACGTACTTGATGGCGCCAGCAGGTCCGCCAGCGTCCTGGGCCACGGCATCGGGGGCGTCGGGCCCGGCGGCCGCTTCGTCGACCAGCGAGGTTGAGCAGGCGGGGAGCACGAGCAGGAACAGGGGACTCAGGAAACGCACGGATCCTCCAGGCGGGGGCAGAGTCTGCCACACGCGCCGACACCTGGGCGATGGCTCGGGATTCCGGCCGGGCTACTCCCCCCGAGGGGGACGTCCGGCCGGCAGCCAGACCTGGTACAGGTACCGGCTGCCGTCTCCCGGCTCGGCCCCGACCAGCTGGACGCCGTGGCGGGCCAGGCGCTTGACGGCCAGGGCGGCGGCGTCTTCGGGACAGTCCAGGATCTCGACGTCGTCTGGGGTGCCGCGCCCGTTGAAGGTCAGGGTCAGCGAGCAGACCAGCCCCGGCTCGCCGGCGGCCTTGAGGTCCTTTCTTGCCCGGCCCTTGAGCTTCGGGGGCACCGGCCACTGAGGCACCGCAGCGGGCGGCACCCGCACCCGCGGCCGCTGATCGCCAGGAGGAGGGTCTGTGACCACCACCCCGCTGATGTAGCGAAAGTCGACGAGGATGTCCTGGGCGTGGGCGATGCCCCCGTCGGTCGGCGGGTAGAAGTCCCAGCGGGCCAGGGTGTCCATCGACTGGGTCAGCAGCGGCTCGGGGCAGTCCTCGACCAGGGTCGTGCGCACGTACCCGTGCTGATCGACCACCGCGATCAGCTGACAGGACTGCCAGGCCGTGGGCGACGCCTGGAGGAAGATCAGGCCCGAGCGGTCGACCTCGGGCAGGGGCGCTCGCACGGTCGCCGGTGTGCCCGCTGCGGCGGCGAGGATCCACACCAGTGGGCTCATGCAGGCTCCGGGGTCAGCGTCTCGCCGGCGATCCAGGCGAGGGTGCCCAGCAGGAACCAGCCCTCGCTCCCACCCTTGCGCTGGTGTAGTCCCAGGCGGTGCCCGGTGAGCGAGACCACCACGGCTGGCAGGTCGTCGGTCCGCTGGGCCAGGGATCGGGCGACGCGCAGCACGGGCTCGGGTCCGTCGGTGAACCGCTCCCGGTGGGAGAACGCGACGGACTGGACCAGCGCATCCCGCAGGGCGTGAAGGTCCGGTGCGCCGAACAGGTGGGCGGCGACCGTGGCCAGGAGCAGGACCTCGCAGCCCAGCTCGCCGTCGTCGACCGGGGCCTTGGCCCGCCAGTCGGCCGACGCCGGCCACAGCAGCTCGTCGCGCACGGCCACCAAGGCGGCGGCCCGGTCACCGACGCCACCCCCCAGTGCGGCCTGGACGCGGTGCTCCACCGCCTCGCGGGTGGTGGCGTCTACCTCGATCGGCGGCAACGCTGGCATGAGCCGCTGAAGGAATCCCATCGTTTGGACCCTATCCTTTGCCCCGCCAGGCGCTACAGTGCCGCCGTGGTGCTCGGTCCGCTCCTGCTGGTGGCATGCTCCGCGGGCCCGACGGGGGACGATCCGGGCCCGGACAGCGCCGTGGACCCGGTCCACGACACATCCTGGCCGGACCCCCAGGACCCGGACGACTGGGGCACGGCGTTGGCCCTGGTGATCGAAGGCGAGCTTGTGCCCAGCGGGGGCTCCTGGGCCTTCGACGCGCCCCCCGCCGGACTGGAGGAGGGCATCGTCGTCTCCCTGGCCCTGAGTGTGCAGGGCGACGAACCGGTGACCCTCTCCGGGGCGTGGACCGACGACCCGGGCTGGTCGTGGACATCGGTGCTGCCCGACAGCGTTGCCCCGGGCGAGAGCGCCACCCTCTCGGGCCTGTGGACGGCGGTGGCGCTGACCGAAGGCGGCCAGGTGACCGTGCCCCTGACGGTGCCTGGCACCGACTACGCCGTGTCCCTGGTCGCCACGGTGCCCGATCCGCTGCGCCTGGTCGTGGTCGGCACCGAGGGCCTGGTGATCACCAGTACCGACGGCACCACCTGGACCGTGCGGGAGCAGCCGACCACCAGCGACACCGCCCGTCACCGGGTGACCTGGGGGGACGGCCGCTTCCTTCGCAGCTGGTCGAGCTCCAGCGAGTGGGACTCGTACGGTCGCTTCGCCTGGAGCGCCGACGGTGTCACCTGGACCGACGCCAGCACCGCAGACAACTTCTGGCCTTCGGACTGCGCCCACGGCCTGGGGCAATTCCTGTGCGTCTGGAGCGACGCCATCGCGTGGTCCTCGTCGGGCGAGGTGCTGGTGCACGAGGCGACCAATTGGGACAGCCTGCTCAACGCCGTGGTGCTCCACCAGGACCGCTTCGTGGCCGTCGGACGGGACGGCCGCGCCACCTGGAGCACCGACGGCACCACCTGGGCCGGAGAGGCGCCTCGGCTGGCCGACGACGACCTGAACGCGGTCGCCAGCGGGCACGGCGTGCTCGTGGCCGTCGGGGGCGCCGATCGCTACTGGCTGGCGACCAGCCAGGACGGGGGCGAGACCTGGGCGGGCCAGGACTTCGGTGCCGAGTCCTATGCCCGGCTCGGCTCGGTCGCGTTCGCCGAGGGCCTGTGGCTCGCGGCTGGCTACCGGGCCGACGACACCCTCCTGCGCAGCGGCGACGGCGTGGCCTGGGAGGTCCTGGACACCGACACCTGGCAGACCTGGCACCTGCTGGGGGCCGCCTCGGGCTGGTTCTACGCCGCCGACAACCCCTACCAGGAGGCGGCCACGCTGTACCGGACCCGCGACGGCGAGTCCTGGGAGTCCCTGGTCACCCTGCCGGACACCCGGCACGCGGAGCAGCTGGCAGTCCAGGGCTGGGAGGCGCCTTGATCGGGCTGTGGTTGCTGGCCTGCAGCGGGGACCCGGTGGACTCCGGCGAGCCGTGCACGACGGACCTGGCCCAGTTCGAGGCGGCGGCGCTGCCCGTGTTCGCGTCGGACTGCAGGGGGTGCCACATCGACGGCGGCGTGGCGGGCCACACCCGCTTGCTGGTGCCGTCGCCCGACGACGTCGAGGCCGCCTACACCACGCTGGCCGGACTGTTTGCAGACCCGGCGCTGGGAACGCTCCTGTTGGAGAAGCCGACCGCCCAGCAAGGCCACGGTGGAGGCCCCCGCTTCGACGTGCTGAGCGACGAGTACGCCGCGCTGCAGGAATTCGCGGCCCGTGCCCAGGCCCCCGGCGCTTGCGCCCACCCAGGCGACCCGCCCCCCAGCTGCGAGCCCGGGGTCTGGTCACCGGGCCCGACGCCCCTGCGGCGGCTCACCGACCGGCAGTGGCTGAACGCGGTCGAGGATCTGTTGGGCGTGCGACTGCCCGACGGCGTGTTCCCCGCGACCGCTCGCGGCGAGGGCTACCACACCTGGGCCGCCAACAACACGGTCTCGGCGGCCGGGGCCGAGTCCATCCTGCTGGCCACAGAACAGGTCGCTGCCCAGGTGGACCCGGACGCCCTGATGGACTGCCAGAGCGGCGAGAGCGCCTGGGACTGCGCCCTGCGCACCGCCCTCGCGCTGGCGGACCGGGCCTTCCGCCGACCTCTCCTGGCAGCCGAGACCGAGACCCTCAACGACCTGGTGGGCGCCGGTGACGACGCCGAGGAAGGCCTGCTGCTCGCCATCCAGGTCATGCTCCAGGCCCCCCCCTTCCTATACCTGGACACCACCGGGGCCCAGGACCCCACCGGCGCAGGCCCACAGCGGCTCAGCGATCACGCCATCGCCGCCCAGCTGGCCCTGTTCCTGGTGGACAGCCTGCCCGACCAGGCCCTGCGGGCAGCGGCCGATGCCGGGGAGCTCCACACCCGCGAACAGGTAGCCGAGCACGCCGCCCGGTTGGTCGCCAGCCCCCAGGCCCTGCGTGCCGTCGCTGGCTTCCATCGGGACTGGGTCGCCGATCACCGGCTCGACGGCGCCAGCCGAGACGCGACCCTCTACCCGGACTTCACCGACGCCACCCTTCAGAGCATGCGCACCGAGCTCGAGCTCATGGCGACCGAGATCCTGTGGTCGGACGGGCACCTGGCCACACTGCTCACGTCCCAGGACACGTGGATCGACAGCCAGCTGGCCCCTCTCTACGGCCTGGACGACCCGGGGCCGGGCTGGCACCGAGTGACCCTGGACAGCGACCGCCCCGGGGTCCTGACCCGAACCGCCTTCTTGACCGGTCACGCCTACAGCGCCACGTCGGCGCCGGTGCGCCGGGGAGCCTGGATCCTGGAGCGGCTGCTCTGCGAGTCCCTCTCGCCGCCCCAGGACGTGGACATGGAGCTGCCCGAGGAGTCGTCCGACGCGACCACCATCCGCGAGCGGCTGGAGCAACACTGGACCGACCCGGCCTGTGCCGCGTGCCACACACGCATCGACCCGCTGGGCTTCGCCTTCGAGCACTTCGGTCCCGTGGGCGAGTGGCGGGACACGTGGGAGGACGACACGCCGGTCGACGCCAGCGGATCCCTGCTGAACCCCGCCGGCAGCTTCGACGGCGCGGCCGAGATGTTGGCGCTCGTCGGCACCACCGATCGGGCCGCGGCCTGCTATGCCCGGCAGTGGTTCGAGTACGCCCTGGGGCGCCCGAGCGACGCCCTGGACACCTGCACCCTGGACACCCTGGCGACCCGCTTCCAGGACAGCGATCAGCACGTGCCCTCGCTGCTGGTGGACATCGCCAGCAGCGACGCCTTCCTGATGCGCTGGCCCTTGGAGGCCGAGTGAGCAGGCTCTCGCGGCGGCGACTGCTCCAGGGGCTGGGCGGAGGCCTGGCCCTGCCGATGCTGGCGCCTTGGCGGCCGCGCGTGGCCCGGGCGGGAACCGGCGCGGCCCCCAAGCGCCTGATCGTCTTCCACGTGCCCCAGGGCACGGTCATGCGGGACTTCGTGCCCACCGGCTCCGAGACCGACTTCACGCTGCCGACGATCCTGGAGCCCCTGGTGCCTTGGCAGGACCGGCTGTGCGTGGTCACCGGCGTCGACAACCTGATGCCGGCCTACAACACCGTCGGAAACGCCCACTACAACGCCAACCTCACGTTCATGACCGGCACCCCCTTTGCCGTCCAGGACGAGACCGCGCTGTCTCCCGCGGGACCGAGCATCGAACAGGTCATCGCCGAGCGCATCTCGAGCGGCACGCCCTTTCAGCGTCTCGACTTCGCCATCGGCGGCTCCGAGAGCAGCGACGGGCTCTACACGCCCAGCGAAGCCTCGTACTTCTGGCACGGCGCCAACGACCCGGTGACCTACTTCAACGACCCCCTGGCGGCGCTCCTGCGGGTCTTCGGAGACAGCACCCTGACGCCCGAGGAAGCCGCGGCCCAGGCCGCCCGGCGGGGCACCGTGCTCGGCGCGACCCTCGAGACCTTTGGCGGGGTGCGCAGCGGCCTTGACGCCGCCGACCGGGCCCGGCTGGACGCCCACGAGGACAAGCTCCTGCAGCTGGAGTCCCGGGTGCTCGCCGGTGCGGGCAGCTGCACGGCCCCAGAGCTCGCCACCCCGACCGAGTACAGCTACGGCGCCGACGACGACGTCACGGCCCCGCTGATGAACGAGCTGGTCACCACCGCGCTGGCCTGTGACTACACCCGGGTCGCGACCCTGCACTTCGCCAACTCCGACAGCCCGGAGTTCCCCTGGCTCTTCGAGCGCAACGGGGGCGAGCCGATCGTGGACACGAGCGCCTATGACAACTGGCACGCCATGGTGCACGCCGACTACGTCGCGCCGATGGAGCTGGCCTACCGCTGGTACCACGAGATGCTCGCCGATCTGCTGACCCGGCTGGAGCAGACCACCGACGCCGACGGCGACAACCTGCTCGACACGACGCTGATCCTGTGTGTCAGCGAGTACAGCAGCGGCCGCCACTGGAACAACGCGCTGCCCGTGGTCCTGGTGGGCGACCTGGGGCCCATCGTGCCCGGACGCTGGCTGGACCACCTGCCCGGCACGGTCGACGACCACGAAGCCGGCGGCGGCTACTCGCTGTCGGGCACCAGCATGAACCAGCTCCACCTGAGCCTGCTCCATGCCTTTGGTGGCTCCGACGAGGCCTTCGGCTTCCACGACGACAGCCTGCCCGAAGGACCGCTGCCAGGCTTGATGTAGGCTGCCCCATGAGCGAGGCGGGCTCTCGGAAGCGGCGGACGGGGTGGTGGGTGCCCCTGCTGCTGGTGGGCCTGATCGGACCGGAAGTCCGCGGGGAACCTGGAGACGCGGACAGTGGCTTCTGTCTGGAGCGCGTGCCGTCGAAGCCGTCGCGCCGGGCGCCCACCGGGCGCTCCAGGGCCCAGGAGGCGGCCATCGCCGACGGTCAGCTGCCCCGTGAGCTAGTCCCCCTGAGCGTGACCAGCGACGGCTACCCGGACCCCAAGGGGCTGTTCTACGACGCCGCGGGCAATGTGTACCGCTCGCGAGAAGCCGGCCTGGCGCTGTCGATCCGCACGGCGTCTCGCCAGGCCTATGCGGACTACCGCACGTCCAGGGACAAGGAGGAGCTCCCGACCGAGGTGACCACCTATGCCCAGTACGCGGCGATGGGCGACCAGGCCCAACAGGCCCGCGCGCGGACCCAGCGGGCCTTCGCCCGGGCGCTGTGCGCCTACAACAAGGGCACGACCACCCGCCGGGTCAGCCGGAGCACCACCGACGAACCCGTGGCCCAGGGACTGATGGCTCGCCAGGCCCCCACGGGGCTGAGCGACGACCTGCCCCTGGCAGCACAGGCCGGCATCCTGGACGGGTACCTGGACAACGGGATGCGGGTGACGGTGGTGGGCGATCCGGGGGTCTCCACCGTGGCGGTGGTCCACCGCTTCGACGTGGGCGCGGCCCACGAGCCAGCCGCCCAAGCCGGCCTGGCCCACCTGGTCGAGCACCTGCTCCATCGGGGTGTGGTGGGCGAGGAACAGGTCTCGTGGGATGCCAGGCTGGATGCTTGGGGTGGGGTGGCCAACGCCTACACCACCATGGACGACACGCTCTACTTCGCCGAAGTGGCGGCCCGGCACCTGGGCCCTCTGCTCACCCTCGAGGCCCAGCGCTTCCGCGAGCCGGCCTTCACGCCAGATGACCTGAGCGGCGCTCGCAAGGTGGTGCTCGAGGAGCTGGCCCTGCGGCGAGACCTCTCGCCCTGGCACCGGGCCCGGCCGGAGCTCCTGTTCGCCCTGGCGCCCGAGCATCCCTACCGGCGACACCCCGGCGGCAGCGCCGAGACCCTGGCGGACATCGCCTTCGACGACGCCCAGGGCTGGGTCGACGCGTGGGTCCGGCCGGACCACCTGCACCTGGCGGTGGTGGGGCCCATCGATCCCCAGGCCGTGTGGGCCCACGTCGACGGCCTGTATGGAGACTGGACGCCCTCGGGCCAGGCCCGGCCGGCTCTGGTCCCGGTCGCAGAGGCCTGGGGCGACGCAACCGACCAGGAGGTCCCCGACACCCACGAGCCCCACGACCGGGTCGTCGTGGTGTTGCCTCTGCCCGAGCAGCGGCTCTGCGCTGACACCGACGCTCCCCAAGCCTGTGCCAAGGACGCGGCGACGGTGGCGCTCCTCCTCACGGTGCTGGCCGACCACGGCTCTGGTCAGCTGTCGTCGGGCATCTTCGAGAGGAGGAACGAGGCCGCCGAGGACCAGACCCTGGACGAAGCCGCGGCCCAGGAGGCGGGGGAGATCCCTGTGGGCGCCCGCATCTCCACGCGCCACCTGCTGGCCGGGGGCTTCCTGATGCTCGGCATCAACCAGCGAGGCGACCAGTCGGCGGGCCAGGCCAAGCGCGAGCTGCGGGCGGGTCTGGGCGCCCTGGTGGACGAGGCCTGGATCACCCCGGAGATGCTCACCGCCGGCCGGCGCAGGATGGCGCTCGACGCCCTGCAGACCAGCTGGTCTCCGGGGGCCCGCGCGATGGGGCTGGTGCGCGACGGCGCTCGGGGGCCCCTCGGGGTGTCCGAGCAGCTACAGGCCAGCAGCGACGTGACGGTCGAGGACCTCGAGACTGCCCTGGCCGACCTGCTCGATCCGGACCGGAGGCGACATGCGCTGCTGGCGCCCTGACCCCCGGTGGCTGGTGGCGGTGGCGCTGTGCCTGGCGGGCCCGGCCGCGGCAGCGCCCGACGGCACGCTGACCCGGGTCGCGCTGGCCCGAGGGGGCACGCTCCTGGTGCTCGAGGACCAGCGCGTGCCCCTGGTGGAGATGGTCTTCGCCGTGCCCCGGGGCTGGGTGCACCGGTCCTGGGACCTGGAGGAGGAGCTGGCGTGGAAGTACCAGCTCCTGGACACCCGGATCGATGTGTACGAGAAGCTCGATCTGTTGCCGGCGGACCTGAGCCTGACCATCGGGCCGGACCAGGT
Organism: uncultured Enterobacterales bacterium; assembly: GCA_964519895.1. Classification (GTDB taxonomy): domain Bacteria; phylum Myxococcota_A; class UBA796; order UBA796; family CAJQPC01; genus CAYFPX01. The sequence goes on along the minus strand of CAZFLE010000047.1, from coordinate 22,206 downwards.
GATGCTCCGGGCGACGTGCCTGGCCCGGGACGCCGAGGGCCTGGCATCGCTGCTGGCGGTGGCGCTCAACAGCGACTTCCGCGGCATCTCGGTGGACCTGACCGAAGAGGCGGCCTTCACGCATCAGGAGCGCCAGCAGCGCCCGATCTACCGCCTGGACACCGCGCTGCGCGACGCGCTCCTGGTCGACGGCGACAGCCGAAGGGCCGATGGGCCCCCTCCCCTCGATCTGGTGGTCGCGGCGGACGATCTGCGCCAGCGGCGGGACACCCTGGTCCGGCGGCCCGAGCGCGTGATCGGCTTTGCGGGGGCGATCGACCTCGAGACCGCCCGCAGGCTGGCCAATCGGATGTTGGTGCCCGCCAACACTCGCTCCGGCGAGCTGCCCGGCCCCGCCACACGGCCGCCTCGGCCGGACGGACCGGACCGGGAGCTCGTCGCCCAGCTCGACGGCATCCAGGCCACCTGGATCGGCCTCGCACGGATCGGGCTGGCTTCCGACGACCCCGCCCTGGCCGCCACGAGCCTGGCCGAGGCCGTGGCAAGAGACCGGGTGATGGACCGGATCCGAGCGGACCTGGGCGCCACCTACAGCGTCTCGTCCCAAGGGCTGGTCGGTCGCCATCCCGACGTCTACCAGCTGATGCTCTCGACCGCGCCGGACCAGGCCGACGCCGTGCTCAGGGAGCTCCGGGAGATCCTGACGGACCTCGCGGCCGGCGGGATCACCCAAGACGAGCTGGACCGGGTGCGCCAGCGAGAGTTCGCTCGCCTGGAGCTGGCACACCAGTCGCCGGGGCAGCTGCTCCTGGGCAGCATCACCCGAGAGCTCCACGGCGAGCGCGTGCGCACCCTGGGCGACTGGCAGGCCCAGCTGGCGGCTGTCGAGCTGGACGCCGTGCACGCTGCAGCTGCCCAATTCTTCCGGCCCGAGGCCTTTGCGACGGCGGTGCTGACGCCGGGCGAGTAGCGGGAACCCCTCAGAGATGCGGGCGCATCATCGGGGCAACGGCGTCGGCGCAGTCGCGGCCGGCCTGGGCCGCCAGGAGCGTGACGTCCAGGATGATGTGGTTCGTGGCGATGTCGACCAGGGCCGGGTTGCGGGTCCAGACGGCCTGGTTGTTGGCCTGGGGCTCGGCACCGCCGATCAGGGCCTCGGAGCGGTCGACCACGACCAGCAGCTTGTGGGACCAACCGGCCTTGCCCGCGTCGCCGGCCAGGTCGTCGACCCAGCAGGAGAATCCTGGAGGCGGGCTGGTCAGGGTCTCGGGCGCGTGCAGCACGCGGTGCAGCGAGCGGTCGCCGACACTGGCCAGCGCCGGGGCCAACCGGGCGAGCTCCCGGTCCCAGGCGGAGAGGTAGACCGAAGCCTGGGCCCGGCTGATCATGTCGATGGCCCGGTTCAGCACGTCGTCGTAGGGGTTCACGATCCAGACCGGCTCGGGCCGGACCCGCTGGGGCAGCCGCGCCAGCCCCGCCGCGACCGCGTCCAGGCGACCCTGGGCCTGCTGGCGCTGGCGCGCGATCCAGATCCCCGGCTCTGTGGGCGCGAACAGGGCCGGATCGGCGCTGGCCTGAAAGGCCGCCCCCACGGCCTCGAGCTTGCGCAGCACCGCGTAGATCGCGCTCCGAGGGATGCCCGAGCGGGCGGCCACCTCGTAGCCCGTGAGGCCCTGATCCCCGTCGTCCTCGAGCAGCGTGAGCCAGGCCAGCGCTTCGTTCTTGGCCAGTCCGGTGGCGACCAGATCCGCGATGAGGGCCTCTCGTTCGGTCACCAGCGTCCTCCGGGGGTGTCGCTGGGGTAACGCGGCTCGGAGTCACGCCGCCCTTCAGCTCACTCCTGACAGCTCGCACTCAGCTCGAACCAGGCGTTGGCCACCGGGTTGCTCACCCGTGCGGCGAGACGGTTCTCGCCCGGAACCAGCAGGTCGGTCACCTCGATCGGCGCGATGTCCACGGTGTACAGGCACTCCGCCGCGTCGTTCACGCAGCCCTCCTGCTGCCAGTCCCCACCCCAGTGGCCCAGCTCGACGCCGTTGACCCAGACCCACAGACCGTCGTCGGACTGGATGTCGATGAACAGGCCCGGCGGCAGGGCCTCCAGGCTGAAGGTGCCGACATAGGCCCGGTCCGCGCCCACGGGGATGTCGCGATGGGGCAGCGTGGCGGCCTCCCAGTCGCCCAGCTCGGCCTCGGGGTCCCAGAAGGACGCGCCGCTGCGATCGGCCGGGTCGTCGAAGTCCGTGAAGGCCGGGGAGGTGATCCAGCGCGTCTCCAGGTCCTGAAACGACGCGCAGCTCAGGGGCGGGTCCCAGGTCTCTTGGGCCCAGGCCGGCTCGTCGGCCTGCTCCATGCCCGTGAGTCCGTAGTCCAGACAGGCGGTGCTGAGGAGCGTGCAGCAGATGAGGGCCGTGCGCATCGGGGGCCTCCTTACAGTGACTCTATCCTGAGTCACTTCCTCTCAGCAACCCCTTCCTCAGCCGCCCATCAGCCCCCGCTTGAGCGCCGCGGTGGGCGGCTCCGGGCCCAGGTACAGCGTCCACAGCCCTCGCATGAAGGGCGCACCGGGGATGGTCGCCTTGACCTGCCCCTTCACGGACACTGCCGTGCCTTGGCCGGGCACGTAGTCGAAGAGCACGTCGTCGCCGGCTGCCATGGACTCCATCGCGCCGTTCAGCGGACCGATGTGGGGCAGCACGTCGGCCTCGACCGTGGGGTTCTTGCGGATGGCATCCAGGGTGCTCTCCCGCATGTCGTCCGCCCCCACCTTGCGCACGAAGTGCAGGTGCAGGCGCTTGGGCACGTCGGTGGCGATGGCCTGGGAGGGGTCGGCGGTCTTGCGCGGCAGGTACAGGCCGGCGACATAGACGTCGAACACGACGACCTCGCGCAGGCCCAGGCCGTTGAGCACCAGCTCTTGACCCCCCAGCGAGACCCGGTCTGGAAGGGTGACGCCGGAGAGCGTTGCGGCGGATGCCAGCGACCCGCCCAGCAGGGCGAGCCACAGGACCTTCATGGGGTCCACTCCCACAAGACCAGCGACGACGGCGGCGCGGCCGCGGTGGCCAGGAAGACCCCCGTGGGCGAGAACCGGGCCAGGGTGACCCCGGGGAGGGCGTGTTCTTCGACGACTCGCCCGCTCGCGACCTGCCAGACCTTGACCTGGCTGTCCCGCAGCCCGACCGACACCAGGTGCCGCCCATCGGGCGAGAAGCACACGCTGCCGACCGCGGGCTTGTGGCCGCGCATCACCTGGATCGGCTCCCGATCCGGCCACGTGCAGACCCGCAGGCTGCCTTCGTCCCGGCCCTCGCTGTGGCCCCAACCCAGCACCAGCTGCTGCTCGTCGTCGGAGAGGTCCAGACAGTGGGCCACGTCGAAGGCGTGCAGGGCGTGGGTGTAGAGCGGGCCACCGGCGACCAGGCTCTGGGCGTCGTAGGTGCGGGGGATGGGCCCGGCGGCGATCACGCGCTGCCCCGCCCGGTCGTAGCAGGCCTCCCAGGTGCGCTCGGCCGAGCCCTGGGCCTGGGCCACGATGCGGAAGTCCTCGAGGTCCCAGATGGTCAGGCCTTCGCCAGAACCGATGAGCAGGCGCTTCCCGGTCGGCGACAGGTCCATGCTGGCCGCGTGCTCGACCGGGATCTGCGCGATCAAGGCGCCGGACGGGCCCTCGTAGATCCAGACCTCCTGGAGCTTGCGCCAGTGGGCCGCGACCACCGAGCCGTCCCGGGCATAGGCCAGCGCCCCCAGGCCAGAGGACCCGGAGTCCAGGGTCATGAGCAGCTCCCCAGACTCGGGGTTCCACACGTGGATGACGTCGTCCCGGCCCCCGGAGACGAGACTCAGGCCGTCGTCGGAGAAGGCGAGGGCGTGCACCTGTCCACGGTGACCGACCAGGCGGGTCCACTCACACAGCACGGCCTCTCCCTGACGAGCCGGACCTCAGCTTAGCAATCCCGCCGATCAGCGAGCCGGACAGCGGTGGTGGTGCACCGGCATGGGCGTGCCCTCGGACGTGGTGACCCAGCCACCGTCCGGGTGCCAGTGCAGCGCTTCGCCCTGGACCTCCACCGCGGTTGGCGCGCTCCGGCGCGGGGGCACGGTCCACCAGGTCGCCCCGCCTGCCCACTCCCAGATCTGCGTGTAGGTCCGGATCGCGACCGCCGAGCCGTCCGGGCTCCAGGCGCCTCCGGTGGCCTTGCGGTCCGAGCCGCTGTCCCCGATGAAGTCCAGGGTGCCGACCGCCTGGAGCGTGACCACGCCCTGGGGGGGCACCCGGGGCAGCGGGACCACGTGACTGCGGCCCGAGCCGGACTTGGTCACCACGGTCAGTGCGCCGGTCTGGGGGTGCACCAGCAGGGTCTCGGCGTTGTCCGGGCCGTGGGCATAGGTGAAGTCCCATCGGGCGGACACGCTGGCCTGCTCGCCTGGGCCGGGCTCTGGCACGGCGTAGACGGTCACGTGGGCTCGCTTGCGCTTGTTGTCCCCGATGTCCGCAACGTAGAGGCAGCGGCCCTCACCGCCGGGGCAGGGGCCCGCGTCCAGGTCCTCCCAGTCGACCGCATCGGCACCCTGGACGGCGTGCACCTCGAAGCCCCCCTCGCCATCGAAGGCGTAGACCTCGGGCTTGCCCCCGGAGTCGTTGTGGGTGAACCACCAGCCCGGGCGCCGCGCAGACGGTGCCAGGCCCGACGACTCGTCGACCACGGCGCGCGTCACTCGGGTCAACAACAGCGGCGGACCCGGCTGGGGGCAAGGACTGGCGAGGGCGGCGGAGAGCAAGAACCACATCGGGTGGACGATTCCTGGTGGGTGGGTCCATTAGACAACGCCCATGCCCCTGGGTCCCTTCACCCCCGCGACGCGTGCCTGGTTCGAGGCCACCTTCGAGGCCCCGACCCGGGTCCAGGCCGGCGGGTGGCCCCCCGTGAGCGGTGGAGAGCACACGCTGATGCTGGCACCCACCGGCACCGGCAAGACCCTGGCGGCGTTCCTGTGGGCCATCGATCGCCTGTCCAGGCCGCCAGCCACCGACGCCGCGCGCAAGCCCGGCTTCCGCATCGTCTACATCTCCCCTCTCAAGGCGCTCGCCTACGACGTCGAGCGCAACCTGCGGGCCCCGCTGGTCGGCATCCGCCACTACGCCGACCGCCTGGACCAGGACCTGCACCCGCTGCGAATCGACGTGCGCACCGGCGACACCCCCCAGCGGGAGCGGGCCCGCATGGGCCGGGACCCCGGGGACATCCTCATCACCACGCCGGAGTCGCTCTACCTGCTGCTGGGCTCCAACGCGCGGGAGAACCTCGAGACAGTCGACACGGTCATCGTGGATGAGATCCACGCTGTCGCAGGCTCCAAGCGCGGGGTGCACCTGGCCCTGTCCCTGGAGCGGCTCGCCGAGCGGGCAGAGAGCGACCCCCAGCGCATCGGGCTGAGCGCGACCCAGCGACCCCTCGAGGAGATGGCGAGCTTCTTGGGCGGCGGTCGAGACGTCCAGGTGGTGGACCGGGCGGACCCCCCGGCCATGGACCTCAAGATCGTCGTGCCGGTCCCGGACATGACCCGGCCCGCTGCGGTCGACCCCGTGCCTCGCCGCACGAGCGGCCCCTTGGTGCCCCCCGCCGCGCCCACCCCTCAGGAGCGCACCAGCATCTGGCCCGCGGTCTACCCACGCCTGCTGGAGCAGATCCAGTCCCACACCTCGACCATCGTGTTCACCAACAGCCGCATCCTGTGCGAGCGGCTGGCCCAGCGCCTCAACGAGCTGGCCGGCGAGGAGCTTGTCCGGGCGCACCACGGCTCCATCGCCCGGCATCGGCGCGAAGAGATCGAGGAGCAGCTCAAGGCCGGCACGCTCAAGGCCCTGGTCGCGACCAGCTCGCTGGAGCTGGGCATCGACATGGGCGCCGTCGATCTGGTCCTGTTGGTGGAGTCCCCTGGCTCGGTGGCCCGGGGCCTGCAGCGCATCGGGCGGGCGGGGCACGGGGTCGGCCAGCTCAGCGTGGGGCGGCTGTTCCCCAAGTACAGGGGCGACCTGCTCGAGGCCACGGTCGTCGGCCAGGCCATGCGCGAGGGCGCCATCGAGCCCACCCGGGTGCCGCGGAATTGCCTGGACGTGCTGTCCCAGCAGATCGTGGCCTGCGTCAGCATGGACGACTGGCCGCGAGACGACCTGCTCACCCTGGTGCGCCGGGCAACCCCCTACCGGGAGCTCTCGGCCGAGGTCTTCACCGCGGTGCTGGACATGCTCTCGGGCCGCTACCCGTCCGCGGCCTTTGCCGATCTGCGGCCGCGCATCACCTGGGACCGCGAGGCCGACGTGCTCAGCGGCCGCAAGGGCAGCCGGGCGTTGAGCCTGATCAACGGGGGCACCATCCCTGACCGGGGGCTCTACCGGGTCCAGCTGGGCGAGGGCGGGCCGATCCTGGGCGAGCTGGACGAGGAGATGGTCTTCGAGTCCCGCAGCGGCGAGACGTTCGTGCTGGGCGCGTCCACCTGGCGCATCGAGAGCATCACGGGCGACCGGGTCATGGTCACGCCCGCCCCGGGCGAGCCGGGTCGCCTCCCGTTCTGGCACGGCGAGGGTCCGGGCAGACCCCTGGACCTGGGGCGGCGCATGGGCGCCTTCGTGCGCGAGCTGACCGACCGGACCGAGCCCGAGGCCGCGACCTGGCTGGAGCAGGACTACGGGCTGGACCCCCACGCGGCGCGGAACCTGCTCGCCTACATCCGCCAGCAGCGCGAGGCGACCGGGACTCTGCCCACGGACCGGGCGATCACCGTCGAGAGCTTCCAGGACGAGCTGGGCGACTGGCGGGTCTGCGTGCTCAGCCCCTTCGGCACCCGGGTCCACGCGCCCTGGGCGCTGTGTGTCGAGGCCCACCTGAGCACCATGGCCGGGTTCGACGTCCAGGCCTTCTGGACCGACGACGGGCTGGTGTTCCGCTTCGCCGAGCTGGACCACCTGGAAGACATCGGCGTGCTCTTCCCCGAGCCAGAGGAGGTCGAAGAGCAGCTGATGGCCCAGCTCACCCGCTCGGCGCTCTTCGCCGCCCGGTTCCGCGAGGCCGCCGGCCGGGCGCTGCTCCTGCCGCGTCGCTACCCGGGCAAGCGCTCGCCGCTGTGGATCCAGCGCAAGAAGTCCCAGGAGCTGATGGCCGCGGTCAGCGGCTACCCGGGCTTCCCCATCGTGCTGGAGACCTACCGGGAGTGCCTCCAGGACGTCTTCGACCTCGACGCGCTCAAGGAAGTGCTGGGGGCCATCCGCGATCGGATCATCCGGGTCGACGAGGTCGAGACCCGCTCGGCGTCGCCCTTTGCCCGCTCCCTGGTGTTCGCCTACACCGGCAGCGCCATCTACGACGGCGATGTGCCGCTGGCCGAGCGGCGGGCCCTGGCGCTGAGCCTGGACCGCAACCTGCTGCGGGAACTGCTCGGCACCGAGCAGCTGCGCAATCTGCTGGACGCCGACGCGATGGCGGCGGTCGAGGCGGAGCTCCAGGGCCTGGCCGAAGGCCGCCAGGCCCGAGACGCCGACGAGCTGCACGACCTGCTGCGCCGGGTGGGCAGCCTGAGCCAGGACGAGCTGGGGCTCCGCTGCACCGACGACCCAGGTCCGTGGCTGGCCCAGCTCCTACGCCAGAGACGGGCGGTGCAGCTGCGGGTGGCCCACACCGCTCGGTGGATCGCGGCAGAAGACGCGGCGCGGCTGCGGGATGGCCTGGGCGCCATGCCCCCACCCGGCCTGCCCGACGCCCTGCTCACACCGGTCGACGACCCGCTGACCGACCTGGTCCGCCGCTACGCCAGGACCCACGGACCCTTCACCTCGGCCGAGCTCGCGGACCGCCTGGGCCTGCTCCCGGCCCAGGTGGCCCCGGTGCTCAAGGGGCTCGAGGCGGCGGGTGTGGTGGTCCAGGGCGAGCTGCGTCCGGGCGGGACCACCACCGAGTGGTGCGACGAGGGCGTGCTGCGCCGCATCCGCCGGCGCTCCCTGGCGCTCTTGCGCGACGAGGTCGCCCCGGTCGAGGCCGAGGTCCTGGCCCGCTTCCTGCCCCGTTGGCACGGTCTGGATCTGCGCCGGGTCGGCCCTCGCCGGCTCGAAGAGGTGGTGGCCCAGCTCGAAGGCGTGGCGCTGCCGTGGTCCGATCTGGAGCGCACCCTCTTGCCCGCGCGCATTCCCCGCTACGACGCCCGCTTGCTCGACGAACTCGGGGCGATGGGCGGTGTGGTCTGGGTCGGGCGCGGCGCTCTGGGCCCCAAGGACGGCCGTGTGGCCTTGTACCGGCGCGAGCGAGCCCCCCTTCTGCTCGATCCGCCGGAGCCGAGCGACGACCTGTCGGTGCTGGCCCACGCCGTGCTCAAGCGCCTCCAGGACCGGGGGGCCTGCTTCGTCTTCGAGCTCCAGACCCAGCTCGACGCCGACGCCGAAGCCCTCCAGGTCGCGCTGTGGGATCTGGTCTGGGCGGGCCTGGTGACCAACGACACCTTTGCACCGCTGCGGCAGCTGCGAGCGCCCAAGCGGCGGCGCAAGGGCCGGCTGACCCGGGTCGCGGGCGGGCGCTGGTCGGCGGTGTCGACCTTGCTGGGGGGTGGGGCAGAGCCCACCCGTCGGGCCCACGCCCGAGCGACCGGCCTGCTCGAGCGCTACGGCGTCGTGACGCGCGAGGCCGCACTGGCCGAGGATCTGCCCGGCGGCTTCGCCGCGCTCTACCCGGTGCTACGGGCCATGGAAGAGGCCGGCAAGGCCCGCCGGGGCTGGTTCGTCGAGGGGCTCGGCGGGGCCCAGTTCGCGCTGCCGGGGGCGGTGGACAGACTGCGCAGCGCGCGGGAGCCGTCGTCGAAGACCCCTGGCCGGGTGCTCGCCGCGGTGGATCCGGCGAGCCCCTGGGGCGGCCTGGTGTCGTGGCCAGAGTCCCCGGGCGGGCAGCCCCGTCGGGCCGCGGGGGCCCAGGTCGTGTTGGTCGAAGGCGCCCTGGTCTTCTGGATCGCCCCTGGGGGGCGCCGACTGCTGAGCTTTGCGCCGGCCCAGGACGAGCGCACGCTGGAGCGGGCCCTGGCCGCGCTGAGCCGAGCGGCTCTGGGCGGTCGTCGCAAGCTCCTGCGGGTCGAGACCATCGACGGGGTCCGAGCGGGCGAGAGTCCGTTGGCCGGGTCGCTGGCGCGGGTGGGGTTTCGGGCGGATCCCAAGGGGCTGGTGCTGGAGGCGCCGTTGTAGCGCACCCGGCTGGGGTGAGCGTGGTCCGGCGGCTGGGTGCGGGGGAGGAACGCCTGAGAACGTCAGGGCCCAGGAACCGGGGTCAGGAACCTTTTGTTAAGCATTAGCGTATTCGGCTTGGATCCCTGATATTTCCCATTCTGACTATGGGGCATGACTCCGGGTTGGGGTGAATCGGGTCCATTGGACATGCGGGTGGGGAGGCCCAGTTGGGGTCGCTGGGGCGCACTTCCGGGGGGGATGGCAGGCCATCGGCGGCGGAAGTGTCGCTGGGGCGCACTTTCGGCCGGGATGGCCGACCATCGGCGGCGGAAGTGTCGCTGGGGCGCACTTTCGGCCGGGATGGCCGACCATCGGCGGCGGAAGTGTCGCTGGGCCCGAACGAACCCTATGGGGCGTACGCCACGGTCAGGGCACCACCGAGACGGTCGCATCCGCCCGGCGGATCGCCCGTTCGTTCAGGGCCGCCTGGCCCAACACCAGCAGCGGGGTCGCCATGGAGCCGAACAGTCGGACTCGCCCGGTACGTGGGCGCCAGCGAGCGGCAGTGCAGGGAGGGCGAGTGCAGTCATCATAGGCTCCCCCCATGCCCGAAGGCGACTCCCTCTACCAGGCCGCCGCCGCCCTGCGCCCGCTGCTGGTCGGCGTCCCCCTGCTGGCCGTCGAGATCCGCCACCACCCCCAGCCCGATCTGGTCGGTCGTCACGCGACCCGGGTCGAGAGCCGCGGCAAGCACCTGCTCATCCACATCGAGGGCAACGCGGTCCTCCACGTCCACCTGGGCATGACCGGGGCCTTCCACCGTTACAGCCCTGGCGAGCGCTGGCAGAAGCCCGAAGGCATGGCCCGCCTGGTCCTGGTCACCGAGACAGACGTGGTCGTGTGCTTCCAACCCCCCGACTGCGAGCGGCTCGACGCCCGCGGCCTGGACCGTCACCGCGGGCTGGTTCGTCTGGGCCCCGACCTGATCCAGGAGACCTGTGACCTGGACGAAGCCTCGCGACGGGCCCGCGCACCGGACCAGGTGACCAGGCCTGTGCTCGACGTGCTCCTGGATCAGCGCGTGAGCGCCGGCATCGGCAATGTGTACAAGAGCGAGGTGCTGTTCCTCTGCGGCGTGCACCCGCTGACGCCGACCGGAGAGCTGGCCGACGAGACCCTGGCTGACCTGTTCGCGACCGCGCGCCGTCTGCTGATCGCCAACCGGGACGAGCCTCGCAGGACCACCACCTGGGGACCGACGGGCCAGCGCCACCCGGCGTCGCGACTGTGGGTCTACGGTCGAGGTCGCCGGGCTTGTCTGCGCTGTCGCACCCCCCTGCGTACCAAGCGGCTCGGCGAGCACCGCCGAGGCACCACCTGGTGCCCTGCTTGTCAGCCCCGCGACCGGTAGACTCGGGTCCAAAGGCGGCACCCCTGTCCACCGGCACGACCATCCCCCTGGGCCCCTTCGAGCTGTCCAGCCTGCTCGGGCGGGGGGGCATGGGCGAGGTCTGGTCCGGGGTGCATCCGGCGAGCGGGCAGAGGGTCGCGGTCAAGGTGCTGACCCGCAAGTTCGCTCGGGACCCTTGGTATCTGGAGTCGTTCCGGACCGAGGTCCGGTCCAGCGCGGGTCTGGACCACCCCAACGTGGTCCCGGTGCTCGACTACGGCGAGGTGCCCCCAGAGGCCGCCGACGCGAACCCACGGCTGGTGGCCGGAAGCCCCTGGCTGGCGATGGAACTGGTGGCCGGCGGGAGCCTGTCCCAGCACAAGGGGCAGCTGGACTGGCGGGTCCTGCGCCGGGTGCTCGTGCAGCTGCTCGACGCCCTGGCCCATGCCCACGCCCGGGGCGTGATCCACCGGGACCTGAAGCCCGGCAACGTGCTGCTGGACGGCATGACCGGAGGGGTGCGCCTGACCGACTTCGGGCTGGCCCACTTCACCGGCGACTCCCCGTTCCACGACGAGGGCGAGGCGGTCGGCACACCGGCCTACATGGCCCCGGAGCAAGCCAGCGGACGCTGGCGGGATCAGGGTCCGTGGACCGACCTCTACGCCGTGGGCTGCCTGGGCTTTGCACTGGCCACCGGGTCGCCGCCCTTTGGCAGCAAGGACCCCAGCACCACCCTCACCGCCCAGGTCTACGAGCCCCCGCCACCCCTGGATCCCGCGAACCCCGTCCCCCCCGACTTCGAAGGTTGGCTGCTGCAGCTGTTGGCCAAGCCCATCGGCGAGCGCTTCACCCGAGCCGCCGACGCCGCGTGGGCCTTGATGCACCTGGAGCCGCCCGAACAGGACGATCACGCGCCCACGGTGCAGTTCCAGGCCATGAGCCGCGAGGCCATGCTCGCGTCGGCCGCCCTCTATGCCGCCGCCGACGAGGACAACGACGACACCATCGCGCTGCCTACCCGTGGCTGGGCCGCGGAACAGGTCACCGAACCCATCTCTCGATGGGACGAGGACAATGACGCCACCATGCCGATCCGGCTCGGCGGACGCAGCGACCCCCGGATGCCCCTCGCCACCCGCCCGCCGCCTGCCAAGGAGTGGCGCCGTCCTCGGCTGGACCGCTCGCCGGCCTTGCTCGGCGCCGGTCTGAACCTGTACGGACTGCGCTCGATCCCCCTGGTGGGCCGTGAGAAGGAGCGGGATCGACTCTGGAAGGCCCTCGGCGAGGTCGACCGGGAAGGCCAGGCCAGAGTGGTCACCCTCGAAGGCGCCCAGGGCGTCGGCAAGAGCCGCCTGGCCCAGTGGCTCTGCGAGCGGGCCCACGAGGTCGGCGCCGCCACGTTCGAGCACGCGGTCCACAGCCCGATCCGGGGCTCGTCGGACGGGCTGGGGCCCATGGTGGCCCGGAGCCTGGTGTGCGGCGGGCTGGAACGCAGCGCCCTGATCGAACGTCTGGCCACATGCCTGGGGGCCCAGGGCGTCAAGGAGAGCCAGGCGTGGCACGCCCTGGCCGAGCTGATCAGCCCAGGGTCGGCGACCATCCGCTTCGGCAGTGCCACCGAGCAGAACGAGGTCATCAAGCGCTACCTGGAGCGCTGCGCCCGGGGGCCGGCCGGTCCGACCGGGGCAGCCCGGCCCGTCGTGTTGTGGCTGGACGACGTCCAGTGGGGCCTGAGCACGCTGGAGTTCGTCCAGTACGTGCTGGAGACCCAGGAGACAGCGCCCCTGCCGCTGTTGGTCGTGATGACCGTGCAGGCGTCGGACCTCGCGCAGCGGCGCGCCGAGACCCTCGTCCTCGACGAGATCCTGGCGCTGGCGTGGGCCCAGCGCATCGCGGTCGGGCCGCTTCCGCCGGCCCAGCGACGAGAGCTGGTCCGAGAGCTGGTCGGGCTCGAGGGGCGACTGGCCACACGGATCGAGGAGCGCACGGGCGGGAACCCGCTCTTCGCGGTGCAGCTGGTCGGCGACTGGATCGAACGCGGTCTGCTGGTGCCCTCGGAGCAGGGCTTCAAGCTCCGGGCCGGGGCCCGACTGGACCTGCCCGACAGCTTGCAGCAGGTGTGGGGCGATCGGGTCGAGCACCTGCTCCGCGCCTGCACCCAGGCCCAGGTCCTGGCCCTGGAGCTCGCCGCCGTGCTCGGCCAGGAGGTCGCCGGCCCGGAGTGGCGCCAGGCCTGCGAGCGCATGGGCGCCGATCCGGACCCGGCCTTGATCGAAGGACTCCTGCGGGAACAGCTGATCCGGGCCTCGGACGAAGGCCCCCAAGCGGGCTTCGGCTTTGTGCACGGCATGCTGCGCGAGACGCTCTCGCTCCAGGCTCGCGACCAGGGCCGTCTGGCCCGCCTCCACCAGGTCTGCGCCGAAGTCCTGGCCGATCAGAGGGGCCGCTCGGTGCCTGAGCGCCGGGGTCGACACCTGGTTGCCGCCGGCCAGCACGCCGACGCGCTCCCGCTCCTGCTCGACGGTGTCCGGGCCCGCCTGAACCAAGGCCAGATCCGCATGGGGGCCGTGCTGCTGGGCGAGCTCGATGCGGCCTTGGACGCCGCCGGTCGGCCGACCCGGTGCGCCGAGCGCGGCTGGGCCTGGGCCGAGTGGAGCCGTCTGTGCCGCCTCCAGGGCGACTACGACGACGCGGACGCCCACGCCCGACGGGCGGTCGACTGCGGGGCCCACGCCCGAGAGGACGTGCTCCAGGCCTCGGCCTTCCTGGCGCTTGGTCTGGTGAACTGGGAGCGCGGCGAGTACGAGCGCGGCCTGCGCCTGTTCCGGCGGGGCGAGGGTCTCTCCGCGGCTGGTCGCGACCGTTCGCTCCAGGCCCGGTGTCGCCAAGAGGCCGCCAACTGCTTCCGCCGGCTGGGGCGGCTGGACCAGGCCAAGATCACCTTCAAGCAGGCCATGGCCGACTTCCTGGCCACCAACGACGGGGTCGGTGCCGCGGGCTGTCTGAGGGGCCTGGGCGAGACCGCCCGGCAGGGCCAGGAGCTGGGCGAAGCACGGAGGCTGCTCACCCAGGCCCGCTCGGCCTATCACCGAGAGGGCCACCGCTGGGGCGAGGGCATGTGCCTGAATGCGCTGGGCGAAGTGCTCCGCTACCAGGGCGATCTGAAGCGGGCCGAGCAGACCTACCGCATGGCCTTGGAGCGCCTCAAGGCCATCGGCTCCCCCGACGAGTCCTATCCCCGGGTGAACCTGGCGCTGGTGCACCTGGAGAAGGGCCGCTACCGGCAGGCCCGGCGGCGGCTCGAAGAGAGCCTGGCCACGCTCAAGCGCCTGGACCGGCAGCCGATGATCGGCAGCGTGCACCTGGCCCTGCTGCCTTGCCTGGGGCACTTCCGGGACTGGACCGCCTGGGACGTGCACTTCAACAACGCCAAGCAGATCCTCGAGGAGACCGGGATCAAGGACATCGACCTGGCCCGGCTGGCGATCAAGGCCGGCGACGTGACCCTGGCTGCCGGGTCCAAGGCCCGGACGCGAGAGGTCTGGGGCTTCGCCGTGGAGCACTGGGAGGCGCTGGGCCAGGTCCAGGAAGCCGCGGCCCTGCGCGAGCGCCTGCGAGGCCTGGACCGGCGGGGCCGCTGAAGGGTCGTGCGTGCCGCGGTCACTCAGAGGGACCGGTCCGGTGTCTGAAGAACCGACCCTGAGGTTCCGTCTGCGTGACCATGCCCTTGCTCCTCATCGCCGCCGCCGCCGCTGGCTCCTTGGCTCCTTGGCAGGCCTCGTGGAACGCGGCCGCGTCGGCTCTGAACCGGGGTGACGCGGCCAGCTGCCTGGCGGGGGTGCCCCACGATTCGGCAGTGACCGAGAACCCCGAAGCCTGGCTGGACCTGGGCTACACCTGCGCCGTGGTGGCCAGCGACTTGGCCCGCGCCGACCGGTACCGCGGGCTGCTCGGCGCCCACTATGCCCCCCGGGCCGCCCTGGACATCCACCACGCCTGGCTCAAGCGGCAGGCCGGCGACCCCGAGGCCGCGCTCGCCCTCCTGGCCCCCCAGGGCTGGACCCTGCCACAGCAGCAGAGTGTCGGCCGCACGCTCCAGCTGACCCTGCTGACCGACATCGGCCAGTGGGACCAGGCCTACACCCTGGCCTTCGACCCGGCTGTCGACCCCAAGGCCCAGGCCACTCTGGCCCGCCGCCTCACCGGCGCCGGCCGAGCAGAAGAGGCCCGCCGGGTCTTCGACCAGGCCTGCCCCCGCCTGGCCCAACCCGAAGCCTGGGGCTGCGCGAGCGTCCTGCGCCTGCCCACCGAGCCGGCGGTGGTGAGCGTGCAGTGAAGCCGAGAGAGCCCAGAACAGGGGAAAACAGGGGTCAGGAACCTCTGGTTAACACTTATTCCGACGGGCATCTGACCTACTTGGATCGCTTAGAAGACTAAGTCTGCAAGCGGGTCAGCAGTCCCTTGATTCAGAGACCATCGGCGGGCATCGGCGGCGGCTCTCCGTGACCCGCCAGGCCCTTGAAGAGCCCCCAGACATAGACCAGCGGGGACGGCAGCCGCCTGGCCTTGCCCAGGGCTTCGGCCCGCGCGTCCTCTCGAGCGGAGAGCTCGAGCCAGGTCGACTCGCTGACCGGCAAGGTCCGGACCAGCGGCACTCCCTCGGCCATGCGGGCCTCGACGATCGCCACGTCGAGCGGCAGCGGCAGGCAGTCGGTGCCCCACATGCGCAACATGGCGCAGGCGATGACGACCTGGGCGCCGTCACTGGCGACCGCGATCTGGTCGTGGCCCAGGGCCTGGGCGATGGGCAGCGAGTAGCCCAGGTTCTCATCGGTGTGCAGCGCCCGGGTCTCGGTGTGCACGACCGCGAGGGGAACCCCGAGCGAAGCCAGGCCGGCCCGGAGCGCATCGGCCTCGACATAGCGGTTGTGGACCGCCGAGCCGGACGTGATGAACTGCGCGACCTGGCCCGTCTCGTAGAGGTGCGCGGCCCACAGGACGCGCCGCCACTGGCACCCGGAGACCGCGCCGTCCTTGGCCGAAGGGCAGCCCGGCACGATGGCGATGGGGAAGGGCTCGGCGCCGGGGGCCAGCTCGGCGCCGGCGCAGCCTACGCAGCGGGTGACCGCGTAGTGGAGCCACAGGTGGAAGCCCACCACGAGCGCCAGGACGGCGACGACGGGCTTGAACCAGCGGCTGGAGGTCACCGGCGAGGGAGTAACGTCGTGGCAGAGGGCGGCCGCCCCGAAGAGCGCCGCTCGCCGGAGCCAGGGGGCACCTGCTCGGGACCGGGGGACGAACGTCCGTACTTCGGACGATCTGGCCCTCCAACTGAGTTGGAGCGAGGAAAGGTCCGAAGTACGGACGTTCGTCCCTCCTCACCCAAGTTGACCGCGACGA
>CAZFLE010000047.1:0-6111 GCA_964519895.1 uncultured Enterobacterales bacterium | reverse complement strand
CGGACGTTCGTCCCTCCTCACCCAAGTTGACCGCGACGATCGTCCGTACTTCGGACGTTCGTCCCCCTCACCCCCTCACCCCCTCACACCGCCTCCATCACCGCCGCAGCCCCCAGCCCCCCGGCGGCGCAGATTCCCAACAATGCCGTCTCGGCGTCGGTGTCCGCCAGCTCGTGGGCCATGGTCAGGACCATGCGCGCACCGGTCGCCGCGAAGGGGTGGCCCAGGGCCAGCGAGCCACCGTGGGGGTTGAGCTTCGCGGGGTCCACCGCGCCCACCGCGGCGTCCTTGCCCAGTCGCTCCTGGGCGAAGGCGTCGCTCTCGAGCATCTTCAGCACGCTGAGCACCTGGCCAGCGAAGGCCTCGTGCACGTCGACCACGTCGACTTCGCCCAGCTGCATCCCGGCCCGGTCCAGGGCCTTGGGCATCGCCAGGGCCGGGCCCATCAGGAGCTGGTCCGCCGGGTCCACGCCGACGTAGGCCCAGCTCTTGAACGCGGCCAGCGGGCGCATCCCGAGCGCCGCAGCCTTTTCCTCGCTCATGATCAGCACGGCTGCCGCGCCGTCGGTGAGCGCCGAGCTGTTGCCGGCCGTGAGCATGCCGCCCTTGGCAAAGGCCGCCCGGAGCTTGGCGAGCTTCTCGGTGCTGGTGTTGCCGCGGACCATCGTGTCCCGCTCCACCGTCTTGCCCTTGACCGTCACCGGGGTGATCTCGTCGGCGAAGCGCCCGCTCTCGACTGCGGCCGCCGCCTTGTGGTGGCTGGCGACGGCGAAGACGTCCTGTTCCTCGCGGGTCACGCCGTTGCGCTGGGACATCTTCTCGGCGGCCTCGCCCATCACCTCGCCGGTGCTGCGCTCGGCGATCTGGGGCTGCTTGGGCAGCAGGTCCCGCTTCAGGCTCAGCTTGAAGAGCAGCTTGACCCAGTCCATCGGACCGCTCTTGCTGCTCATCGCCACCGGCCCGACCTTGCGGATCAGGGTCTCGGGCATGGTCAGGGGTGCGTTCGAGGTGCTGTCCGAGCCGCCGGCGATCACCACGTCGGCCTCGCCGCGCTCGATCTTGGCCACGGCGTCGGTGACCGCCTGCAGCCCGGTCGCACAGGCCCGGGAGACCGTGTAGGCCTCCACCGCGGGCGGCAGCCCCAGGTCCAGGGCGATCTCCCGACCGGTGTTGGGCGCGGTCGGCGGCAGGACCACCCCGCCCCAGATCACGGCGTCGAGCTCGGCCCGGTCCAGACCGGTCCGGTCCAGCAGGCCCTGGACCGCGAGCACGCCCAGGGCGATGGTGTCCAGCTCGGTGTACTCGGCAAAGGAGCGCACGAACGGTGTGCGGGCTCCGCCTACGACGACGGCTCTAGGCATGGTGTCAGGCTCCCACGAGGTTGCCGCCGCACACCCGGATCACCTGCCCGCTCAGGGCATGGGCTCCGGGGCTGCAGAGGAAGGTCAGGACCTCGGCCACGTCGGAGGGAAGTCCGCCCTGGCTGAGGTTGGACAGCCGCCGGGCGACCTCGCGGGTCGCCAGGGGGATGGCTGAGGTCATCCGGGTCTCGATGAAGCCCGGCGCCACCGCGTTGACGGCGATGCCCCGGTCAGCCACCGCCGGCCCCAGAGCCCTGACGAGCCCGATGACGCCCGCCTTGCTGGCGCCGTAGTTGGTCTGGCCCACGTTGCCGGCGATGCCGCTGGTGGAGCTGAGCAGGACCACGCGACCGCCGCTCGGCAGCGCCGGCAGGATGGCCTCGTTCATCGCCAGGATGGCCTGGAGGTTGACGGCCAGGACCAGGTCCCAGCGGTCTTCCCCCATGCCCCCTAGGGTCTTGTCCCGGGTGACGCCCGCGTTGTGGATGACCGCGTGCAGGCCGCCGTGCTCGGCCGCGGCCGCAACGATCTGCGCCCCCGCGTCGGCGGCAGTCACGTCCAGGGGCAGGGCGACGCCGTCGACCTCGTCAGCCATCTTCGCCGCGCTACCCCCTCCAGAGGATTCGTCGTCGGGCATGTCGACCACCAGCACCCGGGCGCCCTCGCGGGCCAGGGCCCGACACGTCGCCGCGCCGATGCCCCGGGCGCCCCCGGTGACCGCCACGACCTTGTGGTCCAGGAAGCGCACCGCGGGCCCGTCCGCCGCAGCGACCGCCGCCGAGACCCGCAGGGCCTGACCGGAGATGTAGGCCGAGCGGGCCGTCAGCAGGAAGCGGAGCACCGGCGCCAGGCGGTCCTCGGCGCCGTCTTCGACCCACACCAGGTTCGCGGTGCTGCCCTTGCGGCCGAGCTCCCGGGCAAGGGACCGGGTGAAGCCGTCGAGGGCCTGCTGGGCCGCCGACGCCGCGACGCCGTCCCGGGTCTCCGGGGGCCGACCGAGCACCACCACGCGGCCCGAGCCGCGCAGACGCCGGATCCGAGCGTGCAGCAGCCCGTAGACCTGCTTGAGGTCCGCCACGCTCCCTACGCCGGTCGCGTCGAGCACGAGGCCGTGGAAGCGCTCGCCATCGGCGGGCTCGTCGGCCAGGCTGTGCGGCGGGCGGGACCAGGCTTCGCCCGCTGCCACGAAGGGCGCGGGGATCGCCCCGATCACCCCAGGCTCGGCACCGTTGGCCGCCAGACACTGGGCGATGGACTCGGCGAGCTGCCCGCCGGGCGCGAAGCCCACGCCGATCTCCTTGAGCTCCAGGGGCCGGGCTCCCCACGGGCCGATGTCCCGAGCCAGGGTCGGCGGGAGGTTGATGCCCAGGGACCCCACCACCTTGCGAGCGGTGGCGTTCGCGCCGAGCGACACGAGCTTGTCAGCCATGAGGGTCTCCATCTACTTGGCAGCGGCCTGGCTCTCGTCGGCGTCGCCCGCCAGGATCGAGAGCAGCCGGGGCCCCGTGGTCGTGATCACGTGGTGGTTGTGGCGGGCCCGGCACTCGGCCCGCTCCAGGAAGCGCTCCAGGAGCTCCCGGCGAGCCGGGTCCTTCTCCTGCTGGGCCCACAGGACCTCGCCCGCGGCGGCGTCGGTCAACAGCGAGCAGAGCCGCTCGGCGTGCAGCAGCGCCAGAGCGAAGTCGCGCTTGGGATCCCAGTCGGTCAAGAGCGCGGTCCAGCTGGACGGCGACGTGGACGGCAGCTCCTTGAGCTTGGTGCCGAAGAGCCGGGTCAGCAGGAAGCGCAGAGCCTGGTTCGCGGTGTTGCGCAGGCCGGCCACCCGCCGCTCGAGCGGGTCGACCGCGCTCATGGCCTTCCAGCGATTCTGGGCCGCCTTGGCCACGAAGCGCTTGGGGTTCTTCACGATGCCCAGCAGGTTGTCCTTCATGGCCATCAGGGCCTGGATCTGGCTGGTGCCCTCGTAGATGGGGAAGACCATCGCGTCGCGCAGGATCTTCTCGACCCCGTACTCCTTGATGTAGCCGCTGCCGCCGTGGATCTGGATGGACCGGCGGGCGACTTCGACGCACTTCTCGCTGGCGTACCACTTGAGCAAGGGTGTGAGCGCCCGGGCCTTGTGCTGGTGCCGCTTCCTCTGCTTGCGGGCCGCCTCGGCCTCGTCGGCAGGAAGCTCGATCAGGTCGGCGAAGAGCCGCAGCTTCTGGCCGAGCTCCTCGTGCCACGCGGCCTCCATGCACAGGGCGCGGCTGACCTGGATGTCGGTGCGCATCTCCTCGAGCATGTCGGCGATCATCTCGTGCTGATCGATGGTCTTGCCCATGCTGGGCCGCTCGCGGGCATAGGCCAGGGCCGCCCGGTAGGCGGTCTCCATCGCGCCGATGGCCTCGAAGCCCACGCCCACCCGGGCGTTGTTCATGAGCAGCAGCATGTAGCGGAAGCCCTCGCCGCGCTCCCCGATCAGGTGGGCCGGGGTGTCGTCGTAGACGATGCTGCAGGTCGCGCTGGCGTTGTGACCGAGCTTCTCCTCGCAGCCGCTGATCGTCGCCAGCCACTTCTTGGAGCCGTCCTCGGCGGTCTCGTAGGCCGGGACCAGGAACATGCTCAGGCTCTTGAGGCCCGCCATGGCGTCGCTCTCGTCGGCCTCCTCGGTCTTGGCGATCACGAAGTGGTACTTGCCGTGGCCGCTCGTGATGAAGATCTTCTCGCCGCTCACGACCCAGTTGCCGTCGGCGTCGACGGTGCCCTTGCAGCGCAGCCGGGCCATGTCCGAGCCGGCGCCCGGCTCGGTGATGTCCATGGAGCCCCAGGCCTCGCCGCTGGCGATCTCCTCGATGGCCGACATGAACCGAGTCTCCAGGATGCGCGGCGGGTCGCTCTGCACCTTGGTGGTGCCCTCCATGACGCTGTAGGACAGCGCGGCCATCGCCATGCCGCCGTGGAAGCCGATGTGGGTGCAGGTCGAGACGTCGGCCCGGGCGAACATCTCGCTGTTGATCTGGAAGACCAGCAGCGGCGCGTTCATGCCGCCGAGCTCCCGGGGCAGGCACATGCCGTGCAGCCCGAGCTCCTTGAGACCGGCGAAGATCTCCTGGGTGACCGGGGCCTCCACGACCTCGCCGTCGACCAGGTGGGGGTGGGCGGCGTCGAGCTCGGCCCAGCGAGGCGCGATCTCCGTGGCGGCGAACTCGCCGACCAGGTTCATCACGTCCTTGTAGAAGTCGACCGCCTCGGCGGTGTCGGTGAAGCCGTCCTCGGCCTTCCAGTCGTACTCGGTGAGCCGGACGATGGGCTCCCAGTCGAGACCGGTGGTGATGTACCAGTTGAGGTCTTCATTGTCGTCGAAGAAGTTGGCCATGACTAGTGATCCTCGGGGCGAGGGTTGAGGAGGGAGGTCCGGGCCATCCGGACCAGCTCGGACTGGAGCTGGTCGCCGTTCGGCTCGGGGTTCATGAGGGCCGCCGCGTGATCGCCGATGGCCACCACGCCGACGGCGCTGGAGATGACGAGGACCACGAAGGCCTCGGGGTCCAGGACCTGCCGCACGGTGCCGGTCCCCTGGCCCATGCGCACGGCCTGGGTGATCAGGCTGGTGTAGGGCTGCACGGTCTCCCGCAGCAGCTGGGACATGGTGTCGGGGCGGTCCAGGAGCTCCCGCAGGAGCAGCCGGGCCCGGGCGGTGTCGGCCCGGAAGAAGTCGAACAAGGCCGCGAGCAGGCTGTCGACGGTCGGCCCGCCGCTGGACGCCGCTGCCATGATGCGCGGGAGCTCGCCACGCCAGTGGGCCATGAGCGTGTCGAGCACGGCGAGGCGCAGCCCGTCCTTGGACTTGAAGTGGTAGACGAGCGTGGGCCGGGTGATGCCCGCCGCCTCGGCGATGGCCTGGATCGGCGTGCCGGACACCCCGCGCTCGGCGAAGAGCCGCGTGGCCTCCGTGAGAATGCGCTCAGGGATGTTCTCGACCGACTGGTTCATCGCTCTCTACCATTTGGTAGAGAGACATCTACCACCCGGTCCGAAGGCCCGCAACCCGGGCCCGGTTAGATCCGCCACCGACCCCGGAGCAGACATGACCCGCTTCCTGCTGATCCCCGCGCTGGCCCTGGTGGCCACGACCGCATCCGCCGACGCGCCGCTGTCCAAGGAGGCCTACGCCAAGAAGCACTACCTGGTCGACGGCGACAGCTCCCAGCGCGACGCCATCAACCGCTGCCTGCACGCCTGGGGCACCCACCCCTTCGGCGACGGCACGGGCCACAAGCTGCGGGTGATCGAGACCAGCATTCGGGTGATGGGCTTCGGCGGCGCCGAGACCGTCGACAGCGACGCCACGGCCTACGACCAGCTGATCCTCATCAAGCCCAGCGTCAACGCCATGACCAAGACCACCTACCAGTTCCTGAACCCCAAGGGCTGGTACTGCTTCGACACGTCGGTGACCGCGCTGGGCACCAGCATCGTGAAGCTGCACTGCGACGCCAAGCTGGCCGACGCCAAGCAGGGCACCGACGTGCTCGCAGCCGAGGGCGGCGGACGGGACGGCGGGGTGGTCGTGCTCGGCAAGAGCGAGGTGCACCGGCTGTGTGAGTGAGGGCTTCGACCGAATCTTGGGCCTCGGCTTGACTCGGGCCCCAGACAGCCCCACGCGACACCCCAACCCAGAGTCATGCCCCAGGGTCAGAAGCAATCGCAATCACGATTCATCCCCGCGAAGCTAATGCTTAACAAAAGGTTCCTGACCCCTGTTTCT
>CAZFLE010000046.1:16502-49949 GCA_964519895.1 uncultured Enterobacterales bacterium | reverse complement strand
CCCGCGCGCACGCGCCTCGCCCAGCTCGACGACGGGCTGAACCGGCCCCACACCTTTGTGGTCGTCGGTCCCACGTCGGGGGCCCGCGAGGCGGTGGCGATGGCCATCGCCCGCCGTTGTCAGCGGCCCCTGGTGCGGGTCGACGTGGAGCGCTGCCATGAGTACCTGGAGCAGCCCTACGACCTGGTCCGCGAGCTGGTCTTGACCGGGGCCATCCCGTACCTGGTGAACACCGTCGAGGCCCAGGACGACCCGGCCATGCGGACCAAGCTGATGCAGTTCGGGGCCGCGGTCGCGTCGCTGGATCAGCCGGTGATGGTGGGCGCCGCCGACCGCCGCACGGTCGGCGCCCTGCTGGGCAGCGAGCGGGCTTCGGTGACCGTGCACACGGGCAAGAGCACCTTTCCCGAGCGGCTGGACGCGTGGAGCGACGCGCTGACCCAGAAGGGCTGGGACGGGGACAAGGCCGCGCACCTGGCCGAGCGCTTCTACAGCATCGGCGGGACCACCATCCCCCGCGTCATGGAGCGAGCGGGCGCCGAGTCCGGCGGCAAGGAACCCGACGAGGAGACCATGTGGGCGGCAGCCCGCGAGGCCTCGCGGCCCGAGTTTCGCGGCCTGGCCCAGCACATCGTGCCCCGGTACCGGTGGGAGGACCTGATCCTCTCCGACAAGATCCTGGGCCAGCTCCAGCACCTGGTGAACTTCCTGGAGCACCAGGAGACGGTCTTCCACCGCTGGGGAGCACGGGCCGTGCGCGCCCGTGGCTACGGCATCAAGGCGCTCTTCTCGGGCCCCCCCGGCACCGGCAAGACCATGGCGGCCGAGTGCATCGCGGGCCGGCTGGGCCTGGACCTGTTCCGGGTCGACCTGTCCCAGGTGATCAGCCGCTGGGTGGGCGAGACCGAGAAGAACCTGAAGGAGATCTTCGACGCGGCCGAAGGCGGCGGGGCCATCCTGTTGTTCGACGAGGCCGACGCCCTGTTCGGGTCCCGAGGCGACGTGAAGCAGGCCCAGGACCGCTTCGCCAACCAAGAGGTCAGCTTCCTGTTGCAGCGCCTGGAGGTCTTCGAGGGCTGCGCGGTCCTGACCACGAACCTCCAGGAGAACATCGACGAGGCCTTCCTGCGCCGGTTCGGCGCGGTGGTGGAGTTCCCGATGCCGTCCGCGGTCCAGCGGGAACAGCTGTGGGCCAAGGCCATTCCGTCGGACGCGCCGCGCTCCACGTCCCTCGACGAGAAGAAGCTGGCCGAACAATTCATCCTGGCCGGTGGCTCGATCGTGAATTCCGCGATCAACGCCTGCATCCTGGCGGCCACCGACGGCAAGGAGGTGGGCATGGAGCACGCCGTCCGCGCCGTGGGCCAGGAGCTCATCAAGATGGGCAAGCAGGTCAACCGCGTGCACTTCGGCGAGTTCTTCGACGTGGTGGCGGACCTGTAGGGGACTACTCGGCCGCGCCCTCCGCCGGTCCGATGGTCGCGTCCTGTTCGGCGGCCTTCAGCGCCCGGGCCTCGTCTTCGGCCATCTTGCGGGCCGCTTCCTGGGCGGCGGCCTGGGCCGCGATCTCGGCGTCGATGGCGGCCTGCTTGGCCGCGGCCTCGGCGTCCCAGTCCTCGATCCACTCGGCCAGGCCGACCTGGGTCATGAAGAAGTCGCTGCCCGCCGCGTTGCCCGCAGCGGTGAAGGTGCCTTGGATCCGGTAGTCATTGGACACCAGGTGGCCGCGCTTCACGTCGAATTTCGAGGTGCCGACCCACACGGTCTGGACCACCCGAGCGGCCCCCATGCCGGCCTTGGAGGCCTCGAGTTCCGAGCCCGACTGGGCACTGCCTTGGCCCTGGGTCTGGATGGTGACCACGTCGCCGGCCTGGCTCTCGATGGTGTGATTGACCTTGGCCTTGCCGACCGTGCCTGCGGTGACCGGCAGCCGCATGGCCAGCGGCAGCCCGCCCTGGGTCCACGGCTCGCCGCGGGTGTCGCCACCCTTGGGGAGCTCCACCTCGAGCGCGGCAAAGGCCCGCCCCACGATCATCCTCAGCAGCTCGTGTCGGGCGCCCTCGCGCTCGGTGTCCTTGGGGATGCCCTCGAGGTCCAGGGTCTTGACCCGCCCCTCGCGGTTCAATTCGACCTGGATCAGCGCCACCGACAACAGGCCCGCGTACTCGGTGGCGATGGCCTCGAGCTTGTCCTGGTCCGTCGATCCGGTGCCCAGCCCGAGCTCGGCGCGACGGACCCGGCACTCGAGCTCCTGGGCGCGGCGGGTCAGCACGGTGTTCTTGCAGTCGACCTCGAGCCCCAGGGCGATGTCCTCGACCCGCGCCTTGAGGTTCTTGGCGGCGTAGAGCCGGACCTCGCCGGGCCTGAATTGCATGTAGGTCTGAATGCGGAACGAGACCGTCTCGTGGTCCTGCCAGCGCCAGGTCATGTCCTGGGCGGACGCGACGGAAGGCAGGCAGAGGAGCAAGAGGACGAAAAAGGCACGCATGGAGAGCTCCGGCGAGAGTCCGAGACCTAACCCCCGACCCGTCCGGGTCAGTGCCCTGGACCGGCTGTTTGCAAAGGAGCCAGCGACAACCAAGCGGCCCAGGACCCCCAGCGCAGGGACATGCGGCCGGTCTGACCGTCGAAGCCGCCCCGGAGTGACGGGTGCACCAGGAACACCCCCCAGTCCGTGGACTCCGCGCCGATGGGCAAGATCAGGTGCTCCGCGAGCATGGCTGCCTCGATCTGCCGGTACAGCTTCGCCCGCCGGTCCCGGTCCGGGGTGACCAGCAGCTCCGCCCGGAGCGCCGTGACGGCGTCCGAGAGGGTGGGGTCGCGGCCATGCAGCCCGATGCCCAGCCGCTCGTCTCCCCGGGTCGCCTGCCGCGTGCCGACCAGGACCAGGTCCACAGAGCGCCCATCGATGGCATCGGACAGATCCCGGCCACCCAGCACGACGGTGCGGACCTGGACCCCCAGGCCGTTCAGCTGGGCTGCGAGCTGCTCGGCCAGGGCCGCCTTGCCGCGGCTGGATCCCAGCACGAGCGGGCCCAGGTCAGGGGGCAGCAGCTCGGCGGCCAGCGCCGGATCGTGGCTTGTGGGCTGCAGCATGGGGTCGAACCCGAGCATCCCGCCCTGGAGCATGCGCTCGCGAACCTGGGTGAGCTGGCCGGAGCTGGCGACCAGCGCCGCCCGGTCCACGGCGGCGCTCAGGGCTCGGCGGGTCTCGACCCGCGCCAGCGGCCCTTCGGGACGCGTGACCATCAGGCGGGTGACCCAGACTTGGTCGGCTCTGGGCTTGGCGACGTGCACGTGCTCGCTCGGCTCGCGCAGCCCGCCTTGCTCGTCGACCACGGCGGCGCCCTCTGAGAAGGTGAGCGGGTAGACGTGCACGTTGCCCGATGCCACGCCGGCCAGGGCGGCCTCGGGTCCGATCACGGGCACGAATTCCAGGGTCTCCGCCAGGGGCAGGACCTCGCCCGCCGGGCCAGCGAGCCAGTACTCGGGGTTTCGGACCAGGCGTGCGATGCCTTCGGCGGTGACGGCCTGGAGCGTGAAGGGGCCCGTGCCCACCGGGTGGGACCAGGCCTGGATGTCGGCACAGCCGTCCAGGGCTGCGGGGAGCAGGAAGACGTTCTCCAGGGCCACGTCGGCATAGGGCGCCGGGGCCCGGAGCCCCAGCCGGACCGTGCGATCGTCGATCACACGGATGGCGTCGGGGCCGTCGACCAATCGCAGGAGCTGGTTCGCCCCCAGCCCGTGCTCGATGGACCAGGCCAGGTCCCGCGCAGACACCGGGACCGAGGGGCCCTCACCCGAGCAGGGGTCTCCGTGGAAGCGGAGGCCCTCACGCAGGACCAGGTCGAGACTCTGCCCGTCCGCCGCAGGGGTCCAGGAGGCCAGCAGCAGCGGCGCCAGCTCGCCCCCGGGTGCCCGGGTGATCAGGGTCTCCACCACGGCGTCCAGGACCTGCTTGTTGCCGTCCAGCACTCCACCGTGCAGGTCAAAGGTCGGCTTGACCGGTTCGCCGACGCCGATGCGCACGGGGTGCGGCGCCTGGACCGGTGCCGGCGGGAGTGAGTCGTCCAGGTCGAGGGGCCGCAGGGGCCAGGCGATCGTCGCGAGCACAGCGGCCAGAGCGACCACCGCGACGAAGATCCCCGCACGACTGCGCGGCTGGAGGCTCACGAGCTGGCGACCCGCTGGGGGAGCCACCGAGCCCTCGCTCGGGTCGAAGGGGTCAAAGGTGTTCGCAGAGCGCTGGGGCACCGGCCGTCCTGCCAGCACCGCCCGCAGCGCCGCGCAGTCCTGGATGCGGTCCTGGACCGAAGGCTGGAGGCAGCCCTCGATGGCGGCTCGAACGCCTGGGGGCAGCGCGGCGTCCACCGCCCCATAGGAGCCCGAGGAGCTGCAGGCGAAGATGGCCATCATGTCGGGCCCTTCGAAGGCGTGTCGGCCGGTCACCAACTCGTAGAGGATGCAGCCCAGAGCGAACACGTCGGCCCGGCCGTCGACACGCTTGGCGTCGCGGAACTGCTCGGGCGCCATGTAGGCGGGGGTGCCCATGGCCATGCCGCTGCGCGTGGCGTGGAGGCCGATCTCGACCTCCAGGGCCTTGGCCAGTCCAAAATCCGCGACCTTGGGCACCAGGGCGTCGTCGACCCGCTTCAGCATCACGTTGGCTGGCTTCAGGTCCCGGTGCACGACCCCTGCGTCGTGGGCGCTCTCGACCGCCCTCAAGATGCCCTCGAACAGTGCGAGTGCGGGGTCCAGGGCCGGCCGGTGCTCCCGAAGCCAGTGCTCCAGGTCCGGTCCATCCACGTACTCCATGACCAGGCCCGGGGCGCCGTCGACCTCGACCACGTCGGTCACGGCCAGCACGTTCGGGTGATCCAGGGTCGCCTGGACCTGGCCCTCCAGCACCAGGCGCTCCCGGATGGCGGGGCTGGTGAGGTTCAGGACCTTCAGCGCGTGCAGGCTGCCCAGGGTGGTGTGGCGGACGCGGTAGACCGTCGCCATGCCCCCGGTGCCCAGCAGCGCCTCGATCTCGTAGCGGTCAACGACATGACCGGGCCGCATGGGTCCGTGCTCCGGCTAGAAGGTGCTCCCCACGCTGACGATGATGCCCACCACGGGACCGACCTCGCCCTTCTTGATGGAGTGGCCGAAGGGGATGGACAGCCCGGCCGTGATGTCGATGTCGGCAAAGGGTCGGATGCGGTCGCTCAGCTCGACGGCCTCCAGCGTCTGGTTGTAGCCCACGTTCAGGGACGGCTGGATGGCGTAGGGCATGTTCGACCAGCCCACGCGGAAGCCGATGCGCGGCCCCAGTCCCAGACCCGCGTCCTTGAGGAGCAGGATCGACCACCCGGCGTAGATGTACCTGTTCCACAGGCTGGTGTGGAGCTGCTCCACCTCGCTGCAGTCACTCACCGTGCCGTCGTCGTCCTCGCTGCTACAGCCGGGGTCGGTGACCTTGTAGGTCTCGTCGGCCACGTTGGGGGTGTAGTAGCGCTCGACCCAGACGCCGTCGTCCTGGAGGTTCAGGCCCATCTGGGCCCCGAAGGCCGTCATCATCCGGTTGTAGTGGACACGGAATTCCAAGTGGATCGGCAGGGAGTTCGCCTGGGGATCGAGCTCGCCGACGTCCAGAGCGGAGAAGTCGCCCTGGGCAGCCCCGACCAGCGCGTCCTCGGAGGGCTCGCTGGGCAGGGTCACCGACATGCCGTTGTAGAGGAATCCAGTCCCGATGGTCGCCGCGAAGCGCACCGGGAAGCTGTCGTCGCTGCCGCCGACCAGGCTGAGCATCGACTGGCGGCGGTCGTAGCGCCAGATCCACAGCTTGTTGGGGTTGCCGTCCTCGGGCACAGCCACGTAGACCTCGGCGGACTGGTGGAGCTTGGCGTAGATGCTCAGGAAGGTGAGGATCTCGCCGGCGAGCTCGGGCGTGCACTCGTTGGGGTGCAGCATGAGCTCCTCGATCAGGTCGAAGCCCATGCGCTTCCGCGCCACGTCGCGCACGAAGTACGCCTTGTCCTCGAATTTGTCGACGATCAGCCGGTCGCTCAGCCCGTGACCGGAGTCCGCCCGCTGGAGGTAGATGTCGCTGCGGCCCAGGGGCACCATGACCCGGGCGTCCTCGTCGGGGGTGACCTCGACCCCGTTGACCAGGATGACGTATTCCTTGGCGAAGTCGTCGACGTCGAATTCGTTGTCCAGCTCGAAGTCCAGGGGGAACTTGGGGAAGCCGCCGCTGTTGATCTGGTTCAGGTAGACCTCGACGTAGCTCCTGACCTCGGGGTCGGTCATGCCTTCGAGCAGGGCCGGGTCCTCGGCCGCCATGGTGGCCGCCAGGTAGTAGTAGTAGTTCACCAGCTGGCCGGCGATGGCCTCGTAGAACGGCGGCGCGTTGTTGTTGCGGTTCTCGGCCGCACGCCCGATCTGGCAGTACAGCGCGAAGAGCGGCGCTCGCTCCTCTTCCCGGGAGACGAACCAGATCATGTCCAGCAGCCGGCGCAAGTGCTCGGCCTCCTGGCCCCACTCGCTCGGGGTCAGCTGGTCCCAGCCCAGCTGCGAGACCCGCGCGACCTCGGACTGGACGGCCTGAAGGTTCGCGGCGGGGATCTCCGACGGCTGGGCAGCTGGCGCCAGGGAGCGGTCGGGGGCCTGGCGGCCCTTCTGGTACAGATCCGTGCTGGGCAGGAAGATGGCGTCTGCCCGGGCGATCCGGCTCTTGACGATGCGCTTGAGGTTCTCGTCCTGGTAGTCCGGCTCGGTGTTCGGCCACTTGAGCACCACCACCCGGGCTTCGTTGCTCTTGGACTTGACCTCGGGGCTCGCGGCGAGGGCCAGGGCGGGAAACAGGAGGACGAAGAGGCTCAGCAGCGTGCGGGTCATGGGGACCTTGGGACCAAAGAGAGGGGGGTCAGTTGCAGACCAGCGACTGGCCGGAGAAGCTGCAGTTCACGGTCTGGTTGCCGTGCACGGGCGAGAAGCTCCCGATGCAGCCCTTGAGGCTGATCTTGCAGGACTCCTGGGGCACCTTGGCCAGTGACGCGGCACCGCTGTTGTTGAAGTTGCCCCGGGCCCGGAAGCCGCTGGGACAGTTGACCTCGACGCCGAAGCAGCTGCCCTTGTCGGCGAGCTTGACCGTCAGGGTTCCGGCGCCTGTGGGCGCTGCGGGCTTGGGCGCTGGCGTGGACGTGGACTTGTTGCTGGACTTGTTGCCGCTGGACTTGCGGGTGGTCTTGCGTGGCGTGGAGCGGACCGGGGCGGGCATGGGCAGCGCGGTGTCCTCGGTCCCGGCGTTTTCGTCGCCAGAGGGAGCGGGGGCCGCGACGACAGGCACGGTGGCGGTCGCGGCGCCGGGATCGGACTCGACGTCGCCTGCACCAGGGCGCAACCACACCACGGCCACCACGGCGATGCCCACGAAGGCGAAGATCGAGAGCAGCAGGGCGTAGAAGCGGCCCGAAGTGGTGCGCTCGCCGGCGCCGGCTGGGGGCGGCGGGGCGCTCGCCGCGAAGTGGGATCCGGCGGCGGCGCTGGCAGCGCCGGGGGTGGGGCCGCTGATGGCGCCTGGCGTCGGGCCGCTGATGGCGCCCGGCGTCGGGCCGCTGATGCTCGGGGCGCCAGCGGGGGGCGGGGGTGCACCCCCCATGGGCGGCGGCGCCCCGATGGGCGGGGAGGGCGCGATCCCTGGCGCGGAGTGCGTCGGCACGGCCGGGGCCGCCCGCTCCTTGGGAGACTGGATCTGGAAGAAGGTGGTGGCCGAGGGCTCGTTGCCTTCGTCGTCGGCCCCCAGGATGCTGCTCAGGGACCCCAGCTCCATCATGCCGGTCTCGTCGGCGCTTCGCGCACCGGCGATCTTGGCCTTGGGCCGGGCGGGCTCGGGGGTCGACGGCCCACTGCCGGTGCCGAAGCGCGCGGCCTGGGCCAGCTTGCGACCCCCGCCGTCGTCGTCGTCACGGCTCCGGGCCGAGCGCCGGCCCGCGGAGCTGCCGCCGGTGGTGCGACGGGCCTGGGACTGGGCCAGGCGCTCCTCGATGGTGCGGCGCTTGCGCCCGCCGGAGCGACGACCCGGCGACGCGCCGGTGCCGGCGGTGCTGGGATCCGGCGGCGCGGGCAGCCGAAACAGGGACTCGAAGAAGAACTCTGCGAATTCCTGGATGTAGGAGCCGCGGTCCCGGTACAGCTGTCGGCGCAGATCGGCGAGCAGATCGTGGCCGGTCTGGTAGCGGCTGCGCGGGTTCGCCATCAACAGGCGCGTCACCGCCTGGCCGGCGCCGGCCACCTTGGACTCCAGCTCGGCGCACTGCTCTGACAGGTAGCCGCCCTCGATGGCGTCGAAGACGTCCCCCACCGGATCCCGGGAGTCCTTGGGAACCCGATAGGCCGGCCGCCCCATGAACAGCTCGTACCCGACCAGGCCAAGGGCGAAGAGGTCGGTGCGGTGGTCCACCAGCTCGCCGCGGGCCTGTTCCGGGGCCATGTAGAGCGGCGTGCCCTTGATGCGGTCCGGGTCGTCGATGCGGAATTCGGCGTTGTCCACCCGGGCCAGCCCGAAGTCTAGGATCTTCACCTCGGACTTGGGGGTGATCATGATGTTCGCGGGCTTCAGGTCCCGGTGGACCAGGCTCAGGGGCTCGCCGTTGTCGCCGGGGGTGGTCCAGGCCTGGTACAAGCCGTCCGCCAGCTCGATCAGGATCTCGAGGGCGGCTTCGGTGAAGACCTGCTCTCGGGCCTTGGCGCACTCGGACAGGACCGTGCGCAGGGTGGCGCCGTGCACGTACTCCATGACGACGGCGCTCTCTTCTTCGAGGAATTCGAAGACCCGCACGATGCAGCGGTGCTTGACCTGGTCCAGCAGGGCGAATTCCTGTTGGAGCAGCTCGACCTGGTCGTCGTCGGCGTCGTCGTGGAGCTGCTTGATCGCGACCAGGCGGCGCTTGCCCGAGCTGAGACCGCGGGTCGGGACCTCTCCGATGGCGGCGTAGACGGTGCCGAAGTGACCGCTCCCCAGCTCGCGCAAGACTTCGTACTGACCAATGAAGCGGGCCACTTCCCCTCCGGGCGGCGACGATACAACAGCCCGGAGCCAGGCGGCAGCACCCGGCCAGGACGCAGCGTTGGACGGCTCAGCCGGCCTTGGGGTTCCGGGGCCTGCCGCGGAAGATCGCCCGGCGCACGTTGTACGAGGCGGCGCCCAGGAAGGTGACTCCGAGCAGCCCCCCCAGGATGGGCAGCAACAGCGCAAGGCTGGCCCTGAGCGGGGTGGGTACGGCCCAGCCGTCCGGGCCATTGGTGGCCGATGGGGGATCGAACCACCCCGAAGGGTGGAAGGTGATCTGGGCCTCGGCCCCCGAGTAGCTGGTCAGCTTGACCATGGTGTCGAAGCTACGCCGCATGTGCAGCGGGTCCATGCGGTAGCGGACCTCGAACCACTTGTAGC
Source organism: uncultured Enterobacterales bacterium (assembly GCA_964519895.1). Classification (GTDB taxonomy): domain Bacteria; phylum Myxococcota_A; class UBA796; order UBA796; family CAJQPC01; genus CAYFPX01. The sequence goes on along the minus strand of CAZFLE010000046.1, from coordinate 40,513 downwards.
GCTGGGCCGCGGCGCTGGCGAAGGCCTCGCCCAGGCCCTTTTTTTCGGTCCGGACATAGGACTCGCCGCCGCCCACTTGGGCGATCCACATCAGGGATGCGTTGTCGATGCCGAACTGCTCCAGGTCGCCGTCGATCCGCCTGGACTCCTGCTTCTTGCAGAGCCGGTTGGCCGTGACCTCGCGGCCCGGCGTCTCGCCCAGGTCGTACTTGGGCCAGATGGGCCGCCCCAGGCCCACGGTGTAGACCGTCGGGCGGGCTCGCACGCTGGTGGTGCGGCCGGACCGTGCCCGGTTCACCTGTTCCATCAGCTTGGTCAGCCGAGGGGCGTTGTCCCGGCAGAGATCCCCGGAGCTCTCGTTGTTGAAGCCGTCGGTCAGCACCACGATGGTCGGGGTGGCGCCTTGACCGCTCACCACGCTCTTGACCGGGTCGGCCTTGAGCAGCTTGCCCGTCGCGTAGCGCACCGCGTTGTAGAGGTGGGTGTAGCCACCACGGACACCAAGCTCCTCGCGGATCTTCTGCTTGTACCGGGACGCGCTGGTCACGATCTCGGGCTCGCCGCCCACCCAGTACGGGTCGCCATCGGTGAACGAGAGCAAGGCGACACCGGTGTAGACGTTTCCGCCGGGGAAGAAACGGCGGACCACCTCGGGCTGGATCAGCGCCCGACGGACCCGGTCCATCCGGGACGCCTTGCCGCCCTCCTGGGCCTTCTCGTTCATCGATCCGGACCCGTCGATCACCAGGATGAACAGCTGGTCCGCGTCGATGGGATCGTGGGGGATGAGCTCGACCTCGTAGCCCCGGCTGCCCTCGACCCGGGTGTTGCGGTGGGTCACCAGGATCTGGTCGGCGCTCAAGGGCACGGGGAAGCGCTCGCCGTCGGCCTTGACCCGGAAGGCCAGCCGGACCTCGCCCAGGTCCTGGTCGACCGCGCGGAGCACGCGGGGGTAGCAGCGCTCGGGGTCGTACTGCTCTGTGTCGCAGTCCTCGGCATCGAGGATCTCTACCTGGAGGGCACTGTCCGGCGATGCCGGCTCGATCTCGAAGCGCAGGGCCGACCCGGGCACCGTCTCGGCATCACCGCCGCAGCCCAGGACCAGGGCTCCCCAGAGCGCGAACACCATCAGGACTCCTCGCGCGGCAGCATGATGAACTCGAGCTCGGTCGCGCGCTGGCCATCCCCGATGACCAGCCGGTCCCCGGACTGGACCTTGGACACGACCGGGGCCGGGCGGCGGGGGTCGTAGCGCAGATCGAGCTTCTCGAGGAAGCGCCGCAGGGTGACGGGGTACTGGCTCAGACCATGGGCCCGGTAGTTCTGGTGGGCGTCGACGCTGATCGACACGTGGAGCTCCTGGACGCCCTCCTCGACGGGCAGCCACAGGTCGGCCCCCCGGGGGAAGTGCCCGACGAACCGCTCCTTGGCGCCGTGGGCGTCGATCGGGATGCGGCGCCCGAAGCGGTTGCCCGACAGCACCCGCAGCCAGCCTGCGTAGAGGGCGTCGGGGATGCCCCACGCCAGCAGTCCAAAAGCCAGCCCCCAGATCAAGGCCCCCGCGGCCCCGGCGACGTACAGGTCGTAGTAGAGCCAGCGGTTGCAGAGGAACCAGGCGCCGGCGCCACACAGGCCGGCCGCGGCGCCTGCGCCCAGGTGGATCGCGGCGTCCCGGAAGCGTCGACCGACCAGGGTGCCCAGGGCCGACCCCACGCCAGCCACGGCAAATGCCAGCACGGAGTAGCGCAGCGAGACCAGCGTGGCGTCGCTGGCGTCGATGCCCAGGTTGTCCGGCAGGATCGCCCCGCCGATCAGGCGCAGGAGCAGAGCCCCGCCGGCCGCGACCGCGGCCGCGAGCACCAGCCCGCCGGGGAGCCGCTTGGCGAACCACTTGAGCTCGTGGCGGTGGAGGCCACCCTCGGCCAAGAGAGACGACGTCGCGATGGCGCTCGCCACGACCCCCAGGTAGACCGGCCCGTCCGCCTGGACCGGCCACGGTGCCCCGAAGAACTGCACGAACACCAGCATGAACCACCAGCTGATGAGGGCACAGCCGCCGGTGACCAGGGCGACGTGCACATGGCGCGTCCACGTGTAGGGCACCAGGTAGATGTTCACCGTGTCGCTCCGGAGTCGGCTCGGGCCGGCATTCTGGCACAGGACGGCCCTTTGCTAAGCTCCCGGCGGAGACGCCGTGTCGGACGAAAAAGCCCTCTATCTGGAGCTCACAAAGGCCTTTGGAGGCACACGCTTCGGGCCCTTCGAGGGCGTCGAGGTCAACCTGGGCTCCAGCCCGGACTGCGACATCGTCATTCCCGAGGCCTTCGGGGTGGCCGCCTTCCACGTCAAGGTGCTGCGCCAGGAGGGCATGGGCCTGATCGTCGCGCCGGTCGAGCGCACCGCGGCGGTCTACGTCTGGAAGGGCGGCAACCCGCGACCCCAGCAGATCGCCACGCCAGTCGCCGTGACCCACGGGGACCACTTCGCCATGGGCACCCCCGAGGGCCCGCGCTTCCAGGTCAAGATCGACCTGCTGCCCGAGGACGTGCGCAAGCAGCGCGCCCTGGCGGCCGGCCTGGGCCAACACAAGCCCACCAGCGAGGGCATGAAGAAGGAGGCCCGGCGCCAGGTCCTGTTCCGGATCTTCGCTTCGGGCCCCGGTCAGCTGGTCGCCACGTGGTGGCAACTCATCAAGTCCGGACAGATCTTCACGCCGCGGTACCTGTTCGCAGCGGCCGGGATCTTTGGCGGCTACATCTTCGGCGGCGTCCAGGCCTGCTCCAAGGGCGAGCTGAACCTGGAATTCGACGCCCAGGCCGACGAGCTCGAGGACTGCAAGCAGCAGAACGAGTTCAACGACGGCAACCAGGGCAGCTTCACCTTTGCGTCGCTGGCCGCCAACGTGACCGGGGCCAGCACTCTGGGCATCGCCCTGAACAACGACGAAGAGTTGGCCGGCCGCGTCCGGGAGCGCGCGGCGACGATCTTCGCCGCACCCAGTCGCTACGACTGGCTGATCAACCCCACCAAGAAGACCCGCCAGATCGGCTGGTTCACGTCGTTCCGGGAGAACCTGGAGAAGGCCGGCGACCTGCCGTCCGAGGCCCCGCGGGTGCTGGCCTTCATGGCGGCCCGGCCCGGCGTGACGAGCCAGGGCTGGGGCGTGCTGACGGACTCCAAGGGCGCCACGGTGTGCGGCCGGGGACCGCTGGGGCTCACGTGGCGCCAGGCCCGTGGGCTGGGCATGACTCCCCGCCTGGACGCGCTGATCGAGGGCAGTCCCAAGGGCTGGGAGACCGAGGAGTACGAGCCCCAGCGCCTGGAGCGCCTGGTCGAGACCGCGCGCATCGCGGGGCTGGACGAGGTCCCGGATCTGGCCGACGAGTTCGAGGCCGACCTGGCGACCGTCCAGAAGGGCCTGCAGACGTGCCTGTACGTCGACGGCGAAGACGACCGGGACGTGAGCAACATCCGCCGCTCGGTCACGACCCTGGAGCGGCGCCTCAAGAAGGACGCCGCGGGCCTGCCGCGAGGCACCGACGCAGCGGCGATTCCCGCCCGGATCGCTGCGGTCTACGCCGCGGACTACCCGGGCGTGGACTTCACATCCAAGAAGACCCGCCCCGATCTGAGCCAGCCCAAGCTCTCCCAGACCACCACCCTGCTGGAGAGCCAGGGCGGGCCCTGGATCATGGAACAGACGGCCGAGGTGCTGGCCCGTGCCATCACCCTGCCCTGCGTGGCGGTCCTGAGCATGAAGACCACCGGCGCCGACGAGTCCGCCCTGGCAGAGGTGTTCGGAGAGCCGCTGCCCAAGCCGCTGGACTGCATCATCCTGCGGTACACGATCGAGGGCTTGTGATCGGCGGGGTGCCGACTACTTGCGCCGGAGCTTGATCCGCACCGGCTCACGCTCGTCCTGACCGTCCCGACGCCGGGTGATCACCAGCCAGAGCGCCAGGAGCCCCAGGCCCGTCGCGACCTCGGTCGCACCCTGGTTGCACCCGAAGCCGCCGTCCTCTCCGGCCAGCTCAGCCGAGCCCTGACCGTCCTCGGCGGTGGTGTCGGTGGTGGCCCCGCTGTCGGTGGTGGTGTCGGTGTCGGTGGTGTCGGTGTCGGTGGTCTCGGTGTCGGTGGTGGTCCCGGTGTCCGCAGTGTCGGCGGAGTCGGTCCCGGTGTCCCCGGTGGCGCCCGAGTCCGACGTGCCCGTGTCCGCGGCACCGGTGTCGGCGGCGCCGGTGTCCGTGGTCCCCGTGGTCCCCGTGGTCCCCGTGGCTGCAAGAGCGGGGCCAGCGAGTCCCAGGCACAGGGCGAGCGTCAGGGCGCGGTTCAACACAGGGTTCCTCCGGGTTCGAGTGTAGCGCGGGGCCAGCGGGGGCTGGCCCCGAGGGCCCGCTCGCGATAGCTGGCGGGCCTCAATTCGATTCGCTTGGAGTCCACGATGGCCAAGGCCAAGGCACCGAAGAAGCCGCCCACCCTCGCAAGCCTGGTCCGCCTCGCGGGCGCCACCGAGGAGTCCTTCATCGAGGGCACGCTTGCGATCCTCCAGGAAGGCGACAACGAGCGCAGCGTCGAGTTCCTCACGCGGCTCAACCTGCCCCGGGACTTCGGCCTGAACCCGGACGGCATCCCGTCGCTGGAGGGCCTGGACGTCGCGGTCGTGGACTGGCAGACAGAGACGGTGATCATCGAAGGCATGGAGAAGTTCATCGAACGCCACATCCGAAAGCTGAAGTGGCTTGTGAATCATCCCGACGTCGAAGCGGTCAACGCGGGCGTCGGCCTGTACCGCTCCAAGTGCATCATGACGGAACTCCGGATCCGCCGGGTGCTGGCCCTGCTGCAGCAGTCCGAGGTGCTCAACCCCATCGAGTGGGGTGTCGCTCGCGAGCTGCTGAACCGGGCCTACCGCGACTTCCGCCGGTCCAGCAGCTTGCTCACCCACCAGTTCTACGAGTCCATGGTCGGCTCGGTCGAGCGAGAGGAAGTCCGCGCAGCGCTGTCTCCGGTCCCCCTGGTCATGAAGCAGCACATCGCCCGGCTGGCGGGTCTGCGCGACGAGGTCGAGGTCGCCCGCCAGGATCTCGCGGTGCAGCCCGAGGGCTACCCGATCGTGCGGCCGCCGCGGTACTTCGGCGGCGACCTGATGGAGACCATGTCCTGGAAGCACTTCTGGGGCGAGGTCGGCACCCTCCAGGACAGCATGCGCCAGCACGTGGAGCTCCTGTAGCCCCCGTGGAGCTGCAGCTCGCCATCGATGGCATGAGCTGTGGTGGGTGCGTCGCGAGCGTGCGGCGGGCCCTGGAGGCCGTGGCCGGTGCCGAGATCCGCTCGGTCGAGCTCGGACTGGCGGTGGTGCGGGTCGCACCCGAGCGCCGCGACGAGCTGGTTCGCGCGATCGAGGACGCTGGCTTCGACGTGAGCCCGACCGGCTGATCAGACCCCGCGGGCGTCGCGGTCCCAGACGACCTTGTGGAGCTGGATGCCGAGTCGCGCCGGCACCCGGTCCGCCAGCATCCACTCGACCAGTTCCGCCGGGTCCAGCAAGCCCCACGCCGGGGACAGGATCACCGGGCACCGGTCTGCCAGACCGCGGGCGGCGATGACGTCGCGAGCCCAGCGGTAGTCGCGCTCGCTGGCCAGGACGAACTTGACCTCGTGGTGCGGCCGCAGCAGGGGCACGTTGTCCCACAGGTTGCTGGCCTCCTCGCCGCTGTCCGGCGGCTTGAGGTCCAGGATCACGTGCACCGGATCGGGCACGTCGGCGATGCTCAGGCTGCCGCTGGTCTCGAGCAGGACCCGGTGACCCCGGTCGAGCAGGCGCTGCATCAGCGGGATGGCCTGGCGGTGAACCAGGGGCTCACCGCCCGTGACCTCGACCAGCGAGACCCCGGCTGCGGCGACCTGGTCCACCACGTCATCGATGGCGAGGTGCTGGCCACCGGTGAACGTGAACTCGGAGTCGCACCAGCTGCAGCGCAGGTTGCACCCGGCCAGCCGCACGAAGGTGCAGGGCAGCCCAGCCCAGGTGCTCTCGCCCTGGACCGAGGTGTAGACCTCGATCACCCGCAGGCGTTCATCGATCGGGATAGTCCGCACGGCCCCAGGACTAGCCCGGAGAAGACATGGCCACCACCCGCACCGAGCGGGACTCGCTCGGCGAGGTTCCCGTCCCCAGCGGCGCGCTCTACGGCGCCCAGACCCAGCGCGCGGTCGACAACTTCCCCATCTCGGGCAAGCGCTTTCCCCGTCGCTTCCTGCAGAGCCTGGGCATCGTGAAGAAGTCTTGTGCCCTGGCCAACGAGGACCTGGGCTTGCTGGACACCGCCCGGGCCGAGTGGATCATCGCCGCCTGCGAAGAGGTCATCGACGGCACCTGGGACGACCACTTCCCCATCGACATCTTCCAGACCGGGTCGGGCACCAGCACCAACATGAACGCCAACGAGGTGATCTCGAACCGGGCCATCCAGTTCATGGGCGGCACGGTCGGCACCAAGGAGCCGGTCCACCCCAACGACCACGTCAACATGGGCCAGTCCAGCAACGACGTGATCCCGACCGCGATCCACGTCTCGGGCGCGGTGGCCATCGCAGAGGACCTGATCCCGGCCCTGCAGCACTTCCACGACGCCCTGGACGCCAAGGCCCAGGCCTACGACGGCATCTACAAGTCCGGGCGCACCCACCTGATGGACGCGACCCCGATCCGACTGGGCCAGGAGTTCAGCGGCTACGCGGCCCAGGTCGCCCACGGCATCCGCCGGGCCCAGGCCGCCCGTGACGCGCTGCTGGAGCTGGCCCTGGGCGGCACCGCGGTCGGCACGGGCATCAACCGGCCCGCGGCCTTCCCGGCCAAGGCCATCGCCCACGTCTCCCACGAGACGGGCCTGCCCTTTGTCGAAGCTCCGAACCACTTCGAGGCTCAGGCCGCCCGGGACGGGGTGGTCGAGGCCCACGGCCAGCTCAAGACCATCGCCGCCAGCTTCACCAAGATCGCCAACGACATCCGCTGGCTCGGATCGGGCCCACGGACCGGCTTCTACGAGATCCGCCTGCCGGAGATCCAGCCGGGCTCGAGCATCATGCCGGGCAAGGTCAACCCGGTCATGAGCGAGATGCTCACGATGGTCGCCGCCCAGGTCATGGGCAACGACGTGGCGGTGAATTTCGGCGGCGCCGGCGGCAACTTCGAGCTGAACGTGTACCTGCCGATGATGGCCCTGAACCTGCTCGAGAGCGTCCAGCTGCTGGCCAACGGCGCCCGGACCTTTACCGACCGGTGCGTGGTCGGCATCCAGGCCAACGAAGAGATCTGCCAGGCCAGCGTCGAGCGCAACCTGGCCATCTGCACCAGCCTGGCCCCGGTGATCGGCTACGACGCGGCCGCGGGCCTGTCCAAGAAGGCCTTCAAGACCGGCCAGAGCATCCGCGAGGTCGCGCTGGAACAGGGCGTGCTGTCGGCTGAGCAGCTGGACAGGCTCCTCGACTTCCACGCAATGACCGTGCCCAGCGAGGGGTAGGGACTACAGGAAGCTGTCGATGCTAGGACCGCCGCGCTGGCCGGCGCCCTCGTCCAGGGACAGGACCACCATGTCCGGGCCGACGATCGAGGTGCTGGGGATGTAGGCGTCGGCCTCAAAGGTGTAGAGCTCGTTGGCCATGTCGTTGTCCTCGGGACCGATGACCGGGATGCCATTGAGGTTGAAGCTGCTGCGCCAGCTCTGCAGGTCCGACTGGGACGGCAGCTGGCCACGGGAGTTCTCGGTCAGGATCTCGATGGCGGCGAAGTCCTGGTCGCTGTAGTGCTGGACCTCGCCCGGGAGGTCAGCCGCCAGGTCCTGGCAGGGCCCACACCACCCGGCGGACAGGGCGATCAACGTCGTCTTGCCGCACAGGCTGTAGAAGGCGAAGTCCTCGCCGTAGCTGTCCTTCATGACGTAGTTCTCGACCGTGTCGCCCTCGGCGTAGACCGTCCACGAGTAGGTCTGGCCCTGGTACTTGATCTCGGTCAGGCCAGTGGCGCCAGAGGTGCTGGACGGCGGCGTGTCGCACCAGCCCACGTCGTACCCGCCGGTGTAGGGGTGGCTGAACTCGTAGGCCGGGTTGGTCCCGCCATCGACCTCGTCGCCGTCGCCGTAGCCGTCGCCGTCGGTATCGTCGTTGGTCGGGTCGGTGCCGTACTCGTCGAGCTCCTCGCCATCGGTCAGGCCGTCGCCGTCGGTGTCCGAGGCATTGGGATCGGTGCCGGCGTCGGTCTCCTCGCCGTCGTCCAGGCCGTCGCCGTCGCTGTCCGCGACGGTCGGGTCGGTGCCCTGGGCCTCTTCTTCGGCGTTGCTCAGGCCGTCGCCGTCGTCGTCGGCGTTGGGATCGACGCTGTCTTCGGTGTAGTCCGGACCGTCCTGGTCGCCGTCGTTGGTGAAGCCGTCGGTGGGCGTGCACGCGGCGAGCGCGAACAGTGCGGAACAGGCGAGGAGGGGACGCAGGTGCATGACGACTCCAGATCAGCGGGCCGGGGTGGACCGCTATCGTGGTCGCCAACGTGTGAAGGGGCTGTGAGTCCCTCGTCAGGTGTGCGTCAAGCGCCCAGGACTCAGTCCGCCAGCCAGTCCTCGACGTCCCGGCCACCGTCGAGACCGACGTCCTGGTCGACGGTCATCAGGCGCAAGTCCTGGCCCACGATCGCCGTGCTGGGGTCCAGGCCGTCCACGTCGAAGGCCAGCAGGTTGGCCTGCTGGGCAAGGTTCGCTGGCGCCACGACCGGGACCCCGTCCAGGCCCAGGGACTCCCGCCAGGTGGTGAGCCGCTCGGCCGAGGGGATGTCTCCGTCGTGGTCCTCTCGCAGGACCAACAGAGGCGTCCAGCTGAAGCTCTCGTAGCGCCGGAGCAGGCTCGGAATGTCCACCGCGGCCTGGATCAGCCGATCGCTGTCCTCGGCCCCGACGATGACCCAGACGGTCATGCCACAGGCGTTCCAGAAGTGCACCCGTTGACCCCACTCGTCCAGGAAGTTCTGGTCCCAGACCAGATCGCCCGGCTCGTACACCCCGTAGGCGACGGTCCGGCCATCGCGGGCGTGCTGGGCGGTGCCGGACGGTCCTGCGTGGTCGACGTCGGGCGGCGCCGGACAGTCCGCGGTTCGGTAGTCGCCGCGCTCGTAGGGGTGGTGGTGCTCCCAGACCGGATTGGTCCCATGGCCCACCTCGTCGCCGTCGGAGAACCCATCTCCGTCCGAGTCCGCGATGTGGGGATCGGTGCCCCACAGCGCCTCGTCGCCATCGGCGAGCCCGTCGCCGTCGGCGTCGGTGCCGTACCAGGCCTGAACGTCGCCGTCGGCGGGGTCGGGCTCCTGGAGCGGCAGGAACTCCTCGGGCGCCATGCAGGCGCTGGCGCCGAGGCTCCAGAGCAGCAGCGCCCCCACGTGCGGGGAGCAGTGGGGGCGCGGTGCCGACATGGGCCGAGTCTACTACTCGAGGTAGTTCGCGATGTCGCGATCGGCGTAGTAGTAGTCGACCTCGACGACCCGCAGGTCCGCACCGATGATGGACAGGCTCGGGATGCCCCAGTCGCGGTCCCAGAAGGTGTACATGTCGATGTACTGGTCGTAGTCGACCGGCGCGATGACGGGCATGCCGTCCAGGTCGTAGTCGTCCCTCCAGCGCTCGAGGGTCTCGACCGTGGCCTGGTCGCCGTAGTAGTCCTCCTGGACGAGCTCGATCGGGGTCCAGTCGTAGTCCGAGTACTCCTCTAGCAGGGCGGGGAGCTCTTCGGCCTTGTCCTGGCACGGCGGGCACCACTCGGCTCCGACCGCCAAGAGCACCACGTTGCCGCACATGGACCACATGGGGAAGTCCTGGCCAAAGGAGTCGATCAACACGTCGTTCGCGACCAGGTCACCCTCGTCGTAGGTGATCCACTCGTAGGTCTGCCCCTGGTAGGTCATGGTGTTTTCGTAGGTCGGTCCGGCTTCCAGGCCTTCCACGTCCTCGGGGAAGAGCTGGCAGTCGCCGATGTTGTAGTCGCCCTCTGGGAAGCCATAGGACATGGCGTTCATCGGGTCGCTGCCCAGGTCGCTCTCCTCGCCGTCGTCGTGGCCGTCGCCGTCGGTGTCGGGGTTGAGCGGGTCCGTGCCCTCGCGGGTCTCGGTGCCGTCGTCGACGCCGTCGTCGTCGCTGTCCGAATCGTTGGGATCCAGGCCGATGCTGTTCTCCCAGCCGTCCTTCATGCCGTCGCCATCGGAGTCGACGTTCTCGGGGTCGGTGCCGAGCGCTGCCTCCTCGTCGTCGGTGAGGCCGTCACCGTCGGTGTCGACATCGGCGTCGGTACAGCCCATGAGAGCGAGCGGCAACAAGGCGAGGAGAAGCGTCCGGTGCATGACGAGGCCTCTGAAGGGAATCGGGTTCGCTGGAAGGTTTCGCGCGGTGAACATAGAAGCGGCCACGCCCGATGTCCACTGACGACTGTCGATAGGACGTCAACTCGGTTCAGAGGTTGCAGATGAAGCGTTGGTGGATCCTGATCGTTCTCCTGGCCGTGCCGCTGGCGGGTGTGCACGCGGCCGATGCGGGCAAGGCGCACCCCCACCGAGGTGTGCTGAAGCCCTACCCCCAGCCCCCAGCCCCCACCCGTCTGACCCCGGCGGACCAGCAGAAGCTCAGCCAGGGGGACCCGGTCTACAAGACCACCGACGGTGAGACCGGCGGTCGCGGGGTCGCGGTGTTCCGCGTGAACGCGCCACCAGACGTGGTCTGGCGGACCATCAACGACTTCCGCATGTACCCCCAGTGGATCGACGAGGTCACCACCTGTGAGGTGTACGGCAAGAGCGGCAACCAGATCTTCGTGCGCTTCGTGCTCAAGTCGATGGGCGTGGAGATCGAATACTTCATCGCGCACGACTACCGAGCCGCGGACACCTGGGGCACGTGGACCCTGGACTACTCCCGGGAGTCGGACTTGAGCGACTCGGTGGGGTCGTGGCTGGTCACCGAGGTCTCCCCCGGGGTGAGCCAGGCCGAGTACAGCGTGGACCTGAAGGTCTCCGGCTGGGTGCCGGGCTTCATCCGCAAGGTCATCGTGGACAGCGGCCTCGAAGGCGCGACCCAGTGGCTCAAGCGCGAGGCCGAGAAGAGGGCCGCCCGATGACCGACTCCCTGCTGTTGCGGGCCCTGCGAGGCGAGGCGCTCGAGCGCCCGCCGGTCTGGTTCATGCGCCAGGCCGGCCGGTACCTGCCCGAGTACCACGACGTGCGCAACCAGGTGGACTTCCTGACCCTGTGCCGCCGCCCGGACCTGGCCGCCGAGGTGACCCTGCAGCCCCTGCGGCGCTTCGGCTTCGACGCCAGCATCGTGTTCAACGACATCCTGGTCCCGCCGGCGGCCATGGGCATGGACCTGGAGTTCATCAAGGGCCGAGGGCCGGTCTTCCACGACCCGCTGCGTGCCCCCGCGGACCTGGACCGTCTCCAAGTGCCCGACGTGCAGACCGAGATGCCCGAGGTCCTGGAGACCATCCGCCGGTTGGTGGCCCAGCTGGAGGTCCCCTTGTTCGGGTTCGCCGGCGCCCCCTTCACCCTCGCCGCCTACATGATCGAGGGCAGCGGCTCCAAGAACTTCCTGCACATCAAGAACTGGGTCCTGCACCACCCGGACGCGCTCCACGAGCTGCTGGGCAACCTGGCGGACCTGTGCGGCGCCTACCTCCAGGCCCAGGCCGACGCCGGCGCAGCGGCGGTCCAGCTGTTCGACACCTGGGCCGGGGTGCTGGGTCGAGACGACTTCGATCGCTTCGTCGTGCCCTATGCGCAACGAGCCCTGGCCGGGGTGTCCGGTGTGCCACGGCTGTACTTCACCCGGGACTGCGGCGCGGTGCTCGATCGCCTGCGTGCGGTCGACGCCGATGCCTATGCCCTGGACTGGCGAGTGGACCTGGCCCAGGCCCGCCAGGTCCTGGGAGAGGTCCCGATCATGGGCAACCTGGACCCGGTGGCCCTGTACGGCCCGCCCGACGAGATCCGGCGGCGCGTGGCCGCGGTCATCCAGAGCGCCGGGCCCAAGGGCCACGTGTTCAACCTGGGCCATGGCATCTTGCCGACCACGCCCATCGAAGGGGTCCGGTGCGCCGTGGACGCGGTCCGGGCGTGGCGTTGGTAGACGAGCCCCCCCCCACGGCCGTCTGGCTGATGAACATGGGCGGGCCGGACAGCCTGGCCGCGATTCGGCCCTTCCTGTTCCGGCTGCTGAACGACCCCGACGTGGTGCACTTTCCCGTGCGGTGGCTCCAGTGGGCCTTTGCCCTGGCCATTTCGATCCTGCGCAGCCGCAAGGTCCGCCAGGACTACGCCCGCATGGGCGGGGGCTCTCCGCAGCTCCCGGCGGTCCGGGCCCAGGCCGCGGCGCTCCAGGTCGTTCTCGGGACCGGCTTTGAGTGCGTGCCGGTGTTCCGGTATTGGGGAGAGGGGGCCGACCAGGCCAGGAAGCAGCTGAGGTCGGGTCAGCCCGTGGTGCTCCTGAGCCTGTACCCCCACGCCTGTGGGGCCACGACGGTGAGCTCGATCCGAGACTGTCGTCGCGCCCTGAAGGGCCACGATGGGCCGGTCCACGAGGTGGCCAGCTACCCGGACCACCCGGGCTTCGTGGCGGCGATGCGCGAGACGATCGAAGGCGTACTGGCCACGCTCCCAGACGACGCGTGCCCCGACGTGGTGTTCTCGGCCCACAGCACCCCGGAGATCTGGGTGTCCCAGGGCGATCCCTACCTGGGGGAGATCCAGCGCACCGTGGCCGCCGTGCAGAAGGGACGCCAGTGGCGCAGCCACCTGTGCTTCCAGTCTCGGGTCGGGGTCACGAAGTGGCTCGGGCCCTCCACCCTCGACACCGTGGCGCGCCTGGGCGCCCAGGGCTGTGAGCACCTGGTGCTGGTGCCCATCGCATTCACGTCGGACCACATCGAGACCCTGATCGAGCTCGACGAGCAGGTGCGGGATGCGGCCCTGGCCGCAGGCGTCGGCGCCTTCCACCGGGTGCCTTCGCTGAACGACCGAGCCACCTACATCCGGGCCCTGGGCGAGCTCACCCTGGCCGCGACCCGCTGATGGCACGGGTGGTCGTGGTGGGTGCGGGGGTCTCGGGTCTGGCCACCGCCGAGTGGCTGCAGCCCGACCACGACGTCGTGGTGCTGGAAGCCGGGCCTCGCGCCGGGGGCAACGTGCACTCGGAGCGGGTGGACGGCGTCGTCCTTGAGCGCTCGGCCAATGGCTTCCTGGACAACGAGCCGGCGATGGCCAGACTGATCGCGCGGCTCCAGCTCGGCGACCAGGTCCTGCCCGCCCAGGACGGCGCTCGCTACCTGTTCCACGGCGGCGAGCTGGTCTCGGTGCCGACCGGTCCGATCTCGCTGCTGAAGAGTCCGCTCCTGCCCTGGTGGGCCAAGCTGCGGTTGGCGCTGGAGCCCTGGCAGGGCCCCGGTGCAGCGGACGAGACCGTCGCGGCCTTTGCGGCGCGTCGGCTCGGGCGGCTCGCTGGGGAGCGGCTGGTGGGCACCATGGTGCTGGGCATCTGGGCAGGCAAGGCCGAGGAACTCTCCCTGCCCGCGTGCTTCCCCAGGATGCGGCAGCTCGAGCGCGAGCACGGCTCGCTGATCCGCGCCCTGCGCGCCCGCCGTGCAGACCCTTCGGTGGCCGCGGGTCCCCCCGGGCACCTGACGTCCTTTCGGCTGGGGCTGGGCACGTTGACCCGGGCTCTGGCAGCGCGCCTGGACGTGCGCACCGGCGTGAGGGTGACGGGGCTGCGGCCAGGCTGGGTCGTCGAGACCACCGAGGGCGAACAACGGGCCGACGCGGTGGTGCTGGCCACGCCCGCCTGGGCATCGGCCGAGCTGCTCGGTCCCTTGGACGACGACGGCGCATCAGCTCTGGCCGCGGTGCCCTATGCGCCCGTCGCTGTCGTCTGCCAGACCTTCTCCGAGGGCACCCTGGCGCTGCCCGGAGGGTTCGGCGTGCTGGTCCCCAGGGCGGCGGGACTGGACGTGCTGGGCACCCTGTTCACGTCGAACCTCTTCCCGGACCACGCCCCCGGGGGACGTGCCGTTGTCCGGTCGATGGTGGGGGGTGCGGTGCGTCCCGAGCTGCCTGGCCTGGAAGACTCGGCGCTGGTGGGGCGTGTCCAGGCGGCCAACGCTCAGCTGCTGGGGCCGCTGCCGGACCCGGAGCACACGGCGGTATTCCGACACCCCCGTGGCATCCCCCAGTACACCCTGGGTCACCTGGACCGGGTCGCTCGGGTCCGAGCGGCCGAGGGTCGCCAGCGGGGCCTGTTCGTGACGGGCAACCACCTGGAGGGCGTGGCGATCAAGGACTGCGTGCGCGACGGGGAGCGCACGGCGTCCCGGGTCGCGGCGATGTGGGCGGCCGGATAGGCAGCGCATCCCTTCCCGAGGTCTCGATGAGCCAGCGTGAGGTCTTCGCCCGCCTGCAGCAGGGCAGCACCATCGCCGACACCCTGTCGTCCCTGGACGGCGCGGTCGCCAGCGGCAAGCCACTCTCCGTCCAGGCCCACGACCACGCTCTGCCCTACCTGGATCACGTCGTGGCCGGCTTCGTGGACGGCCCGCCTTCGAGCCAGGTGGCCGCCGTGATCTCCGGCGCGGCCCCGGGGGGTGGCTGGCGCCGCTTCACCCTCAGCCGGACCGGGCCCTGGCGCTATCGGCTCGAGGTGTTCCCGACGGCGTTCAACAATGCCGACGCACCCCTGGCCCCGGGCATTCCCCCCGCGACCTCTCGCCGGGCGTGACCCCGCTGGTCGTCCTGGCCTGGGTCGCGGCGATCGGCGCCCAGGAGCCAGACGCCGAGCCGGTCACCCCACCCAATCCGCCAGAGCTGGTGGTGCTGGTGACCCAGGATCCCGTGCGGCCCAAGGCCAAGTACTGGACCGAAGTGCCCTTCGTGCGCAGCTCCGGCGGGCGCATCTCCCAGGTCCAGGAGTGCACGTTCACCCTGGCCATCGACACACGGGGCAAGGTCAGCGACGTCACCTCCCACGGCTGCCCACCGGGCTTCGAGAAGAGCGGCCTCAAGGCAGCCAAGCACTGGCGCTTCGAGCCGTGGCCCAGCCGCGACGCCGCTGAGGCGACCTCCTACGAGCTCACCCTGCGCTGGAATCGCCACCCCTGAAGGCGCGCGTTCAGGGCTCGCAGACCGGCTCCTCCAGCCGCAACACGTGCAGGTCGTCCAGGGCGTCGAAGTCCCCGGTGTACAGGTCGAAGGCCATGGCCCCGGGCCCCAGCACCACCAGGTCGACGTAGTCCACGCCGGTGTCGGTGTCGGCCATCGCGGTGTGGGTCCCGATCTGCTTGCCGTCGTGGTTGTAGGTGATGAGCGTGGCCTGGTCGCGGTCCGAGCCGTTGGTGCGGGAGTAGGACATGCCAGCGGTGTACATGCGCACGGTGACCGCGTCGGCCTCGGCGTCGAGCCACCCGGACAGACCTGGGTCGCCGCTGTTGTTGAAGCCGTCGTTCACATAGGTGCAGAGCACATTGGGCGACGTGCTCAGGACCGCGGTCGTGCACGTGGGGCCGCTCTGGACCACGTTGGTGTCGTAGCCCTGGCCCGGGCTTCCGGCGCCGACGAAGTGCACGCCCAGGCCGGCGTACTGTTCCTGGACCCGAGTGCCGACCGCCAGCTCGTCGAAGTCGACGTGGGCATCGTCGACGATCAGGTGGTCGGGGAACAGGTCATCGCCGTTGGCGATGCCGTCCCCGTCGCGGTCCGTGTCCACGTCATCACAGATCGTGTCGCTGTCCATGTCGCCGCACGCGTCGCCCATCAGCAGACGCTCGATGACCGGGGCGTCAGGGTCGTCGCTGAGCACCCGAAAGGTGCCCGAGGGCGCACCCTGCACCGCGGGCGTCCAGGTGGCCGTGCCCCAGGCCGACTCGTCCGGGGCCAGAGTGAGGGGCAGGCCCGGCACGTCGAACGCCGTCTCCGTGGTCGCGCCATCGAGCTCGAAGCCGGAGATGACCACGTGGTCGGAGCCCACGTTGCGCACCACCCACTCGAAGCTCTCCTGACGACAGTCGGCCGCCACCGTGCCGAAGTCGAAGGGGTCAGGGAAGAGCTGCAGGTGGGCCGCGCCGTCGCTGGGCTGGTCTCCCCAGCCCGTGTCCCAGGCGCCGGGCACAGGCCCTTCATCTGCCGGATCGAGGAGCTCGTAGTCGTGGCATGCGAGGGCGAGAATCAAGAAGGGCAAGGGACCCATCGGGGACTCCACCGGTGCCGTGGCGCCCACCCCATGTGCAAGGGAGGTGCCAGCTCCAGCCCGGCCCGTGGGGTGGGGATCCGGTGCCATGGACCTGGGGGGGTTGCGTCCCGGTTCGGGACCGCGCGACCCCGAGTCCTGGGACCCCTGGGTCGCAGCAGAGGGGCTGGATCGGCCTGGAGTGACCCGGCACGGCCCTTGCTGTCCTGGAGGGCCGGAGGTGTCCCGTGCTAGTGACCCCGATCGCGCTCCTGACAGCGGTGGCCTGCTACTCGACCTACGAGGTGGGCGACGACACCACCGAACCCGCCGACACGGGCAGCGCCCGGGGGGCCCTGACCGGGAGCGAAGAGCCGGAACCGGTCGACACCGCGGACACCGCGGCGGTCACAGGCACGCGGGAGTGGGATCCCGACCCCGATCCCGAAGAGGAAGACGAGCCGGACCAGGACCCGAACCCCGGCGGCGGCGAGTGGGTCTGCGACAAGGAGATCCGCAACGGCTCCGAGATCTGCGACGACGCCGGGTTCGACGTGCCCGACCCGTACCAGCGCATGGCCATCGTGTGCATCACCGGCGAGGGCGGGGTGGGCTACGTCTCGACCAACACCGGCCCCGAGATGAGCGACGGGGTGCCCAGGTGCCAGGGCTGGGAGGAGAACGGCCAGAACGCCTGGGATCACCTGGACTACATCGAGGCCGTGGACTGCACCGCCGACGACCAGGTGCACGAGGTCGATCTGAGCCGGTGGACCGGCCGAGGGCTGTGGACCGGTGTGCACGACCAGCCGGGGGGTGGCGGGCACATGACCCACACCTGCATCGCGGTGTGGGAGGGGTGAGTGGGGGCTACAGCCCCGTCAGGACCAGGTCACCAGCCCCTGAGGTGACCCACAGGTGCGCGGGGGCGTCGTCGCTGGGATTCACACCGGCCAAGACGATGTCGCCGCTGCCGGTGAACAGGTCCAGGTCGTAGTCGCCATAGAGCACCCCGAGCAGCACGTCGCCGGTGCCCGTGTGCACCTGGGCGTCGTGCACGGGGCCGGTCCAGGCCAGCGCGACGTCGCCGCCACCGGTCTCGGCGAACAGAGCCGTGGACTGCAGGCAGCTCCCCGCGATGTCCCCTGCCCCCGTGGTGACCGCGAGCTCACCCGCCACACAGACCAGAGCCACGTCGCCGGACCCGGTCTCGACCGTGGCCCCGGCGTCTGTCCCCGTCAGGCTCACGTCGCCGCTGCCGGTCTCGATGTCCAGCGCCATGCCGCTCGGCACGAGCAGCGCCACGTCGACGCCGCAGCTCAGACCTTCGCCACACCGCCCTTCGAGCGCCAGGACCCCGTCGACGACCTCGGCGACCACGTGCGGCGCATCGGCCACGCCGGTGGCTCCCCAAGAGATCTGCACGTCGCTGATGTCGGCGCGGACCACGCTGACGTCGCCCGCATCCAGCTGAATGGACACCAGCCCGCAGGGCTCGGAGACGACCAGGTCGGCGTGGAAGTCCCCTTCCCCCTCCACGACCACGATGCAGCCCACCAGAGGGGCCAGGGCGAGGGCAGCGACGAGACGCAGGGCGGACATGGAGCCTCCGGAAGGGTTCGGACTGCTCCATTGGACACCGCGGGTCCTTCCCCGCGACACCGGTCGGGATCAGGGGGTGCGGAGGATGGGCGCGGACACGGCCCAGTCGGGGCCTTGCACGACGCCGACCGCGGAGCGCTCGAGGGTGCCTGTCCAGCGGAGGGTCCGGTGGGTCGCCCCGGGGCCCAGAGCCAGGCTGGCCACTCGTGCGCCGTCCACGTAGAGCTCAAGGGCCGTCACCTCGGCAGCATCCCGGGTCTGCACGCTGAGCGCGAGGGTCGTGGCCCGGCCGTAGGGGGTCAGCCGCTCGCGGACCTGGGTCAGGGTCACCAGCGGCCCGGTGGTCGCACTAGCCCGGCCCGTAACCAGGTCCCTCTGGAGCGCGGCGGCGCTGGGGAGCCCTCCGTCGGTGTCGGCTGTCGCCCAGGCCAGCGGCCCCACGACCCCGATCGCCGTGCCCTGGGCCAACAGATCCAACAGAACCGGCAGCTCGTCGACCGACGCCAGTCGCAGCAGGTCCGGCCGGGGGTCCCAGGTCCACGGAGACCCGGCGGCGTCGACCCAGGCCACATCGACTGCCGTGAAGCGGCTGGCCTGCCCACCGGCAGCGAGAGCCAGCAGGTCCTGGGCCGGGCGATCCTGCCAGACCACGGCGCCGTGGCCCGCCCGCTTCTCCAGCGGGGTCCAGGGCCAGGACCAGACCGTGCCCTGGTCGGGCGTCACGGCCATGGATCCGCCCACACCACGAATCTGCCGAGCGGGCCAGCTGTCGGTCTCGGGCACGCCGATCTCGTCGCGCGGGGTCTGGATCACCAGGGATCGACCCTGGCTGGCGGCCAGGGCCAGATCGTCGGCCGGGCTGTTCCCGGAGCTCCAGGACGGCCAGGCGTCCCGTCCGAGCTCCAGCAGCACCCGGCCCTGGGTGTCGATGGCCTGGGGTAGCAGGAGAGCTGTGTCCCCGCTCACGTCGCCGACCCAGCGCTGGTAGGCCGGGCCGCCATCGACGGTCAGGGTGTGCGTGCCGGGCAGCAGGGGAACCCAGCCCCCTCCAGCCGGCAGGGCCGCGACGCCATCGGCCCAGGTGACCAGCGCGGGCAGGTCCTGGCCCCGATCGTCGCCGATCCGGAGCCAGGCGCCCCCGGACTCGCCCGGAACCAGAGCCAGCTCCGGTGCGGGTGCCTGGGGATCGCCGGGCAGGGCGCCTTCGGCGACGCAGCGCAGCTGGGCACCGTCGGGGACCCGGGTCTCGAATTCGGGCCCCAACAGGTGGACCCGCTCGTCGTCCAGCAGGACCTCGACGGCGTCGCCGGTGCAGGTGCCGGACGCCGCCGGGCCGTCGGGCCATCGCCAGAGACCCGCCTCGTCGACCGGTGCCGCTACGAGCTGGGTCACGCCATCGAGCCACTGGGCCCCGCTGGGCTCCTCGACCGCCGTGCCATCGGTCAGGATCGCGAAGCCGTCGATCACGAACCCCGAGGCCAGGAAGCTGGCGCCGGCCTGGGGGCGCAGCCACAGGCCGTCGGCGCCCTCCAGGCCGATCACGGGCGCGTCGGGCCACAGCCGCCACGTGACCGCGACCGTGTCCGGACTCCCCTCCCCCAGCGGCGGCAGGGCCACGCCGGGGCCGGAAAAGGTGACCCAGGCGCTCTCTGCGTCGGTGCCCAGGTCCTGGTCGGTGGCCTGGAGGAAGCCGTCGGCGACCAGGGGGAAAAGTTCCAGGACCCGGTCGCGCCATCCGGGGTAGGCCGCGTCGACCAGGGTTCCCCCGCCGTAGCCAGGCCGGCTGAGTGACTCCCAGGGTGTGCGCAGGACCACGGACAGGACCTGGTTCTGCAGCAACACGTCGCCCTTGCGCCCTTCTCCCGAACTGGGGGCCTCGTCATTGCAGGCGAGCTGGCGGGCGCGCAACTCCCCAGAACCGAGTTCCCGCGGATCGCAGTCCAGCTCGCCGGGCAGCTCTGCCGGGGGCAGCGGTCCGCAGCCGAGCAGGCCCGCCAGCGCGAGGATCAGCGGCCTCAGTCCCCGACGAATTTGATGTAGGTCGGGGTCAGCTGGACCTCCTTGGACCACTTGCCGCTGCCCTTGTCGCCGGTGGGGCTCTCGGTGCCCGGGTCCCAGGTGGTGTAGTAGAGCGAGCGGGTCTCGCCGGGCTTCAGGGGGATCTTGAACTCCTCCTCGACCGGAAGGTTGCCAGGCAGGTTCGGTGCGACGACGGGCCATCTCTTGGTCATCATGACGTCGCCGTTGGTGTTGATGAAGCGCAGCTCCAGCTGGAGGGTCTCGATGGTCTTCTTGCCGTTGTTGGTCACAGGGGCGGCGACGGCGAAGCCGTCCAGGGGTCCTTCGGGGTCCTCGGCCAGGTTCACCGGTGTCAGCGAGACCGCCCCCAGCGCCAGGTTGTCGATGTACTCCAGCACGCCGATGCGCTTGCGAACGTCGGCCTTGCGCTTCTTCTTTCCGCGCGGGTACTCGTCGAGGTACTGCTGGAGGGACGCCATGGTGTTGGTGTCGGTGGCCCAGGCGTACAGGAATTCCTCGCGCTGCTCGACGGCCTGGGGCTTGAGCACCGAGTCTGGAAAGCGGGCGATGAAGTCGTCGAAGGCCGCCAGCGTCTTGGCTTCCTTGGCCTGATGCAGGTAGAGCTCCTCGAGCCGCGTTTTGGCCGGGTAGGCCTGGGGGCTGTTGGGCTTGGCCGCCAGGAAGGTCTCGTAGGCCTCGATCGTGTCGATCTTCTGGGCCTCGTAGTAGTTGGGGCCGCCGCACGCGGGCAGGACCAACAAGGCGAGCAGGGCGAGAGACTTGATCATGGGCGGCCTCGGGGAGGCACTGGCCCTAACGCCAGATGGGCACCGAAGGGTGTGAGCCCGTCGTCACGAGGGCCACGGCAAGCAACAGCAGGCCCAGCTCGGCGAGCTGCTGGCCGGCACCCAGCACGTCGCCGCTGAAGCCACCCAGGCGCTTGCGAGCCCAGGCCGCGGGCAGGGCATTGGCCAGGGCGGTGATGAGCAGAGCGGCGATGGCCCAGGGGCCCAGCCATCCGACGGCCAGGGCCACAGAGACCGTGCCGGCGAGCCAGACGTCGACGGGGCGGACCACCCGGGAGACCGCGGCCTGGAGCCCGGACCCAGCAGAGCTGGCCAGGCGCAGGGGCAGGACCATGGCACCCCGGGAGACCCCATGGGCCACCACCAGCCAGCCGGCGCCGAGGGTCGGTCCCAGTGCGCTCAGCGCGGTGGCGCGCAGGGCCACCGTCAGGATGAGCGCGAGCACCCCAAAGGTGCCCAGGTGGGGGTCCTTCATGGCGGCCTGGCGGCGCTCAGCGTCCCCGCGAACGCCGGCAGCGTCGGCGAGATCGGCCAGGCCGTCCTCGTGCAGAGCCCCGGTGAGAACCACCCCAGCGGCGACCGCCAGGAGTGCGGCTACCACTGGGGGAAGCACCAGGGAAGCGGCCCAGAACACGGCGGCGATCAGGGCACCGATCAGGGCGCCGACGACCGGGAACCAGCGGGTTGGCGGGCCCAGCGCCTCGGGGGGCAGCACACCCGGGTCCCAGGTCGGGAGTCGGGTGAGAAACGCCAGGGCGATCCCGAGGGAGCGCAATTCCTAGATGACCTCGGCATGTGTAGTGAGCCGGTACGCGAGGCAACTTCCGTTCCTGTTGGTCTGGCGGGGCCACCGGCATGGCAGAGTCATTCCAAGCGCCCCGCCGGGCCGACAGGGGCGGAAGGGGTCCGCGCAACGGCTTGCTACTCGTGCCGAGGTCATCTAGTAGCTGGCGGTGCCGGTGTCGCCGGTCGTGCCACTGCCACCGGTGCCGGTGTCAGAGGTGCCGGTGTCGGTGATGCAGCCCGTGCCGTCGGCGTCGTCCTGGTCCTCGAGGTCGGCCAGGATGATCGAGCACTCGTCCTGGAGGGCGTCGTCGGCGTCCTCGTAGGTGGTCTGCAGGGCGGCACAGTCGTAGGCCGGGTCGTCGGCGTGGCACTCGCAGACGTAGTCGACGTAGTCGTCGCACGAGTTCGAATCGCTGCAGGCCAGGCTGAGGGCGGTGAGGGTGAGCCCGAAGGCACCGAGCATCAGTCCGCGAGTCATGGTCTCCTCCGGGGTCGAGCCAGGATAGGGACGGCTGCCCCCAGGGAGTCTATTCAGCCCCATGTCGAGCCGCTTCTCCGACCGCGTGGTCGTCATCACCGGTGCCACGTCGGGCATCGGCCGCTCCTGTGCCCTGGCCTTTGGCAACGAGGGCGCCACCGTGGTGGGCACCGGTCGGGACCAGGACCGCCTGGCGGCGCTCGCGGACCACGTGGATCTGGCCCTGACCCTGGACGTCACCGACGACAGGAGCGTCGAGATGGCGACCCAGGCCGTGCTCGACCGGTACGGGCGGGTGGACGTGCTCTTGAACAACGCGGGCATCGGCCTCTTCAAGCCCTGGCAGGACACCGACGTGGGCGCCATCCAGCGCGTGATGGACGTGAACCTGTACGGCGTGGTGCGGGTCACCCGGGCGTTGCTTCCGTCGATGCTCGAGCGGGACGCCGGGGCCGTGGTGAACATCGCCAGCGTGGCGGGGCGGCGGGGCTACGCCAAGCACACCGCCTACTGCGCCAGCAAGCATGCGCTGATGGGCTGGAGCGAGGGCCTGCGGTGCGATCTGGCCGGGACGGGCGTCGACGTGGTCGTGGTGTGCCCCCCGGCCGTGCGCACGCCGTTCTTCGAGAATGCCGGGTACATGACCTTTGATGAGGACCACCCGGGCCTGGAGCCCATGACCCCGGACCAGGTGGCGGCCGGCACGGTCGACGCGACCTTCCGCAAGCGCCGGGTGGAGATCCTGTCGCCCCGAGCCAAGGCGCTGTACGCGGCGAGTGTGGTGGCGCCGGGGCTGTTGGACCGGATCCGCGGGATGAAGTGAGGGCCGGCGCGGCCAGGGTGAAGGTGGCGTGAGATGACCCGGGCAGCCCTCGGCGGCGAGGGTGTCGGCGTGGTCGGGTGCGGGTGTTGGGGGGTTGACGGGCTCTGGGGGGGACGAACGTCCGAAGTACGGACGTTGGTCGGCGTCACCTGAGGTGAGGGGCCGGATCGTCCGAAGTACGGACGTTCGTCCCCCCGCTGGCACGGAGCCTGCTGGGCGAGCTCGGCAGGAGGTTCTCCGATGCTCACCCATCTCACCGCTCACGCCCTCGGCGAGGGTTGTCCACTCGACGCCCATGCCCGCTTCGCCTGGCTCTGGATTCGGCTGCGCGAGCGATTCCCCGACGCACTCGCCGCCTGCCTGATGCCGGACCATGTCCACCTGGCGCTGCCCGGAGTCCCCGAGGAGGCGCCGGGGGACCTGTCTCAGTTGTTGCGGGGCCACTCCCAGGTGTTCGGGCTCGGCCGCGCCTGGGGTCCCGTGGCCGCGCCAGCGGTGCACGAGGACGTCAGGAAGGTCCGGCGACAACTAAGGTACATCCTGCTCAATCCTTGCCGAACAGTGCGGCTGAGGGGACGTCGTGTCTCGCTCGTGGATGACCCGATGCGGTGGTGGTGGTCGACCCATCGGGACACCTTGGGAGGGGCCGTCGAACCCTGGGTCTCGCCGGAGGACCTGGCCCGGTTCCTGGGCGAGTCCGTCGATGGCTTTTCGGCGCGCTGGCACCGCTATGTGTCCGGGGACCCCAGCGTGCATCCGGCCGGCTCGCCGCTTCCTGATCCGGCGCCTGCGCGCACAGTGCCCCACCACACGCTGGAGCAGATCCGACTGGCCTCCTTGGCGGCGACCCGCGCGAGTCCCAAGGCGCTGCGCAGGCGGTCGCGCACGCGGCGGCTCTTCATCGGGCTTGCCCACCATGAGGGGTGGCGCTTCAACGCGCAGCTGGCTCGGGCCTGCGGCATCACCCCAAGAAGCGCCCGGCGACTTGCGGCGGCGCCACGGTTGCAGGACCTCCCGGCTGCCCGCCTCTGCCTGGGCGACCCTCGACTGCGGGACCCCGTGGGCACGCTGGCACCCGAGTGGGAGAACGGGGACGAACGTCCGTACTTCGGACGTTGAGGGCCTCCAACTGAGTTGGAGGGGACGAACGTCCGAAGTACGGACGTTCGTCCCCCTCCCGCCGAGTTGACGCCGACAATCGTCCGTACTTCGGACGTTCGTCCCCCTCCCGCCGAGTTGACGCCGACAATCGTCCGTACTTCGGA
>CAZFLE010000046.1:0-16402 GCA_964519895.1 uncultured Enterobacterales bacterium | reverse complement strand
CGGACGTTCGTCCCCCTCCCGCCGAGTTGACGCCGACAATCGTCCGTACTTCGGACGTTCGTCCCTTCCCCGCCGAGTTCGTCCCTCCCGGCCAAGTCCCCTACCGCACCAACCCCAACCGCCGGGCCTGCTCCAGCAGCATGCTGCGGTCGTACCCGCGCAGCGCCTGGGGCTGGTTGGTCTGGACCCACTCCGCCAGCTCGACCTGGGCGCTCAGGGCAGCGATGTCGTACTGGCACTCGTCGGTGATGTCCTCTTCGGGCACCTCGAACGCGGGCAGGACCACGGGGTCCAGGGGCACACCGGACGCCATGCGGTCCGCGTCCAGCAGCTCCGACAGGCTGTTCGCGGCGGCGATCCTGGCGGTCCAGGGCGCCACTCCGAACCGCTCACACACGTACTTGAGCGGGCTGGCGTGGCTGAGCACGACCCCGCTGCCGCCCTGTTTGACCCAGGGCCCCACGACCAGGGCCGGGATGCGAAAGCCGAGCTGATCGAAGCCCTGGTCTGCGAACTCGTCGTCGGTGGTGCCCGGGGGCACGTGGTCGAAGAAGCCCCCGTGCTCGTCGTAGGTGATCACCAACAGGCAGCGCTCCCACAGCGGCGACCGCGCCAAGGCCTCGTAGACCGTGGCCAGGAACATCTGGCCCAACCCCGGGTGGTGCGGCGGGTGGTCGTCGGCCAGGCCAAAAGCCGGATCGATCCACGTGAACGCGGGCAGGCGGCCCGCCGCGACGTCGTAGAAGAACTCCTCGACATAGTGGACCTTTTCATCGACCCAGTGGTCCGCGAAGAGTCCCATCCACGGCAGGTCCGAGTAGTAGTAGCGCCAGTCCTCGCCGACCTCTTCGAGGGCCTGGTAGACGGTCTTCATGGTGAAGCCGCCGCTGGGCGGAAAGGTGTTGTCGTCCTGGCCGTTCGACGTGCCGCAGTGGCCATAGAGGCGGTTGGGCCAGGTCGGGCCCAGCAAGGCGCAAAAATAGCGGTCCGGCACGGCGAACGCATCGGCCAGGGCGTAGTGGACCGGGAGCTGCTCCCGGTCGTGGTAGCCCATGACCCAGCTGCCTTGCTCTGCCCCGACCCGCCGCTCGTGCTCGACCACGAAGCCGTCGTTGGCGCCGTCGGCGAACTGCGTGTGGCTGGAACCCCACCCATGAGGCGGGTCCTCGATGCAGGGCTCCTCGAGGTGGAACACCCCGACCGGATCACCGGCCAGATCGGGGTTGGACTCCTGCCCGGTCAGCCCGTCGACATCGGCCCGGCCCTCGACCAGGGAAAGCGACCCCAGGTAGTGGTCGAAGGAGCGGTTCTCGAGCATCACCACGATCACGTGGTCGATGCGGCCGGGCTCCGGCGCGGGCTCGTCGCCGTCGCTGCAGGCCGTCAGGCCCGCGGTCACGAGGCCGGCCGCGCCTCCTTCCAGGACTTCGCGGCGGGTCGGACGGCGGGCCATGGGAACCTCCTGGTGCGCTCAGAGTGCGACGAGATCGGCCGTGGTGCGCGGTGCCACCTTCCAGCCGTAGTACTGGTTCACGATGCCGGTCACGTCGTAGCGCTCGCCGGTCGTGGTGCTGAAGTCGATGAAGTAGTCGTCGATGTTGACGCCCCAGTCGGTCTCGGCTTCGCCGTAGCCCGGATCGTCGTCGGTGATCTCCACGCCGGCCAGGGTCACGAGCACACCGTCGTAGGGCGCCCAGTCGGCGGGCGACTCGGACAGCGACAGCGGGGCGGGCACGGTGCCGGTGCCGGTCACCGTGACGGTGTCGGGGATGAACTCGGTGATGGGCGTGCCGTCCTCGTCGCCGTCGTACTCGATGGCGGTGCCCACCATGGTCAGGCTGGCGCCCTGGACCACGTCACCGGGCACCCCCCCGGAACCGACGTAGACATAGACACCGGTGTTGGCCGCCGCCGTCGCCAGCGCGTCCGACACGTAGAAGCCGGTGCCGTTCGAGTTCGGCGGTGACGTCACGACCACGTCCTGGAGGGTGACGCCGCACAGCTCGTCGGAGCCGGTCTGCAGGTCCTCGACCGTGACCACACCACCGCCAGCGCCAGCGACATAGCCGGCCAGATCGTCGCTGGTCCGGGGGTAGATCTTCCACGCGCCATAGGCGTAGCTGATGAGGCCGGTCACGGACTCGTAGGTCGCGCCGGGCTCGGACTCGAAGGTCACGATGCGATCGTCGATGGACAACTCGTCGGAGATCGGCGCTTCGCCGTACTCGATGCAGCCGGTGACGGTGGCCCCGTCGACCCGGACCAGGCCACCCTCGAGGGCCTCCCAGTCGGTGACCGTGGCGGGATCGATCAGGTCGGTGGTGACGTCGCCCTGGCCCGTGACCTCGATGCTGGCCGGGCTGGCCACGCTCAGCTCGGTCAGATCGTAGAATTCGGTCACCACACCGGTGATGGTGATGGCATCGCCGACCGCCAGGTACAGGCCCTCGGCACCACCGGCCAGGTAGACGTAGAGGCCGGACCACTCGCCGCCGCCCGGGTCCTGAATGAAGAAGCCCTCGCCGTCGAGGGTGATCGGTGAGGTGACGATCACACCGTCGAGCCGAATGTCGTCGCCGTCGACGTAGACGCCGCCTTGGATGGCGGCGATGGACGGGCCGTCGCCCAGGGTGGCCGAGCCACCGGTGTCGCCGCTGCCGGTCGAGGGGGTGAGGTTACAGGCGACCAGCGCCAGAGCGCTGGCGGACAGGAAGGACATGCCGGGCCGAGTGGTCATCGCGACCTCCAACGGGGGGGACAGCGCAGATACACGCTTGTGGGGCTGGCCGCAATGAGCAGCGCCTTGGAAGTCCGGGGTCTTCGACGCGCTTTTGGCTCGCGTGTGGCCGTCGACGACCTGGACCTGACGGTCGAGTCAGGCGACGTGTACGGGCTGCTGGGACCGAACGGCGCCGGAAAGACCACGGCGATGCGCTGCATCCTGGGCCTGATCCGCCGAGATCGCGGCACGGTCCGCATCTTCGATGTCGACGATCCCGTCGCCCAGCGGGAGCACGTGGGCGCCCTGGTCGAGATCCCGCGCTTCCACGACTGGCTCTCCGGCGACGAGAACCTGCGCCTGGTCCAGGCCTACGCGGGCATCTCGGGACCACCAGGCCGGGCAGCGCGCTGGAGCGCACTCGAGCGCGTGGGGCTCGCGGACCGTGGCCTGGACCCCGCCGGGACCTACAGCCAGGGCATGCGCCAGCGACTCGGCATCGCCCGTGCGCTCATGACCGGGCCCAAGCTGCTCCTGCTCGACGAGCCCACCAACGGCCTGGATCCCCAGGGCATGCGCGACGTGCGCGAGCTGATCCGGCGGCTGTCCACCGAAGGCGTGACCATCCTGGTGTCGTCCCACCTGCTGGGCGAGGTCGAAGCGATCGCCACGCGGGTGGGCATCCTGCAAGAGGGCCGAAAGCTCGCAGAGGGGCGGGTGGCGGAGCTGCTGGGGGGCGAACAGGTCGAGCTCGACACCGTGGACACCGCGCTGGCGGTGCAGACCATCGCCGGTCTGGACTGGGCCCAGGTGGTGGACACCGAACCCCGCCTGCGGGTGGCGCTGACCGGCCGGGGCCCAGCCGACCTGAATGCTGCCCTCGTGGGCGCCGGGGTACCGGTCCATGGCCTCACACCAGGCCAAGGCAACCTGGAGGAACTGTTCCTGCGGCTCACCGGGGGCACGCCTTGAACGCCGTGCCCCTGGGCCCGATCGTGGCCGCCGAGTGGCGCAAGCTGCTCAGCCGCGGGTCCGCGCGGCTCGGGGTGGTCCTGAGCATTGCGATCCCGCTGGTGACGGTGATCCTGCTGCACGGCGTCGAGACCTGGCAGAACCAGAACCTGGGCTCCCAGCAGGGCGCCATGAGCGTCGGCATCCACGTGGACGCCGCGGCGAGCCTGGGCTGGGCACTCAAGGCCCGGAATTTCTTCATCCTGCCCTTGATCCTGATCTGGATCAGTGCCCAGACTCTGGGCGGCGAGGTCAAGGACGGCACCCTCAGGCCGGTCCTGCTGCGTCCGGTCTCCCGGTTGCGCGTCCTGGCGGGCCGAGCCCTGGCCCTGGCCGGGTACGCGGGCCTGACCCTGGCGCTCACGGCGGTGGTCGCGGCTGTGCTGGGCGTGCCCGTCCTGGGCCTGGACTCCGACGGGGACCTGGGCCGGGTGCTCCTGGCCTATGTCGCCGGCTGGGGCTCCGACGTGGCCCTGATCGGCTTGGGCTTGGCGGTGTCCTGCTTCGTGCCAGCCACCGCCGGCACCGTGGTCGTCACCGCGCTCGTCCTGCTGATCGACGGCCTGGCCCGGGCCGGACTGGGGGGGGCGGCGATGTTCGGCGCGTCGGGCACCGATGCGATCGCCCGCTTCTTGCCTGGGAGCGCCCTGGCCGCCTGGGAGGGCTTCGCCAGTGCCTGGGATCCAGTCGCCTTTGCAGGCCTGGCCCTGTGGACCGTCGCTGCCTATGGGTTGGCCGCTTGGCGGTTCCAGCGCATGGACATCCCCTGACTGGACGCGCCGGTTCTCCGAGGGTCGGTTAGAATCCTGGCCCATCGGTGGGATCTGGACGATCCGCCCCCCGCTGGAGGTGGCTCCTTGATCGACCTGCCGCTCGACGACCTGCTGGACGGCTTCACGGAGCCGGTCCTGCTGTGCGACGAAGACGGCCTGGTGGTCAGCGCAAATGCCGCCGCAACCCGGCTCTTTCGCATGGGGCCCGAACAGCTCGCCGACGCCCCGGCCGACACCTGGCTCCACGACACTCAGGGCCTGCTGTGGCCCCGGTTGGGACAGACCGCGTCCCGAGAGCTCATGTTCCGCGACGGCGAGGGAACGCCGCGCACAGCCACCGGCACCATCCGCCCCATGCCCGTGGCCGGCGCGATGGGCTGGATGGTCCGGATGGAGGACCCGGCGGGCCACGCCCAGGTCCTCCAAGGCCTGGAGAGCATGGCGGGGGGCATCGCCCAGGAGCTCGGCACCCGGCTCTCCGCAATCCTGCAGAGTGCGTCCGAGCTGCTCCTGAGCGGGCTCGAGGAGTCCCGGGCGAGCCACGTGCGGGCGATCCTCTCCGCCGCCGAGCACGCGGCCAACCTGCAGCGCCAGCTCCAGGCCGTCGCCGGCCAGGGCGCCGAGCGAGCGCCCGGCCGCCTGAGCAAGGTGCTCAACGAGTCCGAGCCCCTGCTGGAGTCCGTGTTGGGCTCGGGCATCGCCCTCAAGGTGCGCTACGACGGGGGCGGCGACGACGTGCTCCTGGATCCCCAGGCACTGCGTCTGGCGTTGG
Source organism: uncultured Enterobacterales bacterium (assembly GCA_964519895.1). Classification (GTDB taxonomy): domain Bacteria; phylum Myxococcota_A; class UBA796; order UBA796; family CAJQPC01; genus CAYFPX01. Next base: position 11,127 of record CAZFLE010000046.1, on the reverse strand, counting down.
TCCGGCTGGGGGCCTGGATCGGCCGCCAGAATCCCGCGCCACTCACGGTCTGGGCGTCCGTCCAGGGGGCGAGCGCGCGCGGCACCAAGTGCGTGCTCAAGATCGCCGACGACGGCCCTGGGCTCGACGAGGCCGCTCGCGCACGCCTGTTCGAGCCTTACTCCGGACCCGCCGGCGACCTGGGCCTGGCGGTGGTCTTCGGGGTCATCGAGAGCCACCAGGGGCGCCTGCTCGTGGACTCCGCCCCCGGCGATGGCACGGCCTTCCACCTGGAGTTCGACACGATCGACCCCACGTCGATGCCGCCCGAGAGCTCCGTCGCGACCGGCACCGAGACCATCCTCGTCATCGAAGATGACCAGGCGACCCTGGAGATGGTCGTCGCAGCGCTGCGTTCCCAGGGCTACGACATCCTGCCGGCCGCCAATGGCATCGAGGCATCGGTGCTCCTGCGGCGGGAACACAACCGCATCGATCTGGTGCTCGCCGACGCCGTGGTCCCGGGCCGCTCGGGCCTCGAGGTGGTCGCAGAAGCCCGCCAGTTCCGTCCGGACATGCCCGTACTGCTCATGACCGGCTACTCCGCGGACTTCCTGGGCTCTGCACTCCGCGACGACCTGCCGGTGCTGCACAAGCCCTTCAGCCCCCTGGAGCTGATCCACCGACTCCGGCGAATGCTCGACGGCTGATCAGGACTGCGGACGCAGATCCGCGCGCAAAGCTTCCAGGTCGTCCAGGCCGTCGTCTCCCGCCTGCACGGTGGGGCGCCCCGTCAGCCGCTGGACCCCGCGATCGACCAGGACGTACAGGCAGGGCACCACGACCAGGGTCAGGCCTGTGGCAAAGGCCAGGCCCCACGACACCGACGTGGCCATCGGGGCCAGCAGCGGGTTCTCGCCGCCCCACCCCAGGCCCAGAGGCAGCAGCCCGGCCACCGTGGTCACGGTGGTCAGAAGGATCGGGCGCAGGCGCTCCCGGCCGCCGCTGATGACGGCTTGGATGAGCGGCACGCCGCGACGCCGGCGCCCGTTGATGAAGTCCACGAGCACCAAGGAGTCGTTGACCACGATCCCGGCCAGAGCCACCACTCCGATCCCGGCGATCATGCCAAAGGGCGACCCGGTGACGATCAGACCGACGACGACCCCCACGAAGCACAGGGGCACCGCCCCCAGCACCACCATCGGCAAGGCGAAGGACCGGAACTGGACCCCCAGGATGGTGTAGATGGCCAGCACAGCGATCCAGAAAGCCTGGAACAGGGAGGTGAAAGACTCCTGGGTCTGCTCGAATTCGCCCCCGAAGTGCAACCGCCCGCCCGGGTACCTCACGCCCACGTCGGCCAGCTGGACCTGGAGGGCCCGGTTCACCCGGGACGAGGTGGTCGTGCCGTCCAGATCGCTGGACACCCGAACGCGCCGGGATCCATGGGCCCGGCGAAGGACCGAAGGGCCCTGGGTGCGCGTGAGCGTCGCCACGTCGCCGAGGGCCACTGGTCCCAGCGGGGACAGCAGCTGGAGCCGGGCCAGGTCTTCTGGCCCCCCGGGGTCCGCGTAGTCCACGACCAGCTCCAGGACGTCGCCCCCGGTGCGGTAGGTGCCGGCCTGGGCCCCGTCCAGAGCCACGCGAACCGCACCGGCCACGTCCAGTGGGCTCAGGCCGACTCGGGCGGCGCGATCCTCGTCGACCCGGACGCGAAGCTCTGACTTGCCCGGCTCCAGGCCACTGCTGATGGCGCGGGTGCCCGGCGTGGCTGCCAGGGCTGCAAACACCTCGTCGTGGAGCCGCACCAGCTGGTTCGGGTCGTCGTGGTAGACCTCGACCGCCACGGGCTTGCCGGCTGGCGGCTTCTGTTCGACGGTGCCGACGGACGTGCTGACCGGTCCCACCAGGTCGGCCGTGAGCGCCCGCAGCGACGCCACGATCTCGTCCGAGGTGGTGGTGCGCTGGTCGCCGTACACCAGGTTCACCCGGATCATCCCGTGGTTCGAGCCCACCCTGGGAAAGGCCTCGCTGGTCGCGAAGCCCACCTGGCGCACCCAGGACTTGACGATCGAGGGGGGCAACACCCCGCGGGCCCGGGCCTCGAGCTCGGCCACTGCGGCACCGGTCTCGCTCAACCGGGTGCCCACCGGGAGCTCCAGCCGCAGATCCACTGCCCAGGCATCGACCTCGGTGAACAGCACCCGGTCCAGGGTCGCTGCACCCAGGGCCACCACGCCGCCTGCGACCAGGAAGGCCCCCAGCACCACGCGACCGCCCCGGGCGAGGCACCACGTCAGCACCCGTGCATAGCGGGCCTGAAGCGCCGACAGCCATGCCCCGGTCCCCGAGCGCCGCACGCCACCGAACTCGGCCAGGTGTGATGGCAGCACGAACAGAGCCTCGACCAGCGAAGCCAGGAGCGCCGCCGCCACGACCTTGGGAATGATGCTGAAGAAGCGCCCCATCACGCCGGTCATCACGAGCAGAGGCACAAAGGCGGCCACGGTCGTCAAGGTCGCAGACAGGACGGGCAGGGCCACCTCGGCCGTGCCCAGGACGGCGGCCCGGTGCATGGGGTGGCCCAGTTCGGCATAGCGGACACAGTTCTCGACGACCACGATGGCGTCGTCGACGATGATGCCGAGCACGATGATGAGCGAGAACAGCGACAGCATGTTGATGGTGATGCCCATCAGGTGCATCGCGATGATGCCCCCGGCCAGGGCCACGGGCAGACCCAGCGCCGCCATCGCGGCGTTCCGCAGCCCCAGGAACAGCGACAACAGCACCAGGATGATGCCCAGGCCCATCGCGCCGTTCTCGTAGAGGTCCCCCAAGGTGGCCTCCAGGGGCTCGCTGGCGTCGCCGTGCACCCCCAGGACCACGCCGTCCGGGAGCTCAGGAGCCATGGCCTCGAGCTCTTCCTTCACGGCGTCGACCACTTGGACCAGGTCCCCCTCTTCGGCCTTGATGACCGTCATCAGGACCGCGGGCAGGCCGTCTGCCCACGCCAGGGTGCTGGGCTCCCCCAGGGTGTCCGAGACGGTGCTGATGTCGCCGACCGTGACGCGACCCCCGTCCGGCGATGCCCGGAGCACCACCGCACGAACATCGTCCAGGCTGCGGTGGCGCTGGTCCGTGCGCACCAGCACCTCGCGGGCGCCTTGGGCCAGGGCCCCCGCCGGCACGTTGGCCGACGCATCGCTCAGCGCCTGCACGACCCTCGCCAGCGGGATGCCCAGGGTCTCGGACCTGCCCCGGTCGACCTGGACCCGCACCTGGCGCTCCGCCAAGCCCAGCACCTCGAGCTCGCGTACGCCGTCGATCCGCCCGAGGCGCCTCTTCAGGGCAGACGCCACCCGGTGGAGGGTCAGGGGGCTGACCTGGGCACCGGCCGCCACGCTGACCTGGAGCGCAGGGAAGCCATAGGACCACTTGCGCGTGTCGGGGGTGTCGGTCTGGTCCGGCAGCTCCGCCCGGTCGACCGCCCGCGCCAGCTCGCCGGTGGCCCGATCGATGTCCAGGCCCGGCGTGTCCCCGTCGAAGTGGATCCAGACCTCGCCGAAGCCCTCCCGGGCCACGCTGCTGACCTCGGCGGCCCCGTCGATCTCCTGGGCCTGATCCTCGATGGGGGTCAGGACCAGCTCCTCGATGTCCTCGGGGGTGGCCTGAGGAAACACGATGCGGGTGAAGGCCCACCAGTCGTCGACCTCGGGCAGCTCTTCGCGGACCATGTCCAGGAAGACCGCGCCGCCGATCAGCCCGATCAGGAGCGCGAGCATGTTGACCAGCACGGGCTGGCGCACGCTCAGGCGGGCGAGCCACATCAGAGGGGACGGACCGGGGCACCCTCGGTCAGGCGCTCGGCGCCGCGCACCACCACCCGCTCGCCTTCGGAGAGTCCTGCGAGGACCTGGTGCCAGTCATCGGTGCGCTGGCCCAGCTGGACGCTGCGGGCGTAGGCCAGGCCGTCCACGACCACGAAGACCCGGTGCTCGCCGTAGCGCTCCAGCACCGCAGACGGCGGCACGGCCAAGGTCGGTCCGGGGTCGCCCAGGGAGAGCCGCACGGGGGCCGGAGCGCCGATGACCCAGGCGGGGTCCGGCTCGCAGGCCACTTCGACCTGGACCAGCCCCGTGGCCGGGTCCGCCTGGCGGTCCACCCCAGCGAGCCAACACGGGTGCCCGTGCACCCAGGCCTGGGTGTCGTCTGTCAGACCCTCCAGGTCCTGGGGACTCAAGCGAATACGCACCCGGAGCTCGCGGGTGTTCACGACCGTCGCGACCGGCGTGCCGGCACCGACGACCTGGCCGAGCTCGACGTGGACTTGCGTCACGTCCCCTGCAAATGGCGCCCGGACCCGCGTGTCGGCCAGATCGCGCTCTCGGGCCTGGAGCTGGACGGCGGCGGCCTGGCGATCGGCTCGGGCCAGTTCCAGCGCGGTGGCGGCGTCTTCGCCGTCTGCCTGGGCCAGGGCGTCCCCCAGGGCCTGGGCACGGGCCAGCTGTCGCGCGGCGGCCTGTTCGCCGGCCTGGGCTCGGGCCAGCGTGGCCTGGGCGGCCTGCACGCCGATGGTCTGCCGCCCGTCCTCGAGCCGGACCAGCACGGCACCCGCTGGGACCCGATCCCCCAGGCCAGCCACCCGCTGGGTGACCCGACCAGCGGTCTCGGTCAGCACCGTGGCTTGCTGGACCCCGCGAACCAGGCCGGTCCAGGAGGCGCTCAGCGAGAGGGCCTGGGGACTCACGGACCACGTCTCGACGGGCACAGGCTCGGGGCCGTCGGGCACCGAGCCCTCCACCACGTCGCCCGCGCAGCCGCCCAGTGCCATCAACCAGAGGACCATCCAGGTCATGCAGCCGACCTAACCGTCACGAACCGGTGGAGAGCACGACCATCGTGACCCAGGCGGCGGCGAAGAGCCCGGCGACGGGGAGGGTCAGCCACAGGACGCGGTCCGCGGCCTGGGGATGCCGGGTGCGCCAGCCCCACCACACGGCCAGACCGATCAGCGGCGTGAGGACCACGTTGCCGGCCATCAACATCCACGTCTCTTCTCGACTCAGCTCGCGAGGGGCGACGGCCGGCTCGTCGTGCACCCCCGGCAGGTGGCTCAGGCTGGCCGTCAGCTGCTTTCGGGCCAGCTGGAGGAGGTGCTCGGGCGGGTCGGGCCGCTCTCCCGCCCGGATGCGAGTGGCCACCCCGTCGAGCTCCCGATCGGACAGGTGGTGACTCGAGAACAGGTAGGCCAGAGGGCGGTCGTCGCCCCGAGGTGCCTTTCCGCAGGCCGCACAGAGCGCCATGGCCCGGGGCTTGGTGGCGCCGCAGTGGATGCAGACGGCCCTCACCCCGTGGAACCCGGTTCGAGGGCACCGGCCCCTCCCTCTCCGAACAGGAAGACCTGCTCCAGGGCCGAGCCGTCGGCTTCGGACTGGGCCCGCACCCAGCGGGCCAGACTGCGAGGGCGCTCGGCCAGGTCCAGTGGGGCCTCGGCCACCAGGATCTCGGCACCGGACTGGTGCACCGCCTGGACCAGTCCCACGGCGTGTTGCACTCGGGGACCGTGCGCCCGCAGCGGCAGGAGCGCGTCCCCGAGGGGCAGGCCGAGCCACGCCGACCGGCCCTGGACGACCTGAAGCTCGCCCAGTCCGAAGGGACGGCCGGCGAGGGTCTCCCGCACCGCACGCGCGGCGCGGCGCTGGGCCGGGTCGGGAGAGCGCTCGGCCCGGGCGTGGCCAGGCTCGTCGACCGTGCCGGCGCGGTGTCGGTGCACGCGTCCGGACAGCCCTGCCAGGAAGCGACTGAGCCAAGGCGGGCGGTCGTCGCCGATCAGGGGCAGCTCCACATCGCCCAGCCGCACCCCCAGAACACTGGTGGCTGCGACCTGCCAGTCCCGGGTGAAGACCCAGCCGATCCCGAGCCCCAGGGTCGTGTCCCGAGCGGCCAAGGCGCTCACCAGACGTGGGTCCCGCAAGGCTTGTGCTCGGATCTCCCCGTACTGCGGCGGGTCCAGCTCCAGGTCCAGCTTGACCTTGAAGGCGCGCTGACCGGTGAACAGGGCCGCTGCGACCTCGGGCCGGTCCACCTGGAGCTCCTCTGGGATGCCGTCGCCGGTCACCTCGCAGGCGTCCCCCAGGCCCAGATCACGGGCGGCCCGCTGGGTGTCGGACGCCGAGAACACGCTCAACGCGATCGTGATCGCGTCGGCGACAGCGGTCCTTCCGGCCGGCGTGCCAGCGACTGGTACGACCCGCCGGAGGCCCGTGGCTTCGAAGTCCGGGAGGGCTCTGAGGCCCTCGAATGCCAGTCGCCGGATGTGCACGAGACCCTCCGTGACACGGCTGCCCTAAACCGCCGGGTCGACTTGTCCGATTCAGTAGGAGGAACGCTATCCCAGCGTCCGGCCAGGTGGCCTTGGTCACCCCGGACGCTCGCCCCCCGGCGAGGACCCCATGCAAGCTTGCGCACCCCTGTGGCTCACCCGCCCCGAAGACGTCCAGGCACACCTGATGTACGCCGCTGCCGAGATCGCCAGCTGTGTGGTCACGGTGGGCGGACTCCAGGTCCACGGCTCGATCGCTCCCCCAGCTCAGGGCGGCGGCGTGCCCTTCGTGGTCGATGCACGCCTGCAGGACATCGTCGACGTGCCCCCGTCCGGTCGCGCGGTCCGCGTGGACTACGAAGGCGGCACCGACCGCTACACCTTCTACAGCGAGATGATCGGCACCGACGTGCTGCGCCGCTGGGTCCTGGCGCCGCCGCGCACCGTCCAGCGCACCGACCGACGCATGGTCGCCCGTCACCGGGTCATGGGCCACGACGGCTTCTCGATCATCATCGAGGCCGGCAACACCATCCGCACCTTTGAGGTCGTGGACATCAGCAACGCCGGCCTGGCCTTCATCTACAAGGCCAACGAAGCCAACCTGCGCGAGGGCCAGGGCATCGAGGGCCACGTGGAGATCCCGGGCCTGGACGCCATGCCCGTGCGCCTCGAGGTCCGCAACCTGCGCTCAGCGCCGACCCAGAAGGGCTACCGCATCGCCGGTGTGCGCTTCGTCGAGCTGGCCCGCCCAGAGCGCATGGCCATCGCCGGCGCCCTGGCTGCATGGAAGCACCAGCAGCGCATCATGCAGCGGGCTGCGCACTAGGTTTCCGGGCGCGAGGCCGCTGCGCGGTCGCGCGCGGGACGGCGGCGCGGCGGGCGGGAAGGGCGGGAAGTAAACAGGTAAAACAGGTAAACAGGGGTCAGGAACCTTTTGTTAATACTTAGGTCTCTGGCCATGGTCGTCCTTTTCAAGACGATTGAACTCCAGGGCATGACCACTTGTTGAAGCTTCACGACCGACCGCGCTCCCACTCTGTTCTGCGCAGCCTTAGACTCCGCGGGTGTTCCCGGTCCTTCTCCCCGCGCTGACCGCATCCGCGCTAGCGGCCGAGCCCCTGATGGGCGTCGACTGGGTGCCCTTCGGGCGGGCGGATCTGGTGGCGGTGGACGAGGAGATGACGTCGGGCACCGGCGCCGGAGAGTTCGACGGGCTCTTGCGCCCGGCGCTGACGCCCTATGCCGGGCTCGATCTGGGACGACATCGGCTCGTCCTGGGACTGGGCGTGGCCCTGGAGCGCACGACCACGTGGACCGCCGAGTCCCGAGGCACGGTCTCCGCCGGCGGGATCCGGCCCAGTGTGGACCTGCAGCGGGATCTACTGGTCGAGAGCGAGCGGGTGCAGCCCTGGGTGGGGGGCGGCCTGTACGGCACCTGGCCCATCGCCCGGGACGTGGACCAGGCCTACTCCGACGAGGAGCAACAGGCCGCAGACGAAGGCGCCACCGCGACCCGCTTTCGCATCACGGGCGCCGGGCTCCGTGTCGGGGCTGGCGCCGACGTGAGCGTGGCCGAAGGCTTCGAGGTGGGTTTCCGCGCCCACCTGGTGGGCCACAACGGCTGGGCCAGAACCGAAGACCGGTTCAGCTGGTCCACCCTCGTGTGGGCCGAAGCCGGGCTCCGCGTGCAGGTCTGGTGGCCGTGAGCGACAAGGGCCCGAGCAACGCCCTGGTCCGAAGGCTGGACCTGTCCCCACGGGAGCAGCGGCGGCTGGGCAAGGCCGTCAAGGCCCTGGTCACCGTTCCCGGGTACCTGGAGACTCTGCACAAGACCGCCCAGGGGGGCTTCGCCCTGGACCGCCTGGCCGAGGCCACGCCCTGGCTGGGCGCACTGGCGCGGTCGGCGGTGGAAGCCGCACCGCCGATCCGCTTCATGGCGGAGATCTTCAAGGCCCTGCTCCAGGAAAAGGACCCCGAGGCCCTGTTGTACCTGGCCTGCACCCTGGCCTGGCAGCGCTCGGCCCAGCAAGCCTTCGAGGCGGTGGGGCTGCCTTCGGGGCCGGTGCGAGAGCTGCAGAGGGAGATGGACCGCGCCCTGGCGGGGCTCCGGCCGGGCCACGGCGACGTGCGCTTCGACGACTTCTCGCTGTCTGGGGCCCTGGAGCACCCCTTCATGACCGAGGCCGATGCCCACCTGGACGCCTATGCCCGGTCCTTTGGGTACGACAGCGCCCAGGTCCGCCGACTCCTGGGCGAGGTGCACAGCCGGTTCCCGATCCACCTCAAGACGCTCCTGTCCCACGACAAGACCCGGGCCCGCTTCGAAGGTGTGCACCGCCTGCTGGAGCAAGGCGGAGGCGAGCAGCGCCAGTCCCAGGCCGCCCTGATGGAGCACGCCGACGTCCAGCGTCGGCTGTTCGAGGAGACCCCGGCTCTGGGCCGCGAGCCCTTTGCGCTGGCCGACGTCTACGTGGACCCGGACTGTGGCGAGCTGCGCTGGGGCGAGATCGTGCTGGACCGCCAGGGACAGCGCCGCAAGGTGCCCCTGGATCCCTTCAGCGAGCAGCAGGGCGGTCGCGAGCCGTTGCTGGACCGGGTCTTCCGCTGGCTCGGTGACCCCGGCTACGACGACGCCATCGTGATCCAGGGCGCTGCAGGGTCCGGCAAGTCGGCGTTCACGCTCCGCCTCACCCAAGCCCTGCTGCACCAGGGCCTGCGACCGATCCGCGTCCGGCTGCGAAACCTGGTGCTGGACCGGCACGTGAGCGAGTCGATCCCCCGCGCGGTGGCCCTGTCCCGCAGCGGGGAGCGGGCCCGGGTGCGCCGCCCCAAGGACCTGTTCTGCGACGGCGACATCTTCCGAGAAGAGGTCTCCTTCGGCACCGCGCTCATCTGCCCCTACGTCCTGATTCTGGACGGCTGGGACGAACTGGACCTGGCGTCGACGGTGGATCTGCGTCAGCGGGTCGAAGCCATGCTGGAGCAGGTCCGGGCCGAGTACCTGGTGGGCACCAGCGTGCCGATCCGGGTCATCCTGACCGGCCGGCCGTCCCAGCTGGTGGCCGAGAGTCGCTTCCTGCGCCGGGACACGGTCGTGCTGACCCTGCGCCCGTTCACGCCCCCTCAGCTCGGGGCGTTCATCGGGAACATCAAGAGGGCGCTCCGGAGCAGTCGCTTCGAACACGCCGCCGACGTCTGGCCGCGCAGGATCCGGCGCGACTTCTCGCCCATGGTCGAGCGCTACCGGACCGGGTTCAACGCCCGCCTCGAAGGCCAGGACGCCGACGGTGCCCACTCCCTCGAGGTGCTCGGGCTGCCCCTGCTGGCACACATCGCGATGCGGCTGATGGTGCGGTGGCGAGGGGATCTGCGCGGGCTGTTGGCCAACCCCAGCAACCTGTACAGACACCTGGTGGACCAGACCTGTCGCCACGCCGGGCGGGTCGACGACCACAACGAGGGCAGCCCGGGCCACCGGATCACGGGCCAGGAGCTGCGCCAGCTCCTGTGGGCGACCGCCACGGCTCTGACCGTGCGCGGTCGCGAGAACCTGAGCCTGGCCGAGCTCCAGGACACCGTCGACACGGCGCCGGACGAAGTCGAGCAGCGAGCCCGCGCAGCGAGCGAGGACCCGCTGGCCGCCATGATGGTCAGCTTCTACTTCAAGGGAGGCCGGCGAGAGGCGGGCTGCGAGTTCCTGCACAAGTCGTTCCGCGAGTACTTGTTCGCCGAAGCGGTGGTGCACACGCTGAAGCGCTCGGGGAGCCGCGCCCGGCGCGCCGTCCGAGAGCCCGGCCACGACTTTGCCCAGTCCGATCCGCGCCGTGGCCTGACCCGAGCCCTGGGGGCCCAGCTGTCGGCCCAGTGGCTCACGCCAGCCGTCTCCAAGCACCTGGAGCGGCTCCTCGACTGGGAGCTGGGGCGGGCCCAGCATCCCCCGCGATCGTCCGCCCGAGGTCTGGCGACCCGCAGGCTCCGCTGGGACGCCTGGGCACGCATCCGCGACGACCTGGCGGCGGCGTGGGACTGGTGGACCGACGGGGTGCACCTGCGGCCGACCCGCGAAGAAGGCGCCCTGGAGCCCGTGCTGGCCCAGCGCTGGGCCACCATGGGCATCGGCCCCCGTGCGGACCGCGCCGTACCGCGCCTGCACCACCTGGACGCGCACCTGGGAGATGCCCTGTTCTTCCTGGCCAGCGTGGTCCACTACCGCTGGGCGCTCCGGGACGGCTGGGCCGGACCTAAGCACACGCCGATCCAGGACCCGGGGCTGTTGTGGGCCGGCGCAGGACCGCCCTCCGATCGCCCTGCACGGCAGACCCCCGTGGTGCGCGACGAGCACTACTGGCTGCTGTTCGCCCCCGGGGCTGGCCGGGAGCGTTGGTTCCGGTGCGACCAGAGCCGCCTGAACGCAGTCGGAGGGCGGCCCCACGGGCCCTGGCCCAGGGGGGCCCAGCTGCGCGGCGCCGACCTGCGGGGGCTGCGCCTGGCCTTCGATGCCCCGGACCCGGGGGATGCTTGGAGCGACGCCGTCACCCGGCTGGGCCAGTCGAACCTCTCCGGCGCCTCGCTCCGCGGGGGGTGGCTGCGGAACCTGGACGCCCGCGAAGCGCTGATGGCCGGGACGGACCTGCGCAACGCCGAGCTGGCGGGGGCTGACTTCACGCTGGCCGACCTCACCGACGCCCGTCTGGAGGGGGCCCTGCTGGAGCGGGCGACCTTTGATGGCGTGATCGGGGGCGACCGCTGGGGCCTGGGCTAGGTGTTGACCGGGGCGTGGAGCGCACGGACGCCGCTCTTCAGCTGGCCGATCAGGT
>CAZFLE010000045.1:0-50514 GCA_964519895.1 uncultured Enterobacterales bacterium | reverse complement strand
TTCACGTGGACGGTCCACGTCCCACGTCAGACGTCCCACGTCAGACGTCCCACGTCAGACGACTTCACGACCCCTGTGCACGTGGACGACCACGTCTCACCACCCCCGATTCACCGCACGCTGCTAGCCGCTACTCGGGCTTGGGGTCTCCAGAGGGCTTGCGCCGGCGACGGCGGCGGCGACGGCGACTGCTCGGTGCCGGGTCCTGGGAAGACCGCTTGTCCACCAAGCGGGCCTCGAAGGCGGCGATGAAGTCCAACCACTCGTCGCCGTAGCGGGCGGCCTGCCAGCCGCGCACTTCGGGCACCTGGGCCAGGGCCTCGGGGGTGGCGGGGCGCCAGGCGGCCAGGTTCTTGAGCTGGGCATTCGATGCGACCAGGGCCACGGGCACGCCGCGCTCCTGGATCACCCGGGTGCGCCACTGCTTGAGCTCGGTCAGCAGGCGGTCGACCTCGCGGCCGCGATGGGGGGCCTTGGGCCCGGGCTTGTTCTTGGGCTGCGGACGAGGCAGAGGGTCCTGGTCGGACTTGGCGGCCGCGATGGCTGCCAACAGGTGCTCGCCGTGGCGACGGATCATCGTGGACTTGAGTCGCACGTGCCTGCCCAGATCCTCTTCGGAGGCGGGACGACGCTGGGCCAGCAGCACCAGCACCTGCTCCGGGATGACCTTGTAGGGGGGCCGATCGGCCTCGCGGGCCCGGCCATCCCGGTACCGCCACAGGTGGCGCAGGGCCAGCCGCGAGGGCTCGTCCAGGCCTGAGATGCGCTTCATGCGGATCCAGCCATCGGGGTTGAAGGCACGGCCGCTCCACTCTCGGGCCTCGATGACCTTGAACTCCTCGGCCGCGACGTCCAGGCGCTCCAGGGACTCGAGCTTGTGGTGCAGGATCTCGCGCAGGGCCAACAGGTAGTGGGTGTCGCCCCGGGCGTACTCCAGGTGCTCGGGCAGGAGCGGCCGGGCCGCCCAGTCGTGGCGCTGGTACTTCTTGTCCAGCTGGGCGCCGAAGTACCGGCCACACAGATCGGCCAGCCCGACCTTGGGGAGGTCCAGGAGCTGGGCGGAGATCATGGTGTCGAAGAGGTTGACGACGCTAAAGTCGAAGTCCCGCTGCATGCAGACCACGTCGTAGTCGGCACCGTGGAGCACCTTGATGATGTCGGGGTTCGCCAGGACCGTGCCCAGCGGCGACATGTCCGACACCGCAAGGGGGTCGATGATGTAGTCCTGCTCCCGATCCGAGACCTGGATGAGGCAGACCTTTTCCCGGTAGTGGTGCATGGAGTCCGACTCGGTGTCGACTCCCAGCACCGGCTCGCTGGCGAAGCTGCGACAGGCCTCCACGAGGGCCTCGTCGTCTTCGATCATCACCAGCGGGGTATCCAGCATTCAGCGTCTTGCGGCAAGCGACTGTAAGCGGGCCCTGTCGCGTTATCAACGGGGCCTCCCATGACGCGTCGCCTCGTCATTGCCCTGGGGGGCAACGCACTCATCCGTCCGGGAGAGATCGGAAGCGTCGCTGAACAGCACGCGAGGGCCCGGGAGCTGGCCACGCTGCTGGCCACGCACATCGACCCGGGCTGGGAGCTGGTGCTCACCCACGGCAATGGACCCCAGGTGGGCCGGGTGCTCCTTCGTAGCGACCTGTGCACCCCCGACATCCCCGAGGTCCCGGTCGACGTCGCGGTGGCTGCCACCCAGGGTCAGATGGGCCTGATGATGCAGCAGGCGCTGACCGGTGAGACGGGGCGCCCGACCGTCACGGTGCTGACCCAGGTCGTGGTCGACCCCTCGGACCCGGACTTCGCTGCCCCCACCAAATACATCGGGCGCTTCTACACCCAGGCCGAAGCCGAGCGCCGGGCCGCGGAGCTCGGATGGCGGGTCCGCGAGGACCCCGGCCGCGGCTGGCGGCGGGTGGTGCCGTCGCCCAGGCCCATCGAGGTCCTCGAGACGGGCGCCATCGAGATGCTCCTGGCGGCGGGGCTGACCGTCGTGGCTGCTGGGGGCGGCGGGGTCCCGGTCATTCGTGCCCACGGCACGCTGGCCGGGGTCGAGGCTGTGGTCGACAAGGACCGGGCGTCGGCGCTGCTGGCCGCCGAGCTCCGTGCCGACGCCCTGTGGATCCTGACGGGCGTCGACGAGGTCCAGGTCGGCTACGGCACGCCCGAGGCCCGAAGCCTGCGCCAGGTCCCTGCGGCCGAGCTCCGAGCGCTCCACGCCGCTGGGGAGTTTCCCCCCGGGTCCATGGGCCCCAAGGTCGAAGCGGTGCTGGGGTTCGTGGATCGGGGCGGCCGGGAAGCGCTGATCACCAGCTTGGAGGCCCTCCCGGCGGCCACTCGCCGGGATCGGGGCACCTGGGTCACAGCCGATCGCTGACCCACCGGGTGCGCGCGACCACAGAGTCCACCGTGGCGGGGATGCTCAGGACCCGCTCGGGCGGCACCCAGCGCGCCAGCAGACCGTCCAGCAGGAGCTGAAAGTTCAGCTGGATCCAGTGGTTGGCCGAGCGGATGCCGTCGCGCTGGAGCGCGATCCCGCCGAGGGGCAGCACCACGATGCGATCGTAGACGGCCGCGCGCTCCCGGAACGTGGCCATGAAGCGGTCTGTCGCAGCGTCTCGCTGGTGGTGAAAGCGGTACAGCAACCAGAAGGCCCCGAAGTCCACGCTGCAGCGGTCGGCGATCCAGGCCGGCTGGGCCTCGGCCACCACGCGCTCTGCCCACAGATCCTCGACCAGCGCCCGGAGCTGCTGAGGAGAGAAGTCGTGGAGGTCCACGCCGGTGCGCTCCAGGTACTCCCGCATGCCCTCGGGCACCACGGGGAGCCCGAGCTGCGCCCCCAGCGCGGCGCACAGCGTGGTCTTGCCGGTCCCAGCCGAGCCTGTCACCGCGATGCGCAAGGGCGATCAGCCGTCCAGGAAGTCGTCGTTGTCGTCATCAATGACGCTGTCCGGGGTCGCGTCGCTGAACAGCTCCTCGCTGTCGTCGTCGTCGTCTTCGATGGTGAAGGCCTCGATCGTGCCGGCCGCCTGGTTGAGGACCCGGAAGTCGTCCTCGGTGCGCTGGTCTAGCTGGCCCTGCAAGCGGGCGATCATGCCGTCGGCCTTGCGGATCTGAAAGCCCAGTGCGGCCATCAGGACCTCGCGCCAGACCCGCCCGGCCTCGCCGGAGAGCTTGTCGTGGCCGGCCCTGTCCAGGACGTAGATCCAGGCCTCGTGGTCGGCCACGCAAGACGCGTTCCGCCGCTTGCCGAGCAGCAGGGCCCCGGTGCCAAAGAGGGAGCCCGTGTGCAGGCTGGCGAGCTTCTCGGCGCGGCCGCGGCCGGTGTTTCGGAGCACGTCGACCACGCCATCGGCCACCAGATAGACCTCGTCGCCGGCGTCGCCCTCGAGGAAGAGCGCCTGCCCGGCTGGGACCAGCCGCGGCTGGAGGGCGCTGGCGATGCGTGCGACCACGGCGTCGCTCGCAAGGTCCATGCCCGGGAGGAACAACAGGGCTTCGTTCACCGGCGGTGCACCCCCGCTGGCGATGGCCTTGGCGCGGGTCCACAGGGTCTTGAAGGCGCTCCCGCCGGAGTCCTTGCGGGTGGGTGCGCTCTCATGGCCCGCAGACATGCGTGCGATGCGTGTGCCCGTCTCGCCGACCCGGGCAGCCAGGCTGTCGAGGGCGCGGTCCAGCAGGAAGTCGTAGAGCGGAGAACCGTCGGATCGCAGGCTCGCCAGGGCCTGGGTCGACAGGACCAGGAGCGATGCCTGGCTCTCGGCTCGCACGGTCGCCGTGCGGGGCTCGCCCGGCGTGAAGGCGGCGCCTTCGCCGACCAGCTGCCCGGTCCGGACCCGACCGACTTCCTTTTCCCAGGTCTCGACGACCAGCTCGCCGGACTCCACGACCGCCAGCTCTGTGGCGGCAGTGCCGTCTCGCCACAGGACTTGGCCTGGGCGCACGTTGCGGCGCTCCCAGGCGCTGGCCGTGGCCTTGAGGACCGCCAGGTCCAGCTTGCGAAACACCGCTGTGTGGCTGAGTGCCTGTTCGATTCCACCCATGAACCCGCCTCCAAGGCCGGCGATCTTATCCCTCGTCGTGCCCGTGCCGGGCGCGTATCTTGCGCAGGACTTCGGCCGGACCAAAGGCCCGCGGCAACAGATCCGCCAGACGCACCGGGTCCACCTGTCCGTGGAGGTTGGCGAGCAGCAGCTCCATGTCGTGACTGAAGTCGCTGAGGACCTGGCGGCAGGCGCCACAAGGCGGCGCGGGAGGCTGGGTGTCGGTCACCACCGCGCAGCCGATCAGCGCTGTCGCCCCGGCGCTCACAGCCGTGAAGACCGCGACGCGCTCGGCGCAGCAGGTGTGGCTGTAGCTCGAGATCTCCACGTTGGCCCCGGTGAAGACCCGGCCATCCGCAGACAGGACGGCTGCGCCCACGGTGAAGCCGCTGTAGGGCGCGTGGGCCCGGGTGCGCACGTCGGCCGCGGCCTGGACCAGCGCGGCGGCCTGGTCGGGGGTCAGCCCCATCGCTGGACCAGGGCCTGGAGCAGATCGGCCAGGCCCGCTCCCGCCCTGGCAGCGGTCTCGGTGACCTCGGCGTGAGTCAGCGGCTGCTCGGCGTGACCGGCGGCCAGGTTCGAGACCATGCCCACCGCCAGCAGCGGGGTGCCGAGCTGGGCCAGGGCGATGACCTCGGGCGCCGTGCTCATGCCGACGGTGCTGGCGCCCATGGCCTGGAGCATCCGAATCTCGGCCGGGGTCTCGTAGCTGGGGCCGCGCATGGCGGCGTAGACCCCGGACCGCAGCGGGATGTCGAGCTGTTCGGCGATGGACAACGCATCGGCACGCAGCCCTGCCGTGTAGGCGCCTGTCAGGTCGGGGAAGCGGGGGCCACCGGGCCAGGCGGGGCCCTCGAGGGGATTGACCCCCATCAGGTTCAGGTGGTCGGTCACTGCCACCAGGCTGCCCGGCCGCAGCGCCGGGTCGACGGCGCCGACCGCGTTGGTCAGCACGACCCGGTCAACACCCCAGCCAGCCATGGCCCGGACCGCGCGCACCACCTGCTCCAGCGAGCGGCCCTCATAGACGTGGATCCGCCCCGCGAGCATCGCGACGGGCACGCCCTGGAGGCTGCCGCGGACCAGGGCACCGCTGTGGCCCGCCACGCCCGTCGGGGGCAGGCCCAGGTCTGCGTAGGGCACGCGCACCGGGTCCTGGAGACGATCGACGAGGCCGCTCAGCCCGCTCCCCAGCACGACGGCCGTGGACGGCGGGGGACCGAGGGTGTCTTGCAGCAGCGCGACGGCGTGCTGGACCGGGTTCTGACTCACTGCCCGTCGTGGGACCGCACGGGCGCAGTGTAGCCCGTCTGGGGCATCAGCGACGCCGGCGCCAGGCCAGGGCCAACAGCAGCCACCCCCAGGACAGCGCTCGAGAGCCCGAGGTCCCGCAACCGCTGCATCCCCCCTCGTCCATCGCCCCGCCGACGGGCGGTGCGGCCGAGTCACCGGGGCCCGACCCCGTGTCCGAAGGCGGCGGGTCGCTGTCGCTCGGGCCGACGCCGGTGTCTCCGGAGTCCGGTGCGCCCGGTCCGGGCACGCCTCCCTGGTCGGCGTTGTCCCCCGGGACCACGTCCGGGAGCCAGTCGAGCTCTGTGGGGGCCGTGAACACCGCGTAGTGG
The DNA here is from genome assembly GCA_964519895.1 of uncultured Enterobacterales bacterium. Taxonomy (GTDB): domain Bacteria; phylum Myxococcota_A; class UBA796; order UBA796; family CAJQPC01; genus CAYFPX01. The sequence continues at coordinate 44,849 of CAZFLE010000045.1, read as the reverse complement.
TAGGTCTCGCCCGGCGCGACCTCCGAGTCCACCACCGCCTTGGCGCCGCCGGGCACCGGGGCCAGATCGATGTCGACGATCAGGCCGTCGTCGGCGTCCACCGGGGTGCTGTCCCGCTTGCGCACCACCACGGACGCCGCCAGGGGCTGGATCATCGGCTGGGTCCACGTGAGCGACACCGCGTCCTGGTCGTCCGTGGCGTCCAGATCCCGGACCCTGTAGTGACCGGCCTCGTCGGCCAGGGTCACCAGACACAGCTCGTCCAGAGCCCAGCCGCCGTACTCGAGCCCACCGTCGCTGGCGAGGGTGAAGGCCACGCGCACGTCTTCGGTGCTGTCCAGGACCGGGCGCAAATCCACGTCGAACTGCGTCCAGTCCACGTCGATCACGTGGCGACTGCCGCTGTCGGACTCCGGGTTGGTCCACAACAGCTTCGGCCCCGTGTCGCGCTCGACCCAGACCTGGGCCTGGTCGTAGCGGGCGTCCTCGACGGTCAGCCAGCGCCGGGCGGTCAGCAGGACCAGCCGGGGATCGGCACCGGTCAGGCGCAGGTCCGACGACAGCGCCTTCTGACCATTGTGGGCGCTGTAGAGCCCCTCGTCGCCCAGGGCGGTGCCGACGATCGAGCTGCCCGCCCAGGCCCCGGTGGGGTTCCAGTCCTGGCCACCCGGTGCGCCCACGGCCCACTCATCCACCCAGTCCTCATCGGGCAGCTCACCATAGACCCGGTTCGAGGTCTGCAGCCCCGCCCAGTCCCCTTCGAAGTCGGCGCACCACAGGGCGTCGCGGTCTCCGACGAAGAAGTCGTGCAGCCCGTCCCGTCGATCGTCGTGGCTCACCGCGGTGGTCAGGCCGTCCAGGCTGGACCAGGTCATGCCATAGCTGACCCGTGCCCCTGGAAGCTGCCGGGGGATGACCGCCCCATAGGTGTCGTCGCTGCGGGTCGGGACCAGCTCCAGCAGCTCGGCTGGGTCAAAGGCCTGACCGGTCGCGGGCAGGTCCACGCCATAGACCAGCCGCACGCTGTCCGGGTCCACGTCGCCGCACTCCCCGGTGACCTGGGTGAGGCTGAACTCCACCGGGTAGCCCAGGGCGAACGAGCCCTGGGCCTCGAGGGGCTCGTGCTCCAGCAGCACCAGGCCCATGTTGCCCGGACCCAGCCCGTGGTGGTTCAGCAGGTCGATGAGCTCGCAGGCGTGGGGTGTGCCGTTGCGCAGGTCGGCGTCGTCGTCGTCGGCCGCGATGACGGCCTCTGTGACGTCCGTCAGGGTCGGTCCGAAGGACAGGGCCTCCAGGAAGAGCTGGTCGACGGCCCGGGTGCCGGCGTCGTAGCCCAGGGCGTCGATCCACTGACCCCGCAGGTTCCAGAGAAAGCTCGCCCAGATCAGCCCGTCGTTGTGCACCTTGCCGTTGGCGTCGTCCGGGTAGACCCGGTCCGTCTCGAGCTCGCGGATCCAGGTCCCGGGCCCCAGCGCCTCGGGCGCCAGGATGGGGTCGTCCAGGATGGTGGCGGAGACGAAGTCCGACGAGCCTTCGCTCACGTCCCCGGCAAAGGTGCCCTCGTGGATCACGTAGTGGTGAAAGCCGTGGCCCAGCTCGTGGTAGACGACGTCGGCGATCCGCCCGAAGTCCTCGCAGCCGTCGCCCTCGCTGTAGAAGTTGATGGTGCCGTTGGTGTAGTAGGCATTGCAGGTCCCAGGCACCAGGACCGACGCCGTCACCAACTCGTCGAGCCAGGTGTGGGAGGGCCGGCGGTCTTCGAGCCAGTCCCAGGCCACGTGGAAGTGGTGTTGGACCGACGTCGCAGCCGGGGGCAGGTCCACGTCCCACACCAACAGCCCGTCGTCGATCGCGACCAGCTCGAAGGGGGTCTCGTGATCCCGGAGCAACAGGTTCGGGCCTTCGAGCCGCACGTCGACAGGGCTGCCCAGGCCGTGCTGGCCCGCGTCGTCGGTGAGCGCGACGTCCTCGCCGGCCGTGACGGTGACCTCTCGTGCCGGCGCCGTGATCAAGGGGTCCCCGACCGTGCGCGCCTCGGTCTCCAGGTCCAGGGACAGCACGGTGCTCCAGGCATGAACCACGTCCCCGGAGCGATCCAGGAAGCGCACGCCGCCTGGGTGCTCCAAGCGCTGGACCCACCGATGTCGCACGGGCAGGGTGTCGGGCAGGGCCAACAGGACCTCGCCCGGCTGGGGCTCCCCGACATCCTTGGGGGTGTGGAGCCTGGCCAGGACCAGGGCGATGCGGCCGCCGCGCACGTGCACCACCACGCCCCCGCCGTCGATGGGGGCGCCGCGGTGGTGCTGGTCGTAGACCCAGGTCTCCCCGCCGTCGTGGTCGCTGACCCGGCTCAGGGTCAGGCTGCTGGGCGACACGCCACCGAGCCTGGCCAGGTCGGCGACCAGCTCTGGGGTCACCCGGGCCGGCTGGGCCGTGCCGAGCAGGGCCCGAGGGGTGCCATTGCGGGGATCCCAGCGCACCGGCACCGCGCCCCAGCGGGCCCGAAAGGCCGCAGCGCGGGCGGTCCGGTTCAGGGCCCCCTGGGTCGCCAGGTCTCGCGCCAGGTGCGGAGCGTCCTGGCCCTGCTGCATGGTGGATGTGCCCGGCATCATCGCCAGCAACAGCGCCAGGGACCAGATAGGAACCACGTCCGCACCCTCCAGGACCGACTCACCGTATCCACTCCAGGGAGCCGCCGTGTCCCGACCGTGCCTCGTGACCGCGGGTGCGACCCGCAACCCGATCGACGCGATGCGGTACCTGGCGGCCTATTCGTCGGGCCGGACCGGCGTCGCCCTGGCCACCGAGCTGGCCACCGACCATCGGGTCACGCTGTTGGGCTCGCCCGAGGCATGCTTGCGGGCTGCGCCACCGGTGCAGGCCGAGCCCTTCGGGGACACCCGAGACCTGATGACCCGCATGGAGGAGTGGATCCGGGCCCACCGGGGCGGGGTGGTGGTGCACGCAGCCGCGGTGGGGGACTACGAAGCCCAGCCGTCCCCGGACAAGATCAGCTCCGGGCTGGACGAGCTGGTGATCCGGCTGCGTCGGGCCCCCAAGATCGCCGACCACCTGAAGGACTGGGATCCGGGCTGCGCCCTGGTCACCTTCAAGGCCGCCGGGCCGAACACCGACGCCGAGCAGCTGGTGGCCATCAGCCGCTCCCAGCTGCGCCGGACGGGCTCGGACTTCGTGTTCGGCAACGTGATCGGTGCTCTTCAGACCACCTGCGTCATCGTGGACCGCGACGGCTCCGAGGCCTTCGAGGGCCGCGGGGCGGCGCTCAAGGCCCTGGCGGTGCGGCTGCGGGGCTGAGCGCGACGTCGGCCACGACCCCCAGCAGGACCTGGAGCCCGTGTGTCAGGTTCTCGGTGCTCAGGTACTCCCCGTCGCCGTGCATGGTGGCAGCCTCTTCCAGGGTCACTTCGAAGGGCGCCAGTCCAAAGGCCCGCGCACCCAGGGGTCGGACCACGATGGAGTCGGTGTAGCCCGGGCTGATCACCGGCCCGGCGACTGCGTGGGGCTTGCCCATCACCGCCCTGCGGACCAGCGCTTCGTAGACCGGGTCGCCCCGCCACTCGCTCACACTGCCGGCCCGGGCGCTCAGGACCTCGAAGGCGATGCGCTCATCGTCGACGATGGCCGTGAGTCGGGCCAGGTGCTCCTCGGGCGTCGTGCCGGGAAGCAAGCGGCAGTCCAGGAGTGCCGAGACCTGGGACGGCACCACGTTGGGCTTGTTGGCGCCTTCGAGACCCGTGATGTGGATGGTGTCCGTGACCCCGGCCCGGGTCAGCGGGTCGGCCATCAGGGTGGGCGTGACCAGGCGAGCCCGCAGCGCGGGCCGCATGAGCACGAAGTGCTCCACCCCCGACCCGGCGACGGCTGCGGCTTCGAGCAGCTCCCACAGGGCCGGGTGCACCCGGGGCTCGGGCTCGTGGGCTCGCAGTCGCGCCAGGGCGTCCAGCAGGATGTCCGGGGCCTCGCCCGGGCGGGGGGTGGAGCCGTGCCCGGGGGCCCCGGTCGCGGTCATGCGCAGCCAGAGCACGCCCTTCTCGCCCACGGACACGGCGAACGCGGTCTGGCCCTCGAACAGCAGGTCCCGGACGCCGATGCCCCCCTCGTTGATCACGTGGCCACAGCCCAGCTCGTCCCAGTGCTCGTCGACCAGGAGCTGCATGCCGGTGTTGTCGACCTCTTCGTCTGCGACCGCGATCAGGACCAGGTCCCGGTCCAGGGTCCAGCCCAGGCGCTGGACCTGGAGCAGGGTCATCAGCTCCACGATGCCGAGCCCCTTCATGTCCAGGGCACCCCGGCCCCAGATGCGTCCATGATCGTCGATCGTGCCCGACAGCGGGCCCGCGCCGTCAGGCCAACGCGCCGGCTCGGCGGTGGCGACGTCGATGTGGGACAGCAGGCACAGCGGCGGCTCGTCGCCCCCGGCCACCCGTGCCACCAGGGATGCCCGACCGGGGGTGGTCTCGTAGACCCGGTAGGGAATGCCTTCGCCCTCGAGCACCCGGCCCAGGAATTCGGCACCCAGGGACTCGTTGCCCGGCGGGTTCACCGTGTCGAGCTGCAGGTAGGTGGAGAGGAGACCGGCGGCCTCCGTGGTGGCGGCGTCCCAGTCCACCGAGGCCAGCGGATCGGCGAGGGTAGCGCCCAGGGCGAGTGTCCAGATCATGGACCCCCACTAAGCTGGTGGCATGTGGATGCTCTGGACCCTGGCATGTGGCGTCGAGCCGGCCCCGGACGACCTGGACGGTCTGGTGCACTGGCTCTGGGACCACCACGGCGACGACGCGGACGTGGACTGGGCCGAGGGCTTCGACAACTTCCTGGCCGCGCTGGACCCGCTGGAAGAAGTGCTCACCGGCGATCTGAGCGATCTGCTGGCGGACCAGACCACCGGCTTCAGCGACGGGGACCCGGGTGTGTGCCGCGGACTGGTGATGGCCCGGCGGATGACGTGCACCCTGGACGCGCTCGCGCCGGTGCTCACCGCCCTGGACCAGGACACCCTCTACCCCGACGTCTACACCGCCTACGACCGCGCCTACACCAGCGAGCTGGAGGCCTTCACCAGCGGCGAGAGCGCCACCATCACGTGGGAGGTCCAGGCGTCGGCCGAGCTGCTGGGCGTGACCTACACCGAGACCCTGCTCGGCGGGCTGCACCGGGTCGACACCGACGACGGGCAGGCGCTGATGGCCCGGACCTGGATGCCGGGCCCGGCCACGTGGGACGCGGACGGGTGGACCTGGACCCAGGACTACCAGATCGAACTCTTCCTGGAGCCCGAGCCCGGCACCCTGTGGCACGTCTATGGCCTGTGGCGCGACATGGACCTGGGCGGTCTGACCATGGACAACGACGGCGTCGCCAGCACGACCCTGGACAGCATGGCCGACTGGGACGATCAGACCGAGCAGCTGTGCGAGCTTCATCGGTAGTCGTGGTGGCGCGGTGAGCGCCCTGCCCTACCACGCCGCGGCGACCGACTGCGTTTTCCACGAGTGAGCGGAATGCGCCCCTGGGGCGCCGGTGTCCAGCCCACATGGCCCGACGGAGCAGAGCCCTGGCGACCGCGTTCGTCTGGCTGCTCGTGCTCGCAGCCCTGGCCGCCTGGGCGCCCACCGTGCAAGCCCGCAAGGGCACGCGCCCCCCTGCCCTGGCCCAGGGCAACCGCGGCGCCGACGTGCTGGCACTCCAGCACCTGCTCGAAGCCCAGGGGCTCCAGGTGGACACCGACGGGGTCTACGGACCCCAGACCACCGCGGCGGTCCGACAGGTCCAGCGCGACGCCGGCCTGGGCACCACCGGCGAGGTGCGGGACGGCACCTGGTCACACCTGCTGGCCCGCCTGGAGCCGGGGGCCCGCGGACCGGCGGTCGAGGCTCTGCAGCACCAGCTCATCCACAAGCACGGCGCCGAGCTGAGTGTGGACGGCCGCTTTGGTCCAGCCACCGGCCGCGCGGTCGACGCCTTCCAGGCCCACGCCAGCCTGTCCCGAGATGGGGTCGTGGGCTCGGGCACCTGGACGCGGCTCTTAGACCACTACAGCCGCCTTCCGGCCCAGTCCGACGTGCTCTGCGCCTACGGAGACGCCCGGTCCGTGGACCGCGAGATGTGGGGGACTGCGAGCGCGGTGGCCCAGCTCCGTTCCGCCGCCGAGGGCTATGCCGCCCGGGGTGGCAGGGGCCGGGTGGCCGTCGGGGACCTGAGCCAGGAGCACGGGGGCGACATCCCCGGACACGCGACCCACGAACAGGGCCTGGACGTCGACATACGGCCGATGCGCAAGGACAGCCGCCAGTGCACCGAGAAGACCTATGCCTCCTGGGCGGCCTATGACCGCGCCGCCACCCGCCGCTTCGTGCAAGAGGTCCACCGGCGGGCCGAAGGGCGGGTCAAGGTCATCTGGTTCAACGACCGGCAGCTGATCCGCGAGGGCCTGGTGGAGCCGGCGAGGGGGCACGACAACCACCTGCACATCCGGTACTGCGAGGTGGGGCACTCGGACCCGGACTACCGCTGCTGAGCGCTCAGTACAAGTGCTCGAACATCAAGTAGAACCCCACATAGGGCTCGAGCTTGGCCACCGGTCCCCCGTCGTCTACGGGGTTGGCGCCCACCGCCAGGTCGATCCGCCCCACGAAGACCTCGTCCCAGATCGGTCGTAGACCCAGGCCGGCGCTGGGGTGGACCGGCAGGTGGGCCAGCCTGGGGTTCTCGTCGCCGGTCATGAACACCGTGCCCAGATCGCCATAGGGCACGACCTGCCACAACAGCGGCGCCTTGAGGAGGCGGTGTTCGAAGGCGTCGATGCGGGCCTCGACGTTCATCAAGGCCTTGCCGGGGCCCCGGAACCGCCCGAAGGGCAGGCCGCGCAGGGTGCCGGAGCCGCCGTAGCCGGCCACGGGCTCCAGACCGCCCCACTGGACCATCTCGTAGAAGGGCACCTGGCCCACGAGCACGTCGGCCATCAGCCTCACGGCCACCACGCCGCGCTCGCCCACGGCCTGGTACCAGCGGAAGGCGCCGAAGAAGCCGGCAAATGCACCCGCCCCGCCGGGCAGGGGCGGCGCGGCACGGACCGACGCCTCGACCAGGGTGCCCTCTCGCGGAGAGACCTCGGGCACGCGGGTGTCTCGGAGCAGGCCCAGAGTCAGCTGGGTGGTCCAGCCCCCGTCCATGCCGTAGGGCTGCTCTTCGGCCAACAGGGACCCCTCGTAGGTCCGGACCTGGGACCACTTCACGTCGGCCGCCCCATAGGCCAGCCAGGGACCCTGGAGTCGGGCCCTCAGGACCACGTGGGAGAAGGGCTGGATCAGGCTGTAGCGGTAGCGCTTGCGCCGGGGGTCGTCGGCGTCGAAGACCTGGTCGTAGCCGGGCTCGATCAAGGCGCCCGGGCCGATGCCCCAGTAGCCGTCGTTCATCCAGGCGCGAAAGGCCAGGTGCGCGGTCAACCGGAAGCGCCGGGATGGCCCCAGGTCGACCAAGTCGAAGCGGATCCGATGGTGGTGGTACCCCCGGACGGTCCAGTAGATCTGGAGCACATAGGCGGCGCGGTAAGGGTCGAAGCGGTCGCCGCCGTGGTTCAGCTCGAAGCGCCCACCAAAACCCAGGCCGTCGTCGGTGTCGAAGGCCACGTTGGGCATGACGTACCACTGCAGGGGCTTGCCCCCTTCCGAGGCAGCCGGTGCAGCGGTGTCAGGGGTCGGCTCGACCTCCTGGGCCTGGGCGGGCGCCGTCGCCAGCGCCCAGACGAGCAGGAGGGCCGACATGCTCGGCGTCAGTCCCGTGTCGCAGAAGTTCACGGACACTCGCTCGCCCTCGCCACGCCTGGCGGCTCCCAGCCGCGTTGATGTGACTCGGCCACACCGGCCGCGTCTGGAATCCACCAGGCGCGACGATTGCTTCGCGAGTGCCTCGCGAACTTCTGCGACAAGGGACTAGAGGAAGCCGCCGGCCTGGAGCGCGTCCAGGATCTGCTGGGCGGACTCGTCGACGCTCAGGCCGTCGGTCTTGACCACGATCTCGGCGTTCAGGGGCGCCTCGTAGGGGGCGCTGATGCCGGTGAAGTTGGGGATCACGCCGCTGCGGGCCTTCTTGTACAGGCCCTTGGGGTCCCGGGCCTCACACACGGCGAGGGGGGTGTCGATCAGGGTCTCGAGGAACCGGCCCTGGGGCAGGATCTCGCGGACCGCATCCCGGCCGGCCCGGTAGGGGCTGATGAAGGCGGTGATGGTGATGGTGGCGGAGTCGGCGAAGAGCTTGGCCACCTCGCCGATGCGGCGAATGTTCTCGTTGCGATCCTCGGGGCTGAAGCCCAGGTCCTTGTTCAGGCCGAAGCGCACGTTGTCGCCGTCGAGCACGTAGGCCTGGTGACCGGCTTCGAGCAGGAGCTGCTCGGCGCGGCGGGCGACGGTGCTCTTGCCAGAGCCCGAGAGACCGGTGGTCCAGACCACGCAGCCCTTCTGACCGCGGATCTCTTCGCGCTCTTCGCTGGTGACGTTGGCCCCGTGGAAGGTGATGTTCTTGGACTTGGGTTCGGACATGGGATCCTCCGGGAGTCAGGGGCCGCCCGTCTAACGTTGATCGGCCCGAAGTCCAGACCTGCGGCGGTCAGGCGCCGACCCCGGCGCCGATCTGGAGCCCCAGGGCCATGGTCGTGATCTGGGGATTGACACCCAGTGCTGCAGGGAACACCGATGCGTCCGCCACGTACAGGTTGTCCCAGCCCCAGACCCGGCCGTCCGGGTCGACGACCGAGGTGTCGGCGTCGAGCCCCATCCGACAGGTGCCCATGGGGTGGCTCGACACGAGCAGGATGTCGGTCGGGTGCACGTCCTGGGGCACCAGCCGATCGATGTCCTCGGGCCGCTCGATGACCGGGACCCCGTAGACCGGGAGGCGCACCTGGTTGGCGCCGGCGGCGAAGTAGATGCGGGCGCACGCGCGGTGGGCCTCCAGCAGGCGCATGCGGTCCGAGCGCGCCAAGGTGTAGGTCATCGACGAGGGGCTCACCCGGCCCTCGCTCTCGTGCTCGTGCAGCATGACGCCCGCAGACGCCATGAAGCGCAGCTCGCTCATGGGCACCAGGCCCTCGGCCCCCAGCCGCACGGCCATCATCAGGTAGTAGGACTCGGGGGTGATCGTGTAGGTCTCGAGCAGATACCCCCGCTCGTGAAAGTCCACGTAGTAGCCCTGGGTCACGCCCTCCCAGGGGGTGATGGCCCAGTCGAAGCGCGCGACCGAGCCGGCTGCAGGGTGAAGCCTCAGGTGGGCGCCACAGTGCTCGCTGTCGGCCAGGCCGTTGGCCAGCAGGAAGCGCGGCGTGCCGATGGTGCCGGCGCACACCACCACATGGTCGGCGTCGATGGCGATGGGCACGTCGCCACAGATGGCCTCGACCCGGGTGATCCGGCCACCCTGGGTGACCACGCCTGTCGCGGTGGTCGCCGTGTAGATCGCCACGTCGCCCAGGCGCTGGGCCAGGGGCAGCAAGGTCCGGTCGGCGCTCGCCTTGCCGCCGGTGGGACAGCCCGTGTTGCAAGCCCCGCAGCCGATGCAGCCGGGCGCGTTGCGCGGCATGAAGCCCCCCGGCAGGCCCAGTGCATCGGCGCCCTGTTTGAAGACCAAGTTGTTGTTCTTCTGGACCTCGGGCGGGTTGACCGTGACCCCGATGCTCTGCCAGATGCGGTCCACGTGACCCGCCAGGGTCTCGGCCCGGTCGAAGCCCCAGGCGGCCCGCCAGTCCGCGACCCGCTTCTTGGGGGGCCTGAAGCAGATCGCGGAGTTCACCACGGTGCCCCCGCCCAGGGCCTTGCCCCGGTTGATGGGAATGGCGATGTCCCCCAGCGCGGCTTCCGCCTCGTGGTACAGGTTCGGCAGGGCCCACGACATGCGGGCTCGGAAGGCCTCGGGGGTCCAGGCCCGGCCGGCCTCGAGCACACAGACCCGCAGACCCCGCTCGGCCAGGGCCAGGGCTGCCGCGGACCCGCCAGCCCCGCCCCCGACGATGCACACGTCGGCCTGGACCCGGCCCGGGCCCTCGAGATCGGCGGGGCCGAAGATGCCCGTCCTCACAGCGCCCCCTCCTGGTCGGGCAAGGCCGGCTCGCCCGTGCAGCGGGACCGGTAGCCGATGGACGCCCAGACACGCGGGTGGTCGAAGTAGGCCAGCGCGAACACGCCGCGCAGGCCGTCCTTGGCCGCACGGCGCACGACGCTCTGGCGCTGCTCGAGCTCCCGGCAGAGCTCGAGCCGCTCGTCGAGCCGACAGGCCGTCACGGGCTTGCCCGCCACGAGCACGGCGCTCCAGTCCAGGGCCGTCAACAGGGTTCGGAAGGCAAAGACGGCCTGGTCCGACAGCACCCGGTCCAGGATGCGGTCCACCTCGGCCACCAGGTCGATGTCCTGCCACGACGGCCCCACGGCGTTGCCCGGCGGGAACAAGGCCTCGCCCAGGGCGGCCACCACCCGCTGCTCCTCTGCCCCCAAGACCCGCATTCCGCGGGCGGGCTTGGGGGGGATGACCAGTGCGCCCAGCGCCACGGCGGCGCCCAGCCCGACCCCGCCGACCACCACCCGGCGGCGGGTGACGAGGGCGCCCTTCACTGGGGATCCGCCAGGTCCTGGGGACCGCCGGCGTAGAGGGCTCGGGCGTCGCCATCGATCAGCTCGATCGCCCCCAGGTGCCCGCCGTAGTGATCGGCGATGCCCACGTCGATGACCAGCAGCCGACCCCCACAGCGGGACAGGACCTGGCCGGTGCGCTGGGTGGTGTGGCCCACGACCATGCGCTGTGCGTCGAGGGACCGGAGGGCCTCGGCCAGCTGGGCACAGGCCTGTTCCGGGGGATCGGTGACGTAGCCGCGGAACCAGATCGGCGAGCTGGGTCCCAGGGCGGACGCAGGGGCCTGGCCCGCGACGACGGCGTAGGACAAGGCGTTGATCTGGTCGATCCCCATGGCGGCGTACTGCGGGGTGACGCCGCCGTGGCAGAACACGGTCCCGTCGACCACGGCCACCACGTCCAGGTCTCGCAGACGCTGGCCCAGGGCGCCCTTGTCGGAGAAGGCGTGGGCCCTCTGGGTGGGCCCCCCGAACTTGGCGGTGTCGCCAGGGTCGACGTAGCGCAGGTCCCCGAGCAGGTTCATGATCTCGTGGTTGCCGTTCAGCGCCACCACCCGACCGCCCGCCGCCGCGGCCTGGAGCTCGAGCCGTGCCAGCAGCTCGATCAGTTCCTTGGAGTCGGGCCCCCGGTCGGTCACGTCGCCGGTCTGCACCAGGGTCGTGTCCCCCCCGGACCACTGGCCCAGAGCGTCGATCACCCCCGCCAGCTGGAGCACCGCGAGGGCGTTGTCCAGATCGCCGTGGAGATCGCCCACGGCCACGACCCGCCCGGCGTGGGCCGTCCAGAGTCCGGCGATGAGCCAACAGAGCGTGGTCACGAGCGCTTCCTATCGAGTTGGCGAGCCCTGGACGATGGGTCGACGTGGTTGTGACACCATCCTGGGTGATGCCCCTGTCGCTGCTGATCCTCGTGGCCTGCCTGGGAGAGCGCACCACGATCGTGCTCCCGGACACCGGAGCCCAGGCCCCACGTCCGGACACGGGCGCGCCCGAGCCCGTGGACAGCGGGACCGAGTCCGGGAGCGTGGACAGCGCAACGGACTCCGCGGTGGAGACCGCCGATCCCCTGGACAGCGGCGAGACCGGCGAGACCGGCGAGAACGGCGCCCCGATCGACACCACGCCGCCGCCCTGGTGCCCCAGCATCGCCGAGCCCGATGCGCTCGGGGTGGTGGTCCACGAGGACCTGGACGAGCTCTCCGGCGTCGTGGAGAGTCGCCTGCAGCCCGGCGTGCTCTGGACCCACAACGACTCGGGCGACACCGATCGCTTCTTCGCGCTGTCCCGGGCCGGGGAGCTGCTGGCCACGTTCACCATCGAAGGCGTGCACCCGCGGGACCTGGAGGACCTGGCCATCGGCCCGGGGCCGGACGGCGAGGAGAACTACCTCTACCTGGGCGACGTGGGCGACAACGCGCGGTCCAGGGACACGGTCCGCGTGTTGCGGCTCCCCGAGCCCACCGTCGACGTGCTGGGCGAGGACCCCATGCAGGGCACCGTCGAGCCCGAAGTCATCGAGCTGGAGTTCTTCGACGGCGTGGCCCGGGACTCGGAGTCCATCTTCGTGGACCCTCTGAGCGGCGATCTGTACTCGGTGATCAAGGACCGGGACGGGCTGGGCATCAGCGGGGTCTTTCGGGCCGAGGCGCCCTTTGGCCCCGAAGGGGTCGCGCCGCTGATCCAGGTGGCCGAGCTGATCTTCGGCTCGGAGCTCCTGCCCGGCTCGGACCTGACCACCGGGGCGGACATCTCGAGCGACGGGCAGTGGATCGTCATCCGCTCGTACTCGGACCTGTTCCTGTGGTGGCGCGACCCCGCTGCGCCCCTGTGGGACGCGTTCGACCACAACCCGTGCCCCTCTCCTGTGGCCTCGGAGCCCCAGGGCGAGGCGGTGGGCTTCGCGGCCAACGGGCGGGACTACCTGACCATCAGCGAGCGCACTGAGCAGCCGGTGAACCTGTACGTCTGGCAGGAGTGATCGCCCTGGCCTTGATCTGGGAGCCCCTCCTGGCCATCCGGTCCGTGGATCCCGGGCCAGGACTGAGCGCGCAGTATCCTCGGCCGGCCCCGAGGAGCGCCTGTGACCCGCGACAACTCGCACCCGCTGCCGAACCTGTCCTTGATCCGTCGGCTGCTGGCGACGGCCACGCTGCTGGTTGGCGTCGTGCTGTTCTTCACCGGCTGGATCGTGGCGGTGCTCCTGGCCGAGTACGAGTTCACCCTGGGTGGGCTGTGGACCCTGGGCGAGATCCTGGTGGTCTTCGAAGAGCAGTCCATACGCACCTTCTACATGGTGTTCGGGGCGCACGCGCTCAGCCTGCCGCTGATCATCGGCGTCACCGGGACCCTGTTCCGTCGACTGCCCCTGCCCCGGGGCACGCGCACCGCGATGACCGTCATCCCCGCGGGCCTGGCGGCCCTCGATCTCTTGGTCTGGGCCGTGATTCCCCTGAGCAGCCTGCTCCAGCAGCTGCTCGGGCCGCTCATGCTCGCCGTGAGCCTGGTCTACGCGGCCAAGGCCCTGTGGATCCTCAAGCACATGTGGTTCTTCACCCGCTGGCGGCGCCCTCCCGCGGAGCCTCAGCGGGTCGTGATCGTGGGCGGCGGCTTCTCTGGGCTGTACTGCGCAATGGGCCTGGATCGAAAGCTGGGGTGGAACGAGAAGCTCCAGGTGACGGTGGTGGACCAGCGGAACTACTTCCTGTTTCCGCCGCTCTTGCCGTCCGTGGCGGCCGGGGCCATCGAGACGCGCCAGGTCACGACCCCGTTCCGACGCATCTTCGAGGCCACGAACATCACGTTCCGCAAGGAGTCGGTCACGCGGATCGACCTGGAGAACCGGACCCTGCACACCTGTGTGGCGACCAACCGCGACCCCGAGACCGACGCCCTGGTCCAGACCACGTCGACGGTGTCCTATGACTACCTGGTGCTCGCGCCCGGTGCGATCACGAACACTTTTGGGGTGCCCGGCGTCGAAGAGCACGCGTTCTTCATGTGCGAGCTGGCCGACGCGATCGCCGTCCGCAACCACGTCATCGACTGCTTCGAGCTGGCGGCCCGGGAGCCGGACCAGACGACTCGCAAGGAGCTGTTGCGCTTCGTGGTCGTGGGCGGGGGCCCCACCGGGGTCGAGCTGGCCAGTGAGATCCAGGACCTGGCCCACCACGTGCTGCTGAAGCGGTACCCGGAGATCGAGGACGAAGAGGTCGAGGTGTGCCTGGTGCAGTCGGGAGACCGGGTGCTCCCGGGCTGGCACGACATGGTGGCCGGCCGCTCCCAGGGACAGCTGGGCACCATGGGCGTGCGGCTCCTGATGGGCACGCGAACGGTCGCGGTGGGGCCCAACAGCGCCACCCTCAAGACGGGCGAAGTGTTGCCGACCCGCACGGTGTGCTGGTGTACGGGCGTCAAGCCGCCGAGCATGCTCGCGGGGTCCGACCTGCCGGTGGACCGGGGGGGACGGGTCTTGGTGGAGCCCGACCTGCGCGTCCAGGGCCAGGACCGGGCCTTCTGTCTGGGGGACGCGTCGTCCTTAGAGGATCCGGCGACCGGGCGGCCCTACCCGCCCTTGGGCCAGGTGGCCTTTCAGCAGGGCGGGCAGTGCGCGAACAACCTGGTGCGGCTGCTCAAGGGCAAGGACAGCAAGCCCTTCAACTACTTCAACTTCGGGGCCCTGGTGAGCGTGGGCGAGCACTTCGCGGTCGTGGACCTGATGGGGGTGCGGTTCAGCGGCTTCCTGGCGTGGATCGTGTGGCGCACGCTGTACCTGACCAAGCTCGTGGGCTTCGGGAACAAGGTCAGGGTGGTGCTGGACTGGACCCTGGACCTGCTGCTGGAGCGCTCGATCTCCCAGATCCTGACCCGGCGGGACCAGGCTCCAGCCCCCCAGTCAGAGGCCCAGGGCTGAGCCAGACCGCGACGGTGGGCCAATACAGGGCGGTCGGTCACAATTTGGCGGGGCGACAGCCCCCCTTCCGCTAAGGTAGGACTACTGAACATCCGTACAGGTGTCTGGCATGACAGCGGCGGTCCAACTCCCTCTGGGGGGGCGCGAGGCTCCTCACTCTGCACCTGTGCGTACAGCCCGGGCGCGTCGGCTGTTGGTGGCCTGGCTGCCGGCGTTCCGGCTGGAGCGCTGCGGCTGGGAAGCCCGCGACAAGGTCGCGCTCATCGCGCCCGAGAAGAACGCGATGCGGGTCCAGGCCGTCACGCCAGGCGCATCGACCCTGGGCATCCGCGTGGGCATGGGGGCGGCCGAGGCCCGCGCCCTGGTGCCAGAGCTGGCGTTCGAGGTCTTCGAGGAGCGTGACCCCCTCGACGAGGCCCAGGACCTGGCCGAGCTGAGCCAGCTGCTCGAGGTGCTCTCCCCCTCGATCACCCCGCGCATCGATCACCGGGACGCCATCTCCGTGGACATCACGGACACCGCGCCGCTGTTCGGCAGTGAACAGGCCTGCCTCGATCGCACGGTCGACGTGTTGGGCGACGTGGGCCATCGCTGTCGGGTGGTCATCGTCGACGGGGACCGTGCTGGGGCTGCCGATGCGGCCCGGGCCCTGGCCATCGAACACGACCAGCACCGGATCGTGCCTGTGGGGGGGCTGGCCGACGCCCTGGCCCAGCTGCCTGTGCCGCGCCTGCGGTGCTCCCTCGCTCTCGAGGAGGGCCTGCGCGCGGTCGGCGTGCGCACCCTGGGCGAGCTCGCGCGGCTGTCCGCCGCATCCGTCGCCTGCCGCTACGGCAGCGAGGGACTGGCGCTGCTCCAGCTCGCACGCGCAGACCGCGTCCCCCTCCTCGACACCCTCGAGCCCTCGGAGCGGGAGGCCTGTGACGGCCCTTCGGTCCGCGCGCAACTCACCGCACCCGCGGTCCGGGCAGAGGCGGTCCAGGCCATCCTGGACTCGCTCCTGGAGCGTCTCTGTGAGGCACTCCAGGCCACAGAACGCGCAGCTGTCAGGCTCCAGCTTCGGCTGGTCCTGGAAGACGCGCCGGACACACTGCTGTCCATCCGACTTGGGCGACCGGCCCGGGACCCCGCCACGGTGGGCACCCTGATCCGTCGTCGCCTGGAGGACCTGCAGGTGTCTGCTCCCGTGGTCGAGGCAGGGCTGGATGTGCTGGAGAGCTGCGCGTACCACGGTCGTCAGCACGGGCTGCTCGACCGCTCCGAGGCGCTCGAACCCCTGCCGGAGCTCCTGGCCCGGCTGGTCGATGCCCTGGGCGAGGACGCCCTGTTCCGCCCCCAAGCGGCCGACGTGCACCGCCCAGAGGCCGCGTGGGTCCCGGCGCCCTTTGCGCTCACCCGACCCGGACAGCTCTTCCGCCACGAGCCCTCGGAGCCACTCTCCGAGCTCCCCCGTCCGACCCTCTTGCTGCCAGAGCCCCGACCCCTTCGTGTCCAGCTGGACGGTGCGGGCCTGGTGGTCGGCGTCGAGGTCGAAGGGCGCTGGGTCAAGGCCACCCGGGGGCTCGGTCCGGAGCGGCTGTGCGGCGAGTGGTGGACCCTGGACCCCTTCGAGCGGGACTACCACAGGGTGGCGCTCTCGGACGGGCGACTGGCCTGGATCTTCCTCGATCGCGAGACCGGCGACTGGTGGCTGCACGGGTGGTTCGAGTGACGTGGTAGACCCGGGCCGTGACGAGCCCTCTCCAGCGTCGCCTGCAGCGGGCCCACGCCGAGCTGCGCTGGACGTTCTGGGGCCTGCGAGGCCTGTCCCGCCCCTTCGCAGGGCTGGCGGTCGTGTGGGGCCTGGGTGCCCTGGCCCACCACTTGTTCGGAGCGCCTCCAGGAGGCGTCCAGCCGGCCTGGTCGGAAGCGCTCTTCGTGTCCTACAACCTGCTCTTCCTGGAGCACATCGCCCCACTTCCAGCCCACCCGGTGGGCGTGGTGGTCCAGTACGTCCAGCCCCTCTTCGGGGTCTTCCTGCTGGCCGAAGGGCTGCTCAAGCTGGGGCTCACCGTCTTTCAGAAGGACCACAACCAGGAGCACTGGATGTCGATTCTGGCCACCTCCACCCGGGATCACGTGCTGGTGTGCGGCCTGGGCACCGTCGGCTACCGGGTGCTCGAGGAGCTCGCATCGCTGGGCGAGCGCACGTTCGTGATCGAGAGCGATCCGGAGTGCGTCTTCATCGAGCGTGCTCGCCAGCTCGGCGCCGACGTGCACATCGGCGACGCCCGCGGCGAGAACGTGCTGGCGTCGCTCAACATCGCCCACGCCCGCGCGGTGATCGTCTGCACCGACGACGACCTGGTGAACCTGGAGGTGGCGATGGACGTGCGCGAGGCCCGCAAGGACATCCCGATCGTGCTCAGGCTGTTCGATCAGCGTCTGGCCCGCAAGGTCCAGGCGTCCCTGGGCTTCCAGGTGACGGTGTCCACGTCCCAGGTCGCCGCCCCGCTCTTTGCGGCCGCAGCCCTGGATCCCGACGTGGTCGGTGCACACCGCCTGGGCGAGCGGGTCCTGTTGGTGCTCGAGGGCCGCATCGGCACCGGCTCGCCCCTGGTCGGGGCCCACATCAGCGAGGTCGTCGGCGCCCACCGGCTGACCGTCGTGGCCCACTGCCGAGGGGACCAGGGCTGGGAGCCCCAGCCGTCGGCGGGCATCCGCATCGAGGCCGGCGACGGGCTCCAGGTGATGCTGCAGCGGGAGCGGCTGGACGAGGTGAAGCAGCTGCTCGAAGCCTCCGGCGCGCTCAGTCCTGCCTGACCCCGTCCAGATACACCGCGACCGGCGCCCCCAGGGTCGCCACGTCCACCAGCGGATCGCTGCTCAGGACCAGCAGGCTGGCGGCCTTGCCCACCTCCAGGCTGCCCAGGTCGCTCAGGCCCCACCAGGCTGCGGGCACAGAGGTCCCCCCGGCGAGGACCTCGGTGGGGGTCAGGCCCGCGGACAGCATGAGCGCCAGCTCGGCGGTGTCGATGCCGGTGGTGCGGCTGTTGCCGAAGTCGGTGCCGTAGAGCACGGTGGTCCCGCCGGCGTGCAGTGCGCCCAGGTTGGCGACCGCCGTGGTCCCGCCGCCAAAGGCCCTGAGCGTGCTGATCACGGCCCGGCCGGACCACGCCGCCAGGGCTTCGGTGCCCAGCCCGCCGGTGGGGGTGTGGGCCAGCACGTCGGCGCCGGCTTCGGCCGCGCGGGTGGCTTCGCTGTCTCCGAGAGCGTGGGAGGCGACCGGCACACCGTGGATCCGGGCGCGGGCCACAGCGGCGGCCAGAGCCGGATCGTCGAGCTGTGCGCCGCCGGTGACAGGCAGCTTGATGACCCCGGCACCCAGGGCGACCAGGTCATCGACCGCGGTCTCGGCAGCCTGGGCGTCGGCGCACTCCAGGCCGTAGCCGGCGGAGCCCCAGCCGGTGGTGGGGTAGCCCCCGACGGCCGTGACCATCGGGCCCGACCGGACCGCCCTGAGCGGCCCCCAGTCCGCGTCGAACACGCTGACCGGAGCCGCCAGGTCCACGACGCCGGCGATGCCGCCGCTGGCCATCTCCAGGGGCCTGGCGTCGTAGACCAGGTGCACGTGGGAGTCGATGAAGGCCGGCGCCAGCCACAGGCCGCTCACGTCGACGGTCGGCAGGGCCGGGTCGGCGGTGCCGACCGCCGTGATGTGTCCATCGCGGATCTCGAGATCCGCCGGGCCCAGGCCGACGATGGTGCCGCCGGTGAGTGTCCAGGCGCCGGTGGCCGGGGGGGCGGAGTCCAGGGTGGCCCGGGGATCGGAGGAGGTGTCGGGGGTGCTGGCGCAGGCGAGCAGGGTGAGGGTCGAGAAGAGCATGTGGGGGGTACGGGGGCCGGGCGTGGGTGGATCAGGTTGGGGAGAGGATCGGAGAGCCGGAGTTGGGTCGCCGGCTAAGACGCAGGCCCGGCCCGAACGCGACAAAGGCTGCACAGGTCCCAACTGAACGCGACAGTTGGGCCCCACGGACGCGCCATGCGGGCCCGATCAGGCCGTTCCAGGGCCGTGGGGGCCTTGACGGGCGGGCTCTCGACCTGATCTGTCGCGTTCAAGTGGGACCTGTGCGGCGCTTGTCGCGTTGAGGTGGGACCTGTGTGGCCCATGCCCCGAGTGCCGGTCCCAGAGGCACGAGCACGAGCACGACGCTAAGCCCCCGGCGTGCTCTCCCTGCTCCTCTCCACCGCCCTGGCCCAGGACCTGGTCATCACCCACGCAAGGGTGATCGACGGGACGGGGGCGCCCCCCATTTCCACGGCGACGCTGCTGGTGCGGGACGGGCGCATCGCGGCCATCTGGCCGGGGGAGACACCGCCTCCGGACCTCCCGGACCTCGAGACCCTCGACGTCGCCGGCGCCACGGTCATGCCCGGGTGGTTCGACGCCCATGTGCACCTCTACGCCGACGCCGGCGCCGCCATGCGCGGCGAGCCCCTGGTCTGGGACGCCGCGGCGATGGACCGGCGGCTGCGGGCCTATGTGGCCAGCGGGGTGACTTCGGTGCTCGACGCCGGGGCCCCCCACGAGCTGGTCCACGCCATCCGGGCCTTCGAGCAGACCCACGTGGGGCCCGAGATCAGCTTCCTGGGCGGGCCGCTCTCCCCTCCGGATGGCTACCTGGACCGGCTGGAGACCGGCCTGCCCGCCCACGCCACCCAGCAGGACTTCAGCGCCCACATGGACGCCCTGACCGCCCTGGGCGCAGCGGGGGTCAAGGTCACGGTCGAGAACGGCTTCGTGGCCCCGATCTGGCCCATCTTCTCCGCCGATCAGCTGGGCCTGATCCACCAGGAGGCCGACGCGCGGGACCTGGGGATCTTCGTGCACGCGATGACGGCCGAGGAGCAGCTGCACGCCCTGCACGCCGACCCCCAGGCCTTCGTGCACACGGCCTTCGACACGTCGCCCCGACACGTCGAAGCCATGGCCGAGAGCGGGGTCTGGCAGGTCAGCACGCTGGCGGTGGTCGACGGGATGCGGCTGACCCACCACCCCGAGCGGCTGGCGCGTCCGCTGGTCCAGACCGTGGTGCCCGAGCGCGTCCGGGAGTGCGCCTTGGACCCGGACATCCGTCGGACCAGCGCCCAGGCGGTGCAGCACATCATGGCCCCGGGGCTGCCGGGCCCGGCGGCCGCGATCTTCCGGGTCGCGGTGGTGTCCGACGCCACCTACCGGGCCCAGGTCCGCCGGATGCAGAAGACCTTGTCCCGCCTGCACCAGGCCGGTGTGCCTATCGTGCTGGGCAGCGACACGGCGAACTGGTCGGTCCTGACCGGCTTCCCCCACGGCATGACCACCCTGCGAGAGGCCGAGCTGCTGGAAGAGGCCGGGCTGAGCCCGATGGAGGTGATCGTGGCTGGCACCAGCCGGGCGGCGGAGCTGCTGGGTGTCGCCGATGACCGCGGCCGGATCGCCGTCGGTCAGCGGGCGGATCTGGTCATCCTGGCCGACGACCCCCTGGCGGGCATGGAGGCGGTCTGGAGCGTCCTGTGGACGGTCAAGGACGGGGTGGCGAAGACCCCCGAGCAGTGGATGGCCGGCGGCGAAGGCTAGCTCCGAGCACGCCCAGGAGTGCCGTCAGCCAGCCCGACCCAGGGCCCTCCGGCACCGTGGCGCACCCCAGCCCCTCCTCTTCCTCGGGAAAGCAGTCCGGATCCGGGGCCACGCAGTCCCCGTCGCACACGCCGTCGCCGTAGCGCTCGCTCACCAGGCACAGGTCCAGGCTCCCGTGGGTGTCCAGGACGATGCCGCGAATCCAGTCGCTGACCAGGTCCACCCGCATGCTGCCCGACGAACTCCGGCACAGGCTGTCGCCCCAGGAGTGCACGCCCACCACCACTGGACCGTCGGGTCCCTCGAAGAGCTGCGGCCCGCCGCTGTCCCCGGAGCAGATGTTGGCGCCGTCGTCGTTGGTGCTGGAGTACGAGACCAGGAACATCTCCTCCAGGGCGTCGACGGTGAGCTCGGCGGAGTGCTTGATGCCGCTCTCGTCGTCCTCGGTCAGCCCGAAGCCCACGCTGGTGACGGTCTGGCCCTCGAAGTCGCTGTCCAGGCCCGCGGCCTGGAACCGGAGCGGCGCCACCGGCGCGTCCTGGTCCAACACGAACACCGCCACGTCGAACTCGCCCAGCTCCTGATCCCCCCAGGGCTGAGAGTTCGTCTCCAGCGGCACGTACTCGGGGTGGATGAAGGCGTCGGAGAAGCCCAGCTGGTGATCGGGCTCCGACACCGTGGGTCCGAAGTACGCGCTGCCCAGGGCCACGATGGCCTCGACCGAGAAGTCGGCCCCGCAGTGGGCGGCCGTGAGCACCAACCTGGGGGTGATCAGCGCTCCCGAGCAAGCGCTGATGGCGTACTCGCCAGCGCCTGCCCCCAAGGACACGACCTGGGGCCAGCCGGGCTCGTCCTGGCCGTAGAAGATCTTCGGCGACACCGCCAGGGCGCTGGTGGAGAGGGCGAGCAGCCACATGGCGTGGCCTTAACTCTGTCAGATCTCGGCCAGCACCCGGGCCTTGGTCTCGTCGTACTCGGCCTGGTCGATCAGGCCCTCGTCGAGCATTGACTTGAGCCGCCTCAGGCGGGAGATCGGGTCCTCGGCGGACTCGGCGGACTCGGCAGCTGCGGTCTCCGGCGGGGCCTCCTCGGTGGCGGCGTCGACGGCGTCGCCTGTGGCCTCGGCCGCTGCGGCCTTGGCCAGGTCCTTGGCCTCCTCGGACTTCATCTTGGAGGGGTCGAAACTGGTCTTGGCCTCGCGCACCGTGCGCTTGTAGAGGTCCTTCAGGTCCTCGCTGGACAGCTCGCCCTCCTGGTCGAAGTAGCGCTCGGCGACCGCACCGATGGCCAGGGTGCTGGCGTACATGAAGGGGGCCGAGATGAGTCCGCCAAGCCCGGGCAGGAGCATCTTGGCGGCGGTGGTGGCCAGCCGACTGCCCACCATGGAGACGCCGACCGTGGCCCCGATCTTGAGGATCAGGTCAGTGGCCGAGTCCTTGGAGATGTCGGCGCCGTAGAGCTGGCCGATGCCGACCACCATGCCCACATGGATCGGCATCACCGCCAGGACCTCGGTGCCCGGGATGGGGATGATCGTCAGCGCCGCAGCGGCGTAGCCGGCGGTCTCGGTGAGCTTGCGAGCGCGCTCCTGGCGCTCCGACTCGTCGACGTCCTTGCCGATCAGATCCTCGAACATCCTCTGGAACATGGGCACTCCCTGCCGCTTGGGTCCGGCCACTCTACCCGCGGGGAGGGTCCGCTATTGCAGGCGACCTTCGAGTTCTTCGGCCAGAGCGGTGTAGCGGGCCAGCAGGCCCTCGATGTCGGCGCGCCTGCCCCACAACGACCACGTGTCCACGGGGTCCGAGGCCTCGGCCAGCTCCTCGCCCAGGTTCTTCACGTGCTCCCGCAGCTTCTTGGCCCAGAGCTTCTCCAGGGCACCCGGCACGGTGGGGTCCTCGATCAGCGGCACGAACTTGTCGATTCGGCGCACGGCCTTCCAGCTGTTGGGGCCGATCACGTGGCTGTGGGTGGTCACCGGCAGGGCCCGCAGGCGCAGGCCGCCGGGCAGCACCGGCTCCCCGGGCAGCTCCCGCAGCCAGCGCAACAACTCCATGCCCCGCATGCTGCGAACCCGCGTCAGGTCCAGGTGGGCCATGTCCAGCGGCTCGCCAGAGTCTGCTGCGGCCAGGAACACGGCCTGGGCAGCGGTGTTGTCCGACGCGGTGGCAACGGAGAGGCCCGCGGCCTGGGCGACGCCGGTGATGTGGTCCAGGTGGGTGTCGTCGACGGCGATCAGGTGACCAGGGGTGGGCATGGGGCATCCTCCGCAGCCCAACTAAGGCCATGGGCTCGCCGGTGCGGGATGCTTGACGCCACCTGAGGTCCTGCGTTGACTTGTCAACAGAGTTGATCACACCTGTGGACAACTCGGCTCAGGGGCAGACGTCGGACAGGTCGATCGCCTCGGCGTTGTCCCCTTCCTCGCACTCGTTGGCGGCTTCCTCGTCGTCCACCACCGCCCACAGCGTGGTGTACGGCGTCAGGGTCGCCACCGGAAAGGACAGGCTGTAGGCCGCCGTCAGCGCCCCCTCCCCGACCGCGTCGCCGAACGGCACGGCGTCCAGCCAGACCCAGCTCCCGTCCTTGGCCTCGCCGTAGATGGCCAGCACCAGGTCCGCACCTGCGGGGATCTGGCCGTCGTTGGCCACCTGGACCAGCACGTCGACGTCCTCGCCGCAGTCGGCCTGGCAGGTGCCGTGCACGACCGGCAGCAGGTTCGAGGCTGCGAGGGGGTCAAAGTGGCCCGGGGCACCCTGCCGGAAGTTGTTGTAGGTGGGCCAGTTGGCCGCCGGCGCTGCGGGGATGGCCAGGTCGTCGTCGACGTGGGTGATGTGGTAGGCGTGTTGGTTCCACAGGGTGCGGGCGGAGACCCAGTCGTCGTCGGCGTCGCCGATGACCGTGACGCTGAGCGACGCGTTGTCGTCGGGCACCACGATCTCGGCCTTGCCATCCCCATCGACGTCGGCCACGGTCGGGTACTCGTTGACGGTGCCGGAGTTGTGGGTGGTGTCCTCGAGCAGGACCGTGCCCGTGGCACCGTCGTAGACCCACAGGGTCGTCTCGTCGGCGTAGACGACCTCGGCCTGGCCGTCGCCGTCGAAGTCGAAGACCGACGAGCCGGTGCTGTTGGAGCTGTGGTCGTTGGTCTTCTGGGACCAGAGCTCGGTCCCGTCGGCTTCGTACACCACGTAGTAGTCCCCGCCGGCAACGCCGATCTCGGGGTCTCCGTCGCCATCGAAGTCCGCCAGGGTCGGGGGCCCGCCGTGGCCGCCGCCGGCCTGGTCCCAGCTGTGTCGGAGCGTGCAGTCGTGCTCGAAGGTGCGCACGTCGCCGTTGCCGCTGACCACGAACTCCCCGTCGCCGTCGCCGTCCAGATCGCCGGCCGCGGGGTAGCCATCGGTGTAGCCGGTGCTGCAGACCGTGGCGCCGTCGGCGTCGTAGACGTCGCTACCGGCGATGACCTCGAGCGTGCCGTCGCCGTCCAGGTCGGCCCCGAAGCTATGGAAGCCGCTGTTGCTGTAGCCGCTGTAGTAGCCGGCGCCGCCAGTGCCTTCCCCGCGCAGGGTCCCGTCGGCCCCGTTGAGCACCTGGCGACCGTAGACGACCTCGACCAGGCCGTCGCCGTCCAGGTCGTGCAGCGCAGGTGCGTGGGCCCGGCAGGACACACTGACGGCGGTGGCGACCCACTCCACCACGCCATCGGCGCTGATCGCACCGGCGTAGCAGGAGCCGTTGTAGAGCGTGCCGACGATCTCGGTCTCGCCGTCGCCGTCGATGTCGCCCAGGGCAACGGTCGAGTAGCGGTAGAAGGACCAGGTGTCGCCGGCGTGGTCCAGGTCCCAGGCGCTCATCACCTCGGCGCCGGAGTCCCCGGAGAGCACCCGGAGCACGCCCCCAGACGACCCCGAGATCCGGTTGAAGGCCACCACCACCACGTCGGGCGTGTCGTCGTCGTCGATGTCGCCATCGCCGTCGTCGTCGGACAGCTGGCCGACCATCGGTGCGCTGATGACGTGGTAGGCGTCCGGCTCGTCGGTGTAGGTGGCGACCTGCCACTCGACCACCGGGTTGAACGAGCCGACCTCGGGGGTGTAGGTGCAGGTCTCGTCGATCTCCACGGTCCCCTCCCCAGGGGGGTCCAGGCAGGGATCCGGGTCGTCGTCGCCGTCGCAGTCACTGTCCAGCTCGTCGTACCAGAGCTCTGTGCCCGCCGGGTTCACCGACCCGTCGTCGTCGTCGCAGTCGGTGTCCAGGGACGAGGTGAGCGTGGGCTGGCCGCAGGCGACAAAGGGCGCGTCCGGGTCGCCATAGCCGTCGCCGTCCAGATCGGCGTACCAGGTGCTGGCGTCGACCACGTCGTCGTCGGCGTCGTCGACCAGGGTGTCGCAGTCGTCGTCGACCCCGTTGCAGACCTCGTCGGCGTCGGGGTGGATCCCGTCGTCGCCGTCGTCGCAGTCCGACCCGTCCTCGACAGTCCCGCTCGGCGCCAGGCAGGCCTCGACCCCGGTGGCGGGATCGCCGAAGCCGTCCTCGTCGACGTCGCTGTACCAGCTGCCCGGGGTAGCGCAGCCGGTGTCCGAGGTGGCGACGCCGGTGTCGGAGAGCCCCGGCGGATCCGGGGAGTCCTTGTTGTCGTCGCAGGCGATGAGCAGCAGCAGCCAGAGGGACATGGAGGCCTCCCAGACCCCCGAGCCTACCGGGTCCTGGCCAGAAACAGCAGGGAGATCCCCGTCACGGCCAGGGCGGCCCCCAGGGCGCCCCAGATCAGGGGCGTCGGTGCGACCCAGGCCCAGCCAGCGAGCACGGCGACAGGCGCAGAGAGCCGGAGCTGCTCCAGGCGCAGCGCCCACCGCTTGCGTTCGAAGAGCCCGCCAAAGGTGGCGGTGCCGACCACCACCCACCCGGCCAGAGCGGCCACCGCCCAGGCGGGGGCGGTGGTCTGCAGCGAGAGCACCCCGGTCCCCGCCGCAGCGACCGGCAGGAAGTGCAGGCCCACGTACCACCAGGTCCGCCGGTCCTGGTCGGGCCGGTACAGCGCAAAGCTCTCCCGGTCCACAGCGGGGATCGCCTTGTCCCCGTCGGGGGTCCACTCCGGGGGCGCCACCCAGACCGTCAGCCGGTCGAGCCCCCGGTAGGCCAGGCTCCGGCGGGCCAGGGCTGCGAAGACCTCGAACTGGGCCCACACCGGATTCCGGCTCTCGAGCACGGCGACGGTGCCGTAGACCGGCTCCTGGTCCTCGGCGGCAAAGGTCCCGAACATGCGGTCCCAGATGATCAGCAGGCCGGCGTAGTTCTTGTCGATGTACTCGGGGTTGATGCCGTGGTGCACCCGGTGGTGGGACGGGGTGTTCAGGAACCACTCCAGCGGGCCCATGCGACCGATGGTCCGGGTGTGGAACCAGAACTGGCCGATCGTGTTGATGGCGACGGCCGCGGCATAGACATGGACCGGAACGCCGAGCACCGCCAGAGGCAGGTAGAAGACCCACGTGGTCGCGCTGCTGAACCAGGACTGGCGCAGCGCCACGGCCAGGTTGTACTCCTGGCTCTGGTGGTGCACGACGTGCACGGCCCAGATGGCGTTGACCCGGTGGGAGGTGCGGTGCCACCAGTAGTAGAGGAAGTCCACGCCCACCAACGCCACCACCCAGGCGACAGGCCCCTCCAGCGTCGTGAGCCGGGCGTGCTCCAGGACCCAGCTGTAGGCCGCCAGGGTCAGGGCGATGTAGAAGACGTTGGTGACGGTCTGCCCGATACCACAGGAGATGTCGGTGACCGAGTCGTCGAAGCGGTGGCACTCCAGGCCCTGGCGGTGGGCGAGCAGGAGCTCGGCCCCGATGAGCAGGAAGAAGAAGGGCACCGAGAGGGCGATGAGGGTCGCGTCCACAGGCCGAGGGTAGCCGACGCGGAAGGCACTGAACACCTGTTCAGGTTAGACTGGGGCCATGCAGCCCTACGCCGAGCTCTGGTGTCAGTCGGCCTTCTCCTTCCACGAGGGCGCTTCCAAGCCCGAGGAGCTCGCCGAACAAGCCAGCGAGCTCGGACTCGCGGCCCTGGGCATCGCCGACACCGACGGTGTCTATGGGCTGGTCCGGGGGTGGAAGGCGGCTGCGCGACTGAACCTGCGCTGCCTCCACGGCACCCTGCTGGCCCCCAAGCTCGACGTGGCCAAGGGGGCAGACGGGCCCGCATTCCCGGAGCTGCCCCTGTACGCCTGCAGCGAACACGGCTGGTCCAGGCTGTGCGACCTGCTCACCCTCGGCAAGGAGCCCCGGGACCCCAACGGGCCCTGGGAGGGCAAGCAGCCCTTTCGCATCGGCCTGGAGCCGGTGCTCTCCCACGCCGACGACGTGGTCGCCCTGGTGGGCCACGACTGGCTCGATCACCCGGACCAGGCGCTGCAGCTCGCCGACGCCTTCGGCGACCGACTGTACGTGGCCTGCTGGCGGCAGCTCCTGCCCGCAGACAGCCGCGATGTGGCCCGGGCCGAGGCGCTGGCGGGCCTGTTGGACCGGCCGCTGGTGGCCGTGAACCGGGCGCTCATGCACGATCCCGGGCGCAAGCGGCTGCAGGACGTGTTCCGCTGCATCAAGGCCAAGGTCCCGCTGGCCCAGGCCGGCACCCTGCTCGAGCCGAACGCCGAGCGCCACCTCAAGGGCCCCGGCGCCATGAGCCAGCTGTGGCGGGACCACCCCGATCGAGTCGCCCGCACGGTCCAAGTCGCCGACCGCTGCGGCTTCCACCTGGGCCAGCTCCAGTACGACTACCCCCAGGAGGTGGTCCCCGACGGCCACACGCCGCTCAGCTGGCTCCGGGACCGGGTCGAGGCCGGCGCCAAGGAACGGTGGCCCGGCGGCATCCCAGCCAAGGTCCGGGGCCAGGTCGACCACGAGATGCGGCTGATCGAGAAGCTCGACTTCGCCACCTACTTCCTGACCGTCTACGACATCGTGGTGATGGCCCGGGCCCGGGAGATCCTGTGCCAGGGCCGCGGCAGCGCAGCCAACAGCGCCGTCTGCTACTGCCTGGGCATCACCGCGGTGGACCCGGAGCGCAGCAACCTGCTGTTCGAGCGCTTCCTGTCCGAAGAGCGCGGCGAGCCCCCCGACATCGACGTGGACTTCGAGCACGAGCGCCGGGAAGAGGTCATCCAGGACATCTACGACAAGTACGGTCGGGATCGAGCGGCGATGGTCAACGAGGTCATCAGCTACCGCCCCCGCAGCGCCATACGCGACGTGGGCAAGGCCCTGGGCCTGTCCCTGGAACAGGTCGACCGGCTGGCCAAGACCCTGAACTACTGGTCCCGGGGCCCCCTGCCGGAGTCCATGGTGGCCGAGGCGGGCCTGGATCCCGACGACCCAGCGGTGCACGCGACCCTGGCCATCTGCGAGGACGTCCAGGGCTTTCCACGCCACGTGAGCATCCACGTGGGCGGCTTTGTGATCGCCGAGCAGAGCCTGCGGGACCGCTGCCCCATCGAGCCCGCCACCATGCCGGACCGCACGGTGATCCAGTGGGACAAGGACGACGTGGACGCCGTGGGCTTCGTCAAGGTCGACGTGCTGGCCCTGGGCATGCTCTCGGCCATCCGCAAGTGCTTCGAGATGATCGAGGACCACCACGGCCGCAGTCTGACGCTGGCCACCCTGCCCGCCGAGGACCCCTACGTCTACGACACGGCCTGTCGTGCGGACACCATCGGGGTGTTCCAGATCGAGTCCCGCGCCCAGATGTCCATGCTGCCCCGGCTCCAGCCCCGTTGCTTCTACGACCTGGTGATCGAGATCAGCATCGTGCGCCCCGGGCCGATCCAGGGGGGCATGGTCCACCCCTACCTGGACCGCCGGGACGGGCTGGAGCCCGTGCGCTACGCCCACCCTCTGCTGGAGCCGATCCTGTCCCGGACCCTGGGCGTGCCCATCTTCCAGGAGCAGGTCATGGAGATGGCCATGGCGGTCGGGGGCTTCGGCGCCGGCGAAGCCGATGCCCTGCGCCGGGCGATGGGGGCCTGGCGCAAGCGAGGCGGGCTGGAGCCCCTGGTGGCCAAGCTGATGGCCAACCTGCAGTGCGAGGGCATCTCCCGCGAATACGCTCAGCAGATCGCCAAGCAGATCCTGGGGTTCGGCGAGTACGGCTTCCCCGAGTCCCACGCCGCGAGCTTCGCTCTGCTGGTCTACGTGTCGCTCTTCCTCAAGACCTACTACCCGGCGGCGTTCTGTGCTGCGCTGCTGAACTCCCAGCCCATGGGCTTCTACAGCGCGTCGAGCCTGGTGGGAGACGCCCGCCGGCACCACGTCGAGGTCCGCCCTGCCCGGCTCCACAGCAGCGACTGGGACTGCACCCTGGAGCCCGACGGCCGCGTGGACCCCCTGGTGGGTGGCACCGAGGGCATCGAGGCCCGGGGCGTGGCCATGCGACTGGGCCTGCGCGAGGTCAAAGGACTCGGTGAGGAGGAGGGTCTGCGCATCGTGCACGCACGCAACAGCGGCGGGCCCTTCCAGTCCGTCGCCGACCTGGCCCGCCGGGCCAGCCTGGACCGGGGCGCCCTGTCTTGTCTGGCCCGATCCGACGTCCTGGCCGATCTGGGGCTGTCCCGGCGAGAGGCCGTGTGGGCGGTCGAGGGCCTGTGGACCAAGAGCACGCCGCTGCTCGAGGGCCTGGCCAGCTCTGATGACGGCGATCGCCTGCCCATCGCGACCCGGTTCGAGGAGATGCAGCTGGACTACAAGTACATGGGCCTGTCCCTGGATGCCCACCCCATCGGGCTGGCCCGGCGGTGGCTGTCTCGCCGAGGCGTGGTGCCGATCTCCAGGCTGCTCGAGCTGGAGCCCGACCGCGTGGTCAAGATCGCGGGCCTGGTGACCAGCCGCCAGCGGCCCATGACCGCGTCGGGCGTGGTGTTCATGAGCCTGGAGGACGAGACCGGCATGGCCAACGTGGTGGTGTGGCCCAAGGTCTTCGAGTCCCAGCGCCGGGTGGCCCGCGGCGAGAACCTGGTGATGGTGACCGGGAAGCTGCAGCGCCACAACGAGGCGATCTCCATCGTGATCTACCGGTTCCGGAAGATCCCCCAGTCCGCGTGGAGTGAGCTCCAGGATCTCCCCGTGAAGCCGCCTGAGTTCAACAAGGACAGCCGCGACTTTCGGTAGACTCCGCCCCGTGACGTCGCTCCTGCTCCTCCTCGCCTGCAATGGTCCCCAGGACCCCACGGACTTCCTGGACACCGGGGAGTTCATCGATCAGGACCAGGACGGCGTGGGCGCCAAGGACGACTGCAACGACCTGAGCCCGACCACCTACCCGGGCGCTCCGGAGACCTGCGACGGCCGGGACGAGGACTGCGACGACACCGTGGACGAGGAGGCCGGACCGCTGTGGTACGCCGACTCCGACGGCGACGGCTACGGCGACGAGGCCACACCGGTGACCGACTGCACGGCGCCGACGGACCACGTCTCCAACGCCGAGGACTGCGACGACAGCGACGTGTTGGTGAACCCCGGCGCCCAGGAGTCCTGCAACGAGATCGACGACGACTGCGACCTGGCGGTCGACGAAGCCGGCGAAGCCCAGACCTTCTACCGGGACGCCGACGAGGACGGCTTCGGCGACAGCAGCACCACAGAGGCCGCCTGCTCGGCGCCGAGCGGCTACGTCGACGACGACACGGACTGCGACGACACCGACCCGGGCATCAACCCGGACGCGGCGGGCGACTGCTCCGGCGCCGACGTGGACTGCTCGGGCTGGATCGAATTCGACGAGTCCCCCGGCAACAGCGCCGACTGCGACGGCCGCAGCTGCCTGGAGCTCCTCGACGCCGCCGACGGTCCCATGTCCGACGGCCTCTACTGGATCGACCCGACGGTCTCGAACAATCCCTACGAAGTCTGGTGCGACATGTCCACCGACGGCGGTGGCTACACGATCTACAAGTACGACGCCCCGGGCAGCAGCGGCGCTGACACCGCCGAGCGGGCCTGCAATGACCTGGGGCTCAACCTTTTCGTGCCCCGGACCGAGGACCACCTGGCGTCGGCGTGGGCCGTGGCCAACGACACCAAGGCCGGGGGCGAAGCGACCGGGGACTACCTGACGATCATGGCCATCTACCCGGACAACAACGGCTCGACCTGCACCTACAAGGCCTTCCGGAGCGACACCGCGGACTGCAACTGGTCCGCCCGGGACGGGCGGGACTTCTGGGTCTCCGACCTGGTCACGATCGGCGAGCCCAACGGCGACAACGACACCAGCTCCAGCATGACCTACACCTTCGACGCCGACGGCCTGGTGACGCACTACAACGACACCCGCTACCCGGGGGGCCAGTCGGACCGCTTCCTGTGCAGCCGCGGAGACAAGTAGCGGCTACTCGGCGGCGTAGGCCTTGAGGTGGGCAATCATGGCGTCCTGGTCCGCGGCTGCGGGGAACAGGTGACCGAACGGCGCCATCAGCGGGGACTTGCCCGCCGCCGGACCGCCCTTCATGAAGACGGTCTTGACGTGGTCGTCGGCCACGCCTTCCCACCAGGTGGCGTCGGTGAAGTCGCGGGGCTTGGGATCCAGGGCCGCTCCGGCGACGCCATCGCCCGCACCACCCTCGCCGTGGCAGGTCGAGCAGTTGGTCTTGAAGACGGCCGCGGCGTCGAAGGCCGCCGGCGGTGCCGCGGGCTCCTTGGGCTGGGCCTTGGGCGCGTCGCGCACCGGCTCGGGCTTGGGCGGGGGGCTGTCCATGCCGCCGCAGGCGACGGTGAGCAGGGCAGCACTGGACAGCAGCAGCAGGGAACGCATCTCACTCTCCCGGTTCAGACCATGGGGCCGCGAGATAACCCGCTCAGCTCGCTCGTGGGGCCCCGCGGACGGCGGCCCTGGCCAGGCGATCGGGGAGGGCGTCCAGCGCGTCGCGGAAGGGGCTCGGAGGCAGCCGGCGCAGGGCCTGTCGGGCCGTCCAGGCGTCGCGGACCATGACCTGGGCAGCCCGGGTCAGCCCACCGGCCGCCAGGACGCGACCCGCCAGGTGCTCGGCGCCGATCAGCGAAGGGGACACGACCAGGTCGGCCCACGCACGACCGATGGCGGGGTCGTGGTCGGCCGCCACCACGACCGGCAGGACGGGCCGGCCCTCGAGGGCGCGGGTGAGCAGGTGGTGGCCAGCGTCGCCGTGGCGGAGGGCCGAGACGTCCTCGGCCACGTGCCAGACCCGACCCAAGGCCCGCCCGTAGCGCCCCAGAGCGGACCGCTCGGCCAGGTCTGCCGCAGCGACGACACCCCCGGCCCGGCAGCAGAAGCCGAACAGGGCGCCGGTGTGGGTGTTGGCGTGGTGGGCCCAGTCCTCCTGGTCCGGCACCACCCCTTGCTGCAGGGTCCGGACCAGGGCCTGGCCGTCGGCGAACTCCCGGAGGGTCTCCAGGATGGCGTCGCTCAGCTCGGGCCGGCGGGACCGAGCCACTTCCAGGGCCCGCAGGGTCAGGTGGTTTCCGGTGAGGAAGCTCACGCTGCGACGCAACAGGCGGCGGGCGACCCGGCGCCGGCGCCCGCCTTCGCGGCCCAGGGCCACGTCGTGCACCATCAGGGCCAGGTGCAGCAGCTCCGCCACGTACTGGGTCTCGCCGTCGACCTCGGTCGCCCCCGCAGCACGGGCCGCCAGGGCGACCAGGACGGGGCGCAGCCGCGGGATCTCCGGGGCGCCCAGCAGCGGGTCGCCGGGCTCGAAGTGGTGGGCACCGACCAGCGCCACGACCCCGTCGTCGGGCACCAGATCGTGCTCGACCAGGCGCCTGGTCCGCAACAGCTCGGCGCCGTCGGGAATCCAGGTCACGGGGGGGTGCGCTGCAGCCACGGGTCGTCTCCGTGGGCACGGTATAGCTCCCGGCCGGCGCGCAGGCCGGCTGTGCACCGAATCGACGCTTTCCTTTCACACCCGCCGGTCAGTCCTGGGTCTGCACGGTCTCGGGGGTTGGCGCGGGGGCCGCGGGGGCGGCAGCCGCAGCAACCTGAGGTGTGGGAACCGGGGCGTCGGGTGCCCGCCAGAGCCGCCAGAGCGCGGCCGCGGACAGCCCCAGCAGCACGACTTCGCCCAGGGCCAGCCCCAACACGAAGGCGCCGAACATGCCGTCCAGGACGAGAGACGACAGCCGACCGACCAGGAGCCCCGCCGTGATGACGCTGGACATCATGAGCGCCGGACGGAGCCAGGCCCCGCGGATGGCCGCGCCGCCGTGGAGCAGTGCCAGCGCGATGGACAGGCCACCGTACATGGCCCGGAACTCGGCCAGCGCGGTGTTGGTCTCCAGATCGAAGTCCACCCAGTCGGCCAGGTCCACCGGGTTGACCATGGCCGACAGGCCCACGCACAGCCAGATCACCCCGACCAGGATCAGGACCAGGCGAGCGAAGTTCTGGGGGGAGAGGGGCGCACGCGAGGCGGTGGGGTCAGACATGGCCCGAGGCTATCCCAGGCGTCGGCCGGCAGGGGTCAGCGGGAACCCGGCCACCGGCCCACGTCGAAGGACAGCCCGTACTCGACCAGCAGGTAGGCGTGAGGGCCCAGATCATCGGGGAAGACCTGCACGGTCGCCTCGGTCCAGGCACCGAGCCAGTCCAACCAGGTGAAGGGCAGCCGCCCGGTGTTCCGGTAGCTCCAGCCCACGCCCAGCTCGACGCCGGACCGGTGCCGGATGCCGGGCGCCGTGCCCGAGAGCGACCCCATCGGGTCTTCGAGCAGCACCGCCTGGGGCACCTCGTGGTTGTGGGAGAACGCCAGCCGCACGTGGAAGTCCCGCGGCAAGTAGAGCCGCGCCCCCAGGAAGATGTTGCCGAGCTCCCGGCTCTCGGCGAAGGCCCAGCCCTCTCGCCCGCCCGCCTCGAGCCCGAAGCGGCCCAGGTTCACCACCAGGTGACCCACGCCTGTGATGCCACCGTCCCCCACCCCCGCGACGCCCCCGAGCCCCCCCATCAAGGTCACGGGGGCGGTGGGGGCAGCGAGGGCGGTCGACAAGAGGAGCGAGAGCATGGGCGCACCGGGTGGAGGGATGTCCGACGGACACCGCTCGGGGCCAGGCGCGCGACCCCCCGGGGTCAGAGATCGGTCAACGCGGGTCCCCGACCCAGGGCGGTCTCGGTCAGGCTGCCGAACCACAGCCGGCCGTCGGCTTCCTGGACGCTGGTGATCACCCCGTAGGTGGTGCCCTTCGGATCCTGGAGATCGCGCAGGACCTGGCCCTGGGCGTCGACCTCGAGCACGCGCGGGTGGCGCTCGGGCTTGGGCTGCAGAGCGGCCGGGAGCAGGTCCATCCAGGCCCGCAGACCAGGCAGCCCGGCGGTGGCGTCGAGCACCGGATTCCGCGGGGACGCGAGCGCCACCCAGAATGTGCCCCGTGGCGTGCTGGACACGCCGTCGGGGAAGCCCGGCAGCCCGGTCAGGAAGTCTTCGACCTGGCCCTCTCGGGGCCCCGTCAGCCAGAGCCGCCGCACCCGATAGCGCCCGGTCTCGGACACGAGCACAAAGGCGCCATCGGCCGGCAGCGCGACGCCGTTGGCAAAGCACAGTCCGTCCAGCAGCACCTGGGCTCCGCTGTCGCGGGTCCAGCGGAACAGCCGGCCGGTACAGGTCCCCGCGATCAGGTCGCGCTTCCACTCGTGGAAGCCAAAGCGGCTCGACGCGTCCGAGAAGTAGACCGCGCCGTCCGGCCCCGTCTCCAGGTCGTCGACGAAGTGGGGCCCGCCCGGGCCGGCCGGCGCGAGGGTCTCGATGGTGCCGCTGCCGTCGACGGCCAACAGGCCGAGCTCGGTGTCCCCCACCAGCAGGCGCCCGTCGGTCCCCCGGTGAAGACCCAGCGGGCGACCGCCGGTGTTCGCCAGCTCCACGACCTTGCCGTCTGGGGCGACCCGCAGGATCCGCCCGTCCACCACGCCGGTGGTCAGCCAGCCGGCCGGGTCCACGTCGACGTCTTCCGGGGCATGGCCCCCGACCTCGAGCCGCTGGATGTTCGCCAGGGGGCCGGGGGTGCCCCCCGGGGCCACGAGCGGCGCCACGACCCAAGGCACGGCACCCACGGCGCCGGAGCCGAAGCGCGCCCAGCCAGCCATCGCCAGCAGGCCCAGCACCAGTCCCAGTCGACCGCGTCGCACGCGGCCCCCTATCTCACCCCGGCGTGAAGCCGGAGCGCCTCAGCAGCGCCCGGATTCGAAGCTCGAGCTCCTCGGGATCGAAGGGCTTGGGCAGGTAGTCGTCCCCCCCGGCCCTCAGTCCCTGCTTCACGTGTCCCGCGTCGCCTCGGGCGCTGAGGAACAAGATCGGAATCGACGCCGTCGCCGTGTCCTGGCGCAGGGCCTCGCAGACCTCGTACCCGGACATGCGCGGCATCATGACGTCCAGGACGATCAGATCGGGCTGGCTGGCCGCGACGGCTTCGAGGGCTTCCACGCCGTCGTTGGCCCGGCGGACCTCGTAGTCGTCCTCCAGGGTCAGCTCGACCATGTCCAGGATCTCCTGGGAGTCGTCGACCAACAGCACCTGGGCCCGGGACCGGCTCGGCGCCGTGGACGGGCCGGGCGCGGCCGACGGGGGCTCGGGAACGGGCGCCGACTCCGGCGCCTCGGCGGGGGCCTCGCCGACCAGCTCGGCAGGCCCGACCGGCTCCTCCTCTGACGGGGCCTGGACCGGGACCGCCGGCGCCAGGTGGGCGTCCGGGCGCATGTCCCGGGGGTAGTCGGCCATCGGAATGACCCGGGCCAGCTCCTCCAGGGTGGTCCGACCCTGCTGCACCCGCTCCAGCCCATCGACGATGGTGGTGCGCAGCTCGCTCTCCCGGGCCAGTCGCCAGAGCTCCGGCTCGGCGGCGTCGCCCTGGATGGCGGTCCGAAGGTCTTCGCTGATGGTGAGCAGCTCGTAGATACCCAGCCGGCCGACGTAGCCGATGTACTGGCAGTGGGGGCAGCCGGGTCCGGCCCTGCGGACCGGCCCCCCCAGGTCCAGCGGCGCCAGGCCCAGGCGCTCCCAGTCCTCGGGCACGGCGTCTTCGAGCCGGGAGCAGTGCTGGCAGACCTCGCGGATCAGGCGCTGAGAGACCACCCCGGTGAGAGCAGCGCTGAGCAGGGACCCGGGCACCCCCAGCTCCCTCAGCCGTGCGATGGCGGCGATCGAGTTGCCGGTGTGCAGGGTCGACAGCACCAGGTGACCGGTGTTGGCGGCCTCGACCGCGGCCTGGGCGGTGTCCCCGTCCCGGATCTCGCCGATGACCATCACGTTCGGGTCCTGGCGCAAGAGCGCCCGCACACTGCCGGCAAAGGTCACACCGGTGCGCTCGTCGACCTGGGTCTGCATGATGCCGGGCAGGCTGTACTCCACCGGGTCCTCGATGGTCACGATCGAGACGGCCTCCTGGTTCAGCCGGTGGATCGAGCCGTAGAGCGTGGTGGACTTGCCCGAGCCCGTGGGCCCGACCACCAAGACCAGGCCCCGGGGACGGGTGAGCAGGCGGTACCAGTCCCGGAGCTGCCCGGCGGACCAGCCCAGCCCGCCCAGGTCCTGGCGGATCATGGCCGGGTCCAGGATCCGGACCACCACGTTCTCGCCGTACTGGGTCGGCATCGTGGCGATGCGCAGGTCGACCTCTTTGCCGGCCAGCTTGGCCGACACCTTGCCGTCCTGGGGACGGCGGCGCTCGGCCACGTCCATCCGGGCCAGCACCTTGATGCGCCCGACCAGGGACTGCTGGGCCCAGGGGGGCAGGGTCAGCACTTCGCGCAGCAGGCCGTCGATGCGCATCCGGACCCGCACGCTGTCCCGCTGGGGCTCGATGTGCAGATCCGAGGAGCCCCGCTCGATGCCGTTGATGAGCAAGAAGTCCACCAGGTCCACGTAGACGGCGCCTTCTCGCCCCTGGAGGTGACGGGTCACAGCCGTCGGGTCCAGCTCGAACGACGTCGGCGCGGTGGCCAGGCGGCGGAGCTTCGGGTCGACCCCGGCGAGCATGCGAGAAGCGACGGGCTCCATGTCGTAGTGCAGCAGGATGGCCTCGCGCAGGTGGGTCGGGCCCGCGATCACCGGCTCCACCGAGCCCCCGTAGGCGAACTCCAGCTCGCGGATCAGATCCTGGTCCCGCGGGTCGGCCATGGCCACTCGGACCTTGCCCGCACGCCGGCCCATGGGCAGGACCTGGCGACGCTCGGCAAAAGCCCGACCGACCTTCCAGGCCACGCTGGGGTCGATCGCCGCGATCGTCGGGTCCACGTATTCCAAGCCCATCTGCAGCGCGACGGCCTTGGCGACGTCGTCTTCGACCACGGCGCCGATCCGGACCAGCGCTACCCCGAGCAGGGTGTCGGGCTCGATCTCCTGGAGTCGGAGGGCCTCCTCGAGCTTGGCCTCCAGCAGCCCGGCCTCGCACAGGATCTCACCGAGTGGACGTCCTCTCATGCTTCCTCCGAAGGCGGCGTCCACACCGACAAGACCGCAGTGAAGGTGCTGCCCTCCCCGAGGCTGGACGTGACCGCCATGGTGCCACCCATCGCGCGGACGAGTTGGTCACAGATGTAGAGCCCCAGACCGGCCCCACCGGCCTTGCGCGTGTCCCCACGCTGGACCTGGTAGAACTTGTCGAACAGCCTGGAGAGGGCGCTCGGCGGAATGCCGCGCCCGGTGTCTCGCACCTCGAGCCGGACCTGGTCGTGGTCCCGCACCCCGTGCAGCGAGACCTGGCCGTGCTCGGGGGTGAACTTCAGCGCGTTCCGGACCAGGTTGCCCAGGACCTGCTGGAGCCGGAACGCGTCGGCGTGGATCGCGACCCGGGCGTCCTGGTCCACGTCGAGCGTCAGCTTGATCCCGCGCTTCTCGGCCTCTCCGGCCAGGCCATGGGCGCACTCCTCGAGTGCGGCACCCGCGTCGACGCTGCCCACCTCGAGCTTCAGGTTGCCGCCCTCCAGCCGGGTCGCGTCCAGCAGGTCCTGGACCATGCCCGTGAGGACGTGGACCTGTTCCGACGACCGGCCCAGCAGGTCCCGCTGCTTGTCGGTCACCGTGCCCCCCTTGCCTCGCATGAGCAGGCGCAGGTAGCCATCGATCACGGTCAGCGGGGTCTTGAGCTCGTGGGTGACGACGCTCAGGAAGTCCCGCTTGAGCCCTTCGACCTCGACGGCCTTGGTCACGTCTCGCACGACCACCACCCAGGAGCTGCGCAGGTCCGGGGAGTCGTCGGCGATCTGGTGGGCACGCACGGTGAGGTACTGCACGTCTTCGCCGTCGTCGAAGTCCAGCTCCAGCTTGGCCCCCGCCCAGCCCGTGATGGACCCCGGGGGCAGCCCGGGCACCGCGGTCTGGACCGCCATGCCCTCCTGGAGCTGAATGCTGCGGGTGGCCAGGATCAGCGTGGCGGCGGCGTTGAAGCCCATCACGCGCTCCTCGGCGTCCAGGAACAACACCCCGTCGTTGAGGACCTGGAGCATGGCGGTCTGGACCGCGTTCTGCTCCCCCTGCTCCTGGATGCTGGACACGAGCTTGGCCCGCATGGACTCCAGCGCCCGCCCCAGCTTGCGGAACTCGTCGGCGCCGGACGGCGTCGGGAAGGGCTGGGTCAGATCGCCCTCACCGACCCGCGCCGCGGCGTGGGCCAGGTCGCGCAGGGGCGTGGAGAGCACCCCCCGCAGCCCCAGGGACACGACCAGCGTGGCCAGGGTGGTGAGCACGACCCACCCCAGGAGGGCCCCGAGCAACCACAGGGGGCGGTCTTCGGGCTGATCTTGCCGCTGGAGCTCGGCCAGGGCGCCAAGCACCCCCAGGTAGGCGCTCCGGAGCTGGCGGTCGCCGTCGGCGCCCAGCTCGGCGGCCCGGCGGGCGGACAGGGTCCAGCGGTAGTCCTTGAGCGCATAGCCCAGGTCCAGAGCCTGCTCGCCCAGCCCCGCGGCCTCTTGCTGCAGCTGGTCGAGCTCGGCCTCCTGGTCCTCGACGGACGCGTCGTCGGCCAGGATGTCGCTCTGGAGGGTCTCCAGGCGCTGCAGGAGCACGCCCAGGCGGACCTGGTCCAGGCGGCTCTCGTCTTCGTCGGTCGGCAGATAGGCACCGGCGATCGCCACGAGCACGATGCCGTTGAGCGCCGAGAGCAGCAGCACCAGGCTGATCTGGAACCGGATCGAGGCGATGGGAATCGCACGCCGGGGGCGTCGACGCCTGATCCTGTCCGACAAGGGCACCTCGTCCCCTCCCCGCACTGTCCTACCACGGGCCCGGCGCCCGAGCCCCGTCGAGTCAGTCCTGGCGCAGGTTCAGGACCTGGGCCCCCTGTTCGGCCTCGAGAGCCTTGAGGCGCCGCCAGAACCACCAGCCCACGGCGGCCATGGCCAGCAGCGGCAAGAAGGTGAGGAACGCGGTCGAGAGGCCAAAGGTCAGGTTGCTCACCGCCTCGGGGTCGCTGCACACAGCGCAGGCCCAGGCCGCCGGGGCCCAGAGCGCAGGGAGCAGGACGAGAGGGGTCAAGAGCCCACCGTGGCCGGGTAGAGACGCCAGTAGAGCACGGGCCAGACCAGCACGACGAAGTACCAGAACAGCCGAGCCGTCCAGAACTCCGTGTGGGACAGCCGGCCCGCCGTCAGGCGACGCTCCACCCAGATCATGGCCGTGATCGCCGCCAGGGCGTGCAGGCCGTGGATGCCGACCACCAGGTAGAAGAACGACCCCATGGCGCTGGACTGCAGGGTCAGCCCCTGACCGAGCATGGCCACCCACTCAGCACCCTGGAAGCCCACGAAGAACAGGCCCAGCACGATGCCGATGCGCAGGGGCTTCAGCGCCGAGCGCGGGTTCTCGAGGAACTTCTTGCCCGCCCAGTACATCAAGGCACCGCTGGCCAGCAACGCCAGCGTGTTCACGGCGGTCTCGGCCACCGGCAGCCTGGGCTGGCCGGGTGGCGGCCACATGCTGGCCCGGGCCTTGACGATGGCGATGGCGCTGACCAGCCCGGCGAAGAGCATGAGCTCGGACGTGATGAAGATCAGCATGCCCACGACGCCGTTGGGCGCGACCTTGAGGGTGGGCTTGGGGGGTCCGCGCCGCTGCGCGGCATCGAGGGGCAGCGCCGTGACGCTCATGTCAGCCTCCTGGGGCTCGTCGGGCGGGCGCTCAGTGACCGCCGCCTCCGTCTCCGTGGTCGTCGTCGCCGTGTCCGCCCTGTTCGGCTTCCATGGCCTCGAGTCCGTCTGCGACCACCTGCTTGGCCGTGAGGTGCTCCCAGTTGCTGCCGTCGTGCTCCATGACGTCGGGGGCCACGGCCGAGAAGAACAGCACCATGAACACCAGGCAGGTGCCCAGGATGTAGTGGATGATCGGCTTCTCCACGTCCAGGTGCATGAAGTTCTTGGCGACCATGTAGGCCTTGACGAAGGCGATGCCGAACGCCGTGATCAGGGTCACCAGCTGGACCCCGAGCTCGGGACCCAGCACGCTGATCATCAGCAGGACGCAGAGGATCGCCCAGATCTTGATGTAGTGGGAGTCGGGGTGACCGTGGTGACCGTCATCGCCGCCCTGGTCGGCGCCGCTCTGGTCGTGGTCGTGTGCGTGCTCAGACATTGAGATTCCGACCTACTTGGCGATGTAGAGGAGCGGGAACAGGAAGATCCAGACCAGGTCGACGAAGTGCCAGTACAGGCCGATGAGCTCGACCCGCTGGAGCTCCTGGCCCTTGCGAGCCAAGGTGGACACCCAGACCATCAGGATCGCGCCAGCGATCACGTGCATCGCGTGCACGCCGGCAGCCGTGTAGTAGAAGGACCAGAACTGGTTGGACGAGATCACGTAGCCGTGGGTGATCTCGTAGTTCCACTCGAAGCCCTTGACGATGAGGAAGGTCACCGCGCCGCCCACGGTGAGCAGCAGGAAGTTCGCTGCCCGCTTGCCGTCACCGCGCTCTGCGGCGTTGTGGGCCAGCACCGCCGTCAGGCTGGAGGTCAGCAGCACCAGGGTGTTGAAGGCGCCGGCCATGGTGTTGGTGTGCTGGGCGTAGTTGGCCCACTCGGGGTGTCCCAGCCGGTGCATCAGGTAGCTGGCCAGGATCCCACCGAAGATCACGATCTCCGACCCGATGACCCACCACACGGCGAGCTTGCCGGTGGGGATCCCCATGGAGGAGCGGTTGGTGGCAATGGGCTTCTGCATGGTCGTGTGCTCAGCTCAGGCAGGGAGGTTCTGGGGCCAGTAGTCTTCTTCGCGGTCGGGGTGACCGTACTCGTAGGGGCCCCGGTAGCAGTTCGGCAGCTCGGCCCAGTTGCCGTGACCCGGAGGCGACTCGGCGGTCCACTCCAGCGTGTTGGAGCGCCAGGGGTTCTTGCCGGCCTTCTTGCCGTTGCGCAGGCTGGCGAAGACGTTCCAGAAGAAGAAGACCTGGAAGGACAGCATGATGAGCAGGCTGGACGTGGCCACCACCCGGGTCATCTGCATCCAGTCCAGGGACAGCTCGGGGAACCCGGTGTAGTCGTAGATCCGGCGGTGCTGGCCCGCTGCGCCCAGGACGAACAGGGGCATGAAGATCATGTTGAAGGGGATGATGGTCCCCCAGAAGTGGAGCTTGCCCAGCCTCTCGCTCATCATCTTGCCGGTCATCTTGGGGAACCAGTAGGTGAAGCCCGCGTAGGTCCCGATGATGGCGATGGGGAAGAAGGTGTAGTGGAAGTGCGCCAGCACGAAGTACGTGTCGTGGAAGTAGATGTCGGCGCCCGACGCCCCCAGGAAGATGCCGGTGATGCCGCCGATGATGAACTCGGCCACGAACGCCAGGGCCCACAGCATCGGGGTGGTGAACCGGATGGACCCGCCGAACAGGGTCGCGATGTACAGGAACACCATCTCGGCGATGGGGATGGAGATCAACACCGTGGTGATGGTGAAGATGTTCGCCATGCGCGGGTCGATGCCCGAGATGAACTGGTGGTGGGCCCACACGAAGAAGCTCAGGACACCGGTGCCGATGGCGGTCAGCAGGATGGTCTTGTAGGCAAAGAGCTTCTTGCGGCTGAAGACCGCGATGATCTCGCCCGAGAAGCCGATCGCCGGCAAGAGCACGACGTAGACCTCGGGGTGGCCGAAGAACCAGAACAGGTGCTGCCACAGGATGGGGTCGCCACCGGACATGGGGTCGAAGAAGCCGGTGCCCAGGTTCTGGTCGAACAGCAGCATGACCGCGCCGGCGAGCAGCGGGCCGACCGAAGCCATGAACAGGATGCTGGCGATGACGATCATCCAGACCGTGATCGGCACGTCCAGGGCCTTCATGCCCGGGGCCCGGCTGTTCATGGCCGTGGTGACGAAGTTGATGCCGCCTAGCAGGAAGGCGATGAATTCGAGCCCGACGGCCACCACCCACAGGCTCGATCCGGTGGGTGTCAGGCTGTAGAGTTCTTCGGCCGAGAGCGGCGGGTAGGCCGTCCAGGCGCCGCCGAAGCCGCCGCCCGGCACGAAGAAGCTCCAGATGAGCACGATCGCGCTGAGCAGGAAGATCTGGTAGCTGAGCCGGTTGATGCGCGGAAACACCATGTCATCGGCGCCGATCATCAGCGGGATGCAGTAGTTGCCGAAGGCCGCGATGAGCACGGGCATCGCGACCCAGAAGATCATGATGGTGCCGTGGTTGGTGACCAGGGCGTTGTAGACGTCTGGGGTGATGACGCCGATGCCGGGCACGTGCATGCCCGGGAAGGCCAGCTGCATGCGGAAGGCGTACGCCATGAAGGCGCCGATCAGCCCCATCGCCATGCCGGTGATGAGGTACTGGAAGGCGATCATCTTGTGGTCGGTGGACCACAGGTACTTCTTGATGAAGCCCTCGTCGTGGTGATCGTGGGCGCCGTGGTCGTGTGTGGCTTCCATGGCTAGTTCCCTGTCGCAGGAGATCGCGAGGCACTCGCGAAGCAATCGCCGCGCCTGGTGGATTCCAGACGCGGCCGGTGTGGCCGAGTCACATCAACGCGGCTGGGAGCCGCCAGGCGTGGCGAGGGCGAGCGAGTGTCCGTGAACTTCTGCGACATGGGACTAGTTCCCTGTCGCAGCAGTCAGAGTCGCGCTTGCCATCCAGGCGGCGTGCTCGACCGGGGTCTCGATGTGGATCCGGCCCTGCATGAGGCCGTGGCCGATGCCGCACATCTCAGCGCACTGGATGTCGTACTCGCCGGTCTTGGTGGCCTCGAACCACCCTGTGATCCGGCGGCCGGGAATCGCGTCTTGCTTGAGGCGGAACACCGGCACGCTGAAGCTGTGCATCACGTCGGCGGCTTCCAGCTGGAAGTGGTAGATGGTGTCGACCTCGATGTGCAGGTCGTCGGCGGTGTGGATGTCGTCGTCGGTGTCCAGCTCGCCGTCGGGGCCCGGGTGCTGGAACAGCCAGGTCCACTGGACGCCGGTCACGCGAATGACCTGTTCCGGGGCCGGCTTGTGCTGCTTGACGTTGTACCAGACCGAGATCGCGCCCCAGATGATCAGGCCGTCGCAGGCGATGATCACCCAGTGGGGGATGGTGATCCACCGCTTGAGCTCGGGCTCCTTGCCGGTCACATACGTGGTGGGCACGCCCTCGCGCTCCCGGAACATCCACATGAACAGGAACATCACCGCCAAGGCGATGCCGCCCCAGAAGCCGACGAGCACGCCGACGAGGAGGATGAGGTTGTCGATGCTCTCGGCGTAGGTGCTGGCCGACTCGACCCAGAGTGAGATCATGAGGTGGGTCCTACAGGACGAACAGGAAGACGGAGCCCACGAAGAGCACCGCCGTGATCATCGTGATCTTGAAGATCCGGGTGACCAGCTGGTCCGAGGTTTCTTCTTTGGCCATGTCCGGCTCCGGTTCAGGGCAGGGTCTGGATGTGGGCGATGACGTCGAGCATGGCCTGTTCGTCGACCAGGGTCATCGCCATGGGGCGCATGGTCGCGCCAGACGTGTCGCGGGGGTCGGCGCCACGCTGGCCGTTCTTGAACTTGTGCAGCTGGGCCAGTATGTACCAGTCGGCGTGGCCGGTCAGCGCAGGGGCATTCAGGGCCTTGTTGCCCTTGCCGTCTGCGCCGTGACAGGCGGTGCAGACCGCATAGGCCGCAGCGCCCTTGGCGGCGTCGCCACCGCTGAGCGCCGCTGCAGGGCGCTCGGCGGGCAGCCCGGAGACGTACAAGGCCACGGCCGCCACGTCTTCGTTGGTGCGCAGCGAGCGGGCCATCGGACGCATTCGGGCGCCCTCCATGTCCTTGGGGTGTGCGCCCCGGGCACCTGTGCGGAACTTCTCGACCTGGGCCTGGACGTACCAGGACTCCAGCCCCGCGATGGCGGGGGCGCCGATGGCCTGCTTGCCGAGCGCGGCGGGCCCGTGACAGGGCTCGCAGGTCTCGTACAGGGTCTCTCCCCGGGCCACCCCTTCCTGGGGGGCGGTCTGACAAGCCGTGAGGGAGAATCCCCCGGCCAGCAGGACAGCGGCCAGGATCTTCTGCGGCGAGGCCATGCGACTCCTTGCAGTCAGCTTCGGCGGCGGGGGTAACCGGCTCCTGAGGACCGGTCATCCGGTTCGATCACCGCCCGGCCGCCCCATTTCGCGGATGCTCAGGTAGAACCCCATGCCCCGGACGTCGAGCCCCCTTAGAAGGGGAGCCTTGCGCCTGCTGATCCCGATCATGTTCGCGGCCTGTGACACGCCTCATCCGGCAGAGGTCCTGGTCCAGTCCGTGCAGCAGGCCGATCTCGACCCCGGTGCCGCGGCCCGTGCCTGCCAGGGACTCCCCCCCAAGGCCGCGGGCGAGTGCGGCGCTCTGCTCGCGGGCCAGGTCGCGCTGAAGGACCGCGAGGCGGCGGCCGCGCTGTGCGGCGAGCTCGAGGACCCCCTCTGGCAGGACGAGTGCTGGTTCCTGGTGGCCGAAGCCACGGCGGCGGCCGAAGGCCCCGACCGCGCGGTCGACGCTTGCGGCCGTGCCGGGCGCTTCGCACGCAACTGCCTCGCCCACCTGTGGCTCGACGCCGCGACCCGGGCCCACGCGGCCCACGGCCAGGACCCTCCGGCGGCCTGGGCCGCCTACCAACCCACGGCGGCCTGGACCGTGCCCGACGCCGATGCCCGGGCCCTGGCGAGCAAGCACCGGGGCACCTTCTTCGACGCCCGCTTCAACCCGACCGGCGACCCGATGGCGAGTCCAGCAATCGACGTGGGGTGGTGCGGGGACTTCGAGGGCCCGCTGGTGCGGTCGTGCCGACAGGCGGCCACCGAGAGCCTCCAGCGGCAGCTCAACCGGGCGGCAGGGGCAGGCGTGGATCGGGGGGTGCTCTGCGGGACGGGGCCCCTGGCCGAGCGGGTGGCCCAGGCCACCGGCGTGCGCTGGGTCCCCGACGACGCCCTGGACGCCCGGGCCACGACGCTGATCAGCCGGGCCTGCGCACCGGTCGCCCCCGGCGCCCCCGGCCCCGGCGGACCCGGCCGGTTAGACCCCGCGGTCGGAGGCCCAGAATGAAGACCCTCGCACTCGCCGCTCTCGTCACCTTCGCCGGCTGCGGCGACGACACCACCACGGACACCGGCACCACCGACTCCGGCACGACCACGAC
The DNA here is from genome assembly GCA_964519895.1 of uncultured Enterobacterales bacterium. Classification (GTDB taxonomy): domain Bacteria; phylum Myxococcota_A; class UBA796; order UBA796; family CAJQPC01; genus CAYFPX01. Next base: position 134 of record CAZFLE010000045.1, on the reverse strand, counting down.
CACCGCGGACGCCGACGCGGACACGGACACGGACACGGACTCCGACACGGACACGGACTCCGATGCCGACTCGGACACGGACACCGACACCGACACCGACACCGACACGGACACGGACACGGACACCGACACCG
>CAZFLE010000044.1:1838-50565 GCA_964519895.1 uncultured Enterobacterales bacterium | reverse complement strand
CGCCGCTGACGATGTTGAAGGCGAACAGGAGGAGGAAGGCCAGGACGACCAACCCGACGATGCGGCGGATGCGGTTGCCGCGATTGCGCTCCTCGGCGATCTCGTCGAGGAGCTGACGGGCGCGAACGCTGTCAGACATTGTTGTGGGCTCCGTGAGAGAAGGACGGATTCGGGCCTTGCGGGCCCGAATGGGCGCGGGCGAGGTCCGCCGCCGGGGCCTGTTGTACACCTTTTGAGCCGTCGGAGGGAAGGAACCTGCGGCCGGGAGGCATGACCACCGCAGTGTGACGTCTCCGTCAGATCCTCGCACCCCTCATTCTCATAATTCGGGGGAGGGATGTCCCGTCAGGGTTCGCCTGCCAGTGCTGCGGCGCTGACGATCCGGTCTGGTACCCGATCGGCGGCCTCCAGCGCGGGTTCGATGAGGGCCCTGTCCCCGGTCAGGATCCAGACGCGCTTGTCCGTGGCCCCCCACAGAGCAGCAACACGGGCGAGATCTGCCGCGGTAGCGCTCTGGATCAGCGCCCGTTCGGCGCGCAGGTCCGCCAATTCGCGGTCCAGGACCAGCAGCTCGCCCAGCGTGTCTGCCGCGGAGCGCACGGTCTCGAGCTTGCGGTTCTGGTGCACGAGCAGGGTGTTTCGCGCGGCCCGCACTTCTGCCGGCGCGAACCCGTCGGGGCCCTCGGCCAGCACCCGGTCCAGGTGCGCGTCGACAGCCACAAGCGCCTCGGCGGCCCGGTCCACGTCGACCTCGGCATCGATGGTGAGCCGGCCGTCCCCCCGCCAGCTGCGCGCACCCCCCCAGACCGAGTAGGCCAGGCCCCGGGACTCCCGAAGATCCATCGGGATCCGGGACGTGAACTCGCTGGCCAGGACAGCCATCAACAGGTCCGCCAGCGGCGCGTCTGCATCTCCGATGGCCGGTCCCGGGAGCAGCACGGTCAGCTGGGCGACCTGGAAGCCGGGGCGACTCACCAGCCAGCCCTTGGCCTGGGGCACGACGGTCGCCGTCGCTCTGGGGCTCGCGTCGCCATGCAGGCCGCCAAAGGACGCCTCCAGCAGGGGGAGGACCCCTTCCGGCGCCACGTCGCCGACCACGACGATGCGCGGCTGGGCCTGGGCCACGATCCGTCGGTGCAGGGACGCCACCTCTCGGGGCTTGACGCGCTTCAGGTCCCGGATGGACGACGTGTGCCGGCTGGGGTGACCGACCGGGAACCAGGCGTGATTCACCGCCCTGCTGTGGGTACGGACCAGGTCCAGGGACAGCCCCTCCCGCCAGGCGATCCAGCGGTCCAGGATGCGGCGCGCCTCGGACCGGTCCAGCGCGGGCTCCAGCATGACCTCGCGGAGCAGGTCGAGGGCCTGGGTCTCGTGGCCGACGGGCACCTCGACCTCTCCCCAGAGCCGGCTGCTGGTCACGCCGACGTTCCACCGGGCCCCCAGGCGGTCCAGGTCCGCATCCAGCGCCGCACCGCTCCTGTGCAGGGTGCCGGCCTTGAGCAGCTGACCCATCATGGCGGCCCCGAGCTGATCCGGGAGGGACGCGTGGCTCCCGTCCCAGGGCAAGGAGACCTCGAAGCGGACGAGGGGGACCTGGGGACGGGCCAGCAGGCGCACGGGGGCCCCGGACGACAGCGCCAGGGCCAGCGGCTCCGGCCAGGGCAGGGGTGTGGGGTCCAGCACCTCGGGGGGCACCCGGGTTGGCGCCGGTGGCAAGGGCGTGGCGCCCAGGAGCCCCAGCGATGCCAGCACGATCGCCGCGGTCCGTCGGATCAAGGAGGCACCACCGCAGTGCTCCCCGGCACGGCGCGGTCTTCCTCGCCCGGGCTCACCACCGACAGGACGACCCGGTCCGGGCCCAGCCAGGTCTGGGCGACCCTCTGGACATCTGCCGGGGTCACAGCCAGGTAGCGGGCCAGCTCGTCGGCCCGACAGCCGGCACTGCCGGCGGTGACGACACAGTCCGCCAGGTGACCGGCCAGGGCCGCTCGGTCCTCGATCTCCCGGACGAAGGCGCTCCGCCAACCGGCCACCACCCGGGCGATGGCCTCGTCGTCCACGGGGGTCTGGCGGACCCGGGTCAGCTCTGCGTCGATCACAGCGGCCAGGTCCTCGAGATCCTGGTCGTCCGAGACCGTGTAGACCACGAACTCGCCGCCCAGGCGCCCGTTGTGGGTCCACGTGCCCATGTCGGTGGCCAGGTCGCTCCGGTAGTACAACGCGTCGTCCAGAGGGGTGCCCCGGCCCCCGGACAGGATCGACGCCAGCACGTCCAGGGCCGGCTCGTCCGGGTGGCCGTGGGGCACGGTGCGCCAGGCGAGGTAGAGCCGCTCTCGGCTCATGTCCTCGGTGAGGATGCGGCGCTGCTCCCCTGCCAGAGGCACCAGCTCAGCGCTAGCACGGGCAGGGGTGAGCGAGCCGACGGGCACGTCGGCAAAGGCTCGCTGGGCCGCATCGAGGGTGGCTTCCGGATCCAGGTTGCCGACCAGGACCAGCACCGCGTTGGACGGCCGGTACCAGGTCTGGTGCCACGTGAGCAGGCGCTGGGTGTTGGCGCTGGCCAGGTCGTCCAGGGTGCCCAGCACCGGGCGGTGGTAGGGGTGGTCCGACGGCCACAGCGACGCGGACAGGCCATAGGTTGCCCAGGCGTGGTCATCGGACTCGTCGCCCAGGCGCTCGGTCTTCACCACGTCCTGCTGGTTGGCCACGTCGTCGGGCTGCAGGCCCTGGCCCAGCCAGGCCATGCGGTCCGACTCCAGGAACAGCAGCAGCCCCAGGGCCCCCGGCGGGACCGTGGCGGTGTACGCGGTCCAGTCGTGGTCGGTCCAGGCGTTGTTCGTGCCGCCCACGGCAGCCAGCAGGGTGTCGTAGCCCCCGTCGGGCGCGTTGGCGCTCCCCTCGAACATCAGGTGCTCCAACAGGTGCGCCGTGCCGCTGGCGCCAGGGGGGTCTTCGGCGGCTCCGGCCCGGTAGAGCAGGGCGCTGGCCACCACCGGGGACCAGAGGTCCGGGGCCACCACCACCGTCAAGCCGTTCTCGAGCACCGCTGTGTGGGGCGCGACCCGAAGGGCATCGAGCACCGGGTCCGCCGCTGCCGTGGCGATGAGCAGGGCGATCACGCGTCAAGGGCTCCAGGCCCGGGACCCGTGACCCAGCCCAAGGACCCGATGCCCCGGGCGTCGAGCCAGCCGACCACCGCGTCCCGGACCCGTGCGGCGGAGCTCGGGTCGGCACAGGGCGCGAAGACGGCGGGACCGCTGCCGCTGATGGACAGTGCGGGGGCGCCCGCGGCCATGGCTGCGTCGCGGGCCCCGTCGAGCCAGGGCACCAGGGGCGCCCGATAGGGCTGGGCGAGCTGATCGCCCAGGTGGCGACAGAAGGCGGCCAGGTCCCCGCGGGCGGCGGCGTCCAGGAGTCCGGTGAGGTCGCGCAGGTTCTGGACGGCGTCGACCAGGGGCACCCGGCGCGGCAGGACGTTGCGGGCCTCGGAGGTGCGGACCTCGAGCTCGGGCAACACCACCGCCAGGGACCAGTCTCCGGCGAGCGGCAGGGTGCGGATGTCCGGGGGCGTGGTGCCGAGCACGGCCACGAAGCCTCCGAGGAGGGCGGGTGCGACGTTGTCCAGGTGGGGCGAACCCGCGGTCAGGGCCTCGGCGTCCCGGCCGATGGCCAGCAGCGCGGTCGGGTCCAGCGAAGCATCCAGGGCCCTGGCACTGGCCACCGCCCCGGCCACGGCGCTGGCGGCGCTGCTCCCCAGGCCGGACCCTGGCGGGATGTGCTTGTGCACGATCAGGGAGAGCCCGCCGCTTGCCTCGCTCGCTGCCAGCACCTGGCTGGCGGCCCACGCGGCAATGTTGCGATCCGGATCCTCGGGCACCCGGTCTCCGAAGGGTCCTGCGTTCCGGACGGTCACCCCGGGCCCCGAGGTGCGCGTGGCGTCCACCCGATCCAGAGGCTCGCGCAGAGCCAGGCCCAGGACGTCGAAGCCTGGACCCAGGTTGGAGAGGCTGCCGGGGGCAACTGCAGTGGCCATGGTGCACGACTACCGTCGGCGGTGGCGGTATCGTCGGGGCTGTCCCTCTCTCGAGACCGGAGGACGCCCTGTTCCTCAGCCTGCTCGTGGCCTCTGCTCTGGCAGCGTCCGACGTGACCCGGTGCACCGTGACGGTCACCGGGCCCGGGGCTGGCCCGACCCCCATCACCGCTTGGGGCAGCACCGAGGATCAGGCCCGGCTGCAGGCCCATCGCGTCGCGCGGCTCGTGGCGGGGCTCCGGTGGGAGTCCACGCTGCTCGATGCCGTGACCGGGGACAGCGACGAAGAGCGCCAGGGCGTCATCGCGGCCCTCGACGGCATCGATGGCCCGGAGCCCCTGGGTGTGCCCGGGTACCGCCTGGTGCCCGGGTCCTGCCAGAAGGACAGGCTGCCGGGGGACAGCCCGGCCTGGCGGGCCTCGTGGCCGGGCGGCGCCGCCGAGGATCACGTGCGGCAGAGCCCCGCCGCAGCGCTCGAGGCGGCCCGGCGCAGGAGCTGTGTCGCGCCCTACCAGTCGGCGGTCGGCGCGACGTTGGACGAGCTCGAGGAGAGCGATCTCCAGGACCGCAAGACGGTGCGCGGCATGGGGCTGGACCTGGCCCGTCGGAACGCCTTGGCGTGCTTGTCGCGGTCCGACCCCCGCCTGATCCCCGCCCCAGAGGCCGGGCCAGCGCTCGCTCGGGACTCCCGGTGGCTGGAGTGCACCGCCCGACCGTGGAATGGCGCACAGCTACCCCCGGGAGTCGCCTGGGGTCGGGACCTGGCCGAGGTCGCCGAGGCCGCCTTGACCGAGCACGTGGTGCTGGCCCGACGGGCGGCGGGGGCCCAGGCCGCCCGAGCGTGGGCCAGGGCATGGGCCGAGCTCCGGGAGACCGAGGTGCGCACGGCCCTGGATCTGGTGCGGGACCTGATCGCCCCCACCCCGGAGGTCGCCTACAGCACCGTGCGTTGCCGGGCCCTCAAGGGGGCTGGCGAGCTCGACTGGAGCCCGGGCCGAGCCCCGCTGGCCCATGGGGACAGCTGCGTGCCCGTCGAGCAGATCCGCGCAGAGCCGGTCTCGGTGCAGAGCCCCGCGGCAGCGGGGGCCCAGAAGCTCGCGCTGTGCCAGCGGCGGACCTGGCACTCCTTGGCCGTCTACCGAGAGGTCCGCAGCGAGCTGGCGCCCCCGATGCGACCGGTGATGGCACTGGGCACGTGGGGCGACCTGGCGGGCTGCGACGCCCTCTGCGGCGGCACGGCCTTTATGCGCTTCCAGGGCCAGGAGGACCTGGGGCCGTGGCCCACCGGTCCCGATCGCACCAGCCCCGAGGCGGCCAAGGCGTCGCTGGAGGTCGCCATCGCTGGGCGCGACCTGGGCGCCCTGCTCCAGTGCGTCTCGCCGGAGCTGAGGGCCGGCCTGATGAACACCTGGCGTCGGGAAGGCGCCCTGTTCTGGCGCGTGGTGCCCGAGCTGCTGCGAGCCAACGGCCATGCGCCGGTCGTGGCCTGGTACGAGGTCGACGAGGGGCGCTGGTTGCTGGGCGAGCGCTAGGGCTGGTCAGGCCTCTCAGTCTTCCTCGGTCCCGCGGATCGAGTCCGGATCGAACAGCTCCAGCACCCGCACCCGGGTGCCCGGCCCGACGATCTTCGTGTGACAGCCCAGTCGCGTGAGCTCGTTCGGCGGCGGGGCCGGCTCCCGCTCTCGGCCCTCGTGAGGGGTGCCCGCGGTGTGGTCTTCGATGACCTGGCGCTCAAAGGTCGACATGGGCTTGACACCCGAAGCGTCCAGCACCTCGACTCGGCACAGCCCGCACATGCCGTCGGGGCACGTGCCCCCTGCTCGGCGGCCGGTGCTGATCGTCATGCCCTGGGCGTCGGCGGCCATCAGGATCGAGTAGTGCTCCTCGGCCTGGAGCCGGCGCTCGGACCCGTCGGGCAGCTCGAAGAGCACCTCGTACCGCACGATCTCGGGGGGTTCCCCGCCCTTGACGAGGGTCTTGAGCTTCTTGCGGATGCCGAAGCGGGACATCGGGGGCTCCTGGGGCGAGGCGAGGGAGCATAGCAGCGCCTCGGGTACCCGCCCACGTCGCAGCTGGGCCGGGCATTCGATGTCAACTCCCCTTGACGCGCCCGCGTCGGCGCGTAAATGGGCGGCACTCTCGCGTGGTATCACGTGCTTCTTCGGCGGCTCCGGCACGGGGCCCCGCCGGCCGAGAGCCCCCTGTGTGTGGGGACCTCGACCGACGTGTCCGCAGAATGCGTCGCGGCCCGAACCTTCACAGGTGATGGAAATGCGTAGCTTCTCGTTCATGATCCGGACGACCGTCCTGTTCTTGGGTCTGTCGACCCTGCCCGCCCTGGCCCAGGGCAACGCCGAGCCCGGTCCCTGGGCCTGGCTGGCCCTCGATGCCGACCTGGCCGAGCAGATCCTCTACGAAGGGGACCGCTCGGCGGCCGGCCAGCTGGCGCTGGACACCCACAACGCCCTGACCGCAGCGGCGGACCACGTCACCATCGTGCGCGGCGAAGCCTGGGTGGCGACCCTGCACCAAGAGCTGAGCCAGGTCCTCGAGGCCTCTGGCTTCCAGATTCCGCCGGCACCGAACCAGGACGGTCTGGCGGAGATCAGCCCCCGGTAGAACGGGCTGACCCCGGCCTTCAGCCGTGGGCTGCCATGCCGCCCAGGTAGCGTCCTGGGTGGCCAGCGCTGACTGGGATCAGGGCTGGCTCGACCCGTGGCAGCACCAGGTGCAAGGCCACCCCGTCGCCATGGTCCGGGGGACCCGCGGCGATCCAGCCGTGGTGCTTGACCACCAGCACCTTGGCCAGCATCAGGGCGATCCCATAGCCCCGGTGCGCCCGGTCGGGGCCGTCGGCCTGTCGCGCGTTGCCCAGGCGCAGACTGTCGCGGATGGCCCTCAGTGCCGCCGGCCTCTCGCGCCGGCACACGCCGTGGTCCCGGATGACCAGCCGGTAGTACCAGGGATCCAGGACCTCTCCAAAGACCTCGAGCCGCTTGCCGGGGGCATGCAGTGCGCCATTGGTCAGCAGGTTGCCGACGCTCGCCGCGTGGCCCGGCGTGACCAGGACCGGGCTGCGCTCCAACAGGATCTCTACGTCGGGCGCTTCCTGACCGTGGCCCTGGAGGTGGGTGCGCATCGCGTCGACGGCGGTGTTCACCAGCTGGTCCACGCCCAGAGGGCTCAAGCGGCTCCTGGAGCGGAGGGACCGGGCCAGCGACCCGGTCATGCGCATGGTGCGCGACGTGGCTTCGTCCAGGTCGCGGAGCACCTGACGGGTCGAGGCTTCCCAGCTGGAGAACAGGGACTGGGTGTGGTGCCGCGTGACCGGGTCCAGGCAGTCCAGGGCTCGTCGCACTGCTGGAGTAGACGAGGGGGCCTCGCGCAAGAGCAGGTCCAGCTCTTCGCTGGCGGCTCGCATGACCGTGACCGGGCTGGCCACGTCGTGGCTGAACTGGCTGGCGGCCAGACCGTGGCCCAGCAGCACCGAGGACTGGGCGATGACCGCCCGCTCGGTCTCCATCACCACCAGCTTGCGTGCGGTGGCGTCCTGTTCCCGACGCCACTGGTCCTGGGCGCGCACGCTGCGGCCCACGTGGGCCAGCACGGTGGCCGTCAGGGTCAGCAGCACCACCTGGAACACGATCGTGTGAATCACGTAGCCGGGGTCCACGGCCAGTGCGGTCCACAGGCCCGGGCCGCCAACGGCGTCCAGCAACAACAACATGCCGTCGAAGATCGGAAAGGCCAGGGCGTACTGGATGCGCAGGCCCCGCAGGGCTAGCCGTCCCAGGGCGTCGTTGGCCGCCCAGCAGATCATCAGGGTGGTCACCAGTCCCAACCCCAGGGTGGGGAACCAGGGCACGGTGAGCCAGCCCAGGAATTGGAGCCAGCACAGCTGGGCCAGGCTCTGCACCCGGTGGGCCCGCGCAAAGGCTGAGGTGTGGCCCCGGATCAGTGCCCGTCGACAGGCCAGCATGGCCGGGACCTGGACGATGAGCAAGATCCAGAGGAGGGGGTGGGAGGGGGCCTGCAGGGCCGCAAAGGACGGGGCAAAAGCGTCGTTGACCAGCTGTGGGCTCAGGGTCGCCAGCAGCCACGGTGCCGCGGTGATCAGGGTCGTCACACCCAGGACCCAGGCCAGGTTCGCTGCGGTGTAGGCGGCCAGCAAGTGGTCCTGCCGCGGGTCTGCGGGCGAGGGGCTGGGTCGAAGAAGGGGCCGCGCCGTGGGCACTGGGTCCGAGACCATCATCCGCTGCGCCATCGGATTCACCTGGGCCACCGGCTGGGTCAAAGACGGCGACTGTCTGGACCCTACGGTCACCTGGCTCAGGATCCGATGACGGCGCGATGACAGCCGGGGTCCAGCGCGGAATCAGCGGACCTCCAGCTCCAACAGGGCTCTGAGGCACGCGGCGGTCACCAGGCTCCGAGACCCCGAGGTCACCGAGGCCGGGTCGAGCACCAGGGCACGCACGGCTTCGGCCGGCCAGCCGCCGTCGGCCTGCTGGCTGTCGACCAGGGCACGCACCGTAATGTCCGGCCACTCCAGGGCGCCTGTGCCGGCCAGCGTGGGGGCGGCCAGGGCGGTCTCGAGGGGCGTGCCCAGCAGACCGGACCGTCGCCCCCCCCCGAGCAGACGGTCGGTGAGCACCGCTTCGGCCTCTCGCCAGCGCCGGGGCTCGACGCCACGGAGGGCCTGGAGCACCGTGAGCTGGCAGACCGTGTCGCTCATCGTGGGCGAGACCAGGTAGCCCTTGCCCAAGACCCAGGCCGCGAGGGTGCCCAGGCCCAGTCGGACCCGGTCCGCGTGGGCGCTGGCGTCCAGGTGCCACAGGCCCAGGAGCGCGGCGGCCGCGGCTGCAGGGCAGCGCTCGACGGGCCAGTCGGGCGTGCCTGCGACCAGCTCTGAGGTAGGGACCTGGCCGAGCCAGGGTGCTGGCAGGCCGTCGTCATCCAGGCTGGCCACGATGTCCTGCTCGGTCTGACGGACCAGGGGGTGGTCGGACCAGCCGGCCCCTCGTGCCAGCTGGAGCACGAGCCCCCCGGACGCCGTGTCCCGGGCGATCTGTCGTTGGGCGGGAAAGTGGCGCCAGCCGTCGTGGTCCGCGGCGTCGAGGATCGCCTGATGGGCCTGCGCCAGCGGCACCCGACACGGCCCCAGTCGCTCGCACGCCAGCAAGCGGGTGTGCACGCCGCCGCGCACCTCCCCTCGTCCGAACAGGCCCCAGCGGTGGACCTCGCCGGTCTCGTCCAGGGCGGGATCATCGGCCAGGAAGCGACGGGCCATGTCCAGGCTGCGGCTGCGTTCCTCGGCCAGAGACGTGACGACGGGCGCTGGCGCCGTGCGCGCCCGGGCCAGTCGGGACAGCAGCTCCGAGACCCGAGGCTGGACCCGGGGACCTTCGCCCGGCTCGAGCAGGGGCCAGGTGCGTCGGGCGAGCTCTCGCAGAGCCTGGGGCAGGTCGGTGTTGAGCACCCGCCAGCGAGCGGCCTGCATGCGATCCGGGCGGTTGGGATCCCCGGCCAGGAAGCGCCGCACCCAAGGGCCGTGCTCCGGGTGGGCCATCGCCACCTCGAGAGGGAAGGGCAGCTGCGCCCGCTCGTCCAGGCGCAGCTCTCCCGACAGCAGGTCCTCGCAGGCCTGGAGCGCGTCTTCGAGGTCGGAGAGTGCGTCCTCGCCCCGTGCCCGGGGCGTGTGGCGCAGCGGAAGTTCCGCCATTCCGGATGGATACCAGAACCGCCGGCTCGGATCCAGCGATGCCCTCAGGGGGCCAGGACGGCCTGGGCCACGGCCTGGGGATCCCAGCTGTTGTCGGGGGACGAGAGCCGGAGCACCCCCCGCTCGTCCAGGACCCACAGGACCAGGTTGTGGGTCAGGGGGCCCTGGTCCGCCAGCCGATTCACGGCTGCCAGTGCCAGCAGCCCCTCGAGCTCGGGCAGGGCCAGTCGGCCGAAGAGCCAGGTGGGAGACCGGGCGCCGAATCCCTCTCCCCACGCCTGGAGCACGGGCAGGGTGTCGGTCTCGGGGTCCAGGGTGATGGCCACGATGCGGGCGCGGCCTTCGATCAGGGGCTGCAGCGCGGCCAGCTTGGTGGCCAGGGCCGGGCAGAAGTCCGGGTTCGGACAGCTGGTGAACAGGAAGGTCAGCACCGTGGCCGTGCCCTGGCCGGCACCGACTGTGATGGGCCCGGCCAAGGTCTCGACCTGGAGGGCGGGAAGGGTCTCGCCCAGCTTCAGCGGCATCGGCGGGGGATTGTCGGCCCGGATGGCCAGGTCTTCACGGCCCGTGACCTGGAGGCCGGTCAGCAGGTAGGTGCCACCGCTGACCAGCAGCTGGGCCCGGATCACATCGCCCGGCGCGACCTGGCGGGTCAGCGAGGGTTCGGCACCAAAGGACATGGCCATGCCCTTCATGAAGCCGTCGATGTCGTCGTGGTCGACGACCAGCGACTCGGCGTGGACCTCGAGCACCGTGCCGGTGAGCGGGTAGGTCTGCCCCGCCGGGATCGTGCAGGCCAGGGCGGCCAGGAGCCACGGGGCGGTCATGACGGCAGGATCGATCGCCGCCGCCGGCCCCACGCCATGAGCGGCAGCCACCAGGCCCCACCCAGAGCCGAGCCGGGGGCGGCACAGCCACACCCGCCGGCGTCCAGTCCGCCGTCGCCCTGGGGCTCCCCGGTGTCCGGATCCGGGGTGTAGCAGGCGATCTCCGACGCCGGGCTCCGGTCTCCCCGGGCGTCTTCCTGGATCGCCACGAAGCAGTCCGTCCACGGGTCCGCTGCGTCCCGGGCCACCGTCACGCTGACCAGGCCCCCCGCCGCGGGCACGGCGCGTGTCGCCACGTGGCTGGTGCCGTCGTCGGTGTCGACGCTGTAGACGTGCAACAGGCTCAGACCGTAGAAGTCCGTGCTGGCTGGCGTCAGGGTCAGGTCCCACACCCTGGCGCCGTCCCAGCCACACTCGGTGGCCTGGTCCCGGGCGGCGATGACCTTGACCGTCGGCTGGCCTTCGACGGCGATCGCGTCGGTGCTGCCGGTGGTGATGAACAGGACCTCGCGGCCGCTGCCTTCGCCGTCCCAGTCGTCGGTCGCCTGGAGGATGACGTTGAAGTCCCGGTTGGGGGGGAACTGGTCCTCTGGGGTGAAGGCCAGGAAGCAACGAGAGCGGTCCGGCCCACCGTCCGGGTGACACCAAGACTCGACGCTGCCCGGGTAGGCCCCCTGGTCCCAGTCCAGGGTCAGGGTCCACTCCTCCTGCGAGGTCTGACCGTCGCCAAGGATGCCGATCACGCGGGCATCCACCGGCACCCCCGTGGCGTGGTTGGCGGGCAGGCTGCCGACCACCTGGAGGGACTGCTCCGGGCAGTCCTCGGCGCCGGCGATCCCCACCAGGACGAGGGCGAGCATCGTGCCGGTCAGGGCTTTGGCAGCCCGGCCACCACGGCCAGGTCGGACTTTTCGGGCTGCCGCGCCACCATGCCCTGGCCGATGGCGCTGGCTTCCAGGTGGGTGGGCTCGATGCGGACCATGTCGTCCCAGACCTCGGCCACGTTGCCGAAGCCGATGATCCGGCGGTTGCTGGTCCCAGCGACCGGGGCGCCCAGCACCGTGACCGCCGCGTCCATGACCAGACCCGAGCTGCGCCCGGCCTTGATGAACAGGGCGCCCTGATCCTGGAAGGTGGTCCAGGGTGGGCCCTCGGCGGCTGCTGCTGGCGTGGCTGCCGCCGGAGCGGCCTGTTCGTCGCCGCTGCAGGCGATGGTCAACAGGGTCAGCAGGGCGAGGGACAGGATGCGCGGCATGACGGTCTCCGTCTGGCGAGGGCCGGCTATCGCGCGACGGGCGGTGTCGCACCGGGTGGTGCCGGTCGCTCCCGGGGGCATTAGGAGCGCTGGTTTCCCGAGGGACTCCGTGTCCGAGACCGAAGCAACCCCCCCCGTGTCGCTGCCGGACGTCGTCGAGCAGGAGCTCGGGCTGCTGGTCCACGTGCGCACGATGCTGCTGGAGCGGCCGGTGGTGTCCGGGGCTTCGGACCGCGACATCGTGGTGGAGATGGATCGGCTTCGCATCGAGCTGGCCACGGCCAAGAACGAAGACCTGGGGGCCATGCTTCAGCAGTACGACACCATGCACGCGGTGCTGCGCCAGCTCCGCGCGGGTCGGGCCACAGACGAGGTCGACCCGGACAGTCCCTACTTCGCCCACCTGCGCCTGGCCGAGAAGCGCGGCACCCGGGATCTCTTCCTGGGCAAGGCCACCCGGGTCGAGAAGGGGCTGCGCATCGTGGACTGGCGCAACGCGCCGATCTCACGGGTCTTCTACCAGTACAGCGAAGGCGAGGACTACGAGGAGGAGATCGGCGACGTGCTCCTCGAGGGCCGCATCGAGGCCCGCCGCACGGTCACCGTCGAGCACGGGGAGCTCCGGCGGGTGGTCTCTCCCCAGGGCACCCACGTCAACGACCAGGGCACGTGGCGGCACTTCCACGGCGCCGGACCCAAGCTCGCCGGTGGGGCGGGCACGACCATGCTGGCTCACTCTCGCAGCGAAGGCGGAGACCGGCGCCTGGGTGCGGCGACGGGGGGTCGCCGGGTCCGGCGGGACAAGCACCTGCCCGACATCGCCGCGCTGATCGATCCCGAGCAATTCGGTCTCATCACCCAGCCGGACAGCGGGCTGGTCGTCATTCGAGGCTCAGCGGGCTCGGGCAAGACGACCGTGGCGCTGCACCGGGTCGCCTGGCTCGCCTTCAACGACCCCCGAACCTTTCACCCGCACCGCATGGCCGTGGTGGTCTGGGGCCGTGCGCTCCGGGACTACATCTCCCAGGTGCTGCCCGCCCTGGGGGTCAACGGCGTGCCCGTCACCACGTGGAAGACCTGGGCCCACACCATGGTCAAGCGCCATTACCCCTTCCTGCCCAAGCAGCGGTCGGCGACCACCCCCGAGGTCGTCAGTCGGCTCAAGCTGCACAGCGCCCTGCTCCCCATGCTGGTCGACCACGTGGACCGGGTCTCCGGCGCCCCGACCGCCCGCCAGGCCTTCGAGGACTGGGCCCGGATCTTCACCGACTTGGACTGGATGAGCCGCCAGCTGCGCGAACACGCCCCGGGGCAGTTCGACCACGCCGGCCTGCGCAAGGTCCAGGACTGGAGCCGCCGGGCGCAGGGCGTGATCCTGGACTGGCTGGACGGCGACCGCTCCGTCGAGCCCGAGCTGGACATCGAGGACGAGGCCATCCTGCTGCGGCTCCACCAGCTGCGGGTCGGCCCCCTCAAGACCCGCAAGAAGAAGCCCATTCGCACCTCTCACCTGGTGGTGGACGAGGTCCAGGACTTCTCACCCCTGGAGCTCCAGGTGCTCCTGGGCACGGCCGGGCAGCGCCAGTGCGTGACCCTGTCCGGGGACACCCAGCAGCAGGTCATGGAGGGCTCGGGCTTCACCTCCTGGGACGGGGTGTTCGAGGGCATGGGCATGAGCGGCACCCAGGTCAGCTCGCTCAAGGTGGGCTACCGGTCGACCCGCGCGATCACCTCCTTTGCCATGAAGGTCCTGGGCCACCTGGCCGAAGACGACGACCTGATGGTCGCCAACCGGGACGGCGAGACGGTCGAGCTGTTCCGCTTCACCGACCACGGCGCCTGCGTCGGCATGCTGGCGGACACCCTCAAGGACCTGGAGCGGCACGAGCCGAATGCTTCGGTCGCCCTGATCACGCCCACCGTCGCCGTGTCCAAGGTCTACGAGGACGGCCTGACCCGGGCCCGGGTTCCTCGGGTGGGCCGGGTGGTCGACCAGTGCTTCTCCTTTACCCCTGGGGTCGAGATCACCGAAATCGGCGAGGTCAAGGGCCTGGAGTTCGACTACGTGATCCTGGTCGAGGCCACCGCCCGGCACTACCCGGACACCGACCACCACCGCCGTCTGCTGCACGTGGGTGCAACCCGTGCGGCCCACCAGCTCTGGCTCACGGCGGTGGGGGCCCCGAGTCCCATCATCCGGGACATCTGAGCGGCGAGCGCCGCTACTCGAGGGTGTAGAGGTCCTCGATCAGCCCGATCCGGCCCAGGTACAGGCCCACGTCGGTCTCGATCTTCCAGAGCAGCTCGCCCTGGGCGTCGACCTCGTGCAGCGCGCCTGCGCTGCCGAAATTGACCAGGGTGTTGCCGTTGTCCAGCCGGTGGGCCTCGCCCAGGGCCGAAGCCTTCAGCGGCGGGTCCGGTCCATAGCTCCAGATGGCCTCCAGGACCTGGGCCTGGTCTTCGGGCACGTACTCCGTGGCCCGCGTCCGCTTGTTGAGGGGGTCGCTCCACGTGAGCAAAAGGGTGTCGTCGTCGGTGTAGTTGACGCCGTGCTGGTGGTTGAAGTGGGCGGTCTGGGCAGCGAAGTCGTAGGCGTCGTCGACGTGGCCAAAGGACCGGGTCACCCGGCCCGAGTCCCGCTGGACCTCCAACACCCCGTCCAGGCTGCCCAGGCTCAACAGGTAGCTGTCCAGCTGGGGCTCCCAAGACAGCATGTTGGCGTGGGTCCAGTCGATGCAGTCGCAGTAGAACTCGGTGAAGACGGTCTGGTCCGGATCCGGGGACAGCGTGTCCCACGTGCTGTAGATCTCCACAGGCTCGGTCTCGCCCGGCGCCAGCTCGAGGATCCGGTCGCCGCACACCGGCTCGTCGAACTCGGCCACGTCGCGCTTGTCGATGGCGATCCAGGCCAGGGTGCCGTCTTCGTGGGCCGCGAAGGCGTGGTGGCCGCCCAGGGTCCGCTGGGCGTCGATCACGTGGCCGGAGAGGTCCAGGGTCTGGACTTCGCCCAGGTCCTCGCAGTGTTGGGCGTCGAATTGGTTCGCCAGCAGGCCGACACCGGGCACGGTCTGGATCCAGGGCGACGTGAGGCCCACGTCGACCACGTCGTACCAGACCACCCGGCCCAGCCGGTCCAGGATCAGGCGGACGTTCTCTCCGCCGGCGTTGAGCACCGCCGCGGCGAACCAGACCGGGTCGATCGCGCCTTCGTCCAGGGTCTCGGCGTGGAACACCGGCACAGCGGCTGGCAGGTTGCCGGTCCGGAAGATCGTGCGCTCGCTGACCCGCTGTTGGCCGTCGTAGCGGGCGACGAGCTCCCACTGGACGTTGGTGACCGGGGGCACGCCCAGGATCCGCAGGGTGTGGTCCCCTTCGACGAGGGCAAGCGTGGGGGTCTGCTGGAGCGAGCCGTCGAGCATGTAGGCCGCGTGCACATCGGCGGCTTCTCTCAGGGAGAAGTCGATCTCGATCACCGTGTTCACCTCGGCTGCTACGTGGGCTTCCACGTCGGTGAACATGTCTGGCACGCACGCGAGCGCGATCCACAGGAGCATTGGCTGGCCACTCACGGAGAATTCCCACCGGTTTCATAGGGGTCATACCAGACCTCGATCGGGAGTGGAGGCCCCTCGATGAGGCCGAGGGCGGCCAGGAGCCAGCCCAGGACCCAGAAGAACGGGACCCCCACCAGGATCGCGCCGACCAGGGTCCACATCAGCAGCCGGGGCCGCAGGGGCGGGAACACGCGGGTCGGCTCGTGATCGAACATGCACGGCGAGGTTATCGGCTGAGGATGCCGAGCGCCGATGCCCTGCTGAGTCACCTGCGCAGCGACCCCACCGCGCTCGCCCAGCTGGTCGAGCTGGTCCTGGACGACCTGCTGGCCCGGCCGGTCTCCGAGCTGATCGAGCCCGAGTGGGTGGCTGGTCGGGTGGTCGAGGGCCTGCGGGCGTCTGCCGATGACACGCGGACCGAGGCCTGGGTCCGCACCCAGCTCCAGGGCGCCCTGGAGCGAGCCGAGTCCCAGGAAGGCCCCCTGCGACCCCGAGTGCCCGGGGAACTCATCGGACCGGTCAAGGACCTGCTTCGGCGACCCTACACCCCGGATCCGGTCATCATTCGGGCGCTGTTGGATCACCGGGCGATGCGCAGCTTGTTGCGGGCGGTGCTCTCCGAGACGCTCACGGAATTCGCCAAGACCATCAAGTCCGCGGTGCCCCAGAAGAACCCGCTGCCCAGCCGTGGTCGGCTGGGCAACCTGTTGGGGGCTGCCCAGGGCGTGGCGATGGTGGTCGGCGCAGAGCTGGAGCGCCAGCTCGAAGGCAAGGTCCAGGCCTTCCTGGACGGGGCCATCGCGCGATCCCTGGACCTGAGCGTCGACCGCATGTGCGCGCCGGACTTCGCCGACGACTTCGGGGCCTGGCGGGCGGACTCGGTCGAGGCGCTGCTGGACCTGCCGTTGGAGCGCTATCGCCGGGAGCTGGAGAAGCTCGATCCAGACGCACTCGTGGGCGAGGTGGCGGCGATGCTTCGGGCGGTGGCCCGGTGGGACGGGCTGGAGTCCGCGGTCCAGGCCGGCCTCGAGGCCTCGGTCCGCGAGGCCGGGACCCGCAGCGCCAGGGACTTCCTGGCGGGCAGCGGCCTCGAGGAGGGCTGGCGCCCCCACGTCCAGGCGCTCATGAGCGAGCGGGCCCAGGAGCTGGTCCAGACCGACGGCTTCGCCGACTGGCTGGACGCCGTGTGCACCGCCGCAGACAGCGGCTGATCACTCCCGCTCGGTGAGACCGATCAGCTCGACCTGGGCGTCCCAGGTGAGGTCCGAGCTGGTGCCCCCGACCTGGTGGACCTCGACCGCCACCACGTTCGTGCCGGCCACCAACAGCGCCGGGTCCAGGTCGAAGGGGAAGTAGGTGGTCTCGTCGGACCCGGACGCGGTGGTGTCGGCCCAGGTGTCATAGGTCAGCTCGCCGCTGGGCATGGCGGTGCGCAGGACCTCCACCCCGTTCAGGTACACCGCAGCGCCGTCGTCCCGCCGCACGTCGGCGGTCATCTGGGTCACCCAGCTTGGATCGCTCAGCTCGAACGACGTGCGGAAGTAGGCACAGGGGCGCTTGTTGTCGCGGTCGTCTCCATAGGACAGCTCGGTGGTCTGGCTGTCGCCGTAGCCCAGGGGGGCTGGCCCGCGGGCCCAGCCGGCGTCGTCGTAGTCGGTGGCCAGCCACGCGGTGCCCAGGTCGATGCCCCGGTCGTGGTAGGCCCAGACGCTGCCGGCGGCGACCGCCACCTGGGTCTCCTTGACCAGGTCCTGGTTCATGGCGCCGGGCGTGCCGATGGCCACCTGGGCCCAGTCGTCGCCGCCGTCGGGCAGGCGGGCGTGGGCCACGTCGTCGCCCAGGGCCGGGAAGAGCACCCAGTCCATGGACTCCTCGTCGGGTGTGAACAGCCCGACCGCGTCGCCGTCGGCGCCCAGCACGAAGTTCAGGTGGTCGGCGCCGGCGGACGTGTCGCCGTCGGCCCAGAACAACAGGTAGCCGCCAGCGTCGATCACGGTGCCCGCTGGCAGGGTGAAGCGATCGGGGATGCGCCAGTCGTCGCTCAGGTGGTAGCCGTCCAACGCGATGGCGGCGTCGTTCGGGTTGTAGAGCTCCAGCCAGTCCGCCGGCGTGCCGTCGGGGGGCAGGGCCGAGCCGGTGTTCTCGGCGACCAGCTCGTTGATGAGCACCTTGGGAAGCGCCACACCGCCGATCTGTTCCGGGCCCGAGTCCCCGGTCTCCGCCGTGGACACGACGGAGTCCTGGGGGGTCACCGGGTCGGAGTCGACCGTGTCCCCCTCCCCACAGGCGAACAAGAGCAGCACGACGGGCATCCATTCGACGCTACCATTGCCCCATGGTCCTCCTCTCGTGTCTCCTGGCCTGTCCGGCCCCGATCGTGGGGGATCCGGTGACGGGCACGGTCGACAGCCACGACTCCGCCCACGACACCGGCGGCGTCACCACCCTGCCCGACGCGGACTGGCCTCGGGTGGTCGTGAACGAATTCATGGCCGCCAACGACAGCACCCACGCCGACGGGACCGGGGCCTGGTCGGACTGGATCGAGCTCTACAACGCCAGTGACGTGGCGGTGGACCTGGCGGACTGGACCCTGTCCGACGACCCGGACAACCCGGACGACCACACCCTGGAGTCCCGAGTCCTGCAGCCCGGCGAGCACTGGGTCGTGTGGGCCGACAACGATCGAAGCCTGGGGCCCGACCACCTGGACTTCAGCCTGGCGCGCAGCGGGGGCGAGATCCTGCTGTCGGGCCCGGATGGCCGGGTGGTGGACCGCGTGAGCTACCCGATCCAGGCGTCGGACGTTGTGGCGGTTCGCGACGGGGACGGCGGTGTCGGGTGGGCTCTGTCGCTGACGGCCACGCCGGGAGCCGCCAACGCGGACGCGGGTCTCGCCGCGGCCCGGGCCGACGCCCCCGAAGGGCACTGCGGCCCGGTGACCGACCTGGCCCAGCCCCACTTCCTGGAGGGCCAGCCCGTGTCCTTCGGGGTCAGCTGCGGCGGAGAGCTCACCCTGGCCGAGAGCGAGCTCGTCTTGCTGACGCAGCCGGACGGCGCTGCCTTCGACGCCGAGGCGCTGACTTTTGACTGGGCCACCGGCCCGACCAGCGGGGGTCGCCACGACCTGGTCTTCTGGGACCGTGCTGCCGGCGCCACGGACCGGGTCCCGGCTGCTGCCACGGTGACCTTCTGGGTGGCGGACAACCCCAACCTGGCCGGTGCGGTGGCGGTGGATCCGCTGACCTACACCGAGGAGTGGGGGCTGCCGGTCTTCCACCTGACCCACGACGGATCGCTGACCGAGTCCTACACGACCGGCGAGACCATCTACCGCGGGGTCGCGACGCCCCACGAGATCAAGATCCGCGGGGCGGCCAGCGCCAGCTACGACAAGAACAGCTGGACCGTGAAGTACGACGAGCCCGAGCTCGAGGTCGAGGACTGGGGTCGGAGCCGCGACCGCCTGGTCTTCCTGACCACCTTCGACGACAACAGCTACGTGCGCCAGAAGCTCATCTACGACCTGTGGGCCGCGATGGCCGACCACGCCGGCGAGTCCAGGCTGACGCCGCGGAGCTTCTTCGCGGTGGTCTACCTGCAGGGCGTCTACCACGGCCTCTACGTGGTCATCGACCACGTGGACAACGAGTTCGTGGACCACTTCGGCCTGAACCGCGACGGCAACCTGTACAAGTCGGTCAACCACGACGCGAACTTCGAGCTCACCGACTACTACGGCCGCACCAAGAGCACGCCTCACGCGGGCTACGAGAAGAAGGAGGGCGAGCCCTCCGACGACTTCAGCGACCTGGACAGCCTGGTGAACTGGTCCGGCCCGGCGTCGGCTTCCGACATCCTGGACGGTGCCGAGGACTGGTTCCCGCTGGGCGAGTTCCAGGACTGGTTCCTGCTCGTCTACTACAGCCTGTCCGAGGACTCGGCCGGCAAGAACGCCTACCTGTACAACGACCCGACCCAGGCCACCCGGTTCCGCTACGTGCCGTGGGACTTCAACCACGCCTGGGGCCAGAACTGGTACACGGCCCGCACGAGCTCGGACTCGTTGAACGACTACTTCTCGGTCAACCGGCTCTTCTGGGCCATGCAGACCGACCCCGCCGGCAGCGACGAGCTGTGGGCCCGCTTCGCCGACCTGCGGGCCGACGGCGGCCCCTTGTCCAGAGAGTGGCTGGAAGCCGTCGTCGACGACTACTTCGCCCAGATCGAGCTGTCCGCAGAGCGCGACTGGGCCAAGTGGAGCGACGCCTACCACAACGAGTGGTGGGCGCCGTACCGGGAGAGCGACTGGACCACCTACCAGGAGGAGAAGGCCTACCTCTACACCTGGCTGGACGAGCGGGCCGACCTGTTCGAGGATCTTGTTCCTTAGGGGTGATCGGGGGCCACAAAACAGGGCAAAACAGGGGTCAGGAACCTTTTGTTAACACTTAGCGGTCCTCTCCTGGTTCGCCCTGATTAGCAGATCTGCGACGAGGGCATGACAACGGCTCAGGTCTCTGGCGTGCGACTCAGATCGTCCGGGTGCAGGAAGGCCGGGTACAGCGCCAGCATTCCGTAGGGGAACATGCCCAGGGCCATGGTCGCGGCGATGCCCAGGTGCACGAGCACGCCCACGGCGGCCCACCACAGGTGGGGTCGCCACCGCAGCGACCAGCGCCTGAGACGCCCGGGTCTGTCCCGGGTGTAGCGGTGCCAGAACGCCCACACCACCACCGGGGCCGAGAGCTCGAACGCCATGGTGGTGGCGGTGCCCAGCTGGGTCAGGAGGTAGAACCCCGGCAAGCCCGTCAGATCCCGCGAGACCATCGTCGGGTCGCTCAGCACCACGAACAGCGCGCTGAAGTCGCCGGCCGGTGACCAGCTGAGCGCGGTCTTGTTGAGCCCAGCCACGAAGTAGCAGACCACCAGCTGGAGCACGATCAGGTGCCGGGGCCACGCCGGCGTCTGCAGCGACGGGTCCCCCCGCCAGCTGCCGGTCTCGCGCCAGGCCTGCCAGGACCAGACACGCCCCGCGCTGCTGCAGGCCAGGATCAGGGCCACGTTGCGCAGCATCTGGTCGATGCCGCGGTCCGCCAGGGGCGCGATCAGGCCGGACTGGGCGGACAGCAGCACCCAGATCAGGGCTGCGGTGCGGGTCCGCACCCCCAAGGTCAGCGCCACGCCAGCCCCCAGCAGACCCGACCACAAGAGCCACGCCGAACCCGCTGTCGCGGGCATCAAGCGGTAGAACTCCGGCACGGTCGGGCGCTGGAGCACGGCGGGCAGGCCCCCGGCCTCGACCGGCGCCCACAGCACCGGGACCAGCCCAAGGGCGGCCATCGTGGCCACATCCCAGACCAGGGCGAGCCCGACGCCGATGCGGATCAGGGCCAGCACCGTGGGGGCCTCTCGGAGATCCCACAGGTCCTCGAAGCGGGCCCACAGCCGCCTCATGGGGTGTGCAGCACCGGATGGACACGCTCGAAGCGCTTCTTCACCCGGGGGTCGGGGGTCTGGTCCGGGCGGGTCGTGCGGGTGCGGACCAGCCGGACCCGGACCGCGTCCACCGCGGGGTCGGCGTCGTGGAGACGCTCGCCGAGCCAGACGCCGAAGGCCTCCCAGGTCGCAGGCTGCCGGTTGTGCTGGGTGTTGTAGAGCCCCCGCAGCCGCCGGTAGCGCAGCTGGGGCGCCAGCCAGTCGTGGTCGGCGTCCAGCCCCCGGTACCGCAGGGTCCAGGTGTCCGCGACGCGCCCGTCGATCTCGAGGCGGTGGGGTCGGGTGTTGGGGTAGGCGAAGTAGGCCCAGCCCTGGCCGATGCCCGTGAGGCGATAGGCCGGGCCCGCCACCTTGCGGGGCAGCTTGCGCAGGCGATCCACGGCCCCGCTCGCGGCCAGGAGTCCGTCGCCCAGGGACTCGGCAGTCGCCTCGAGGCCGATCCCCGACAGGGTCTGCACCCAACGGCCGAGCTCTTCCTGGCCCCGGGGAGACTGCAGGGTCTGCCGACTCAGGCCCCGGCCCCAGGGCAAGGCGTCCAGCGCCTGGAGGCACAACACCGCCCCGATGGCCAGGGCGCGCAGGGTCTTGGGGGGCAGAGGCAGGCGCATGGGGGGTGCCACCCGATAAACCGCCTCTGCCGACGAGGCCTTGTTGCGCCCACCCATCCGAGTCCTGATCCCCCTGGGTCTGCTGGCGGTGGCCGCGTGCGTGGCCGTGGCCTGGGGCTTCTCTCGCACCGGGTCCCAGGCCTGTGACACGCCGCCGACGGGCTGGACGCCTGAGTCGCTGCCTGCGTCGACCCCCACCCAGGTCAGCGTCACAATGGCCTTTGCCGGGGACCTGATGGTCGGCCGCGGCCTGGGCCACAGGCTGGACGGCCCCTCTCAGCGGCCGCTCTACCAGGGCTTCGAGGCGGCGCTGGCGGGGGTGGACGTGCTGGCCGTGAACCTGGAGTCGGTCCTGGCGGATGCCCCGCAGCCGTGGCCGGACAAGCGCTTCCACTTCAGGCTTCCGACCCGCCACGCGGAACGGGTGCTGGCGCCCCTGGCGTCGGGACGCACCCTGGTCGCCAGCGTGGCCAACAACCACGCCCTGGACCACGGGCGTGCCGGACTCTCGCAGACCCTCGCGACCCTGGGGGAGCTCGGGGTCCCGGCGGTCGGAGGCGGCGCCACCTGGGACCAGGCGCGTCGTCCTCGCATCGTCGAGACGGACCGCGGCGTGCGGATCGGCTTCCTGGGGCTGACGGACCACTGCAGCTGCGACGACGTCTGCGCCTGGGCGGCGGGGCCCCGGGCCAGCGGCATCTGGCATGCCGACCTGTCCGGCGGCGACTGGGACGAGCCCCTGGCGGCCGTGCGTGCCCTCGATGGTGTGGTCGACCACGTCGTCTTCTCCGTCCACTGGGGCCCCAACTACACACTGACCGGGCCGACCCGCTGGATGCGCGACTTCGCCGCCGCCCTGGTCGACGCCGGCGCCGACGTGATCTTCGGCCACAGCGCCCACCAGATCCTGGCCGTGGAGCCGATCGACGGCAAGACCGTGATCTACTCCCCCGGAGGCCTGCTCGACGACTACACGGACCGGCCCCTGTTCCGCAACGACCTGGGGGTCCTGGTCCGAGTCACGCTGGCCCCGGACGGGACCCAGGAGACCGAGGTGGTGCCGCTGAAGCTGACGCGCCGTGGCGGGCGAAGCGTGCGCGTGTTGGAGGGAGGTGAGGATGCCCAGGAGGCGCTGAGGCGGGCGGAGTAGGTGCGTCACCGGGATCCGGGGCATGCACGCGCAGACCAGGACACCGGGTCCCCACCCGGGCCGGTCGATCCGCCCCCAGTGGTCGCTCTGGTCCTGGCACGGTCCCTGCTCCCCGGCCGGCCATGTTCCGTTCTCCCTTCCTTGCCCTCGCCCTGGCCGCCTGTGTCCCGGTGACCTCCACCGCCCCGGCCGTGTCCTTCCACGACGAGGTCGACCTGACCGGGGTCTACGACCGCTTCCAGGTCGAGGAGGGCGGCGTCTCCGTTGCGGTCCACGTGCTGTCCGAACCCCGGGACACCGCCCAACTCTGGGTCCGGGCCTTGACCCTGGACGGCGAGGGGGACCTGTTGTCCCAGGAGGTCCTGCCCTGGGACGATCTGCAGGCCCATCAGGACCACGACGTGCGCCGCTTTCCCCTGGCCGGGGAGTGCGCCCAGGTGGTGTGGCGCGATCCGTTCAGCGAGCGGCAGATCGTGCTCGGTGCCAGCCCCAGCTGCATCGGCCAGGGCGAGGTGCACGTGGACGTGCTGGATCTGAGCGTGCTGAGCAGGAGCCCGAGCCTGACCGGGCTGGAGCGGCTGGCGTGGACCTATCTGGCCGAGGTGAGCGCGTCGGACCTCGCGGGTCGCGCCCCGCTGGGCGGCTTCACCTTGCGGGTCGAGGTGCTGGATCGCAGGGACGCCGCTCTCGCCAGCCAGCAGCTCTCGTTCTCCCTGCCGGAACCCCACCGGCCGGCCCTGCTCGAGGTGCCCTTTCCGCTGGACACCGAGCGCGGTGACCACACCCGCTACGAGGTGCTGTTCGACCCCGCCGGGGACTGGCCGCGGCTGATCCTGGATCGCCGGGTGCTCGACGGCGATGCCGTGAGCGATGGCAGTGTGTCTGGGGCAGCCGCGTCGCGGCCCGAGGGCTGAGCATGACGCCGGTCCCCCAGCGCTGGGCCGCGCTGGGCCGATCCGGGGACGGCACGGCTCTTGCTTTCCCTGGCAGCGGCACCCGGGACCCGCACATGCGCCCCCTCACCATCCTGCCGCTGTTCATCGTGGGCGGCTGCGTCGACTACGAGTTCCACACCCCCGCCGACCTGAGCGCGCCGCTGATGGACACCGGCCTGCGAGGCTCCGCGACCACTCCCAGCAGCGACACCGGGGACGACACGGGCGACACCGGCGACAGCGGTCACACCCACCCGGACTCGGGCCAGGGTGTCGACCCGCCGGGCAACGACGGCCCGAACTTCGGCTCGCCCCCCGACGGCGACGTGCCGGACACCTACATCAGCGACGACTGCGAAGGCGGCGCCGACGTGGCGATGAGTCCCGACACGCTGGTCGTGCTCGGCTGGGATCCGATCACCGACACCGGCACCCTGACCGCGCCGTCGGGGGGGTTCTACGACCTGTACGACACCAGCATCGCCGAGTCCGGGGCCAGCCAGTGGAACGAGTCGGCGTACCTGAGGGTGTCCAACACGACCAACCCGGCCGGGCTGCCGAACTGGGGCAACTGCGGCTCGGACTGGGTCGTGGTCGACGCGGACAACCACGGCTTCCCGGGCAGCAGCTTGATCTACCTGGGCACGTTCTGGCTGGACCCGGGGGTGAACACCCTGACCTTGCTGCACTACTGCGAGCGGCAGCGGGCTGGGGAGTGCGGATCGCTGCACATCACGGACGATCCGGGCTCGACCTGTGACACGAGCAACGCGAACTCGGTGCACGTGGAGGCCCAGGGGATCTGCGCCAAGCCGAACAACGACTGAACCCCGACGCCCACTCCTGACGCCCAGGTCAGTCCCGCTCGAGCGGGCCCCGTGGCGACATCTCCGTCGCCGATGGGGTGCCATCCTGCTCGTAAGTGCGCCGCACCGACACAACCGCCGCCGATGGTCAGTCACCCTGCCCATAAGTGCGCCGCACCGACACAACCGCCGCCGATGGGGTGCCATCCCGCCCGTAAGTGCGCCGCACCGACACAACCGCCGCCGATGGGGTGCCATCTTGCCGGAAACGGCGCCGGCGCCCTGGCGAAGAGCGTCAGCGCTCGACCAGCACGATCCCGGTGATCGCCGAGACCTCTTCGGAGATCAGCGACGTGTACAGGCACGCATCCACCCCATCGCCGCAGTCCTGGCAGACGATGTCGGGGAAGTAGAGCTGCACGGTGTCGCACAGCGGCTCGCTCTCCACCTGGACGTCGCGCAGGTCCCAGGTCGACGTGACCTGGACCGTCAGCAGGGCGTCGCCGCCGCAGGAGAATGCGGTCTGCAGGTCGAAGTCCCGGAGCCAGAGCGGCCCGCCGCTGGACTCGATGCGCAGGTCGATGGGCCCGGTGTGCCAGGCCGGGTTCTCGGCCAGGTCGCCGACCACCCGGTAGGTGCCGTCGTTGTCGTCCTGTTGCAGGACCCCGTCGATGGTCTCGCCCAGGGCCACCAATAGATCCAGGCTGGCACCGCTCAAGCCGTCGACCTGGATCAGCAGGTTCAGGTTGTCGGCGTAGCCCAGGGCTTCGAGGGTCACGACCAGGTTGTTGAAGCCCTCGGGGGTCAGCCACAGGGCCTCGGTCAGGTCCAGGTCGTAGACCCGGCCGAGCACGTCGGACCCAGTGATGGGGTCGCACACGGTGCGAAAGGTCGACCGGTCGGTGCGCTCGCAGGCGGTCGCCGTGGCCGTGTACTGGGTGTCCCGGGACCAGGGCGCATCGGGCTGGAAGGTCACGGTGGTGCCGGCGGTGCTGGTGGTGCCGGCGACGGGCCCGGCCGGGCCTTCGACCGCGATGTCGGCGCCTCGCACGGCCGCGGTCAGGACGGCGCTGACCGGGGCGTCCAGCAGCACGGCCCGGTGGCCGTCGGCGGGCTCCTCGAGCGCGATCTCGGCGTCACAGTCCGTGGGGGTGGCCGTGTCGGTCGCCGAGCTGTCGGTCGGCGCCGGCCCGCTGTCGGTGACATCGGGCTGGAACAAGGAGCTGCAAGCCACGGTGATGGCGAGGCCGAGGACCACGGGCCCAGCGTAGTCCGCCGCCGGATCAGCCGCCCCCGAAGAGCGCGTAGACCGAGCCGGCCCGGCCGAAGCCGGCGTCGTGGCCCGGCGCCCCGACCACCAGGTCCAGGGCACCGTCCCCCTGGAGATCGGCACCGCCGGCGACGCTGTAGCCGGCCTCGTCGTCCGGGTCCTCGCCCAGCAGCACGGTCGCGTCGGCCAGCTGGAACGTGCCCGAAGGCGCGCCCAAGACGAGGAACAGGGCGCCGCCGTCGCCGTGGCTCGGCGCCCCCACGGCCAGGTCCCCCCGGCCGTCGCCGTCCACGTCGCCGACGCCGGCCACGGTGTGACCGGTCGCGTCGGTGTCCGCCACGCCGACCAGGATGGCCGCGGCCTCGTCGTCCAAGCGGCCGCCGCGGGCGATGGGGCCCAGCAGCAAGAACGCGGCCCCCGGCTGGTCGGCGCCGGTGGCGTAGCCGGTGGCCCCGATCAGCACGTCGTCGTAGCCGTCGGCGTCCACGTCGCCAGCGGGGGCCACAGCGCCCCCGGCAAAGGCGGTGGCCCCGGGTCCGTCCAGGCGGATGGCCGCCGAGCCCAGGGACTGCTCGCCGGACAGCGGCCCGTGCAACAGGTAGACCGAGCCCGCCGTCGTGCCGGTGTGGTCCGTGCCGGTGGCGCCGATGAGCACGTCGTGCCGGCCGTCCCCGTCCACGTCGCCTGCCCCCGAGACCGCTGTGCCCGCATAGTCCTGGAGGGCGACCCCACGCAGCCGCGCGGTCGCGTTGCCGAGTCCCAGATCGCCGGTCCCGGGCGCGTGTACCAGGTAGGCCGCCCCGGCGTCTTCCACGCCTCCCTCGCCCGCCAGGAGCGAACCCACGAGCAAGGCATCCACACCATCGGCGTTGACCGGTCCGGCCATCGCGACGGACCACCCGGCCCAGTCCCCGGGGTCTTCGCCGATCAGCCGGGTCGCGGCGACGTCTTCGACGTAGCTGGTGGGGGCCACGTCCAGGGGACCCTGCACCAGGTAGGCCGCGCCGGCCGCTTCGCCGCCGGAGCCTTCGTGCAACGCACCCAGGAACAGGTCCGGCCAGCCGTCTCCGTTGGCGTCGCCGGGCCCGGCCACGGCAGCCCCAAGCTGGTCGAAGTCCTGGTCGCCGAGCAGCACGGTGGCGCTGCTCGCCAGGTCCGAGACCCCCGCAGCCGGCGAGGGCACCACGTAGACGCCGCCGGGGTTGCGGGCCCCGACCTCCAAGAACGGGGCACCGACCACCACTTCGCCCAGCCCGTCGCCGTCCAGATCGCCGGGCAGCGACACCACCCGGCCGGCCGCGTCGTAGGCCTTGGCGCCGCGAAGCGTGACGTCCGCCAGCCCCAGGTCCACGGCGTGGGGATCGTCGCAGTCCTGGATCTCGCCGTCGTCCCAGATCTCGGGGGCACCGGGATAGGTGTCGGCTGCCTGGTCATCGCAGTCCTGGTCCAGGGGCCAGCCGTCCCCGTCGGCGTCGTCGTCGACCCCGTCGCAGTCCTGGTCCACGCCGTCGTACCAGGTCTCCGTCGCCTCGGGATTCACCCCCTCGTCGCTGTCGTCACAGTCGCTGCTGTCGGTGACGCGCCCCGGACCGAAGCAGCCCGTCGAAGGGCCGTCGGGATCGCCGTAGCCGTCGCCGTCCAGGTCGAGCCACCCGTCGATCTGCAGACAGCCCGTGTCGGTGCCACCCAGCCGGGCGGTCAGGTCGTCGTCCGAGATCCAGTGGCAGCCCAGCACCCACCAGAGCATCAGCGGACCCGGCACTGGAAGAAGGCCCCGTCGCAGTGCAGGGTGACGTCCTGCCCGGACACCAGCCGCAGGCTGCCGGCCCCGACGCTGCGGCCGTCACCGAAGTCGGCCTGGATCGCGTACGTGCCCTCGGGCAACCTGCCGGGCTGGTGGCGCTTGCCGCCAAGCACCAGCACGACACGGCGGGCATCACCGGTCACGCGGACCCGGGCCGAGGGCTTGGCGGCTGGCGCGGTCCGGGTGGCCTTGCGAGGCCTGGCGGGCGCGGACTCCGGGGTCGCCGAGGACTCCTCGACCGGATCCGCCGGGGCCACGGGCTCCGGCGATTGCGGCACCGGCTCGGCCGAGACCTCGGTGACCAGGCCGCCCAGCGGGTCGTCGACCCCGACCGGGTCGGGTGGGCGGGTGCCCAGCCACACCAGCAGCGCCAGCGCCAAGCCACCGACAGCCAGCGCCAGAGGCACCCACCGACGAGGGGATGCGGGCTCTGCCGGCGAGGCCACGGTCGTCGCGTCGCTCGCCCCGGCCGGCTCGAGCTCGGCCGCCTCTGGGTCGTCCAGCGACGCCGTCCACGCGCTCCCGGTCAGGTCGGGCATGGTGTCGTCTTCGCTGTAGAGCTGGGTCAGCGCCGCGTCGCGCTTCCCGGGCTCGATCATGATCCGGGGCACCCAGATGGCGGCCCAGTCGTACAACCAGGGCCCCTCCACGTCCTGCCGGAGCCCCCGGAGCTGCCGTGCCAGGCCGGCGGCGTCGGGCCGGTCCTGCTCCTCGTAGGCCAGACACGCCTGGAGCACGCCGCCCAGAGCGCCCGTCGGGTCTACGGGCCGCACCGCCTCCAGGGCCTCCTCCATGAAGGCCAGGTAGGCACCCGGATCGATGCCCGGCTGCCCCAGGCGGCGCCCACAGACCAGCTCGTAGAGCACCACCCCCAGGGCGTAGACGTCGCTGGCGTGGGCCTCGCCCGAGCCGTCGACCCGCTCCGGCGCCAGGTAGCCCTGGGTGCCGAAGCGCAACGGGCTGGCCGGGGTCTCCCGGGTCGCCAGGTCCGCCCGGGCGATGCCGAAGTCCATCACCTTGACCTCGCCCGCAGGCGTCAAGCGGATGTTCGAGGGCTTCAGGTCCCGGTGGAGCAGGTTCAGGGACTCGCCGCCGGGGGTCGGCCGGGAGTAGGCCACCTCGAGGGCGGTGGCCGCTTCGCGCACCAGCTCCAGCGAAGGCCCCACGGGCACGCGCCCCCGGGAGATCAGCCGATCCAGGTCGACCCCTTCCACGAACTCCATGACCACCGCCCAGCGGCCGTGCAGTCGGACCAGCCCTTCGACCTGGACGATGGCCCGGTGGCGCAGGCGACCGAGCACCCGGGCCTCGTCGCGCAGGCGGGACTCCAGCTCCGGATCCTCGGCCTTGTGGGGGCGCAGGACCTTGATGGCCACCAGCTTGCGGAAGTCCCCTTCGCCGTGGACCTCGGCCTGGTAGACGGTGCCGAAGCCGCCCTTGCCGATGACCTTGAGGAGCTCGTAGCGACGGCCCCTCACCGCTGCCAGACCCACAGGGCCATCGCCCCGGTCACCGCGGCGCCGGCGCCGGCACCCACGGCGCCGACGATGAGCCCGTTGGTCTGTCGCCGGAGCCCGACCAGGTCCTCCTGGGGGGTGGTGGGGTCCCAGAAGGTGTCGGCGCTGCGCAGGGACAGGGCCCACAGCGCCCCAGACGCCACCCCGGCGACGGCGGCGACAGCGACCAGGGGCCGGTGCTCGACGGTCCGGCTGGGGGTCGCGGGCTGCCGGGGCGGGCCCGTCGGGACCCAGGTGCGGTAGACGGGCACCGGGTCCCCGGGTGACAGATAGGCGGTCTCGACCACGCGGCCGTACTCGTCGACGCGCTGGAACACGACCGGTCGCAGCTCGGGCCGGCGCAGGCTGCGGCGACCGTCCAGCAACAGGGCGCCGTCGGCAGGCCGGTCCAGCTCCCGACTGGGCCCGGGGTCCAGAGCGCGGCCCTCGAGCCAGACGCCGCGCAAGGGGTTGCCCCGGGGCGCGATGCCCAGGGGGAGCTCATAGGCGGGCTCCAGCAGCGCGGCGGCGGAGTAGGCCCACGCGGCCCCTCGACGGTCGCCGGCCAGGAACAGGTCCAGGGCCTCGACCCGATGGATGGCCGCCGCATCGGCCGGGGTGAGCGGGTCCCTCAGGCAGGCGAGCTGGTTCCGCAGGTCGTGCACGGACTCGGCAAAGGCGGGTCGGTCCAGCCGGGTCCACGCGGCCTCGGCCGAGCCCAGGCTGTCGAGCAGCTCAGGGGCACCCACCAGGCGCTCGCACGCCAGGGAAGACGCGACGAAGAGGGCGGTCCACCACACCGGCGGATGATATCCCCCCCAGCACCCATCAGATGCGGGGACCGCGGCGGGCTACGCTGGCACCGTGCGAGGTCCCACCCACCCCCTGCCCGACTCCGGCACCACCCTGCAGACGCTGCGGGGCGGCCGGGTCACCTGCACGTCGGGCCCCGATGTCGGTCAGACCTGGGAGGTGTTGGGCGACGTGCTGCGCATCGGCTCGTCGGACCAGAACCACGTGGTGTTGACCGACGACACCGTGTCCCGCCGGCATGCTCGCCTGGTGCGAGGACGCTCCGGCGTGATGCTCGTGGACCTGGACTCCCGCAACGGCACCTGGCTCGACGGGGTGGCCGTGCGCGAGGTCTTCCTGTCACCGGGACTGCCGTTCAAGGTCGGCCAGACCCAGCTGACCTACACCCCCGCCGACCAGCCCCTGCCCGTGGCCCGGGGCCAGAAGCAGGAGCTCGCAGGGCTGGTGGGGCGCTCCCAGCTCATGCGCGACGTCATCGCGCTCCTGGAGCATGTGGCGCACACGGATCTGCCGGTGCTCCTGTTCGGCGAGACCGGCACGGGCAAGGAACAAGCGGTCAGGGCCCTGCACGCAGTGAGCCACCGGGCAGAGGGCCCCTTGCGCATCGTGGACTGCGGGGCCCTGGCGCCGCACCTGGCCGGCTCGGATCTCTTCGGCCACGTGCGCGGTGCCTTCACCGACGCGCTGGTGGATCGGCTGGGGGCCTTCCGCGAGGCCGCCGGCGGCACGTTGCTGCTCGACGACATCGACGAGCTGCCGGCCAAGCTCCAGCCGATTCTCTTGCGGGTGCTCGACGGCGGGCTGGTCAAGCCCCTGGGGGCCCGGGACGCGGTGCCGGTCGACGTGCGCATCGTGGCCACGACCAAACAAGACCTGCGGAGCGCGGTCGACGAAGGGCGCTTCCGCGAGGACCTGTACTTCCGCCTGGCCGTCGTGCCGGTCCGGCTGCCAGCCCTGCGGGAGCGACCCGAAGACCTGGCTGGCCTGGCCCGCCACCTGCTGGCGAGAGCGCCCGGGACCCGGGATCGGGTCATCCGACTGGATCCCCAGGTCCTGGCGGTGTTCAGCAGCTACCACTGGCCGGGCAACGTGCGCGAGCTCGACAACGTGCTCCAGCGGGCGGCGGCCTATGCGCACGGCGACGCCATCACCCTGGGCACGCTGCCCCAGTCCCTGTCCGGCGCCGGCGGGGAGTGGCTCGCCACCGCGCCGATGAGCTTCTCGGACCTGTCCTTTCGCCAGGCCAAGGACATGCTGGTCGAGGCCTTCGAGCGCCGCTACATCGGGGACCTGCTGGAGCGGTGCGGCGGCAACGCCAACGAGGTCGCCCGGGTGGCGGGCATCGACCGGCGCACGGTGGCGAGGTTGCTGAAGAAGTACAAGCTGCGGGATGGCTGAGCGGTGCTGCTGATCCTGCTCGCCTCTTGCGTCTCTGACGCACCGCAGTCCGACCTGGGCACGCCGGGCGGCGAGGACACGGAGACCCAGAGCGCCGGTCACGACGACGAGGAGACGTGCGACGAGCCCCTGACCTACACCTGGGACCGGGACGGCGACGGACACGGCTCGATCGCCGACGCCGTGCAGGCCTGTCGCCGTCCAGACGACGACGCCTACCGGGCGAACGGTCGAGACTGTGACGACGCCGACCCGACGGTGTACCCCGGCGCCCCGGACCCGGTCCTGGACGGCATCGACCAGGACTGCAATGGGTCCGATCTGGACGGGGACGGCGACGGGCACGACCTGGAGAGCCACGGTGGCACGGACTGCGACGACGCGGACCCTTCGGTCCCCGCCGCCGAAGAGCACTGCGACGGCCGCGACGATGACTGCGACGGCCAGGTCGACGAGGACGCCTTCGACGTGTCGACGTGGTGGGTCGACCAGGACGGCGACGGGGTGGGCGTCGACGGCGACTCGTGGGTGGGGTGCCAAGGCCCGTCTGGGACGGCGCCCTTGTCTGGCGACTGCGACGACGCCGACCCGGCGCGAGCGCCGACCCACACGGAGATCTGCGGCAACGGCATCGACGACGACTGCAGTGGGTCCAGTCGGGGCTGTGGCCTCGGGCCCAATGAGCACGCGGAAGACTTCCGCGCGGTCGAGCCCCCCTACGTCACGGCGTCCCGCGGCCTGGCGATGGCCGACTTCGACGGGGATGGGCTGTCGGAGCTCGTGGGCAGCGACGTGTTCCTCTTCGACCCTGCGGCCTATGTCTACGAGGCCCTCGGCGGTCAGGAGCTGGCGATCACGTCCTGGTTCGAGGCGGACGGCAACCAATACGACGAGCGCTCGATCCAGCTCGCCCCCGTGCCGGACGCCGACGGGGACGGCACCTGGGACCTGCTCGTGGGGACCCGGAGTCACCCCTATGGCGACGCCGACCAGGCGGGCGAGGTCGCGCTCTTGCTCGGCGCCAACCTCGCGGGCGACGCTGGAGATGGCGCCCTGGTGTGGTGGGGCCAGCAGGACCAGGAAGCCTGTGGCACTTCCGTCGCGTCCGCCCGGGGCGACAGCGTCACCTGGCTGGCCGCCGGCTGCCATGGCACGGGCCAGCTGTGGCTCGGTGCCCTCGATTCCGCAGCCTCGCTGGACACCGAGCACTGGATCGCGGGCGACGAACCGGGCGCCGCCCTGGGTGCTGTGCTCGCGTCAGCCGGTGACTCCGACGGCGACGGGCTGGACGAGCTGCTCGTGGCGGCCCCAGACGGCGCCGCGGGGGGCACGGTCTGGTTGCTGGCGCCCGAGGACGCCGGCGGCGGTCTGGATGCAGCCCGACGGTCGTGGCTGGCCGAGGCCCCGGGCGATCGCGCCGGGGCTGCCCTGTCCGCCGTCGGGGACCTGAACAGCGATGGCCTCGATGACCTCGCGATCGGCTGTCCCGGGAGCGATCGGTCGGACTCCGAGGCCGGCGCCGTGTTCGTATTCCTGGCCGGCGACAGCTCGGGAGGGGATCTGGCCGACGCGTCGATCGTCCTGCTGGGCGAGACCCGTCACGACGCGGCGGGCACCACTCTGGCCGGTCCCCTCGACCTGGACGGCGACGGCGCGTTGGAGATCGTGATCGGTGTGCCCGAGCGGTACTACCTGGCGGGGGCAGCGGGTGCGGCGGTGCTCGTCGAAGACCCCAGCCAGGGGGTCATGGACCTGTCGAGGGTCGCCCATCGGGTGCTGGGCAGCGGCGAGCAGCACCGACTGGGCTCGGCCTTGGCCGTCGGAGGCGATCTGGACGGGGACGGCTTCGATGACCTGGCCATTGGAGCCACCCCCTCGGACCCGGCGCTCGGTGAGCTCTTCGTGGTCTGGGGGGGAATCGGGCCGTGATCGGCGCAGGCTCCGGCAGGTCATCCCGGCGGTGCCCAGCCGGACAGGCCGGCACGGAGGACCCGCTGGTGGAACGGGTTCCGTGGGGTCGCGCAGGGCCTACAGGTCGCGGCCCATCACCAGGTAGGTCTTGCCCCCGTTGCGCACGATCTCGTCGTTGTATGGGGCCCCGACCAGCACGTCGGAGCGCCCGTCTCCGTCGATGTCTCCGGCATAGGACAGCCCATATCCGGCGTAGTCATTGATGAATTCACCGCTCATGACCAGTCCGACATCGGCCAGGCCGAGCTCTCCCGTGAAAGGACCAGGAAAGAGGTAGACCTTTCCTGGGTAGCGGTCGCCGTAGTAGGGGTCGCGGGGGGCGGAGACCAGCAGGTCGGCGTAGCTGTCGCCGTTGAAGTCGCCGGCGAGGTCGGTCCTGAGCCCGAGATCTTCGCTCTCGGTTTCTGCGGTGAACCAGCAGGGGGCGTCGGCGAGAGAGTGGGAACCGGAGACCGGCCCGAACCAGACGTAGACACGGCCGGCCCGGGTGCCAGCCGCCTCGTGGAGCGCGGCTCCGATCGCGAGATCAGAGAGACCGTCCCCATCGATGTCTCCGGCTCCACCGACAGAGGATCCGCTCGTGGCCCACTCCACATCTCCGTACCCGGGTGCACACTCGGGTCTTCGTCGTCGCAGTCTTCCTTGTCAGGCGAGCAGTCCCCGTCGAGGTCGCCCGTGTCACCCAAGCAGGGCGGGGCGCTGTCCTGGGCGGTCTCACCTTCTGCGCTGTCGCTGTCCATAGGCGGGCTATCGGCTGTGCTCCCGGTATCAATGTGGGTGGTAATAGAGTCTGGGCCCTGCCCCGTGTCGCTGTCCGGGGCCGAGTCGAGCGAGCCCTGACAAGCAGCAACGGTCAGCAGTACGCCGATCAGTGGTCGATTCCGTTCGTTGCCGCCTGCGCATCCCACTCCATGAGCAAGTCGGGCACGTGGTTGTCCGCCGCGTACCGCATGTTGACCTCAGGATCCCCGGTGTCGGCGGTGTCAGAATTTGCCGTCGATGTCCAGGTGTCAGGGTTGGACTCGTCCCAGAGATCGAAGATGTGCTCGGTCGAGACTCCTTCGTCTGTGGTCAGGTCCCAGAAGAAGCGGAGCCAGTCCCACTCGGTGCCAAGGTCCAGCCACGGTTTGTCGCAGAGGTCCTCGAGGTAGTTCGCGTTCGCCAGACCTGACATCGGCGCGTCTTCGCAGTCCACCTCCTGCGGGTCATTGCCTTCCACGAGATCCCAATCGATCGACTTGTAGTAGTAAAAACCACAGTCCGACTCCGTCGTGTCATTCCAAACCGCCGCCGCGTAGTAGTGGGCGATGCCCTCATTGGCGGCGGCACTCTGATACTCCTTCGACGCTGCCTCATGGGAGCGCGCCGTGTCGGTGACGCAATTGTCCGGGTCGGCCGTGTAGTCCTTGCTCGCGGACGCATTGCCGTTGCGCACATAGGCCACGGCATGCCCGAGCTCGTGGGAGATGATGTACTTCCGGTCGACGCCATAGCTGTCGATGTAGAGCTTGCCGGAACACAGACAAGACCGGTCGGGCGGCGTGACACAGGCGCAAGGCTGTGTGTAGGCGATGAAGGTCGGGTCGGTGACCCCGGCCATCTGGCGCCTCAGGGACTTTCCCATCGCCGCGGCGATGTTCCAGTGATCCGCCACGCCTGAGGTAAAGGTCTTGGTCTCGCTGGCCGTGGGTGCAAACGTCAACCAGCCCGTGGTCGAGTAGAAGTTCTCGGCGGTGTCGTTGTCGTACACCCATGCGGACGGTCTGGACATGGGCGCCTCTCAAGCCATTGTAGGTGCTGCGGGGTAGGATTCCGTGGGTGAATTGACCCGGCCCTGCTCCAGGAAGAGTCCCTCACAGCACCGCGATGCACGCCTCCCGGATCGCCCAGAGTCCCTCGGCATCGCAGCCCAGCTCGGCAGCCCGCTCCGCGATGAAGCGCCGGTGCAGGGTCTCCTTGTAGGCGCCGACCTGGTCCGGCGTGATCGACTCCTCGTGCAGCAGCCGCACCTCCCGCTCCCGGCGGCCCCCGGTCAGGTCCACCCGGTGCTCGCCCAGTCGCAGGTAGCAGTGAGCCTCGGGCAGCCAGCCCAGGCCCGCCGCCGCCAGGATGGGCGCCACCGGCGGGTCGGTCTCGCCCGACAGGGCGTAGACCCCCAGCGTCAAGCCCAGGTCCTCCCCCAACTCAGCGCCCAGAGCCGCCAGGCAGGCGTGCTTGCTGGAGCAGGTGCCTTGGCCCTCGATGAGGACCAGCGCGGGATCCGTGCGGTTGTGAGTGCGCCCGTAGGGCAACCCCTGGACCAGGCCGGCGGCCTGGCGCAGGTCGCCGACCATGTTCAGCATGAACAGGGTCGTGAGGGGTCCGACCCCGGCGACCGGGGTGCGCGGGATCAGCACCGGTCGCGGCTCCAGGAGCACCCGCGTCACGGGTTGTTCATGAACGCCCCGATGATGATCAGCACCAGGCCCACCACCAGGATCAGCGCCGCGGCGGTGATGCCGAGGATGTAGATGCCCGCGCTCAGGACAAAGGCGGCGCCCACGCTGGCCCCGCCGATCAGGATGCCGAACAGGCACACCAGCTGGCCCACGTGCTTGATGATCTCGCCGCTGACCCGGAGCTCCTGGCGCTCCTGGGGGGTCATCGCCGACGGCACGGTGTCGCGGGCCACCGGGCTCCAGTCGGCTGCTTGCACGGTGGCGCCGTGCCGATCCAGCCCCACGCGGGCGGTCAGTCGGTCGACCGTGTCGATGCAGTCGTCGATCAGCAGGCCGGGCTCCTGCCGACCCAGGCGCCAGGTGACCCGTGACAGGACCCGAGACAGCTGGTTCAGTCGGCGGGGATCGGCGCCACGGGCGCGCCCCTCAGCGCGCAGACCGTCGTCCAGGAGCTCTGCGAGCGCCGGATCGTCCCGCAAGGTCCGACCCCGGTCCCGGCGTTCCTGGGCGGGCATGCGCTCCAGGTACGCGGTCACGTCCAGCAGCGCCCGGCCCAGGGTCTCGCCGTCCCGGTCCAGACGGGCCCGGACCCGCGGGTCTTCCTGGACGTCCCGGGGCAGGTCCCGGAAGCCCGCCACGCCGGCCAGGGCACCGAAGGCGTCGCCGAGCAGGCCGCTCCGCAGGCCCTGCCGAGCCAGGTGGTCGACCACCTGGGGGGGCAGTCTCAGCCCGCCCAGGGCCGTGCGCCGTCGGTCCTGGTCGGCCAGCCACGCCGTGACGCCAGGGCCACCCGCCAGCGCCGGCGCACCGGTCGCGCCCCCCACGGCCACGGCGAGCAGTCCGCCCATGCTAGCCAGCAGTTCCCGTCGATCCATGTCCAGCACCCTATCCGCTACGGCTCGCTGTCCTGCTCCCGCTTCTTCACGAAGCGGGTCTGCTCCATCGAGCCCAGCACGTGCTCGGCCTGGACCAGCACCTTGTTCAGCTCGACGATGGTGACGGACATGTCGTCCATCATCACCTGCATCTCCTTCATCGAGGTCTGGAGCTCCGACATCGACACGCTCAGCTCGGGCACGGTCTGGTCGTTCAGGGTGCCAAAGGCCGACTCCGCCTGGAGCGACGCGCGGTTCAGCGCGTCCATCGACGTGGTGATTCCCGTGAAGAGCGCCGCGTCGTCGACCAGGAGCTGACCCAGACTGCTGTCGGGGTCTCCGACCCGGGCCAACAGCGTCTGGAGCTCGTCGATGGTGTGCCCGAGCTCGCCGGGCTGGGCCACTTGCGCCAGCATCTCGCGGACCTGCTCGGCTGTCTCGGGCAGGCTCGACAGGTCCAGCCCCTCCATCGCGGTGAGGGTCTGGCGCAGGGCGCTCTTGGGGTCATTCAGCGACGTCAGCAGCTCGCTGGCGTGGTGGATCAGGCCTTCGACATGGCTGGGCAGGGACTCCATGGCCGTGCGGCCCAGGATGGCCTGGCCCTCGAGGCTGTCCAGGGACAACAAGCTCGCCCCCGGGGGCAGGGGCTCCGCCTCGGGAGAGCCCACCGAGACGTCCAGGACCTTGCCCCCCAGGAACTCGCCGGCAACCGTGGTCGCGCTCGCCGCCGCGATCGAGTCTTCCTTGATGTACTTCAGGAAGCTCTCCCGCACGTCAAAGGAGACCTGGACATAGGGCCGACCGTCCGGTCCCACGTGGGGGGCGATGTCGAGCACCCGGCCGGCCTCGATGTCGATCAGGTACACCGCGGTGCCTTCGGACAGCCCATGTCCCCGGTGGAAGCGCGTGTGGAACACGTGGCGGTCCTCGAACAGGTGCTTCTGGCTGGCCACGGCCGCGCCGACCACCGCCACAGCGACCGCTGCGCCGATCAGGAACAAGCCCACGAAGCGCTCGCCGGGCAGCCGCTTCATGCCGGGATGCCCAGAGCCATCGCCGACAGCTCACCCAGCGGAAGTGTGCGGTCCAGCTCCACGAGCTCGTGGTCTACCACGGCCACGATCCGGTCGGCGATCTCGGCTGCCAGGGTCACGTCCTGGGTGGTCAGCACGATGGCCGCAGGGCAGCGGGCCTGGGCCCGGGCCTGGAAGGCGCGAAACGCGGCCACGTCGTCGAATTCCCGGCCCCGGAGCAGGTCATCGAGCAGCAGGAGTTCCCAGCCGGTGAGCCACGCGCGGGCCAAGGCGGCTCGGCGGCGCTCCCCACCGCTCAGCACCGCCGGACGGTTGTCCAGCTCGCTGGGGTCCAGGCCGGCGACCCCCAGCGCGTCGGTCACGGCGGCGTCCACCCGGTCCGGGGGCACCAGCTGGTGGTAGGTCAGGGGCAGCGCCAGGTTCTCCCGAACGGTCATCGTGGCCAGCAGGGCATGGGCCTGGAACAGCACGCCAAGCCGTCCGGCCACGCTCTCGAGCTGTTCCCGGGGGTCGATTCCGAGCACCTGGACCGTGCCTGATGCCGCAGCTGCGGCCCCACAGGCCAGGCGAATGACCGAGCTCTTGCCCTTGCCCACGGCACCGACCACAGCCACGGTCTCGCCGGTGGCGACGGTGAGCGAGGCCTGGCGGAACACCGCCTGGGGCCCCAGGTCGAGGG
This sequence comes from uncultured Enterobacterales bacterium, assembly GCA_964519895.1. Classification (GTDB taxonomy): domain Bacteria; phylum Myxococcota_A; class UBA796; order UBA796; family CAJQPC01; genus CAYFPX01. The sequence continues at coordinate 12,395 of CAZFLE010000044.1, read as the reverse complement.
TGACCCGGTCGAAGGACAGGGCTGGCCGGGCGCCGCTCACACCAGCCACAGCAGGGTCAGCAGCGCGTTCACGAAGACGATGACGATGATGCAGCGCACCACGGTGGCCCCCACCGCGACGGGCACCTCGGTGATCGCCCTGGACACCTCCAGGCCGCGGTGACAGGCGATGGCCGAGATGACCAGGCCAAAGGTCAGGCCCTTCAGCAGGGCGATGGCCAGGTCGGTCAGGTCCAGGGCGTTCAACAGGCTGTAGACCAGGACGTCCCCGGTGATCCAGGGGGCCACCAGGGCTGCTGCGATGCCCGCCAGCATCGTCAGGAGGACCAGATAGACGGTCAGCGCGACGGTGGCCGCCGTGATGCCCACGACCCGCGGGACCACGAGCAGCGCGACGGGGTCGATGGCCATGGCTCTCAGGGCCTCCACCTCGCCGCCGGCCTTCATGCAGCCCAGGTCCGCCGCCACGGCACCCCCGGTCCGACCCGTGACGATCAGCCCGGCCAGGAGCGGCCCGATCTCCCGGACCACCACGTGCACCCAGATGGTGCTGAGCATCGTCTCGGCGCCGACCCTGGGCACCGTGGGCAGGCTCTCCAGGATCAGCGTGCAGCCCAGCATGACCGAGATCGTGGTGACCATCGGCAGGGCCTGCACCCCGGTGAAGAGCACCTGTCTACGGGCCTGGCGGAGCATGACCCGACGAGCTGGGACGTGGCCCCAGCCCAGGTCCACCAGTGCTGCCAGGAGCAGCCCTGCAGACGCGGGCAGCCAGGCCACTCGGCCCAGCGCCCAGCGGCCAAGGCGATCCACGCGGTCGGTGAGCACGCCAGGCATGGCCCGAGGATAGCGCTGGGGCTGGTAGGCTCCGAGCCCCGGAGGCCCATGGTCCCTGTCGACCGAGCGCTGGACGTCCTGGTGCGACGCGGGGTCCGGCTGGGCCAGGTCCGCTGGGTCGAACGCGACGTGCAATGGCTTCGCGTTCGCAATGGCGAGCTGGAGCTGCAGACGCGAACCCTGGATCGGGGCCTGGGGGTCCGGGTGCTGGATGGGGGCTGGGGCTTCGCGGCGTCTCGGGACCCGGAGCGGGCGACGGCCGTGGCCGAGCAGGCGGTGGCGCTGGCCCGGGCGTCGGCGCCCCACGCCTATGCAGAGATCGACATCGGGGTGCGCCCCCCGGCGGTGGGCAGCTGGTCGGCCCCCGTCGAGATCGATCCCTTCGAGGTCCCCCTCGCCGACAAGGTCGACCTGCTCCAGCGGGCCTGTGCCGCCATGGACGGCGCCGACATCCGCGAGGGCACCACGGTGGCCATGCGCACCCGCACGTCCTTTCGATCGACCGAGGGCTCGGACTGGCAGCAGGAGCAGACCCTGACCGGGCTGTCGATGCTGGCCATCGCGCGGGGTGAGGGCCGCTTCCAGGTGCGCAGCTGGCCCAAGTCCTTCGAGGGCAACCCGGCGGGCCGGGGCTGGGAGCACGTGCTGGCCCACGACGTCGAGGCCCGAGGTCCCGAGCTCGCCGACGAGGCGCGCCGGTTGCTCCACGCTCCCCCGGTGCCCAGCGGCACTTGGGACGTGATCCTGGACCACGCCCAGCTGAGCCTGCAGATCCACGAGTCGGTCGGACACCCCACCGAGGGCGATCGCGTCTTGGGCGAGGAGATGAGCCTGGCGGGGGGGAGCTTTCTGCAGCCGGACTGGCGACAGGGGCGCTTCGGCTCGGACCAGGTCCACCTCTACGCCGAGGCGACCTCGTCCGGGGCGGCGGGGTCCTTTGGCTGGGACGACGAGGGCAGCCCGGCCACCCGGGTGGACCTGGTGCGGGACGGGCGCTTCACCGGCTGGCTCAGCGGGCGGGAGTCCGCGGCCCGGCTCGGCACCCCCCCGGCGTCTGCGATGCGTGCCGATGGCTGGAGCCACCCGCCCATCGTGCGCATGGTCAACGTCAACCTGGCCCCGGGCACGGCGGGCAGCCTGGACGACCTGGTGGCCAGCACCGAGCGGGGCCTGCTGCTCTCGCGGAATCGGTCCTGGAGCATCGACCAGCTCCGGCTGAACTTCCAGTTCGGGTGCGAGGCCGCCTGGTCGATCGAGGACGGCGCGATCACCGGTCTCTACCGGGATCCGGTCTACACCGGGGTCACGCCGAGCTTCTGGCAGTCCTGCGACGCCATCTGCTCGGCGTCGGAGTGGGAGCAGTGGGGCTGGTCTTTCTGCGGCAAGGGCGACCCGATGCAGATCATGCACGTCAGCCACGGCTGTGCACCCGCCCGCTTTCGAGGGGTGACGCTCCTGTGAGCACCCTGGACCGGGCTGGAGCCCAGGCGCTGGCAGACCGCGTCTGCCGGCTCTCCGACGGCGTGGCACTCCAGGCCACGGTCACCGCGACCCGCCGTCGCCTGACCCGGCTGGGCAACGGGGTGGTCCTGTTCTCGGGCCACGTGGACGACACCCGCGTGCTGGTGCGGGCGGTGCTGGACGGGGCCGAGGGCACGGCCTTCACGAATGACCTGAGCCAAGAGGGTCTCACCAGGGCTGTGGGCGAAGCGACCGCCGCCGCCAGGGTGGCCCCGCCGGTGTCTGGCCACCCGGGTCTCCCGGACAGCGCCGCAGCGGGCGAGCCCGTCGCCGTCGACGCCTGGGACGAAGGAACCGCGGTGGGGGACCTGTCGGCCGAAGCCGCCGCCGTGGGCGCAGCCCTGGCCGCGGCCCGGGGCCGCGACACCCGTCTGGCCGGTGTCTTCGTGCGGAGCGCGTGGCGGGTCGCGGTGGCCAACACCCTGGGGTTGCACCGCGTGACCCGCGGCACGTCGGTCCAGGCCCGGTTGATCGCCACCTGCCGGGGGGCGAGCGGCCACGCGGGGGTCATGGCCGGGAGCCTGGACACCGTGGATCTGCCTGCCCTGGCCGACCGGGCGGCCGCGGTGGCGGTGGCCGGCCAGGAGCCCGTGGACCTGGCGCCGGGCCGCTTCGACGTGGTGCTCGAGCCCCCGGCCGTCATCGAGCTGCTGAATTGGCTGGCCGCCATCGGCTTCCGGGCCAAGGGCCTCGCCGACGGCACGAGCTTCCTGGCGGACCGCCTGGGCACTGCGGTCACCGGCGACCGGGTCACCATTCGCGATCCAGGCCCGGACACGGCGCTGCTGCCGGTGCCCTTTGACCAGGAAGGCGTCGCCCGTCAGCCCGTGACCTTCATCGAAGGGGGCATCGGGCGGGCGGTGGTGCACGACCGCCGCAGCGGGGCCCGCGCGGGCTGTTCGAGCACGGGGCACTGGCGGCTCGACGAGCGCTTTCCCGAGCCCGGCGCCAGCCCGGGCGGGCTGGAGCTGGCTGCGGGCACCGACACCGGGGATCTGGTGAGCCGGCTGGAGCACGGGCTGCACATTCATCGCTTCCACTACGTGAACGGCTTCCTGGACCCCCGACGGGCCCGCATGACCGGCTTGACCCGGGACGGGGTCTTCGAGGTCCGGCACGGCCGGCCAGTGCACCCTGTCCGGGATCTGCGCTTCACCGAGGACGTGCTCGACGCCCTGGGTCGGATCGACGGCATCGGTGCCGTGCTCTCGTCGGTCGCGACCTTTCGGAACACCATCGGTGGGGCGATGGCCGCGCCGCAGCTGCTGGTGCGCGACTTCGCCTTCACCGGGCGCTGCGCTCCCTGAGCCACTTGCTCGACCGGTGATACGATCCCGAGCGCCCGCGCCGGTTCGGCGGTGCGGACACCGGGGACGTGGCGATCGAGTGAGTGGCGGTCCGGACGAGATCCAGCGGCTCAAGCGGCGGATGGCCCGCATCCTGCCCATGCAGCTCAAGGGGGAGTTCGGACTCCGCGCTGGCGAGGTGCGTTGGCTGAGCGGGCGGGAGACCTACCTGTGGATCCCCGAGAAGCTCCAGGCCCAGACGACCTATGAGATCCGGATGGACCTGCGGGAGCACGGCCGCACGGTGGACGGCACGGTCACGGTCACCGAAGTGCACAGCACCCGCAAGCTGCGCCTGCGCCCGGGGTACCTGGTGGTGGCGAGCTATCGAATCCCGGACGGGACGCACCGCGCCCACCTCAACGAGCTCCTGGTGCGGATCAACCCAGAGGACCTGATCGAGTCCTCGGCGGCGAGCCGAGCAAGCCAACGCTCAGGGCTCCAGAGACCACCGCCGCCCCCGTCGGGCGGCATGGACGAGCCGTCGCCGGCCGCCCCCGTGCCGGATGCGGCCGATGCGCCCTCGGTACCCAGCCGCATGCGTGCCCGGCGCCAGGCTGCCCGGGAGCGAACCCCGTCCGGCGGCAGCTCCCGCGGGAACAAGATCCGGCGCGACGCGCTGGAGCTCACGCCGCTGGGTCCGCCGCCCCGGCGACGGGAGAGTCCGGCCGAGTCGCGCACCAAGCAGACGCGGGAGCTGGGGCGGATTCCCCTAGGGCCACCCCCGCGTCGCAAGCCGCCGGTGGCCGACCCCTTGCCGGCGCCCGTCCTGATCGAGCCGGGGCCGCCGGCGTCGCTCTTCGTACAGCTGTACGACGCCCAACAGGCCAGGGGCGCCGTACAGGGAGAACCCCCGGATCTGCTGGTGTGGCTGACCCCCGACGACGGCCTGGTGCCCGGTCAGCACGCGAGCGTGGCCTTCCAGCTGCCCGATGGCCGCATCCTGCAGCTCACCGGCCGCATCACCAGCAAGAACGCCCAGCGGGCCCTGCTGCAGTTCCCGGATGCTCGCCCGGAAGACCTGCACCTCCTGACGCTGTCTCGGTTCGACTGAGTAGCGGGCTGGGTGGGGTGGGTATACGCTGCCGCCCTCACGGGAGCTTCCATGTCTGTTTTGCTGCTGCTGGCCACGGGTTGCATCGAGGGATCCATCGACACCGTCGGCACCGACACCCTCGACACCCAGCTCGAAGTCCAGAGCCAGTACGCGTCCTGCAACGGCTCGTCCCAGGTCGACGACAACTACGACGGCGTGCTCGAGGAAGGCCACACCCTGGGCTACGACGAGTACGGCAACCTGGTCCGCTACACGACCGACGAGGGTCCGGACGGCACCGACGACCTGATCTACAGCTACACGGTGACCCCGTCGGGCGAGGCCCTGGTCACCGACAAGGACGAAGACGCCGACGGCACCGCCGACATGCGCTGGACCTACCTCCGCGACGCCGATGAGTGGCTGGAGTCCGTGGAATACGACGAGGGCCTGGACGGCGAGCTGGAGTGGATCACCGAGGTGACCACCACGTGGAACGACGACGGCGAGCCCCTGACCGTGGTCTCCGAAAAGGACGAGGCCCTGGACGACGTGATCGACGAGGTCGAGTCCCGGACCTACACCTACGACAGCAGCGGCTACTGGATCACCGTCGAGACCGACTACGGCGCCGACGGTGCACTGGAGACCCGCTACGAGGTCCGGTACGACCTCGAGGACAAGAAGCAGGAAGCCCGCTGGGACTACGGCGCCGACGGCACCGAGGACAAGTTCCAGGAGTTTTTCTACACCGACGACGGCCAGACCCACCGGATCGACGTCACCCAATACCTGGCCGACGGCACGACCGAGCTCACCTATGTCTTCCACGAGTACACGGACGACACCCGCATCGCCGAGATCAACCGAGACGACCTGGGCGATGGTTCGCTCAATGGCGTGACCAGCTTCTCCTGGGACTGCCGCTGAGGAGAGCGGCGGATTAGCCGAGCCTCCTGCTTGGAGGCCTGTCGTGCTCGCACTGATCCTGTCGCTCGGCGCCGCCCACGGCGGTGCGTGGACCCCGGACCAGGGGGACGCCTACGGCAAGGTGAACCTTCGGTTCCTGGCCGGGCGGGCCGCCTATGCCGACGACGGCGAGGTCGTGGAGACCGGCGCCTATCGGGACACCAGCCTGCGGGCCTACTACGAGCTCGGCCTGAGCGATCTGACGACCCTGGTCTACAGCGGCACGCCCATCGGGCGCGCGACCTACGAGGGGGCGAGCGCCCAGTACCTGGGGCCCAACGCGGTCGGGCTCCGTCGGTCCCTGTGGGACCACGCACTCCAGGTGGCCGTCGAGGGTCGGGTGGGGTGGTCCGAGCCCTTCGGCCAGCCCGACCTGGCCACGCAGTCGGGCTCGGCCCTCACCCCGCCCGGCTACGCCTACGAGCCGTCTGTGGGCAACCACTTCCTGGACCTGGAGATCTCCCTCGGGCGGGGCATCAAGAACGGCTGGGTGACGGGCACCATCGGCGGCCGCACCAACACGGCCGACGTGATGAGCAACGCGGTCACCGGGGTGGTCCAGGCCGGCTGGGTCTTTCAGGGCCGGTTCGAGCTCGACCTGCACGTGCCTTGGTACCTGCCCACCGGCCCGGTCGACCAGGTGAACTTCGCGGGCACCGGAGAGACCTCGTACGTGGGCGTGGGGCTCGGCTTCGGCTGGTGGTTCCGGGAATCCCTGGGCGTCGCCGTGGCCGCAGAAGGCGTCGCAATGGCCCAGTCCAACGCCGCCACGCCCAGCCTGACCCTGGGTCTGCAGTTCCGATAGACTCGGGCAGAGGCGTCCAGTGTCCGAGACCAGCATCGACGGCGTGATTCGAGCCCTCGTCCACATCATCGACGACGCCGAGCGGGTGGGCAGCCGACTGGGCTACTTCCCCGCGCTCTACCGCCACGTCACGCTCGAGGTGAAGCGCGGCATCGCCCAGGGCGCCTTCGAAGACGGCGACCGGATGGCGGCCACGCTGGTGCTCGAGGGCCGGCTGCTGGCCAGGCCCCTGGTGCTGGCCGGATCGTGGTTCGAGCGGCGGAATGTCTCGGGCAACATCCGGTTGTTGTGGGCCCCCCTCCCGTAGACTCCGGGCGATGCCCGCCCTCTACGACCCCATCGTCCAGGCCACCCGCTTGTTGGTCCGGTTCTTCTTCCGGCGGGTCGAGGTGACCGGGCTGGAGCACGTGCCGGCCCAGGGCGGCGGCATCCTGGTGTCCTGGCACCCCAATGGGCTGATCGATCCGGGCCTGATCCTGACCCACTTCCCCCGTCGGGTCGTGTTCGGCGCTCGCCATGGGCTCTTCAAGGCCCCAGGCCTGGGCTGGGCCATGCGCAATCTGGGCGTGGTGCCGATCTACCGGGCCCAGGACGCGGGCGGGGCCTCCCCCGAAGAACGGCGCGAGGCCAACAAGAAGAGCCTCGAGGCCCTGGCCCAGGAGGTCGCAGATGGCCGCTTCAGCTGTCTCTTTCCAGAGGGCGACAGCCACGATCTGCCGTACTTGTTGGAGCTCAAGACCGGCGCCGCCCGGTTCTACTACCAGGCCCGGCAGCTCCAGCCGGCCGGGGCGCCGGTGCCTGTGATCCTGCCTGTGGGGCTGCACTACGACCACAAGCGCTCGTTTCGTTCGAGCGTGCACGTGATCTTCCACCCCCCCCTCGAGCTGGCCCCCGAGCTGGCCCTGACACCCGCTGCCGACGAAGACCCCGAGCTTGCCCGGGACCGATGCCGGGCCCTGACCGCGGTGATCGAGCAGTCCCTGCGCGACGTGGTCCACGCCACCGACAGCTGGGAGCTGCACAAGCTGATGCACCGCACGCGCAAGCTGGTGCGGGCCGAGCGGGCGGTGCGGGCGGGGGCAGACCCGGGCAAGGTGCGCATTGCCGAGCGCACGCTTGGCTTCGCCCGGGTGCGCGATGCCTACTACGCGCGGTCCGTGAGCCATCCCGCCGACGTGGCCGAGCTCCAGGCGCGCATCGCCGAGTACGACGCCGACCTGCGCGCGCTGGACATGGAGGACCACGAGCTGGACCGGGGCCCCCAGCTGGCCAGCAAGTCCCTCGCCGCCATCGTCGTGTACCAGGTGGTGTTGGTGTTCGTCCTGCTGCCGCCGGTGGTGCTGCTGGGCTGGCTCATCAACCTGCCGGTGGCCATCGGCCTGTGGGCGCTGTCCAAGACCCTGGCGGCCAAGCGCAAGGACGAGGCTTCGATCAAGGTGCTGTTCGGGACCGTCGCGTTCCCGTTGACGTGGGGGGGCGCCGGCCTGTTGGCGGTCTGGGGCCACCAGCAGCTCAACGCCATGTTCCCTGGAATGCCCGACACGCCCTGGCTGGCAGGGGTCGCGACCGTGGCCCTGGGCGTGTTCGGCGGGGTGGTGGCCTTGCGCTATCTGCGCGTCGCGCGCGAGACCGCGCGGTCCGTCCGCGTGCGCTTCACCCGCGCTCGGCGTCGGGTGACCCTGGCCCGGCTCAAGGCCGAGCGCGGCGAGCTCTACGAGGTCCTGATGGGCTTCATCGAAGGCCTGGAGCTGCCCGGACAGGTGGCCGAAGACGGCCGGGTGGTGCGGGAGAGCTGAGGATCACGGTCCGCCGCCGCCACTGGCCGACTATGCTGCAACCGAGGCAAGTCATGAAGTGGACCCGGAGAGAAGTCCTGTGGACGAGCGCGGTGGCCGTGGTGCTCACCCTCGGAGCCGGTGTGGCCATGTTCGCCCGCTATGGCGACCGCCTGACCCTGCCCGATGGGCTGGTGGCCACGCTCCTGGCCACCATCAGCGAAAGCGGGAGCGGCAATTGCCCGACCGATCTGTCCCAGCTCTACAGCACCGGCGAGGTGACCGTCTTCAACGAAGGCGCACCCCAGGACTGCGGCGCCGACGACGGCGCCATCTGTGCCCTCTACAAGCTCACCATCTCCATCGCACCGGACACCTGGGGCCCCGAGGAAGACGAGGGCCTGGACGACGACGTGGGTGAGCTCAACGCCTGGGTCGCCATCCGGGCGCCCGACGAAGCGGCGCTGTGCAGCAACCGCTGGATGATCCTGGACGCGGGCGGCGAGGGGCTGGGCTGGGCGCCGTCCTTCGGCAAGACCCCTCTGGGCCAGGTCGACCTGGACAACGACTTCTACGGCGACGACATGATCTACGACTACAACCAGGCGGGGTACGTCACGGTCGACGTCGCCTGGGGCTGTGATCCGTCGGACGGCACCTGTCCGAGCGCCATGGAGGGGTGGTTGAACGACCCGAAGCAGGGCGCACCGTGGACCCAGGGCACCGGCGGCACGGGCCCGCTGGGCGTGGTGAGCCGAACTCTGGCCCTGTACGACTGGGTCTACCAGAACTCGGGCAACCGCCGGCTGTGTGCCCACGCCCAGTCGGCCGCGTCGGGTCGCCTGTTCACGGCGCTCAGCCGCTACGGCGCCGAGGACCTCTTCGACACCGTGGCCTTCGACGGCGGCCCGGTCTGGGCCTACATGCCGTGGTCTTGTGGCATCGACGACGGCGACCTCGGCGCTCGGCCAGACGCGGATCAGGGCACCTCTGGCGGCGGTGCGCCCGCCCGCAACATGGACTGCATGATGTCCGGCACGGGCCCCGACCTGGCCTGCGCCGTGACCGCCTGCACCCAGGGCCGACCCCACGACGGCCTGGACCTGGGCAGCAACGTGCTCGCGGACGCCGACTTCGACTTTGGCGATCTCGACGTCATCGTCGTGATGGGCGGCGCCGACGACTCCGGCGCGTGGCGCCAGGTCCCGCTGTACCTGGGCGACTACGCCGACGGTCCGGACCAGGCCCCGTGGCCGTGGCGGACGCGGATCACCGCGAACCAGGTCAAGGTCAGCCAGGGCCTGTGCAACCCCACGGTCAACGACTGGCGCTGTGACCACTGGGACGAGTCCAACCTCACGAGCTTCTACGGGTGGGCCTTCGAACAGGACCTCAAGGACGCCCCTCACGCCACTGCCCAGGACGCGGGCGGGGCCCAGGTCATGCAGTCCATGATGCTGAGCAGCTGCGAGCTCACGCCCTGATCCCCGGATCTGCTGCCCTCTGACGGGGCGGTTACGGGGCGGGCCCCTCAGCGCCAGCGCCTGGCCAAGGAGCCCCATGTCCCTCACGCAGATCGAGGACGGTGTCGTCGTCCTGGTCCAGTACGTCCTCCGCAACCAGAATGGGGTCGTCTTGGACCGTTCCGAGCCGGGGGCGCCGTTGCCCTACATCCACGGCGCCGGCAACATCATTCCCGGCCTGGAGCGCCAGCTGGCGGGGCTCGCGGTGGGCGCCAAGGGCACCTTCACCGTGCCCCCTGAAGAGGGCTATGGCCTGCGCCAGGGCGATGCCCAGCAGGTGCCGCGCAGCGCCTTCCCCGAAGGTCAGCCGCTCATGCCCGGCATGCAGTTCTCGGCCCAGGCACCGGACGGCGAGATGCTGCCCTTCTGGGTCGTGTCCGTGACCCAGGACACCGTCATGATGGACCCGAACCACCCCCTCGCCGGCGAGACGCTGGTGTTCGAGGTCGAGGTCGAAGGCCTGCGCGCCCCCACCGACGAAGAGCTGGCCCACGGCCACCCCCACGGAGCGACCGGCGACGAGGGGCACGGGCACCACCACTGATCGGCCGTCCCGATCACTCCATCCGAGCCAGCATGCGCACCGCGGTCTCCAAGCCCCGAGCGACCTCGTTCATGCGCCGGTAGTCCAGGGTGTCGGGCGTGTCCTGGGCGGTGTGGTAGCGGTCGTTCCGGTAGAAGGCCGTGTCCGTGATCAGGACCGCGGGCCAGCCCTGGGCCCAGTAGTTCAGGTGGTCGCTGAAGT
>CAZFLE010000044.1:0-1738 GCA_964519895.1 uncultured Enterobacterales bacterium | reverse complement strand
GTGATCAGGACCGCGGGCCAGCCCTGGGCCCAGTAGTTCAGGTGGTCGCTGAAGTCGACACCCTCCAGGCTCGGTGGGGCGGCGATGGCCTCGGCCTTGACGCGGGTGGTGGCGACGTAGGCCCCTCGGACCGCCCGCAACAGCTCGCCGTGGTCCGTGCGGCCGACCACGGCGATGGTGTTGCCCGTGGTGGAGTACAGGGCCCTCATCAGCTCGATCGGGAAGTCCTGGCTCCCGGGCACGTCGGTGAAGTACCCGACCGAGTCCAGCGCGATCATGGCGCGGACCGGGACCTGGGCGTGGTGGAGGGACTGGGCGTGCACCGCGCTGCCCATCTGGGGGGTGCGAAAGTAGGGCGGCTCTTCCAGGCTGTAGGCCACGAGCTCCACCGGGCCTTCCGGGGCCAGGTCTCCCAGGCGCCGGGCCAGGTCGAGCAGGACGGCCACGCCACTGGCGTTGTCGTCCGCGCCCGGGTGTTCGCCAAAAGCGTCGTAGTGCGCGCCCACGATCACCAGGGGTCCCGGACCCTCGCCGTAGCGGGCGACCACGTTTCGATAGGGCACGCCCTGGACCTCCCAGACCTGCTCGCTGACCTGGGCACCGCTGTGCTGGAGCACCTGGCCCAGGTGGGCTGCCACCCGGTCCAGGGTCTCGGGGTGGGCGTGGCTCCTCGGGCCCTGGTCGACCAGCCAGCGCACGTCGCGCTCCAGCGGTGTCGCGGGTGCCTGGGCCGCCGCCGGAGCTGTCTGGTCCGCCGGGGCTGGACGGGTGCCGCAGCTCGCCGTCCCGCCCAGCCCCGCCAGGCAGACCGCGAGTGCGGTCGCGAGCGCCGACCGGCTGCGCCGAGGGGGAAGGTCCACGGGGCCACCCTACCCGGTAGACTGGCCCGGCGCGTCGCAGCGGAGTGGCATGGAGCCAGGGGCCGAGCAGGTCGTCGCCGCCGGCCTGCGGCGGGAGTGGCCCCGTCCAGGTGGGCCGCCGGTGGTGGCTGTCGCCGAAGCCAGCTTCACCGTGTGCGCGGGGGAGGTGCTCGGTCTGCTGGGACCCAACGGGGCGGGCAAGACCACCACTCTGCGCATGCTGGCGACCCTCACCCGGCCGACCGCCGGCACGGCCATCGTCGCCGGGCACGACGTCCAGAAGGCACCGGCACGGGTGCGCGCGTCCATCGGGTACCTGAGCGCGACGTCCGGGCTGCCCCCTCGGCTGACCTGCACCGAAGCGGTGCGCACCTTTGCAGCGCTCCAGGGCGTGCCCGACCCCCGCGGCGCCGCCCAGGCCGCCATTGTGCGGCACGGCATCTCGGACTTCGCCGAGCGCTTCGTGGAGGGGCTCTCGACCGGTATGCGCCAACGGCTGCGGGTGGCTTGCGCCGCGGTGCACCAGCCCCCCGTCCTGATCCTGGACGAGCCGACCGCCGGACTCGACGTGGTCGCGGCCGACGCCCTGCTCCAAGACATCGGGCGGGCACGCCAGGCCGGTGCAGCGGTCGTGTTCTCGACCCACGTGCTGCGCGAGGCCGAGCGGCTCTGCGACCGGATCGCGGTCATCGACGGGGGCCGCATCCGGGCCGTGGGCAGCCTGCCCGAGCTCCTGGCGCGCACGGGGCGACCGGATCTGGAGGGCGCCTTCCTGGCCCTCGTGCAGGCCCGCTGATGCGAGCCCTGGGCGTGCTGGTCCGGGTGGAGCTGCTGCGCCTGCTGCGCACCCGCGAGGTCCACCTCTTCCTGCTCCTGCC
>CAZFLE010000043.1:0-52691 GCA_964519895.1 uncultured Enterobacterales bacterium | reverse complement strand
GGTACACGGATCCGAAGCCGCCGGAGGCGATCTCCCGCAGGAAGTGGAATCGCCGTGCTCCGTCGGCCTTTGCCAAGTGGGATCCTGCTCCGTGTGCGTGGGGCTGGCGTCACCGGAATGTACCACGCACGCACGTCGCGGCCCGGGGCGGGCATCCGGTGGAAGTGCCGCGGCCCGGGCGGGGTTCGGGTGCTGTCGGGCGGGTGTAGGCTGAGCCCAGGAGGTCCGCTCGTTGCCCTTGACCAGCGCCATCGGCGTCAACATCCGGCACGCCATCACCCGCGCCCTGGCCACGGCGAACCTGGCCCCCCGAGAGGGCACCTGGCGCGTCGAGTCCGCCCGGGTTTGGCTCGACTCCGATCGACGGGTCGCCCGTGGCGAGGTGTCTCTCCTGATCCGCAAGCCTCGGCCCCTGACCCGCTGGGAGCCCCACGAGCTCGAGGGCTGGATCAACCCAGACGGCGACCACCCAGGCATGTGCCTGGCCCGCCTCGCAGACCCGCTGTTCGTCGACGCGTGGCCCGTGACCTGGGGGCGATGGGCGGGGGCCGAGCGCTCCGTCCCCGAGGGCGTGGATCCCGACCACCCCCGCCTGGGCTTGCGGCATGCGGACGCACGCGACTGGGCCCTGACCCACGACCGCCGGCTCCCGAGCCTGGCGGAGTTCCGCGCCCTCTGGGGCTCCAAGCAGCTCCCCTGGGGCGACCGGGCAGACCCGACCCTGGGACGGGTGGGCCCGGTCCGGTACGGCGAGCCCCAAGAGGTCGCCCTTCACCCGCCGGTCCGGGGCTTGCACGATCTGGGTGCCTGGCTCTGGCACTGGCTCGACGACGGCACGGTGGCCGGGGGCGTTGCTGAAGAACAGCCGGTCTTCGGCGTCGCCGCCTCACCCGGCCTGCGCCCGATCGGGTTCCGGACCGTGGTGGCGCCCTGACATGTCCGTCGCCGTGATGCGGCCCACCATGGGTTGCTGGTAGATTCGGCGCCATGCTGCTCCTGCTCACCGCTTGCTGGGTCCAGTCCGAGGACATCCCCTTCGAGCTGGTGACCTTCGAGAACACCCACTCAGACGGCGAGTCCGGGTACGTGGTGGAGACCTTCGAGTACGATCTGGCCTGTCCAGACGGCGAGAACGCCCGCTTCTACACGGTGCACGACCCCGACGCGGTGGGTCCTGTGGCCACGGCCCTGGTGCTCCACTCCTCGGTCTTCGACTACGTGCTGGCTCCGCGCCCGGGCACGCCCCCCGAAGGCAACCACTACGCCGCGGGGCTCGGGGACAACACCCGCCTCCACCAGGGCTGGGGCATCGCCAAGGTCTGGGAGACCCTGGGCATGTACCCCACGATCGACGCCAACGAGGTCAACACCGGCAGCCTGCCTTCGGTGCTCGTGGACAAAGACATCACAGGGGTCTACCCGATCAACTGCTGGGGCGATCTGTGGCACAACGAGAGCTCTGTCCAGCCCAACGACGAGGCCGGTGACCTGTTCTCGCGCAATGGCCACGCGTTCGCAGTCCGGGTGGCCCGGCTGATCTCCGACGCCGAATTCCGGTCGGTCAAGGGCATCGAGCTGGGGTTCGAGCCGGACCTGAACCGGGTGATGATGATGGGCCTGGGCGATGGCACGACGGGGCTCGTCGACCTGCTCCGGCGCGAGGACACGCCCCACGCCTTCGGGGTGCTGTTCGACGCCCCCGTCGACGACCTCTCCATCTGGGCCGAAGATTCCCAGTTCTCAGACCGCGCCCAGGGCCTCGAGCGCATCTTCAACTACGACCCGACCGATCCCGACGAGGACCGTCGCATCCCGCCGGACTGGATCGACCACAGCATCCAGGGCCTGGTGCTCGACGGCGTCCTGGACGGCCGTCGCACTGCGGTGCTCTACTCGGACGCCGATCCCTTCGTGCCCTTCCCCAACACCCACTACGACGGCCTGCTCGCCGCCGTGGGCGACGACTCGCTGATCTGGGCGTCCAACACCCAGCGCTCCGAGCACGTCTTCACCAACAGCGACTCGGACCTGGCCCGCAAGTCCATCGAGTTCCTGCTGACCGGCAACAAGCCGGGTGGGAACTAGCCCCCAGCAGTGGGGCGGACCCCGAGCGCGTCGACGGGCCGGCGGGCGGTGGGGCTCGCGGTGATGGCCCTGATCGGGGCGCTGCTTCCGGCCGTGTATGGCCTGCAGCTGGTGCTGGATCAGGCCCTGGGCACCGAGGTCTGGCTGGAGGGGCCGCTGCAGGTCCGCGTCGCCGGACAGGACCCGCTCTTGCTCGAGCTCACCCTCATGCCGGATCCCCAGGTCTTCAGCGGCGCGGAGCTCCAAGGCGTGGCACCGCTCCACCAGCCGATCTACCCCTGGGAGGCCACCGAATTCACCGGCGGGATCTGGATCCGGCTCGAGCCAGGGCTCCTGGCGGGACCGACGGGCCCGCGTGAGGACGGCTGGAGCGCCGCCTACAGCGTCGGGGACGCCAACGGCACCCCCACCCGGCCGCCCGTGCCGTGCCGCGGACGAGTCGACGTGGTGGAGGCCAGCCAGCGGCCTTCCGAGCGTCTCTTGCCGCTGGCCGGGCAGGTCACCCTGGCGCTCGGCCTGAACCTGTCCTGCACGAGCCCCGGACCCGACGACCGGTGGGCCACGGGAGACGATCTCACCTGGCTGCTCGACGGGGATCTCGACCTGCGGCGGGGGCGTCGTCCTCGCGCTCCCACCGCGCTTTGACAGCGATCCGACAGGCCGATATCCTCCCGCCGTTCGAGACCGTGCTGACCAGGGACGAAAGACGCCGATGAAGACGGGTGATGTCGTCCGGGATCCCAACGGACAGGCCTACCAGGTCGGGCCGGTCCTGGGCCGTGGACTGTGGGGCAAGAGCTACGCGGTGCGCGTGGGCGACGGTGGCGAAGAGCTCGTGCTCAAGGCCCCTCTGACCCGCCAGGACTTCCGCGGCGAGGTGCCGGCGTCGGACGAGCTGCTGAACGCCTGCCGCGAAGCGCTC
This sequence comes from uncultured Enterobacterales bacterium, assembly GCA_964519895.1. Lineage (GTDB taxonomy): Bacteria > Myxococcota_A > UBA796 > UBA796 > CAJQPC01 > CAYFPX01. The sequence continues at coordinate 49,684 of CAZFLE010000043.1, read as the reverse complement.
GTCGAGCAGGGCCGGGTGCTGGAACAGGCCGCGGTGCCCTTCCTGCCTCGCCTGCACGCCCGGTTCACCACCACCGCCGGCGTGCCCGTCCTGGTCATGCCGCGGTACGCGTCGACCCTGGACCAACGCATGAGCCGCGGCGTGGGCCTGGCCGAGGTCCTGTCCACCTTGCTCCAGGCCCTGGAACAGGTCCGCCAGCTCCCCGGCGGCTCCGGCCTGCACGGCAACCTGAAGCCCTCCAACATCCTGCTGAACGAGCGCGGAGACGTGTTCCTCGCAGACCTGGTCACGCCGGCGTGGGCCAAGTTCGCGGGCCGGCTGCACGCCATCGCCAACGAGCCGGTGCCGTACCTTCCCCCCGAGCTCATCGGCTCCCTCGCCGAGGCCTCCTTCACCCCCTGTGCGGACACCTATGCGGCGGGCATGATCCTGTGCCGCACCGTGCTGACCGCTCGGGACGGCGACGATCCGGCGCCTCCGGAGCTCCCGGTCAAGGGCCTGGACAAGGCCGCGCTGTTGGACCTCAAGGACCGGGTTCGGACCCGGATGAAAGAGGAAGACAGCAACCCCCGCTTCCACGTGCGGCTGGCCGAGCGCGTCGCTGCCCTGTTGAACCGGGCCCTGTCCTATGAGACCAGCCCGTCGCCCCCCTACCGCTTCAACCGCATCGAGGACCTCATCCCCCGGATGGAAGAGGTCCAGGCCCTGATCCGGCCTCAGATCACCGCGGTGGGCAAGGCCCTGCTCTCCCGCCCGCCGGCCGTCGACACCTTCGAGACCGGCGAGGAGATCACGTTCTCGGTCTCGGTGGCGGCCAGCCTGGGGGTCGAAGCCCACGAGGAGATCAGCTGCGGCATCGCGGTGTTCGACCAGGCCGGCGAGCGCCTGCGGGACCTGGAGACCGCCTACACCGTCGACCGACACCCCAGCGGTCGCTTCCGGTTCCTGTTCCGGCTGCCCGAGCTGGTGCCCGGCGGGTTCCTGTGTCGGGTCGCTTTTGCCATCCGCGACAGCGGCCACCCGCCGTCCACGACCGAGGTCGGCTTCACCGTCCAGGCCGCCCCCGGGTACGTGCCGCCCGAGACGCCGCCCGCGCCGGATCCGGGGGCCCTGCCCTTCCGCCGCGAAGACGACGCCGACACGGCCTTGGCGCGGGTAGACGACGCCGGAGACCCCTCCCCCATCGCCCCGAGCGGCCCGCCGGCCCCACCGCCGCCGCCGCCCACCGCACTGCCACCGGGTTTCGAGCCCGAGCCGCCGGCCCCGGCCCCCACCGTGCCGCTGACCCCAGCCGCACCGCCCGCCACCCCGCAGGTGGCACCTGCCCCGGCCGCCCAGGCCGCCCAGGTCGACCCGTCGGTGGACCAGGTGCTCAATCCAGGCACCTGGAGCGACCTCCCCCTCCCCGGCGCACGCGGTGCCCAGGATCTGACCGATCACCTGGCCGCCCCGAGCGACCTGCCCGAGCCACCCGCCCCTGGGCCGGTGGCACGCCTCATCGACATGGTCCGGAGCGACGCCTACATGGCCGTCATGCTCGGGGGCATCGTGCTCATCGCGATGTTCCTGGTGCTCCTGGCCCTCCTCGCGGAGTAGTTCCCCCCATGCGCATCGAGCTCACCCCGGTCGGCACCCAGCCCGACATCCTCGCCATCGGCATGCCCGAAGCCGACCCGTACAACGTGCCTGCCGTGGTGGTCCAGGCCTTTGGCCCGGCCATCGGACACATGCTCGAGGACGAGGACTTCACCGGCAAGGCCGGCACGACCGTCGAGATCGCGTCCTTCAACAAGCTCTGTCGGCGCTGGCTGCTGGTGGTCGGGACCGGCACCGGCTCCAACGACGACCTGCGCCACGCCGCCGGCGTGGCCGCCGACTTTGCCCGCAGCAAGGGGGCCCGCGCCCTGGACCTGACCCTAGGCGGCGCCCAGAGTGGGCCCGATGAGTGGGTCCGCGCGGTGGTCGAAGGGGCCATCGCGGGCAACTACCGCTTCGACAAGTACCGGCCCGAGGGCGAGCGCAAGCACCCGACCAAGTACTTCCGCGTCAACGACAACGGCGGCCAGGCAGACGCCGCCCAGCTGGGCAAGCTCCACGGCCTGGCCCAGCAGGTGGCCCGGGATCTGGTGAACGAGCCTGCCGACGCCATCTACCCGGAGACCCTGGCCGCTGCCGCGGTCGCGCTGGCGGCTGACAACCTGAAGGTCGAGGTCTGGGACGAGCACCAGATCCAGGAAGCCGGCATGGGGGGCATCTGGGGCGTCGGTCGAGGCAGCGCGCGGCCGCCTCGGTTCGTGCACGCCAAATTCACCCCCAGCAGCGGTGCCCCCAAGAAGAAGATCGCCATCATCGGCAAGGGCGTGACCTTCGACGCCGGCGGCCTGTCGATCAAGCCCAGCTCCGGCATGCAGACCATGCGCTGCGACATGGGCGGCGCGGCCGCGGTCGTGGGGGTGATGTCGGGCCTGGTGGCACTCGATCCCGACGTCGAGGTCCACGCCATCTTCGGCGCCGCCGAGAACATGCTGGGCGCCAACGCCTACAAGCTCGGCGACTGCCTGAAGATGTACAACGGCAAGCGGGTCGAGGTGCACAACACCGACGCCGAGGGCCGGCTGGTGCTGGCGGACTGCCTGTCCTACGCCAGCGAGCTCGGCGTGGACCACATCATCGACCTGGCCACCCTCACGGGGGCCGCGGTGGTCGCGCTGGGCGAGCACTACACGGCCATGTACACCGACTCCGACGAGCACGCCGCCGACTGGAGTGTCGCTGCGGACGCCGCCGGCGAGGGCCTGTGGCGGATGCCTCTGGAGCCCCTGTATCGGGAGAAGCTCAAGGCCAAGTGGGGCGCCATCAAGAACGTGGGCGGTCGCGAGGGCGGCAGCATCACGGCGGCGCTGTTCCTCAAGGAATTCGTCTCGCCAGACATTCCGTGGGCCCACTTCGACATCGCGGGTCCGGCGTTCCTGAGCAGCAAGGACCGCTACCTGGACGAGGGCGCGACCGGCGCGATGGTGCGGACGATCCTGCGGTATCTGGAAGCGGTCTAGGTCTCTCCCAGGGGATCCTCGAGGGCCACCATGGCGTACATTCTCTGGTTGCTCGCGATCGAGAACCTGTCCTTCGCCGGGCCGCCGCCCGGCCGGGGCGTCGTCTCCGAGGGCGTCCTGGTGGGCTGTCTCGTGGCCGGTCAGGGGTTGGACAGCGAGAAGTGTCCCGCCGAGCTCTCGACTGTCGGCGTGGCTCCTCTAGCCCCAGGCCCAATCCAGCTGCCGGTCTCTCAGGGTGTCCTGGGGGAGAAGCAGGAGCCGTGCAAGGCCAAGAAGATCGCCATCCAGACGCCTCGCCGGGCGGAGCCTGCACGAGCCATGGCGCCCCTGGCTGGCGCAGAATCGCAACACCTCCAGGCGGTTGGCGCCCACGTGGACCGCCCCGATCTCGGCTTCGCCCAGGCCGTCTTCGTCGATCTCGAGGGGGACGGCCAGGTAGAGGTGCTCTTCGTGGCTGTCTCCAGCGATGCAGGGCCCCAGACAGCCGGGCGCACGGTGGTCGGTCTGCGCAGGCTCAGCACCGACGGGTGGACGACCCTGCTGCTACACGACACGGCCAAGCGCGAACAGTTCGAGTGGGGCGCCCGCATCGACGGGCTGACGGACCTGGACGGCGATGGGACCTATGAGGTCGTTGTGAGCGTCCGGGGCAATCACTGGGCGACCACGGACATCCTCCGGGTAGAGAGCGCTGAGTTCGTGCGCATGGCGGGCTATTCCTGCGGGTGGTGAGCACCCCGAGTCACTCCACGCAGTCCACGTCTCTCCCCAGGATCTGATCCACCAGCGCCTCGTTGTGCCCGATCCACCGCTCGATCACGTCCGCGTCGACCTGGTGGGCGACCAGGACCTTCCTGAGCAGAGCCATCCGACGGCGAAAGTGCCCCCGGTTGATCGGCAGCTTCTTGTGCACGGCGTCCAGGGGCCGACCGGTGTAGTTGCGGGGCCCGCCCAGGTGCATCGCGGCCAGCTCGACCTCCTTGGCCAGGATCCGGCGCCGGTCCTTGCCTTCGAAGAGGAAGCCGATGATGAAGTCGCTGAAGATCAGCTCGACGAAGTCCTCGAAGATGGCGATGAGTCCCTCGGCACCGCCGATGCGCTCGTAGTCGGTCACGGCGTGCGCTCCAGCCCCACCAGGTAGAACTCGACCGACGTGCCCCGGACGGCCTCGGGCTTGAGGCGGCGGACACGCCTGAACTGGGACCGCAGGTCCTTGGCAAAGGCCGGCACGTCCTCGCCGTCGAAGACCTTGACGCAGAAGTGCCCGCCCGGCTTGAGGACCTCGAGCGCCCGCTCCAGGCCCACGCGGGCCAGGGCGACCTGGCGAACGTGATCGCCGAAGCGATCGCCGGTCGTGAGCGGCGCCATGTCCGACAACACGACGTCGGCGGGGCCTCCGAGAGCGTCGAGCAGCTCCTGGGCCGAGACCTCGAGCACCGAGCGCTCCACGAACACGCCCCCCAGGCCGATCGGCGTCTTGAGGTCGACGCCCACGAGCGCACCCCTGCGGCCGATCTTCTGCTGGGCGTAGCGCGACCAGGAGCCGGGGTAGCAGCCCAGGTCCACGACCCGGTCCCCCTGGCGGAGCAGGCGGGTGCGCTTGTTGATCTCCTCGAGCTTGAACACCGAGCGGGCCTCGAAGCCCTGGGCCCGGGCGGCTCGGGCGAACTTGTCCGGGCCCTTGTACTGCTTGGCGTTCTTGTGCTTTCGGGACACGGCTCAGGCCTGGACCGCAGCGTTGATGATGGACCAGGTCTGGTCGACTCCGGTGCCGTCCAGGGACGAGAAGGCGACACACTCGTGGGCCTTGAGGCCGTAAGCCTGGCGGAGCTGGCGGAGCTGGTGGGCGGCCTTGGAGCGCTTGAGCTTGTCGACCTTGGTGGCCAGGACCAGAAGCGGGATGCGGGCCTCTCGCAGACCCCAGATCAGGGTCGCGTCCATGTCCTGGGGCTTGCGCCGGGGATCCAACAGCACCACCGCGAGCTTGAGCGGTTCCCGGGAGACCAGGTAGCCTTCGACCAGGTCCTTCCAGCGGGCCTGGATCTCGGGGGGCACCTTGGCGAAGCCGTAGCCAGGCAGATCGGCCAGCACCAAGCGCTTCTCGACCTCGAACAGGTTCACGGCCTGGGTGCGACCGGGGGTGGACGACACCCTGGCGGCCTTGGGGGTGCCCAGCAAGCGGTTGATGGCCGAGGACTTGCCCACGTTGGAGCGGCCGGCAAAGGCGACCTCGGGCAGGCCGACCACGGGCACCGTCTGCGGGAAGCTGCCCAGGAAGACCAGACGGTCCCCGGCGATGGGCTTGCGCACGGTGGTGGGCTTCTTCACAGGTGCGTTCTAACGGCCGGAGCCCTCACCCATCATCGAAGCGGTAGAGGTGGTTGCCCCAAGGCACCGGCGTGCCCCGTTCCAGGAAGGCTCGAAGCAGGTCGTCCAGCGCGGCTCCAGAGGCCACCAGAGAGGCCGCCAGGGCCGCGCGGTCGGGTGTGGCTGCTCGCGCAGCCGATGCCTTGTGCCCCACCGCCAGGCCGGCACAGGCAATGCCCAGCTCATTCGCCAGCACCACCTCGGGTGCCAGGGTCATCGAGTTCACGTCCAGGCCCAGCCGCGCCAACAACCGGTTCTCGGCCCGGGTCTTGGTTCGCGGACCGTCCCGGTAGCCGAAGATCACCTCCCGCTCGGGGAGCGGCGCCCCCACGGACGCCGCGAGCGAGCGCAGCTGGGTGCCGAGTGCGGGGCTGAACAGGCCCTCCTCCAGCACCAGGTGCCCCTGGCCCGGGCTCGGTGCGGGGAACATCGTGCACGCCGTGCCATCGGGCAAGCGGTTGTCCAGCATGACCAGGTCCGAGACCAGCATCGGCTGGAACAGCGGCACGTCCGCGGCCAGGACCCCGACGCTGCTCGAGACGACCAGAGCGCCGCAGCCGACCTGTTGCAGGGCGTGCGCGTGGGCCCTGAACGGGATCTGGTGGGGCAGCCAGCGGTGAGGTCGCCCGTGCCGGTGCAGCACCCAGCCCTGACCGACCCGGTAGAGCTCGACCACCCCGTGGGGCGTGTTCACCGGCGTCGGCACCGCTCCGGCCTCGACGAGCCGCGAGGCGCCGCTTCCCACCACGACCGCCACGCTCGCCAAGGCAACCTCCGGCCGCGGCTATGCTACCGAGCGATGAAGAGCTTCGCCTGGTCCCGGGCCGTGCCCCACGAAGACATCCGCCGGATCCCGGCCGACGGGCCCGTCTATGTCATCTCGGATCTGCACATCGGCGACGGCACCCGCTCGGACATCTTCCTGGCCAAGGACAAGGACCTGCTGCGCTTCCTGGCCAAGGTGACGGCCGAAGGAGCCACTCTGGTCATCGCCGGCGACGCCATCGACTTCTCCCAGGCCTGGGCCTTCAACCGCGTGCTCAAGGCCCACGGCAAGCTCTTCTTCGCGCTGCGCCAGCTCGCCGAGGAAGGCCACCTGCTCTACGTCTACGGGAACCACGACCACGACATGCGCTTCTACAAGGACATGCTCAGCTTCCCCGTGGTCGCGGGGGTGGAGGTCGGGAATCAGGTGCGCATCATCCACGGCCACGAGCTGGACCCGGAGATCGGCCCCAACCTCGAGGAGTCCGAGCTCGCGACGATGATCCACCACCTCTTCGAGCGCATCCTGCGCTCCTGGCTGCGGGTGCCCCTGGAGCTGTTCTACACCCGGAGCAACCGGCTGCTCTTCTGGGTCGGACACAAAGCCCTGCTGCTCAAGCGCCTCCACGGGCACCTGATGAAGCCCATCGACGGTGGTGCCTCGCTGGCCCGGGCCGAGGCCAAGGCCGCGTACTGGATCCGGTCGAACATGGGGGATCCCGGGTGCCTGTTCCGTCCGGCGATGGCCTGCCTGGACACCCAGGAACAGCCGGTGCTCATCTGCGGGCACAGCCACTTGCCCGGGGTCGTGCGCAGGGCGGACGGGCGCATCTACGCCAACACCGGGAGCTGGACCTTTGCCTCGGCGTCCTACCTCAAGTGGACGCCCGAAGACGGCCCGGTGGTCCAGGACTGGCTCTCCGGGCGGGTCTGGAACACCGAGCTCTACGAGCCCCTCTTGCGCGGGGACTACGACCACAAGACCATCGATGATTGGTGGCGCGAGCACTACATGGGGCTGTTCCGGTTCCGGTGCGGCGAGGAACGGCGCGGTAAGGTGCCCCCCTGGAAGCCCACCCGGACTCGCACGACACCTCAGGCGGCCCCATGATGTTCCTCCGCTCTCCGTGGCTCGTGGCCGCCCTGGCGTGGCTGGCGACCCCGGCGACCGCGGGCAGCCTGATGGGCACCCTGTCACCCGAAGAACACCACCAGAAAATCTGCGAAGCCGCCGCCGAGCTGGAGTGGGAGAAGCCGGCCCCCGAGGCCGCCGTCCAGGTATGGCACGACTGCATCCAGGAGGCTGACCATCGGGGCTATGACGACCTGGGGCCGTACCTGCGAGGCCGCCTCATCCTGTCGCAGGCCCGCCGGGACTACGGCCGCCGCGAGGCGTCAGACCCGCTGCTGTATTCGCGCATCGTGCTCGCCACCGCGGCCCAGAACCCCGACGCGCTGTTCTCGGACGAGCTGATCAACAAGCACTGGCACCGACTGCTGGCGGACAAAGAGACCCGGCAGAACATGACCAGTGTGCGCACGGTGACCCTGCGCTGGCTGAACAAGAGCGAGCTGGACCCCGACGTCTACAGCATGTTGGAGCAGAACGTCCGGCGCTTCGTGGGCGACATGGGCTTCAAGGTCTCGCTTCCCCAGACGGCCCAGGCCGGCGACGCGGCCATCATCGTCATGCTCGAAGGCGGCATCGCCCGGGGCGAGCCCGTGATCGAGGGTCCCCTGACCTTTCACGTGGTCGAGGCGACCCTGGAGTCCATGCCGGTCAAGTTCAAGCAGCGCAACACCCGCGGGGCCCCGGTCAAGGCCAGCCACGCCGCCCAGGCCATCCGCCCAGAGGAAGCCCACGCCGAGGTGCTGGAGACCGTCAGCCGGAAATTCGCCCACCAGTTCCAGCACCGCGTGGTCACCGAGGTCTTCCGGAACTTCGAGATTCCTCCGCCGTGAGGCCTGGCCGCCCGGGCGCGCGTTAGACGCCGGACTCCCCACGGAGTCTGAATGCTCGTCGACGGCAAGCCCACGCGCACGGTCTGGATGGACGGCCCGATCGTCCGCATGATCAACCAGCCGCTGCTCCCCCACCGCTTCGAGATCATCGACCTGCCCGACTACCGGGCCACCGGGGAGTCCATCCGCACGATGATCGTGAGGGGGGCCGGCGCCATCGGCGGGACCGCGGGCTACGCCATGGCCCAGGCCGCGCTGGCTGCGCCCGAAGACGGCTTCCACGACTACATCGCCCAGGCGGCGGCCTTTGTCCAGGACACGCGCCCGACCGCCCAGAACCTCTTCTACGCCGTGCGGCGGGTGCTGCGGACCATCCAGGCCCAGGGCGACGACCTCCAGGCCGCCCGGGACGCAGCTGTCGCCGAGGCCCAGGCTATCGCCGACGACGACGCAGCCTGCTGCGAAGCCATCGGCAACCACGGTGCCCCACTGGTCCCCCAGGGCGCTCGGATCTCCACACACTGCAACGCCGGCTGGCTCGCCTTTGTCGACTGGGGCAGCGCCATCTCGCCCATCTACGTGGCCCACCGCCAGGGCAAGCATCCCTTCGTCTGGGTCGACGAGACCCGCCCCCGCAGCCAGGGAGCCCGGCTGACCGCCTGGGAGCTGGCCCAGGAGGGCGTGCCCCACGCGATCATCAGCGACAACGCCACCGGCCACATCATGCGCACGGGCCAGGTCGACATGGTCATCGTGGGCAGCGACCGGATCGCCGCCAACGGCGACGTGGCCAACAAGATCGGCACCTACTCGTCAGCGGTGGCTGCTGCAGCGAACGGGATCCCCTTCTACGTGGCTGCCCCCACCACCACGATCGATCCGGACTGCCCCAGCGGCGACGACATCCCCATCGAGGAGCGCAGCGAGGACGAGGTGCTCTACACCTGGGGCTGGTCGGACACGGGCGAGTTCATCAAGGTGCGCACGGCCCCCACCGAGTCCCGGGCCCGCAACTTCGCCTTCGACGTGACCCCCGCGGCGCTGGTCGCAGGCATCATCACCGAGCGCGGCGTGGTCGAGGCGTCGGTCGAGGGCATCGGTGCCGTGGCCCGTCGCGAAGGCTGACGTGGGCGCACCCGCCCGTCCCGCGGTGGCTGCCGCCGAGCGGGTGGTGGTCAAGGCCGGCACCCGGGTGCTCACCGATGGCGAGGGCCGACCGGCCCTGGCCCGGCTCTACGCCCTGGTCGAGGCCGTGGCACAGCGCGTCCGGGCCGGGCGCGAGGTCATCGTGGTCAGCAGCGGAGCGGTCGGGGTTGGGCGCGAGGCCCTGGGCCTGGCCGAGGTCCCGACTGCCCTGGTGGCGCGCCAAGCCTGCGCCGCGGTGGGACAACCGCGCCTCATGCAGCTCTACCAACAGGGCTTCAGCAGCCAAGGCCTGATCTGTGCCCAGGTGCTCTTGACCGAGGCGGACTTCGACGACCGCACCCGGTACCTGAACCTCCAGCGCACATTGACGGCCCTGCTGCGCCGAGGCGTGGTCCCGATCATCAACGAGAACGACGCCGTCAGCACCGAAGAGCTCGCGCTGACGGACAAGGTCTTCGGCGACAACGATCGGCTCTCGGCCCTGGTCGCGACCAAGCTCGACGCCGAGCTGCTGGTGCTGCTGACCGACGTAGACGCTGTCTACGAGCGGGACCCCGCCCTGGACCCGACGGCCCGGCCGCTACGGGAGCTGGACCCGGACGGCCAGGGACCCGACGCGGGCGCCAGCCGCAGCGGCGCCGGTCGGGGGGGCATGGCCAGCAAGGTCTCGGCTGCCACCATCGCTGCCCGCAATGGTTGTCACGCCGTCATCGCCTCGGGGCTCGCGCCCGGGGTCCTGGACCAGGTCCTCGACGGTGCCGAAGTGGGCACCCACGTGCCCGCCCGCAAGGGCCTGGCGGCTCGGAAGCGCTGGATCGCCTACGCCACGTCGACCCGGGGTCGGCTGGTCCTGGACGCCGGAGCCGTCACCGCCCTGCGAGACAGGGGCGCGTCGCTGTTGGCCGCCGGGGTCTCCCGCGTCGAGGGCCAATTCCAGGAGGGCGACGTGGTCGAGTTGTTGGACCCCGAAGGTGGGCTCGTCGGGCGCGGCCTGGTCTTCTGCGATGCCCCCACCGCCCGCCGCTGGTGCGCGGGCGTGCGTCCCCAGGGCGCCCGAGACCGCCACGCCCTGGTCCACCGCCGCGACCTGGTGCTCGCCACGCCCCCAGAGGCCCCATGAAGTCCGTCGCCCAGGCCGCCCGTCACGCCCAGCGCACCCTCGGGGCCGCAGCCGGCGCCGTCCGCTCGGACGCTCTGATCGCCCTGAGCCGGCTCCTGGCAGAGCGACAGGATGCGCTGCTCCAGGCCAACGCCCGGGACCTCGCCGACGCAGAGCGGGAAGGGATCTCCCCAGCGTTGATCAGCCGGCTGCAGCTGACCCCGGCCAAGCTGGCCACCCTGCGGCAGGGCTGCGAGGCCCTGGCCGCTCGCCCGGACCCACTCGGCGTGGTCGAGCGTCGCACCGAGCTCGACGAAGGTCTGATCCTGGAGCGGGTCGCGAGCGCGCTGGGCGTGCTGCTGGTCATCTTCGAGAGCCGGCCCGACGCGGTCATCCAGATCGGCAGCCTGGCTCTGCGCAGCGGCAACGCCGTGCTGCTCAAGGGCGGCAGCGAGGCCACCCACAGCAACCGGGCGCTGGTCGCCTGTCTGCGAGAAGCGCTGGCCACGGCCGGGCTGCCCGCCGATGCCGTCACGGGCGTCGAGGGCCGCGAAGCGGTGGCCGCGCTGTTGGACCAGGACGACTGCATCGACCTGGTCATCCCCCGGGGCTCAGGCGCGCTGGTGCGGCACATCCAGCAGAGCACCCGCATTCCCGTGCTCGGTCACGCCGAGGGCATCTGCCACCTGTACATAGACGCCGCCGCCGACCCGGCCATGGCGACCCGGCTCGCGGTCGACGGCAAGTGCGACTACCCCTCGGCCTGCAACGCCACCGAGACCCTGTTGGTCCACCGGGACTTCCTGCCCCACCTGGGCGTCCTGGGGGCCGCCCTCCATGGAGCCGGTGTGGCTCTGCGGGCGGATCCCCAGGCTCTCGCGGAGCTGCCCGGTGCTGTGCCGGCGGACCCGAGTGACTGGGAGACCGAGTACGGCGAACTGGTGCTGGCGGTCCGTGTCGTGGCCGACCTGGACGCCGCCGTCGATCACGTGCACCGCTACGGCAGCGGACACACCGACGCCATCGTGACCGACGACGCCGGGGCCGCGGACGCGTGGCTGGCACGGGTCGACAGCGCGTCGGTCTTCCACAACGCGAGCACCCGCTTCGCCGACGGCTACCGCTATGGGCTGGGGGCCGAGGTCGGCATCAGCACAGGTCGCATCCACGCTCGCGGGCCGGTGGGCGTCGAGGGGCTCCTGACGACCCGCTGGCTCTTGCGCGGCCGCGGCCAGGCCGCTGCCGACTACGGCACCGACAAGCGCCGCTTCACCCACCGGACCCTGTCGACGGACTGATCAGTCGGAGAGGGACCACAGGGCGACCACATCCTCGTAGCGCACGGCGACCCGGTCTCCGGCCGGGTGGAAGGCCACGGCGACCGCACCAGGGTCCTCGCTCCAGCTGGGCACGTCGGCGTGGGCGGGGAACGGCAGGGCCACCAGGGGCTGGCCGTCACAGGCCCGATGGACCACCAGCTCCCCGTCCGCATCGAGGGTCGCGAGCAGCGAGCCATCGGGCGAGCCGGCCACCGGGGTGTAGGTGGCGGGGTTGGCATAGATGTTCTCGTTGACCACCGTGCCCGCGGCGGCCTGGTCCGGGGCGATGGGGGCCAGGGTGTGGGCGTCCCACTGCCGCAGCCACCCGTCTGAGCCCACGGTCACCAGGACGTCGTCGCCGGGCAACAGGGTCACCGTGTGCAGAAAGTCCGTGGTGGTCCACACCTCGGGCTCGACCTCGGCGTGGGCACCGACCAGGTCCACGCTGCCTTCGTCGACACCGACCCGCATCACCGATCCGCTCTCTGGCCAGGCGCTGAACAAGGTCTGGCCGTCGTGGCTGAGCATCACCTGGCCCAGGCCGGGCGGGCTGGAAGTGCAGCCCCCCGGGAGGGCCAGGTCCAAGACCCGGTCGCCGGTGCGGGTCGACCAGACGTCGACCCGGGTGAACCCATGCTCGCAGTCCACGCTGGCCACCCGGGATCCATCCCCGCTCACCACGCTGTGCGAGCCGGAGCCCAGGTCCCCCACGTCGGGCTCGCTGATGAGCTCGTCGCCTGTGGTCAGGTCCACGACGGCTGCGTCGTTCCAGCCGACGCCCCGGGTCTCGATGGTCCAGTCCTCGTCGCGGCTCCACGGAAACACATCGTCCTTGGCAAGGGTGTGGCTGCCGTCGGCCGTCTCGAAGGTGTACACATGGGGGGTGTACACGTCGGCGGCCGACACCAGCTGATCGCCATCGGGGGAGAACCCGTGCAGCCCCCCCCAGTCGCCGTAGCTGGACAGGGACACCGACCAGCTCAGCTCGGCCGTCAGCGTGTCCAAGGCGGTCTCCTCGCAAGCCAGGGGCTGGACCGGCTCCAAGGTCTCCGGGTCCGCGTTCGGGTAGAGCACGATGACGCCGGTGCAGCCGGCGAGGAGCGACAGGATCATGGGACCTCCAGGGATCACCCTGCCCAGCCGCCGCTGACTTGAGAAGACGGATTGTACGAAGGTCGTTGTTCTGAATGACCGAACAGCCTCTACTGGAGCGGCAGGGCCTTCAGGTCCTCGGCCAGCCGCTCGAGACTGGCCGCGTGGGGATGTCCCTGGCGCCAGACGAGACGAAAGGCGTCGGCCTGGAGCGCCACGTCGGGCAGCAGCCTGACCAGGGTGCCGGCGGCCAGATCATCGCGCACGTAGTACCGCGGCAGCACTGCGACCCCGGCGCCCTCCAGGACCCGGAGCCGCAACGACCCGATGCCACCCAGGTACTCCCGCCGGGCAAAGGGCCAGTGGGTCACGTGGGGCAGAGCATCGAACAGGTAGCGAAACAGCGGAAGGTCGGCGCTCACGTCCAGCAGAGTCTGCTCTTCGACGCCACCGGGTTCGGAGACGACGGGGCCCGCGCCCACGAAGACGTAGTCCTCGGGGTGCAGGGTCACGTAGTCCAGGCCGGCGCGCGTCAACCGGGCCGAGAACACCACCGCGTCGAGCTCCCCCCGCACCAGCCTTTCCTCGAGGGCGGGGGTGTCCCCCATGTACAGGTGCACGGTCCGGTGGGGCGCCCGCATTCTCAGGGGCGTCAGCGCCGGCGTCAGCCAGGACAGGCCCAGCTCGAAGCGGGTCCCGATGACCAGCTCGACGGGCAGCTCGCCGGTCTCCTCGCGGGCGACCGGGACGCACAGAGCGGCTTCTTCCAGGGCGCGGCGAGCCTGGGGCAACAGGCGGGCACCCGCGGCGGTGAGCGCCACGCGCCGGGTGGTCCGAGCGAAGAGTCGGACCTCCAGGTGGTCTTCGAGCCGCCGGATCCGCTCACTGAACGCCGCCGGGGACAGGCCCACGCGCCGGGCCGCCCCGCGGAAGGAAAGGGTGGTGGCCGCCGCTTCGAAGCAGCGCAGGGACTCCAGATCGGGCAGCATCTTGCTGAGTGTGCCTCGCGCGGCCGGAACCGGTTCCATCCGGTGGCATTCAGTGGGTGCGTCGAGCTGGAGATCCCGTGTCGCAGTCGTCCCGTCGTCAGTTCCTGGAGCAGTCCGTGGGTGCCGGTCTCGTGATCGCCACCGCCTGTGATGGCGGGGGTGCCGTGACCCTGAGCACGGACTCCAGCGCCACGACCGCGCCGACCGACAGTCGCCTGGACACGGCCCGGGACAGTGCGCCGGACAGTGCCCCACCCACCGACACCGCCGTGGACTGCCCCGACCCCTTCGAGGGCGGGGAGCTCCTGGGCACCGTGGCGTTCACCGGCGAGGTGCCCTACGACTTCGGCGTCGAGTCCGGCGAGGGCTGGGACGGCCGCCGGCTCTACGATCTGGGCCGAGTCGAGAGCGACCAGGGCATCACGCCCACCGACACCTTCTACATCCGGACCTTTCGTCCGGACGGCATCGACCTGTACCAGGACTGGGCCGTCCGGCTCGGCGGACTGATCATCGAAGCGGTCGAGGTGCCCGTCGACAGTCTGCTGAGCGAGGTCCAGGACATGGGCCCGATCCTGCTGGAGTGCTCGGGCAACACCATCTCGGGCAGCTTCGGGCTGATGAGCGCCGCCCACTTCATGGGCGTGCCGGTCGGGGTGGTCTTGGACCGGGTCACCCCTCTGGACAGCGCCACACGGATCAAGATCACGGGCCAGGACGACCACGACGCCGAGTCCACCCACAGCACCCCGGGCGCCAGTTGGGTCTTCACCCGCGAGCAGCTCGAGGACGCGGGGGCCTTCTTCGCCTTCGAGATCAACGGCGAGCCGTTGCCGGAGCACCTGGGGTTTCCCCTGCGCCTGGTGGTGCCCAACTGGTACGGCTGCACCTGCATCAAGTGGGTCGACCAGCTGGACTGGGTCGACGACACCGAGCCGGCCACCGATCAGATGAAGGAATTCGCCAGCCGGACCCACCAGGACGGGGCGCCGTCCCTGGCCAAGGACTACGCGCCTGCGGCCATGGAGCACTGCGCGGTGCCGGTGCGCATCGAGCAGTGGCGCGTCGACGGCGTGCTGACCTATCGGGTGGTCGGGGTGCTGTGGGGCGGTGCCGAGCCGACGGACAAGCTCGTGATCCGCTTCACGCCCGACGGGTCCTTTGTGCCAGTCGATGTGTGTCCGCCCCAGTCAGAACGGCGGACCTGGACCATCTGGAGCCACAAGTGGGACCCGGTGGCGGGGCCCTATCGGCTGGAGTGTGCGATCGATGACCCGGACGTGGAGACCTATCGGCTCGACGTGGGGTACTTCCTGAGGACGGCGGTGGTGGCGGAGGGGGCGGGGTAGGGCGAGGCGGGAGCTCGAAAGCGAGGTACGAGGCGCAAAATCGCAGGACGAGGCACGAGGGACGAATTTGCGCCACAACCCGGTCTGGCGCCGCGCCAGTCGCCCCAATGGCACGAATTCGCGCCACATCCCGGTCTGGCGCCGCGCCAGTCGCCGCAATGGCACGAATTCGCGCCACATCCCGGTCTGGCGCCGCGCCAGTCGCCGCAATGGCACGAATTCGCGCCACAACCCGGTCTGCAGCCAGCGCCGCCGAGCTGAGCAGCATCCTGGACCTCCTGGACCTCCTCGGCGGCCCTGACAGGCAGAGCGAACCCCGACGCATCAGCCAGATGGTCCACAAGCTCCGCTGACCCTCCAGCCGGGGCGGCGGCGGCCGCCCCGGATGCCGTGAGCTCGAGCTCATCCTGCAGGCTCATCCTCGTGCTCGTGCCTCCTTTTCGGGCCTCACGCCTCGTGCCTCGTCTTCGTGCCGCGTGCTCGTATCTCGACCCCATCAGGTGGTCAGTGCCCCAGCCTAAATGGCCCATGCAGACCCATCAAAGCCCTCATCGCTAATGCTTAACAGAAGGTTCCAGACCCCAGTTCCGACCCCCCGACCCGCCGACCCCAGTTCCGCAGACTCCGCAGACTCCGCAGACCGCACGACCCACGACCCACGACCCACGACCCACGACCCACGACCCACGACCCACGACCTCGAGCCACGAGCTCGAGCCACCAGTCACGACCCCGTCACCACCACCGGCTGCCCCACCAGATCCAGGATCCGCACCGCCACCACCGGCCCCGCCCTCTCCAGCTCGTAGACGCCCTGGACCAGCTCGCTGCGGCGCCCTGGAGCGTCCGTCAGCCGCGACGCGAAGACCCCGCCGTCGTGATCGGGATCGATCTGCACGCAGTCCACCAGCCGACGCCAGTCCTCGGCGTCGTCCAGGCCCAGATTCGCGCGAAGCGCCGGGCTGTCGAAGGTCTGGATCGAGACCCGGGCCCCGCCGCCAGACCGCTCCACGGCGATGGCGGCTCGGCCGTCGCCCACCACAGCGGCGTCTCCCACCCCCATCACGGTCCACGCCGCACCCGGAGCCGCCACGGCCAGCCGTTGCTCGGTCACGGCGATCGCGGCTGGGTTCGCATCGATGCCGCACCAGCGGCGACCGAGCCGCTGGGCCGAGACCGCGGTGGTGCCCGAGCCCACGAAGGCATCGAGCACCCGGTCCCCAGGATTCGAACCCATCTGCACCACCCGGTCCAGCAGGGCCAGGGGCTTCTGGGTCGGGTAGCCGCAGTGCTCCTTGCTGCGCCGCTTGCTCACGGACGACTGCCCGATGCGCCACACGTCGTCGGCCTTCTTGTCGGTGTAGGTGTCGTACAGGATGCGGCCGTCGGCGTCCCGGGCTGCGACGACCTTCTTGAGCGCCTTGTCCCAGACCCTGCGGTCTCGCTTGACGGGCTTGGGCAGCGGGACGCGCACCGGGTTGGCCACGCAGCGGTCGCCTCGGCGGTACCAGGTCAGCGTGTTGTGGTTGTTGGCGAACCCGCGCACGTTGCCCTGGAAGTTGTCCGGGTAGTGCCACACGATCTCGTTGACGAAGTGGTCTGCGCCGAAGACCTCGTCGAGCAGCGCCCGGGCCAGGTAGTGGATGTGCGCGTCCAAGTGCAGCACCAAGCTCCCGTCCGGCGCCAACAAATCCCGCAGCAACACCAGGCGCTCGTACAGGAACTGCAGGAAGCGGTCCCGGCTCAAGGTGTCGGTGTACTGGACCTTGGTGAGCTTCCGGGTCCCCGAGGCCCCCGCACCACGGGGCTCGATCCGCTGTGCGTAGTCCGCCCCCGACGCAAAGGGCGGATCGATGTAGATCAGCCGCACGGTGCCACCCCAGCCCTGATCCAGCAGCCAGGACAGCGCCGCCAGGTTGTCGCCCTGGAGGAGGAGGTCGCCACTCGCCGAGGGAGCGCCGTGCACCGAGAGGGTGTGCACCGAAGGCACCGCCACGGGGCCGGGCTCGGTGCGCCCGGTCCAGGTCAGGCCTACCACTGGAGCTCGGCGGGCAGGTGCCGGTCGACGAGCTCGCGGTAGTAGGGCGCGAGCGCTGCCACGTCGGGGGGGTCTTCGGCCTTGGAGTACAGGTCGTAGGGCTGAAAGGCACGGACCCAGTGGAAGTCCGCCCGGTCCTGTTCGTTCATCAGGTGCTGGTAGGCGCCCTGGCTGTGGGCCGCGTAGAAGCTGTGGTAGCGCACGATGGCCAGGGCCTCGCGCGGCAGGTGATCCCGCAGGACCCTGTACAGATACTCGTCGTGGCCCCAGGACATGAGCACCTGGTCCAGCCCACAGCCGGGCTCGTACAGACCGTTCGCGGTGCCGTAGACCGGGTCGCCCCAGTCCGGGTTGTCCGTGAAGTACTCGGCGAACACCACCCGCTCGTCGAAGCGACAGCCCACCGGGAACGTGTCCCCCACCACCGCCCACTGAGGCTCTCCCCACAGGCACAGGACCTTGCCCAGGTCGTGCAATAGGCCGGTGAGCTGGAACCACTCCGGCTGCCCAGCCGCCCGGATCGCCTGGGCGGTCTGGAGCAGGTGGGCCAGCTGGGACAGCTCGGTGTCGGGATCGGAGTCGTCGACCAGGGTGTCCAGGAAGCCCAAGGCCTCCCAGACCCCCATGCGCCGGCGGTCCAGCGAGAGGAATTCCCTGCGCTTGGCCCGCACGAAGTCCACGCACTGGTGACGGTGGTTCAGCTGGTAGAACGCTCGCACGCTGGCCCGGCGCTCAGCGCCGTAGTCTCGGAAGCGAGTGTCCATGGGAGAGCCTGTGAAGACGATCGTCGGCTCTGCCTATGCCCGCATCGGGCTCTTGGGCAACCCGTCCGACGGCTACGGCGGACGAGTGCTGGCGATGACGTACCAACACAGGGCCTGGGTGGGCGCCGCCGGCACGGCCACGGTCGAGCCCCTGCCCCTCCGGGACGCGGCCATCGAGGCCTGGCAAGGGTGCACGGGGCGTCCGTACCAAGGCCCGCCGCTGGCCTGGGGCACGCTCATCCCACGCCAGGCCGGGCTGAGCGGGTCCAGCGCCCTGATCATCGCCACCCTGCGGGCCCTGGGGGCTGCCGCCGAGGTGCCGCTGGAGGGCCTGGACCTGGCGCGGCTGGCCTGGCGGGTCGAGACGGAGCACCTGGGCATCGCCGCTGGGCCCCAAGACCGGGTCGTGCAGGCCCTGGAGGGAGTGCTGGACATGGACTTCGGCCCGGATCCCTGGCGGATCGAGCGCCTCGCCCCCGGGGTTCTGCCGCCGCTCCTCCTGGGCTGGCCGCGCTCACCTGGCGAGCCCTCGGGCACCGCGCACGCGGTCCTCGGGGGCCGCCACGATCGGGACGAGCCTGGGATCAGAGCTGCGCTGGGCGCGCTGACGGCGCTGGTCGGTCAGGCGCGCGAGCGAGCCCGGGCGAGGGACCCGGACTGGCGGGACCTCTTCGACCGGAACCTGGCGCTGCGCCAGGCGCTGATGCCGATCGCTCCCCCCGACCTCGAAGCCGCCCAGGTCGCTCGCAGCTTGGGCGCCGGGGCCAAGCTCGCCGGCTCCGGCGGTGCGCTGGTCGCCACGGCCCCCGACGCGGACACGCTGTCGCGCCTCGCCGAGCGGTGGCACCAGCTCGGGCGCCAGACCCTGGTGCCCCAAGTCAGTACAGCCGCTGCACCTTGACCGGACGCACCCGGCCCGGCAGCACGTCGGCATAGAGCGCGTCGGGCACCTGGGCCCAGGGCTCGGCGTCGTCGACCACCCGGTGGACCTTGGCGTGGCTGGCCCGCAGGCCGCCCAGCCACCACCGGGCATCCGTCACGTAGACGATGTCGCCTTCGCCGGCCTCGATGGACGCCGCCAGGCCACTGGAGATCACGACCCCGGGCAGCCGGCCGGAGCCCAGCGCCATGACCTCGCCGCCCCGCTTGAGGCCCGCCGGCACCATGGCGCTGGCGGACTCGGTGCCGTCGGAGCCCTTGTAGTACCGCAGGGCATCCGCCTGGGTGCCCCAGACCAGCCCCCGCTGGCGCTCCTGGGAGGGCGGCTTGGTGAACAACGCCACCCCGATGCCACAGATCGCACTCACGCTGAGCCCGTACAGCGCCCGCATGTACTTGTACTGCTGGGCGCCGTCGAACAGGCCGTCGCCGATCTCCTTGGGGGGCACGCCGTGGGCAAAGGGCGCGACCAGCTCGGGGAACAGGATGCTGGCGAAGATGGCGCCGGCCCCACCGACCAGCGTGGCGATGGCCGCGCGCTCGGTGAAGCGGCGCCAGAAGACCGACAGGAGCAGCGCCACCACGAGGGGGGGCGTGACCGCCGCCGTGAAGGCCCCGTGGGCGGCGTAGATCGAGTCGAACTGGTTGAAGATCGGGACCAGGGAGATGCCGAGCAAGGTCACGCCGATGCTGGTGAGCCGGGCGACCTTGAGCAGCTCGCCGTCCGTGGCCTTGGGGCGCTTGGGCACGTAGACGTCGTTCACCACGATGGCCGCCACCGCCGTGATGAGCGTGTCGACGGTGCTCATCAGGGCCGCGGTCAGCGCCGCCATGATCAGACCGAAGACGCCGGGCCGGGCCAGCAGCTCGCTGGTGATGAAGAAGACCTCGCCCCCGTCCATGCCGGGCGGCAGGATGCCGGCGTGCTCCAGGGCCTTGCCGACCCAGCCGCCACTGGCGACCACGATGGCGGCGATGGGCATCAGGATGACCAGCACCGAGATGACCGCCTTGCGGCCCTCTTCCACGCTGCGCGCCGCCATGAAGCGCATCAACATGCCCTGGTTCAGGAAGTAGAACGTGGCGCTGTTCGCCATCGCGTCCTGCCAGAAGATGCCCACCGAGTGGTAGGCCGGGTCCACGTTGAAGTTGGTGAAGGACTTGCGGTGGCCTCGGGGCATGTGCTCCCACAGGGGCTCCATGCCACCGAGCATCTCCGCGCCCAGGTAGATGATCAGAGCGCCGGTCGCCAGCAGCATCACGCCCTGGAAGAGGTCGGTCATGATGACGCTGGTCTGGCCGCCAAAAGTGACGTAGACCGCCGAGATGCAGGCCACACAGACCGCGCCCCAGAAGACGTCCCAGCCCAGCAGGATGTGCAGGGCCTTGCCCATGGTGAACAGGTTCACGCCGACGTACCCGATGAGGTACACGAGCAAGAGCCCCGTCACCACGTTGCGGGTGGAGCGGCCGAAGCGGCGCTCGAAGTACTCCGGGATCGAGGTCAGCCGGCTGAAGTAGAGGATCGGCAGCCAGCCAAAGATGAACAGCGGCAGCCAGAACCAGTCGTTGAGGTAGGTCTGGCTGCTGGCGAGCCCGTAGTTGTAGGCGATCTTGCTGTACTTGACGAAGCTGTAGGACCCGATGGTCGTCGCCACCAGCGAGAACGCGATGAGCCACCACGAGAAGCGCTGGCCGGCGAAGAAGAAGTCCTTGGTGCTCTTCTGCTTGCGGCCGAACCAGGTTCCGATGGCCAGGATCGCGACGAAGTACGCGATCATCACCCCGTAGTCGAGCCCGGTGCCCAGCACGCCCTCTTCGAGGCCGTCGCCGGTGTAGGCGACTGGCGCGGCGGTCTCCATGGGGGCGTACTGGAGCCAGCCCTGGAGCGCCGCGAAGAACGCCAGCCCGCCGAACATAGCCAGGAGGTTCCGGAGAGGACGCCCGGACAGGCCGACGTAGCCCTGGCGACCGGCGTAGACGAGGCCCACGGCGAACACCACGCCGCCCAGGCCGTATTGGTAGAGATACGGGTCCATCGGGCACCCCTATCCGAGCGAGGCGGCTACAGCGCCGGTCGCGTGGGGAAGGCCGCCAGGGTGGCCCGAACGTCCCGCGCGAGCCACTTGCGCGATGGGTCCCGACAGCGCTCCAGCGCCTGATCCAGGGCCTCTCGGGCCGGCACGGGCTGGCCGGCGTTGAGCAGCGCCCGGCCCTCGAGCCACAGGGCGATGACCCCGGTGTCCAGATCCCCGAGGCCCTCGGCCCGTGCGGCGGCTTGGCGGAGCAGGTCGAGCCCAGAGTCGTGCTCGCCCCGCTCGGCCCGCAGGAAGCCCAGGTAGACCTCGTTGTACGCCACGGCCTTGTCCATGCCCACCGCCCGGGCTGTGTCCCGGGACCGCTCGAAGGCAGACCACGCACGTCCCGGCCGACCGAGCCGCAGGAGCACGTCGCCGATGTTGTGCAGGTTGACGATCACCCCGGCCTGGTACCCGGTGTCCTCGCGGCCGCTCAGGGCCTCCTGGAAGCAGGCCAGAGCCTGCTCGAGTCGACCGGCCTGCAGGTGCACCAGGCCCAGGTTGTTGATGACCCTGCCCAGCAGGATGCGGTCCTCGCTGGCGTCGACGAGCACCCGGGCCCGCTCCAGGTACTGCTGGGCCCGCAGGTCCTCCCCCGCCCGGATCAGCAGGTTCGACACCGCCACCAAGGCTTCGGCGGCCAGAGCGGGGTCCTCGAGCTCAGTCGAGAGGCCCAGGGCCTCGTCGCAGCAGACCTGGGCCCGATCCATGTCGCCCTCTTGCATGGCCAGGGCCGCCCGGCTGGTGAGGGCGTCGACCTGGCGGGCCAGATCCCGCATCAGTCGGGCCTGGTGCAGCCCCTGGTCCAGGTGCGCCCGGGCCAGGATCTGCTTGCCACGCTCCAGGTAGAGCTGGCCCAGGATCAGGTGGCAGCCGGCCTCGACGTCGCCCAAGAGCCCCTCGTTGGCCAGCTCCAGGGCCACCTGGAGGTGCCGCTCTGCGAGTCTCTGACGCCCCAACAACATGGCGATCTCGCCGGCGCGGTGGTGGAGCACCGCCTCGCCCTGGAGCCGCAGCTCTGCGTCGTCGTCCCGCGGCCCGCGGGAGTCTGCGCTCCCACTCCCCTGGACTGAGCCTGTGTCGGGCGCCGCTGCTTCGAGCCAGCGGATGGCGCGGCGGTAGCTCGACAACGCCCGGTCCAAGAAGGCGCCGCGCCGGTGCAGGTCTCCGGCCCGCTGGCCGTACCTGGCGGCATCGACCAGCCGGCCGCCGGCGGCGCAGTGGCTCGCCAGCGACTCCAGGTGAGGCTCCAGCTGGTCGCTGTAGAGCCGCTCCATGCCAGCGGCGACCATGCCGTGGTGGTCCCTCAGCTGGACCCCCAGGATGGAGCCCCTCACGACCTCCCAGACCATGTAGCTGGCAAAGGCGTGGCGCCGGTCACCGTCGGCGCGGACCAGGCCCTGGTCCACCAGGTCCTCGACCAGCACGCCCGGATCGTCGAGCCCCATCGCCTGGCCCAGGAGCTGCTCGCCGAAGCCCATGCCGATGGTGGCGGCCAGCTGGAGCGCGCCCTTGGACGCCGGGTCCAGAGCGTCGATGCGGGCGGAGATCAGGCCCTCGAGGGTCGGGGGCAGGAGCCCCTCCACCGAGCCAGAGACCAGATCGACCTCGCCCCCGTCGACGGTGATGCGATCGGACTGCAGGAGCGCCTTGATCAGCTCCTCGACGTAGAGCGGGTTGCCGCCGGAGCTGCGGGACACCAGTCCGGCGAGGGCATCGGAGACCCGGGCGGCGCCGGTGAGATCCCCGACCAGTCGGAGCTGCGCGCCGGGGGCCATGGGCCCCAGCCGGAGCGTCGGCACGTCCCGCTCGACGTCCAGCCCGGGGTCGCCTCCCCAGGTCAGCAGCCACAGGATCGGCACGTCGACGGTGAGCCGAAGCAGGTGCCGCAGGAGCGCCCGCTCCGTCGGATCCATGTAGTGCACGTCTTCGAGGCACAGCAGCACCGGGGCCTCGCGGGCCAGCCCCCGCAGCAGCCGCAAGCCCACGTCGAAGAAGGCGTCCCGGGGCGGGGCGTCCGACGGGTGCAGATCCACCGCGAACAGGTGGGCCAGGGTGGCGGCGTCCCGGGGTCCAAGGTGCAGCTCTCCCAACCGGGACAGGGATCCCCGGACCTGGTCTCGCTGGGCATCGGCGTCGATCCCCAGGATGTCGGCCACCAGCTCCCGGAAGGGCGTGAGCGGGCGATCGCTGCCATAGGGCTGGGTGCGGCCTCGGAACATGGGCAGGCCGGCCTGGTCCGCCAGGAGCTCCAGCTCGCGCACCAGCATGCTCTTGCCGCTGCCGGTCTCGCCGCGTACGCCCAGAGCGCCCGCGCGCCCGGCGGCGAGCTCGACCAGGACCTCGCCCAGCCGCTCGAGCTCGTCTCCCCTGGGGATCCATCGACCCGAAGGGGACGGACGGTTGCGACGCCGGCGGTCCGCCAGCGCAAAGCAGGGCGTCTCCTCGCGGTGGCCCTGCTGACGCAGGCGAGGGCCGGCGGTGAAGCGCCACTCGCCGGACGCCCGGGCCGCGAGATCGCCCGAGACCAGGATCTGCCCAGGCTCGGCCGCCAGGGCCAGCCGCCGAGCGAGCTTGAGTGCGTCCCCCCGGGGCAGACAAGTCCAGGCGCCTTCCTGGCCGGACAGCACCACCTCGCCGCAGTGCAGGCCCAGGGCTGCGTCGGTGGGCAGGCCGTGACGCCGCAGGCGCGCCACGGCCCTGAGCAGGTAGCGGGCCGCGTGACAGGACCGATCCACGTCTTCCTCGTGGGTCCGGGGCACGCCGAACACCAAGGTGAAGGCGTCGTCGTCGAAGCGCTCGAGCCACCCGCCGAAGCGCCTGGCGGCCCGGCCGACCATGCGCCTGAGCCGGTCGTAGCGCCGGACCAGGGCGTCGGGGTCCAGCACCGCAGACACCTGGGTCAGCCCGATGATCTCGCCGCTCAGCACCGCCACCGGCTTGCGCTCTGCCAGCGGACCGCGCGGGGGCCCGGTCTCGCCGGTGCCCGTCGACGTGGTCGTGCTGGGGCCTTCCGGGGGTGTGCCCGTGCGCAGGCTCACGCCGGTGCCCGGGTCCGGCACGTCGTCGCTGTCTTCGCGGGCCAGGCCACGGACCAGGTCGCCCATCTGGAGGGCTGCCCGGTCGGGGCCCAGCTCGTCCTGCCAGACGTCGCGCACGAACGCCCCCAGGGCCGCGTCGTCGCCCACCAGGCCCTGGGCGTAGAGCAACGCCCTCAGGTCTTCCTCGAGGGCGCTGGCGCTGGCGTACCGGTCGTCGGGCCGACGGGCCAGGGCCCGCTGGAGGATCTCCCACAGGCGATCGGGGATCTCCGGGTGGGCCACCCGGGGGTCCGGCACCACGGCTTCGCGCACCAGTCGGAGCTTCTCGTCGGGATCGCCGTGGGCGAAGAGCCGGTGGTTGACCAGGAGCTCGTAGAGAACGATGCCGCAACTGAAGATGTCGGTGCGGTGGTCGAAGGGCTCACCGCTGGCCTGCTCGGGGCTCATGTAGGCGAACTTGCCGCCTCCCGGACGCCCAGCGGCGCCGTCTGGATCGGCGTCGGCCTCGCCCGCGAGCCGGGCGATGCCGAAGTCCAGCAGCTTGACCTGGCCCTCGAACGAGACCACGACGTTGTGCGGGGAGACGTCGCGGTGGATGATGCCCAGCGGGCGGCCGTCGGGACCGGTGCGCTGGTGGGCATAGGCGAGCCCCCGGGCCAGACAGGCGCTCACGTGGACAGCCAGGCCCAGCGGCAGGCCCGCGCCTTGGGCCCGCAGCCGCTTGACCGTCCGGGTGAGGTCGCGGCCGTGGATGAACTCCATAGCCATGTAGAGGTCGTCGCCCACCCGACCCAGGTCGTGCACCTGGACCACGTTGGGATGGCTCAGCTGTGACGAGATCCGGGCTTCCTTGGCGAACATGTCCACGAAGCGGGCGGAGCGGGCCAGGCCTGGCAGGATGCGCTTGATGACCAGCCGCTTCTGGAAGCCCTCCACCCCAAAGGTGCGCGCCAGGAAGACCTCGGCCATGCCCCCCGACGCGATGCGCTCCAGGAGCTCGTACTCGCCGAACTGGATGGGGAGGTCCATGCCTCAAGGGCTAATCGCTGCGCGGGTCCTGCGGGTTGCGCGCGGCGAACCGGGTCATCAGCTCGCGGCTCTCCTCGTCCACCAAGGCCGGCGGGACCACGCGCAGCTGCACGATCAGGTCCCCGGCACGGCCGTCCGCGCCGGTGGGCCCCTTGCCCCGCAGCCGCAAGCGGGAGCCGCCCGCCGTGCAAGGCGGCACGTTGACCCGGACCAGGCCCTGGGGGGTCTGCACCCCGATGCGGCCCCCCAGCACGCACTCGGCCACGGAGATGGGGACCACCAGGGGCTCGCCGGGCGCAGGACCCGCTGTCGCGCCGGGACCCTCGTCTTCCTGGGGCGGTGCGGCGTCGACCTGGACGTCGCAGACCAGGTCTCCGTAGGTGCCTCCGGCCACGCCGGCGTCCCCCATGCGGGGCACACGCAGTGTGTCGCCGTGGGCGGTGCCAGGGGCGATGCGCAGGTGGTGGACCTCGTCCACCCGCTTCAGGGCGGCGCGGTCGTCGGTGCGAACGAGCCGGCTGTAGTCCAGTCGGATGGTGCCCCCGCCGTCAGCCAGGGCCCGACCCAGCTCCACCGAGAGCACCACATCGGCCCCGGGCTTGGGGGTCTGGGGGCGCTCGGGCCTGGGCGCCGCGCGTGGGGCAGCGCCGGTCCTGGGAGGCGACTGGGCTGGACCACCCGACGCGCCGCCGAAGCCGAAGTCCAGGATGCCGCCGTGGTCTCCGAAGATGTCCTCGAGATCCATGTCCGAGCGGGACTGGGTGTGAGCGTCGTTGGTCTGGCGCGCCGTGAAATTCGCCGACTGGAACCCGAAGCGCCCGGGGGGTGGACGCGCAGGGCCGCGACGCCGACGGTCGTAGCGCTGGCGACTCGCTGGATCGACCAGCACCTCGTAGGCCTTGCGGATGCGCTTGAAGCGCTCCAGGACAGCGGGATCCTCGCCCGCGACGTCCGGATGGGCTTCGCGGGCCAGGGCACGGAAGGCCTTCTTCACCTGGTCGGTGGTCGCCGTCTCGGCCACACCGAGCACCTTGTAGTGATCCTGGATCCGGCCCTCCTGGGAAGATCGTCGGATTGTACGGGGTCGCAGTCCGGCCCGTCAGGATACGCAGGCTGACCCCGTCAGAAACCCGATCGCTTTGCTTGAGGCCGAGCGGCTCTGGTCCGACTTCATTGACGTGGTGATCCGGTGGAAGCTATCGTGCGGTAGCGCGGGCTTGCCGGCCGATCGAGGAGGGTATGGGCAAGTACAGCAACCCAGGCGGGCTCAGCTGCTCCTTCTGCCACAAGCCGCAGCGCGAAGTGGACAAGATCATCGCTGGGCCGAACGTCTACATCTGTTCGGACTGCATCAAGCTCTGTCTGGACATCATCCGGGAGAACGGCCAGCACAAGCCGATCGCCTGGGGCCACCAGAAGATCCCGCCCCCGGCCCGGATCAAGTCCTTCCTGGATCAGTACGTGGTCGGCCAGG
This sequence comes from uncultured Enterobacterales bacterium, assembly GCA_964519895.1. Taxonomy (GTDB): domain Bacteria; phylum Myxococcota_A; class UBA796; order UBA796; family CAJQPC01; genus CAYFPX01. The sequence goes on along the minus strand of CAZFLE010000043.1, from coordinate 23,180 downwards.
AACAGGCCAAGCGCCAGATCTCCGTCGCCGTCTACAACCACTACAAGCGGCTAGAGGCGAACAAGCGGTCCAGCGGCACTGGCGACGTCGAGATCCAGAAGAGCAACGTGCTCCTCATCGGCCCCACCGGGACCGGTAAGACGCTCATCGCACAGACCCTGGCCCGGTTCCTGGACGTGCCCTTCGTCATCGCAGACGCCACCAGCCTGACCGAGGCCGGCTACGTCGGAGAAGACGTCGAGAACATCATCCTGAACCTCTACCACGCGTCCAACAACAACCTGGAGCGCACCCAGCGTGGCATCGTCTACATCGACGAGGTCGACAAGCTGGCCCGGAAGAACTCGACCAGCAGCGTGGGCCGCGACGTCTCGGGCGAGGGCGTGCAGCAGGCGCTGCTCAAGATCCTCGAGGGCACGACCGCCAACATCCAGGTCCGAGGCAACAAGCGCCTTCCGAACCAGGAATACATCCAGGTCGACACGACCAACATCCTGTTCATCTGCGGCGGCTCTTTCGAAGGCCTGTCCCGGCTGATCGCCGAGCGCGTGGGCTCGCGCAGCGTGGGCTTTTTGGCCGAGCACCACACCCAACCCAAGGACCCGCGCGAGTACCTCAAGCAGGTCAAGACCGAAGACCTGACCGGCTTCGGGCTCATCCCCGAGTTCATCGGCCGCATCCCTGTGACCGCCGTGCTCAACCCGCTGGCGGTACCGGACCTGGTCCACATCCTCAAGGAGCCCAAGAACTCCTTGACCAAGCAGTACCAGAAGCTCTTCCGCTACGAAAAGGTCAAGCTGACCTTCGAGGAAGACGCGCTCGTCGCCATCGCCCACAAGGCCGTGGCGCGCCGGGCCGGGGCCCGTGGTCTGCGCACGGTGATGGAACAGATGATGCTCGAGCTGATGTACGAGATCCCGTCCCGGGACGACATCAAGGAAGTCTTGATCACCGAGGACATGGTGAACAACGGCATCCACGGCGACATTGCGCTCTCGGAGCTGCTGACCGCGCCCGCTTAGCGGTCGACGCGCTCCCGATGGGCCCCGGAATCCTCATCGCGTCACCGCAGATGAAGGACCCGAACTTCGAGGAGACCGTGGTGCTGCTGTGTCAGCACGATGGCGACGGCGCACTGGGCGTGATCGTCAACCGGCCGACCCCGTTCACCATCGACGACGTGATCGAACAGCTCGACGTCGAGGCCCTCAAGACCCAGGAACACCAGGTTCTGTGGGGGGGACCGGTCGAGCGCGGCGCCGGCTTCGTGATCTTCCGGGGCCAGGTGCCCGAGGACAGCGGCTGGAACCTGCCCGGCGGCGTGGCGGTCTCGCCCAGCCGGGAGCAGCTGGAGAAGCTCATCCGCTCAGACTCCCGCTACCACCTGTGCCTGGGCTACGCCGGCTGGGGCCCGGGCCAGCTGGAGGACGAGATCACGACCGGCAGCTGGCTCTACACCGACGTCGACCTGGGCCTGGTCCTCACCGGGGACGTGGAGGAGCGCTACGAGAGCGCCCTGAACGCGCTGGGCCTGCAGCGCAGCATGGTGTGGATGAAGCCGGTGGACGAGTAGGCGGGCAGATCCCGTGTAGTTTTGATAGGATCCGTCGAGATCCTCATCCTCTCCCTAGCCAGAGTCCTTGACACCGATGTCCGTCGCTCGCTCCACCGTCAGCCTGCTCGCCCTCGGCGTCGTGGCCTTCACCGGCTTCAAGCTCGCCCACACCTCCTCTTCCCGCCCGGTGCCGGCATCGGTGCCAGTCCTGGTCGAGGTCGCCACCCCGCCCGAGGCCGCCCTGGTCCAGGCCGCGGCGCCGGTCGTCGAGCGGGTGGTGAACCATCGGATCGCCGGTGGCGAGACCTTTGGCGGCATCCTGGCTCGCTACGGGGTCACCGGGGTCACCGGCATCGTCGCCGCGGCCGCGCCCCACAAGGACCTCACCTCGATCCGCGCTGGCCAGGAGCTCACGTTCCACTTCGACGGCGACCAGCCCACAAGGATCACCTACGCCCTGGACGAGGACCGCACGCTCGTCATCCACCTGGACACCGGCACACCCCAGGCCCAGGTCGACGAGGTGGCCTACGACGTGGGGCTCGAGACCCGGGTGCTCACGCTGGACAGCTCCCTGTGGGCCTCGGCGACGGCCGCTGGCCTTCGGCCGGCGGACATCGTCGAGCTCGCCCGGATCTTCGAGTACGAGGTGGACTTCAACACCGAGCTGCGGGCCGGCGCCAAGCTGGTCCTGGTCGGCGACGGCCTGTTCTCCGATGGCGCCTTCGTAAAGCTGGGGGACCTGCGGGCCGTGCAGCTCGAGAACGACGGACGGACCTACACCGCCCTGCACCACGCCCACGCCGACGGCGAAGACGGCTGGTACCACCCGGATGGCACCGCCACCAAGCGCGCCTTCTTGCGCAGCCCGCTGGCGTTCTCCCGGGTCACTTCGGGCTTCAACCCCAAGCGCTACCACCCGATCCTCAAGAAGCGCCGACCCCACAACGGCACCGACTTCGGCGCCAGCCAAGGCACCCCGGTCCGCGCCGTCGCCGATGGCCGGGTCGTCCTGTCTGGCCGCAACGGCGGCTACGGCAACCAGGTCAAGCTGGACCACGCTGGGCCCTACACGACCAGCTACAGCCACCTGCACCGTCTCAAGGTCAAGAACGGCCAGCGGGTCAAGCAGGGCGACGTGATCGGCACGGTTGGCGCGACTGGCCTGGCGACTGGCCCGCACCTCCACTTCGAGATGCGCGTGAACGGCAAGCCCGTGAACGCCATGAAGGTGGACCTGCCCACGGCGCTTCCGCTTCCTGCAGCGGAGCGGGGCTACTTCATCGCGACCCGCACGGCCTGGCTGCCCGTGCTCGAAGCAGCCGCCTCCCCCGCAGTGGCGGCGCTGGAGTAGCCGCGGGCCTATGCTGACGGTGTGCTGACCGTCCTCATCGCTGCTTGGACGACCGGGTGCGCCGGCCCCGAAGAGCTGGAGCAGGCCTGGGTCCGGGTGCCCGATGCCACGAGCGCAGAGCGCCTACGAGCCCTGCCGGTGGGCTTTGCCGAAGGCCGCGTAGGGGACCGGGTCCGGGTGATCGGGACCCCGGCCCAGCTCGCCCAGGTGCAAGCCTCGGGACTCGAGCTCACCCCCCTCGGTCCCCCTGCCCCGCTGCCTGCCAGCTACCCCAGTGTCCAGTCCATCGAGGACCGGATCGATGGCTGGACAGGGTCCTGGCCGGACCGCGCGCACCTCGCGCAGCTGGGCACGTCGGTCGAGGGCCGGCCGCTGTGGGGTGTGCGCCTGGGTGCGACGGAGGCACCGGTCCTCCGCCGCATCGTGTCGGGCGTGCACGGAGACGAGGGCTCAGCCGTGGCCCTCGGACTGGCCCTGGGCGACGCGCTGCTTGAAGAAGCGCCGGGCTTCGAGGGCTTGCTCGACGACGCTGCCCTGTGGCTGGTGCCGCTGGCGAACCCGGACGGCTACGACGCCGGGGCTCGCTTCAACCGCAACAACGTGGACCTGAACCGCAACTTCTCCTACGGTTGGAGCGCGTCGGAGTACGCACCCGGCACCGCGCCATTCTCCGAGCCCGAGTCCCAGGCCCTCCGGACCCTCTCCCTGGGCCTGGGGGCACCTGTGGGCCTGGCGCTTCACAGCGGCGCCACCAACCTGGGCTACGTGTGGAACCACACCACCCAGGACACGGTCGAGGAGGACCGGCTGGTGGCTCTGGGCCAGGTCTATGTCGACGCCTGTGCCCAGGAAGGCTTCTACCTGACCAACGGGGCCGAGTGGTACACCACCCGGGGCGACCTGAACGACTGGTCCTACGGCGAGCAGGGCACGCTGGACTACACGGTCGAAGTCTCGGCGGCGAAGTCCCCAGAGGGTGGCTCCCTGGACGACGCACTGGCGCACCACCTGGCGGCCCTCGCCACCTGGCTGGACGAGCCCGTCCGCCTCCAAGGGCAGCTGCGCAGTGCCGAGAGCGGCGAAGGCCTGGAGGGCTGGCTGACGATCGAGGACAGCACCGACGCCTTTGTCACCGACCCCCAGGGACACTTCGCCCGGGTGCTGGAGAGCGGCAGCTGGACGGTCACGGCCCAGGCCCCGGGCCACGCGACCCTGTCGGTCACCACCTCGCTGGACGCACCCCTCGACCTGACCCTGGAGCCCGCCGAGCTCGTGGCGCTGCGACCTGAGCCGGTGCGCTTGTCCCAGGTCGTGGGATCGACGGTGCTGATGCTGGACGGCATCGCCCCGCCGGACCGACTGACCCTGAGCAGGCCAGGCGTCGACAGCCTGAACCTGGCCTTCGACGGCATCGGCTACCCGGTGAATCCCGCCGTGCTGGTCCCGGGACCCTACACCCTCAGCGGCGACGACTGGGTCGCGCCCCGAGCCGTCTTCGCCGGTGCGCACGACGGACTCGTCGTGGTCTCCGACGTGGCACTCGAGGAAGACTGCGTCGTGCTGACTGGGGAGGGCTTCGCCCCGGGCACCCAGGCCTGGGCCCTGTGGGGCACGGATCGGCCGCTGATCCCGATCGACACCCTGAGCCTGAGCGACGAGGCCCTGGTGCTGGATCGCGGCGGCCTGCCCACGTCCGGAACCGTGGACCTGCTGCTGGTGTCCCAGGGCAGAGAGGTGGCTGTGGTCGACGTGCTGGGAGATCCCGAACTGGATACCGCGCCTATTCCCGACAGCGGCGGACCCATCGACACCGGTGGACTCGGCCAACGTCTGGCGGGACGCTGCGCCGCCTTGCCCGTCGGCCCCCCCGGCGCAGCGGTCCTGGCCTGGCTGCTCCTGCTCCTCCGCCGCTCCCGCAGGCCCTGGTGAGTCCCGTGAACCGACCCCTGATCTTGCTGTCGTGTCCCTTGCTCCTCGCGGGCTGTGATCGGGACGACTGGGTGCCCGAGTCGAGCTTCTCCGAGTCGGTCAAGGAGGCCTACTCGGAGTGCAGCGAGGCCGAGATCCGCTTCTTGGCGGCCAAGCATGGGATCCAGACGGCCTTCGAGAATTGCGGCAGCAACAATTTCGTGCACTTCAGCTGGTCGCCCGATGGGCTCAGACTCTACTTCCAGCTGCCCCTCGCGGGCCACGTGATGAATGCCGAGGACAAGACCATCGGGTCGTTGCCTACAGAGCAGCCCGTGAGCAATGCCGTCTGGCTGGCATCCGATCTGCTGGTGCTGCCGCTGGGCCCGGCCAGCGACGGCGGCTCCGCCCGTGCGGTGCTCTACAACCTGTACCAGGCCAGCACCGAGACCCTGGACCTGGGCCTCCAGCGCCCTGCGATGCTCCAGGCCGTGGGCAAGCGGGACCAGGTCCTGCTGGCGGCCCTGGCCGATGACGGCAGCGCCACCTTTCACCGGGTGGACTTCACCACGCGCCAGGTCCAACCGACCTTCACTTGGTGGTCCGGTCGGGTGGACAGCTTCACCTACACCCCGGAGCACGACGCCGTGTTGATCGGCCAGGACGACACCGTCACCTGGTACAAGGGCGAGACCGGCGAGGTCGTGAGGACCCTTGACAATGCCACCCGAGCCAGCCTGCACCCCGACGGCCGCTACCTCGCCCTGGAGACCCTGGGTGAGCCGATCAGCCCCTTCGATCAGCGGGCGTGGGGGGAGCTGAGCCCCGAAGCCCGGGAACGCGAGCTGCGGCGGCAACAGGAGTGGCTCGAGCGGCAGCCAGACTGGGTCCCCAAGGAGGTCGAGCCGCCCGAGATCCACGTGGTCGACCTCTCGGGCGACCAGCGCTTCCGCTTCACCGGGTTCTACGGGGACCGCTTCCAGTGGTACACCGCGAGCCCTGACCCGATGCGACACGCGTCCTTCGTGATGTGGGGCATTGAAGGCAAGGAACTGAACAAGAACGTCGCTCTGACCGATCTCTCGGAGCGACTGCGCTACGCGGCGGCCGGCAACCTGCCACTTGGCCTGGAGCGCTACGGCGACCCCTCCCCCGCCGAAACCGTATCGCCAGAGACCCCCGAGGAGACCGCCGAGTAATTCTCGATACGGTCCGGGTCCGCCCGATCCCGCCAACCCCCTGAAAAGTCGCGACTTTCATCCTGGTATGCCCCTTGCTTCAGAGGAGGGCACCCAGGAGGAAGTCATGGCCCAGACCGCACGGATCAACACCGAGGAGCGCGAGCGACTCATCCTCGAGCACTACCCCATGGTGCGTCGCGTCGCCTACCGCATGGTGTCTCGCTATCCGAGCTGTGTCGAAGCGGACGACCTCATCACCATCGGCACCCTGGGGTTGATCGACGCCGTCGACCGCTTCGAGGAGAGCCGCAGCATCAGCTTCTCCGCCTACGCCCGCATTCGCGTGCAGGGCGCCATCCTGGACGAGCTCCGCAAGAACGATTGGGTCCCCCGCTCGGTGCGCAACCGCTCCAGCCGCATCCGCGATGGCAAGCAACACCTGCAGCGCGAGCTCGGTCGCGACCCGACCATGCGCGAACTGGCGGTCTACCTGGAGGTCGACGAGAAGCGCCTCATCGAGATGATCCAGTCCAGCACCGTGCGCACGCTGGTGAGCATGGAGGAAGGCTCCGACGACGACGACGCCGTGCACCAGGGCCTGGTCTCCGAGGAGCCCACCCCAATGGAGGTCTCGGCCCGCCAGCGGGTCCGCGACCTGGTGAAGCTGGCCCTCCACGAGCTGCCCGAGCGGGAGCGCCACATCGTGGACCTGTACTACTTCCAGGAGCTCACGTTCAAGGAGATCGGCCAGGTCCTGTGCGTGACCGAGAGCCGGGTGTCCCAGCTCCACTCCAGGCTGAAGCGCCGCCTGCTGTCCAGGCTGGACGGCCAGCTGGTCGAGTCGGACCTCGCCTGAAAGGTTGGGGGGATTGGGGGGCACAGAGCACAGGGTCGCCGAGGGGTGGCTGAGACCACGTCCACCGGGAATCTGCGATCGGGATCGGGAAACCGAAACCGGGGTCAGGAACCTTTTGTTAAGCATTAGCTGGCCGGACGTAGACCACCACGTGCGGCAAGTCTGTGTCCGGGGCATGACTCCTGTTTGACCTGCACAGCCTAGTCGAAGCAGCGGCCCAGGACCTTGAGGGCATCCCCGGTGAAGCGCAGGCCCCCGGATGCCTCGGCGCCGCAGTGCTCCTGGCCGTTCAGGGTCAGGCAAGGATCCAGATCGGCCCCGTCTGGCGGAGGCGTGCCGGCGATGCCGATGCGGCACTGGGCCGGGCCCTTGGTGCGGTCCAGGCCCACGACGAAGGACTGGATGCGGATGTCGAAGCGGCCCGAGATGGCGTCGCGGTAGGCCGCCAGAGCCACCGTGATCGGGGTGAGACCAGCGACAGCGAGCACACCGTCGCTGACCGTGGGCTCTGCCCGGAAGCCCCCCGGCGGGACCTCGAGTCGGATCCCGCCCAGCATCTGCTCCTGGTCCCAGGAGATGTGCAGCTGGGCTGGCGGAACCACGTGGGGCGCCAGGCGGCGGGACAGCTCGGTCAACGGCCCCTGCTCGGTGAAGAAGCCCTTGTACAGCGGGCCGATGCCATGCCAGATCAGCTCCAGCTGGATGGGGTCCGTGCCCTCGGGCACCACCGCGAGCTCGGCGGCGGTCGGGCGCGGCTCGGTGGTCGCGGGCGCCTGGGGCTCGGGTGCGGGCGGCGGCTCTGTTCCACAGGCCGCCAGCAGCACCAGGAGCGCCGAGGTCAGATCAGGCCTCGCCGCTTGCGCACGTCACGCAAGGCGCGGCTGAAGGCCATCTCGTACTCGACGGTGCCCTCGTTGACGTTCTTGATCAGGCCCCGGGCCTCGTCGCGGAGCTCGCGCTCGTCGACGTCGTGGGACTTGATGGCCGTGAGGATCTTCTTCCACAGGGCGTGGTCGTCGGCGTAGACCTCTTCCACGAAGCGACTGATCATGCAGTTCTCCACGAACTGGCGGGCCAGGAACCTCTCGACATCGTCGCCGGTGGGGTGGTTCCATTCCTCGGCCATCCGGGACCGGATCTTGGGGTATTGATCGGCTCCGATGCCCGCACGGGCCATCATGTCGCGGGCGTTGTTGCGCAGCTCCATGTCGCGGCGCAGGTACTCCTCCATGATGGAGATCAGGTCCTGCTCGGCCTCGGACTTGTTCTCGGGCTCCACCTCGATGTCGCCATCGTTGATCAAGCCGGCGAGCACGTTGGTCGCGATCTCGGGAATGCGGTTCCGGTAGAGCTTCATGTCGCCAATTCCTCTCAGAGTGGAAGGGCGAAGCCGACTCCCACTCGGGCCACGTTCAGGCCATAGTCCGCCCGGACGACCTGATACTCGGGGAGGGTCCGCCGAGTCGGAGCCGCGGGCACGTACGACACCGTGTAGCCCGCCTCAAAGACCAAGTCCATGTCCAGGACGGGCAGCCGAAGCCGGGCCCCGAGCGCCCCGCCGGCCGCCGAGACCCACTGGGCGGTGTAGGGATCGAGGTTCGTGGGCGAGTCCAGATCGTTGGCGTCGGGGTCCATCAACGGACCGGTGGGCCCTCCGAGGGAGTGGTGGGTCCAGACCCGTCCGCCCCCCACGCCGACCCGCACCGTCGGGCGAACCGGCAAGGTGTCGGGCACCGGGAGGACCAGCTCGGGACCCACCAGGACACGGGCGCTCCACGCCACCGCGAGGTGGTCTACGTCGTAGTAGCGCACCCCCTGGTCCACCCACTCGAGCCGATCCCAGCCTGCGCCACCCTGGAGCTCGAGGGTCGCGGTCAGTCGGGCCCGGCTGTCCTCGGGGCCCAGGCCGAGTCCGAGCCCCAGGTAGGGCCCCACCCCGAAGGCGGCGGACTCCACGTCATCCATCCCATCAGCCAGGTCCCGCGACGCGGCCACAACACCGACGAGCTGGGCTGCTTGCGCCCCCCCACAGGCCAGCGCCAACACCACCATGCTTCAGCCCTTGCTGGCGACCGACCCCATGCGCTCCAGGTCGATGCCTTCGGGCTCGATGCCCGCCGGGAGATCTCCGACCAGATCGGTGCGGGGCACGAAGCCCTCTTCGACCTTGTCGAGGAGGAATTGGCGGTAGACCTTGTCCTTGTCGCCCTGGAAGTCGTACACGTGCTTGTCCAGGACCCGGTCCCCGTACCGGCGCCCAAAGACCATGCCGGACTGCCCGTCCAGGTAGTGCACATAGCCGTCGAACAGGTAGCGCAGGTCGGCCATGCCGAGCCCCAGGGTCGCCGGCGCTGCGGGGGCCTCGGAGTCCTCGAGTCCGCTGCTCTCGTCGGCGAACAGATCTCCCCCCGCTTCCATCGTGGCGTTGTCGGTGCCTTCGGCGCCGGCCCAGATGTCGCCTTCCTTGCCTTGACTCTCCGTGATGGCGAAGCCCCCGCCGTTGTCGGCCTTGGCTTCGGGCTCGTCGAACACAGGCGACTCGAACCGGAAGGTCTCCTCGGCCCCAGCCTGGTCCGGGGCGCCCTCGTCGTTGAAGCGGAAGCCTGCGCCGCCGCCCTCCATGGCCTCGAAGTCGGCCTCTGAGTCTTCGGCGTCGACGGAGTCACCGTCGACTGGAGCGTCGAAGGCATCGAACAGGTCGGGCTCGGCTTGGGGCTCGTCTTCCTCCTCGACGACGCTGGACTCCTCGTCCTCGATCTCGTAGGCATCTGGGCCGTCGCCGTCGCCATCGGCCTGGTCCAGGTCTTGGAGCTCCTGGGCTGTCGGAGGCGGCAGCATGAACGTGCCTTCCACCTCGTCCGGGGTGTTCTCGGCGAGCTCCTGCTCGGTCGGGGGAGGGAGCATGAACAGATCGGGTTCGTCGGACGCCGCCGGTGCCTCTCCCTGGGCGGGTGGAGGCAGGTAGAACGCGTCGTCGTCGTCGTCGCCCTCGTCGGGCACGTCTTCTTCGAAGTCCACCTCTGGTGGCGCACCGAGGGGTTCGTCGTCGGCGAAGGCGTCGAAGTCATCGTCCGCGGCCGGTGGGGGGTCCGGCTCGGCCGGTGGCACCGAGGCGGCGAACGGGTCGAAGTCGTCGGCCGCGGGGCTGGGGGCAGCGGCGGCGGCGGGGGGGCTCAGGCCGTCGTCTGCGCCGAAGGGATCCGCTGCACCGCTCGTGTCGGCTGCCGCAGCGGCCAAGCCCTCGAGACCCTCTTCGGCATCGGGCGCGTCCAGGGCCTGCCCGCCCGAAGGCAGGGCCTTGGCCACGGCAGACCCTGCTGCCCACAGCCGAGCGCCGTCCCAGCCCGCAATGAAGCGGCCCGAGGTGATGTTGAGCACGACCCCGCCACCGGACGCCACGCTGACGCCGTCTCCGAAGGGCCCGAGGTCGAGGCGAAGGGGAGGCCGGAAGGCCGACCGCACCGCGTCGGCCCACTGCTGGGCGGCGGCCTTGGAGGTGAACAGCCCCAAGCCGTCCGAGCCCAGGTCTGTGGCCATGCCACCGTGCTCGGGAGCCTGGTCGCACAGCTGGCGCCAGAGTCCTGCGGCAGCCGCGACGAGCAGGGGCTCGCCCTGGTCCTCTGCGAGCTTGCGCACCGTCTCCCACAGGCCGTCGAGGCCGACCCCGACCAGGGTCAGATCCGCTTGTCCGCCATCGCCTCGGGGGGTCAGCACGGGCCAGGGGAGCTCTCCGTCGACGTTGCCCAGGCGCCCTGTCCAGGTCCCGCCTTCGCGCTCGATGGGAAGACAACGGGAGGCCAGGGCGGACAGGACGTCCCAGGTTCCGAGGGCCGAGGTGACCTGGGCGTAGAGGGCGCTGGTGGCCGCGGCACCCTCGCGCTTGAGCAAGCGCTTCTGGGCGCCCTTGGAGACGCCCGCGGACTTCAGCGCCTTGGCGTCGACCAGGTCTGGCAAGGCCTGCAGCGCCAGTCCCGCGAGCCTTGGGTCCAGCGCGAGCGCTGGCACCGACGAGCGGCTCCCCGCCAGGGCCCGAAGAGCAGCACCCGGGGCGTCGCCGCCCCCGGCCAGGGCGACCTTGAGCACGGCGCAGACCGCCTGGTGGGTGGCCGTCAGGATGCCTTCTTCGACCTGGATGTCCAGCACGCCCGCGATCAGGTCCAGATCGCTGTCCGGCGAGAGGGCGCCTGCGGGCGCCACCAGAGCCAGCCTGTTCGTCACCAGGGCCTGGTAGAGGCGGGTGGGCCGCACGCTGGGGTCCAGGCTGGCCGCCAGCGCCCAGGCCCCGCCCAACCGAACCGACAGGGCCCATGCCAAGCCGTGAAGGTATTCGACCCGGACCTTGAGCCGGTCCGGCATGTCGTCGATGGCCCGCCGGGCGCGGGCTGCGGCGGCGGGGCTGTACCGCGTGAGCTCGTCGAAGTCGCCCCACGCGATCTGGGAGGCCTGTCGCACCGTCTCCAGCATCACGAGGGACGCCGATCGAGGGCCGCTACGCCACGCCTCGACCAGGAGCCTGGCCAGGACCGACGTGGCGGCGTCGTTGGCGAGCACTTCGAGGGAGAGCTGGGAAGGATCCGAGGGGGCTTGCCCACCGAGGACTTCGGTCATGGCCTCGGCGACCATCATGCCCAGCGGCTGGCGCAGCGCCTTGGCGAAGCCCACCGGACTTCCCCGCCAAGGAGACGCGCCGGAGAGGGGGATCTCCATCGTGTTGGGCGCGTCCAGACCAAGCGATGGCACGAGTGCCATCGCCTCTTCGGCTGAACCCACGAGCCGGCAGTCCCCGAGCAGGGTCTCCAGCCACTTGACCACGTCCATCGGAAGGCTCCACGGGACGGACGAATCTACCAGATCCGGCTCAGTCCTCTGCGGGCGTCCCTTGCAGGCTGGCCCACAAGGCGGACGCGACGTCGGGATCGGAGACATGGATGAACAGGAGGTCGACCGGGCGCGTCGCCACCGTGAGGTGCGGATGGGGCACCAGGCGCCCGGCTCGCCAGACCAGGATCGACTCGATCTGGAGGGGGTCCTCGTGGTGGGGCGGGAAGGAGAGCTCGGCGAGCGCCGACGCCAGACAGGCCTGGCGCCCGGGGTCGGCCGGCGTCAGGATCGGCTCGGTCGCGACGCCGTCGCGGCCCAGGGTCAACCCCAGGGTGAAGTCGGCGTCCGTCAGGTCTGCGAAGCAGGTCTCCAGGGCGCCCAGCTGTGCGTGCAGGTGCTGCCGGAGGGTGGCCGGATCCAGGTAGAGCAGCGGCGGCGCCGGGTCGAGCTCGACGGGGGCAGCCAGGGCGGGGGTCAGGAGCCAGAGCATCATGGGGAGCTCGCCCCAACGAGCACGGCCTCTGCGTCGAAGACCTGCTCCTGGACCAAGGTGCCCCCTGGGCCTTGCAGCGCCACGGTCCGACTCAGCCGGAGCGCCGAGCGGGCCAGGCCGTCCTGGCGAGAGCCCACCAGATCCCCTTCCACAGCGCCGGCACAGGAGACTCGGATTCCCAGGTCGCTGCCCTTGCACTTGAGCTGGCCCTCGTAGTGCACCGCCTGGATCCCCCGCGCGACCTCGGGACCCAGGGTCCAGCGCGCGACCAGGTCGACTCGGTGCCCCCGGCCCTCTACGACGGTGACCGGGTAGCTCGTCGTCGACACCGCTTCTTCCTGCCGGCCCAGCTCGGGCACCTTGGGTGAGAAGAGGGGGATCAGCACGTCCAGCACGTCGCCGTGGCGACCGGCGCCGGCGAGGTGTTCCAGGCCGCGGACCTCGAGGACCTCGCCGCTCTCGAAGGCCCGCAGCTCGATCGCGCGGCCAGCCAGACCGTGAGGCTCTCCGGTCGCGCCGTCGACCAGGGTGTCGAAGCGCAGCACCGTGCCCAGGGAGCCGTCCCGGTAGCGGGGGCCCTGGGAGAGCGTCACCCGACCCTGGAGCGCCAGCGTCTCGGGACCCAGATCCACCTGCAGGCCGTCTTCGCCCCGGGTGGAGAACTGGGCCTCCAGGGTCAGGTCGTAGCCCAGGTCCAACGGGGCCAGCGGTTGCTGCAGACGCTGCTGGGGCAGCGTCGCGCAGGCCCAGACCCACAGCCAAGTCGTCATCATGGCGTCGGCCTAACCCGGGCCCTGGCAGGATCGGGGGGTGACACGGTCCCCCCTCCTCGGCGTCGTGCTGTCGGCGGGCGCTAGCACGCGCATGGGCTCACCCAAGGCACTGCTGAAGCTGCCGGACGGACGACACCTGGTCCAGGCCCACGTGGCGGCGCTGGCGGGGGTCTGCGACCAGGTCGTCGTGGTCGGCGGCGCCCACACGCAAGCGCTGGCGGCCGCCCTGGGGCCCTCGACCCGGCTCCTGGACAATGTCCACTGGCGGCACAACCACGCGGTGGACTCGCTGGCCCTCGCGCTGCGGGAGACCCGGGTGAGCCAGGCCCTGGTGACCCCGGTAGACGTGCCCCCAGCGGGGGCCATGGACCTGGCGGCCCTGGTCGCCGCCCCGTCGCCCGCCGTGCTCGCTTGGCGGGACCAGCCCGGCCACCCGGTCAGACTGGGCCCCGCCCTCTGTGAGCGGGTGCGACAGGGCCCGGTGCCCGGCGGCCTGCGCACCCTCCTCGAAGACGCCACCCGCGTGCCCGCGTCGGGGCCCGAGGTGCTGTTGAACCTGAACACTCCGGCGAGCTGGGCGGCCTGGGCCGCCGGGGACTGATCGGCCGATGAGCGCCTCGCTCACCCCCATTCGGGGCAGTCCGCCGCCTCTGGCTGGCCGGGCTGCACGGTGCAGACGATGGTCAGCCCGGTGGTGCCGGGCGCCACGACCCAGATGTCGATGGGGTTGGTGGTCTCTTCGGTGCTCGGGTCGAAGTCCAGGGCGCCGGAGGTCCCGTCCACGTCGACGGCCACGCCCTCTTCGAAGTTCGCCACCACGCTGGACCAGCTCGTGGGCCGGATGGAGAGGGTCTCGGCGTGGGTCTCCAGCCACGCGGGACTCGCCACTTGCCGCAGGCCGCGAGCCACCCCCAGGCCGGTGATGGCCCCCTCCTGGAACCAGGACCACGCGGTGCCGTAGATGGCGAGCCACGAGGCATCGAAGGCGTAGCCGGTGAAGCCGGAGCTGGTGGCGTCGTCGCCGTACTCCGCCGAGAAGGCCGCGACGAAGGCGTCGTAGATCAGGTTGTCGGGCGACGCCGGCGCTGTGCCCCGGACGTCGTTGAATTTGGTCTTGCCCTGGGTGGCGTCCTTGAAGATTTGAAGATCGAAGCCGCCGTCCGGCAGGAAGAGACCCTTCTCGTCGAAACCGGAGATCGATCCGGCTGCGTTCAGGAAGGCGACGGTGTCGTCCTTTTCCGAGGAGATGAACAGGACCTCTTCCACGTTGGTCGCACCGGCGTCGACCACCTGGTCGTCGCGCGTGGAGTCGTTGTCGAAGGGGTACAGGGTCGCCTGGCCACCGCGGTCGGTGAACTCCTGGGCAAAGACCTCGGCCAGGCCTTCGCCGTAGGCGCCGGTCTGATGGACCACAGCGACGTCGCGCAGGCCGCGGTTCCACATGTCCAGGGCGATGACCACCCCCTGCAGGGAGTCCGGCGGAGCGGTGCGCCAGAGCAGGCCCGGGTCCTCGTCGGTCGGGTTGAGTCCGTCCAGATCGGTCAGGGCCGGGCTCGTGGCCGACGGGGAGATGAGCATGGCCCCCAGGGGCTCGACCGTCAGGTAGGCGTCCTGGGTCCGACCCGACGTCGCGGGCCCCACCAGCGCCGCGGTGCCGACCTGGTCGGCCAGGTACAGGGCCATCTCCTTGTTCGCGGTCTCCTGGTCCAGCTTGTCCAGCGCGAGATCTTCGACGTTGGTGCAGTGCACGAAGCCATAGCCCCGGCCTTGCAGGCCCCCATTGTCGTTGACCTGGCGCACGGCGAGCTCGATGGCCTGGACCTCGAGCGGGAAGGCATCGTCGTCGTAGACGCTCCCCAGGACCACCAGGTCGGCGTAGCCCTCTGGGTCCTCGAGCAGGTCCGGGGGTGTGGTGCGCGTGCACCGGACTTCGGGCTCCAGGGGGCCACAGAGCCCCTCGTCGCCGCACACCTGGCCCCAGCCGAAGGCATCGCGGCACACCTGGTTCGACTTGCACGGTGCCGGGTCGACCCGAGTGAGGGAGCACCCCCCAAAGGCCGTCCAGGACAGGGCGCACACCAGGGCCAGGATCGGCGAGCCCGCGAAGGGAGAGCTTTCCCGACGGCTGCTAGAATCCACCGGTCACCACCACCAGTCCGCCGCCGGGTGCAGGGGCCAGACCGGCCTGGACGGCCCGGCCCGCGCCCCGGGCCCGCACCAGCGTGGCGACCCCGGCCGCGACCAGCAACACGCCGGTGCCCGCGGACATGTCCGCGACCAGGCTGAAGCGGCGGTCCTGGGCCAACCCCTCGCTGGTCGACGTGGGGCACAACAGGTCGTCCCCCTGGGAGACACACAGGGCTGTCACGTCGTCGCGCACGCCCAGGGTCAAGACACCAAAGGTGGCCCCCACTCCGATGCCTGCCACCCCGCCCGCCAGCAGCGCCACCGGCAGCCCCAGGCTCGGCTGGGCCGGGACGGGGGCCGCAGGCGGCGGCGCCACCGGGGCTGGGGCGGGCGCCACGCTCTGCTGCTCGGCCAGTCGCCGCTCCAGGTTCGCGATGCGGCGGTCCAGGGACTCACGCTCCTGGGCCGGAGCAAAGGCCCGATACCGGTTCAGCGTGTCGAGGGCATCTCGCCAGAGTCCCAGCCGTTCCTGGGCGTTGGCGATGTTCGTGAGGATCAGGTGGCGCTCGCTCAGCCGATAGGCTTCCTGCCAGGCCAGGATGGCGTCCTCGTAGCGCCCCTCGCTGTACAGGATGGCGCCGTTCTCCCACAGCTCCCGAGCCCGGGCGTCCTGGGTGGCGCGCGCAGGGGAGTCGTCGGCCGCGAGCGCTGGGCCGCCCGAGAGCACGCAAAGGGTCAGCAGGCTCAGCACCTCAGTCTCCCCAGGGGTCCCTCAGATCCCCGCCCGCCTGTTCCCAGGAGCTCGGGGTCGCGTCGTCTGCCGTCTCGGCATCGGACCCGGTGGCGTCACCTTCCCACGGATCGGCGAGGTCAGACGGCGGGGGCTTGGCTCTGGGCTCGGCGTCGACGGTGGACTCGGGGTCGGGAGCCGGCCCGGCGGGCTCGGCGGCGGCGGGATCTGGATCGCTGGACCCGGCAGCGGGTGAGGGCTGGGGCTGTGGCGGCGGGGCCTGGCGCCCCGGGGCCGTGCTGGACGCGGGGGCGCGCCGGGTGCTCCGCCGTGCGGGCTCGGGTTCGGGGGCGGAGGACGGTGCGGGGGATGGCACCGCCTGCTCGGGCTCCGGCTCCTCGACGGAGACCTCGGTGGCCAGGGCTGGCGGCGGCGCGGGCAGGGCCCGGGGAAGCTCGGACTCCATGGCCACCACGGGTCCCCTGGGCGGGGCCCACGCCTGCCAGATGCCGAACACCAGCGCCAGGCTCACGACAAAGGTCGCCGCTGCCACGGCGAGCAGGCGACTCGGCGTAGGGCCGGGCCGAGCCGCCCTGCCGAGGGTCGGTCCGGGCGGGTGCTGCACCAGGGTGGCGGGGCCCGTCACCCCCATCGAAGGCAGATCGCTCGGCCCCGACGCAAAGGGCATCAGCTGGGTGATGAATGCGTCCATGTCCGGCTGGCGATCGTGGATGTCCTTCTCGAGGGCCTGGAGCACCACGGCCTCGAGCCCTGGCGGGAAGCGCCGCTCTGGCACCAGGTCCGAGAACGCCGGGACCTCGCGGGACAGGTGGGCCGTCATGGTGGCCGTGCGGCTGGCGCCGTGGAAGGGGTACCGACCCGTCAGGGAGCAGTAGAGCAGGATCCCGACCGAGTAGAGATCGGCCCGATGATCGATGGCTCCGCCGCGCACCTGCTCGGGGGCCATGAAGTGCGGCGAGCCGAGCACCAGCCCATGACTGGTGAGCTTCTGCTCATTGCCGGTGATCTTCACCAGGCCGAAGTCGACGACCTTCACGTGCTCTTCGCCGTGCTCGTCCTGGCCGATCAGGACGTTGGACAGCTTGACGTCCCGGTGGATGACACCCTTGGAGTGGGCGTAGCGCAACGCACGACAGACCTGGATCACCAGGTCGACCGCACGCTGGGTCGGCAGCGGCCCTTCCTTGAGCAGGCGGGCAAAGCGGGGGCCCTCCACGTACTCCATGGCGATGAAGCAGTCGCCGTCTTCGGTCTCGCCGTAGTCGTGCACGGTGACGATGTGGGGGTGACTCAGGCTGGCCAGGGTCTTGGCCTCGAGCCGGAAGCGATCCTGGAAGGCGCCGCGGTCCTCGACGTCTTCCTCGGCCGGGTGGACCAGCTTCAGGGCGACCTGGCGCCCCAAGCCGAGCTGCCGCGCCAGGAAGACCGTCGCCATCCCCCCGCGCGCCACCAGGCGCTCGATCTCGTACCGGCCGGCCACCACGGAGCCCTCGCCGAGGGCTCTGAAGAGGCCGGGTGCTGGCTCGATCTGGCCGCTGTCCTGCGTCGGCATCCCCATCGAAGATACCACGGTGTCCGGGGGGTCTCGGCCAAGGGGCCCGCCGGGGCTCAGCCGCCGAGGGACGCCAGGCCGGCCTTGGCCAGGGGCACGATCAGGTCGGGCAGGACCCCGAACAACAGGACCGCCGCGCAGGCCAGCCCGAGCACACCGTTGACCGTGGGGGAGCGCTCGATGGGTACGGGCTCGCCGTCTGGGGTCATGTACATCAGCACGATGGGCCGCAGGTAGTAGTAGACCCCGAGCGCGCCGCCCAGGGCGCCGATGACCGCGAGGCCCGTGTAGCCCGCGGACACGGCCGCGGAGAAGACGTAGAATTTGGCCACGAAGCCCATCGTGGGTGGAATGCCGGCCAGCGAGAGCAGGCACAGGGACAGCCCGGCGGCGATCCAGGGCCGCTCCCTGGACAGGCCGGTGAGTCCCCGCACGTCGGTGACGTCCTGGCCCTCGAACGAGAAGAGGGTCAGGACCGCGAACGCCCCCATGCTCATGAAGACATAGGCCAAGAGGTAGAACAGCAGGCCCGAGGCCTGGGAGGCGTCGCCCACCGCGACCAGGGCCATCAACAGGAAGCCCGCGTGGCCGATGCTGGAGTAGGCCAGGATGCGCTTCAGATCGTCCTGGACCAGGGCAGCCAGGTTGCCCACCAAGATGGTGAGCGCCGCCACGACCCAGAGCACACCCACCCACTCGTCCTTGACGTCCAGGAAGCCGACGACCAGCACGCGCCCGAAGGCCGCAAAGGACGCGACCTTGACCCCGGTGGCCATGAGCCCCGTGATCGAGGTCGGCGCACCCTGGTAGACGTCGGGCGTCCACATGTGGAAGGGCACGGCGGCGATCTTGAAGCAGAACCCCACGATGACCAGGGCCAGGCCGGCGTACAGCAGGTGCGGGTCGACGCCCTGGGCGATCGCCGCCCGGATGCCGTCCAGGTTCACCGTGCCGGTGGCCCCGTAGATGAAGGCGATGCCGTACAGCAGG
Source organism: uncultured Enterobacterales bacterium (assembly GCA_964519895.1). Lineage (GTDB taxonomy): Bacteria > Myxococcota_A > UBA796 > UBA796 > CAJQPC01 > CAYFPX01. The sequence goes on along the minus strand of CAZFLE010000043.1, from coordinate 4,819 downwards.
ATGGCCGACGAGAAAGCGCCCAGGATGAAGTACTTGAAGCCGCTCTCGATGGACCGCGGGTCCGAGCGCTTGATGCTGCACAGGATGTAGAAGCTGATCGACATGATCTCGAGGGCGATGAAGAGCATGACCAGATCGCTGGCCATGTTCATCAGGAGCATGCCGACGGCTGCGAAGAGCGTCAGGGCGTAGTACTCGCCGATCGGCACGCCGATCCGCGCCAGGTAGTCGGGTGACACGACCACCGCGAGCAGGCTGGCGATGAGCACCGCGACGTTGAAGAACACCGCGTACTGGTCAAAGGAGACCATGCCGCCGAAGCCCGAGCCCACAGCGTCGGCGGTCACCAGGACCGTGAGCGCCAGGGCGCCGGCGATGGCCGCCATGGTGGTGATCAGGTGGACGCGCTTGTCCTGGGGCCTGTGCACGGCTTCGACGATCAGCACGATCATCGCCGAGAGGAACAGCACCACCACGGGAGAGAGCGCCAACAAGTCCGCACCCAGGTGGGCCGGGACCGAGACAGCAGCCAGGCTGAGCATCGGGGTCATCAGTGGTGCCCTCCTTGCAAGACGGGGGCGACGGTGTCAGCGGGCAGGGGCATCGCCGACCAGGTGGCCGGCAGGTCGGCGTGGCTCACCATCACCTCGACCAGGCGGTCGACCGACGGCTCCATGACCGTCAGGAAGGGCCCGGGGAAGACGCCCATGACCACGCACAGCACCAGGATCGGGGCCAGATAGCCCCACTCCTTGGGGGTGAGGTCCTGGCCCGCGAGGGCCTTGTTGTCTGGGTTGGTCAGCGGACCGAACAGCACGCGCTGGACCATCCAGAGCAGGTAGACCGCGCCGAAGATCACGCCGGTGGCGGCAATGGCGGTCATCCAGGGGGAGTGCTCGAAGGCGCCGAGCAGGATGAGGAACTCCCCGACGAAGCCGTTCAGACCGGGCAGCCCCACCGAAGACAGCACGATGATCATGAACACGAAGCTCATGGCCGGCAGGACCTTGGCGATGCCGCCGAAGTCGCTGATGGCGCGGGTGTGGCGGCGCTCGTACAGGATGCCGACCATCAGGAACAGGCCGCCGGTGGACACGCCGTGGGCGAGCATCTGGTAGACGGCGCCGCTCACCCCCTGGCTGTTCATGGCGAACAGCCCCAGCATCACGAAGCCCAGGTGGCTGACGCTGGAGTACGCGACGAGCTTCTTGATGTCGTCCTGGACCATCGCGACCAGGGCGCCGTAGACGATGCCGATGACCGCCAGGGCCCCGATGCACGGAGCAAAGGCCACCGCGGCGTCTGGGAACAGGGGAATGGCGAACCGCACGAAGCCGTAGGTGCCCATCTTGAGCAGCACACCCGCCAGCACCACCGAGCCGCCTGTGGGCGCCTGGACGTGGGCGTCCGGGAGCCAGGTGTGCACCGGGAACATCGGGACCTTGATGGCAAAGGCCAGCGCAAAGGCTCCGAAGAGCCAGTACTGGGCGCTGGGCAGCAGGTCGAGCCCGTAGAGGTCTGTGATCAGGGCGCTGTAGGTCCCGGAGTGCTGATCGGCGAAGGCGCCGTAGAGCCACAAGAAGGCGACCAGCATCAGCAGGGAGCCAGCCATCGTGTAGATGAAGAACTTGATCGTGGCGTAGATGCGCCGCTCGCCCCCCCAGATCCCGATCAAGAAGTACATCGGGATGAGCATCAGCTCCCAGAACACGTAGAACAGGAACGTGTCCAGGGCCGCGAAGGTGCCGATCATGGCCATCTCGAGGACCAGCATCCAGCCCAGGTAGTGACCCAAGCGCTTCGAGATGTAGGGCGTGGCGGCCAGCACGACGATGGGCATGGTCAGGGTCGTCAGCAGGATCAGCAAGAGGCTGATGCCGTCGATGCCCACCGCATACGAGATGCCCAGATCCGGCAGCCAGGCCACCGCCTCGTTGAATTGGAACGCCGGTCCGTAGGGGTCGTAGTCCGCCCAGAGCAGCGTGCTGAGCAGGAACGTCGCCACCGAAGTCGCCAGGGCGACGCCCTTTGCGGCGCTGTCCGGCGCCAGGAAGCAGCCGATGCCGCCGAGCAGCGGCAAGAAGATCAGGATCGAGAGCAGGTTGTCCATGTCTCAGCCCACCGAGAGCCAGTAGAGGATGACCACGGAGCCGCCGGCGATGGCCAGGGCATAGGTCTGGATCTGGCCCGACTGGACCAGGCGGCCGTAGTGTCGACCCAGGCCCTGGGCCGTTCGCCCGACCAGGTTCACCGTGCCGTCGATGAGGACCACGTCCACCACGGCCCACAGGCCCTGACGGGACACGAAGTGAATGGGCCGCAGGATGAAGGTCTCGTAGAGCTCGTCGACGAACCACTTGCCGTGGGACAGCTCCCAGGTCCGGCTGGGTTCGACCGCCAAGGGATCCGGTGCGTCGCCCGGGTCCTTGATGTAGATCCTGTAGGCCGCGTAGACCGAGGCACCGATGGCCACCAGGGTCACGGCCGCCACGGGGAATTCCTTGCCCGTGTCCAGGTCGAAGGCCAGGGCGTCCATGCTGTGGTGGAAGACCGGGTGCAGGAAGTGGTGCAGCCACTCCGTGGGCAGCCCCAGGCCGTGCATGTAGTGGGGCAGGTTGAACAGCCCGCCGAACAGGGAGAGCACGGCCAGCACCACCAGGGGCACCGTGATGAGCCAGGGGGACTCGTGCGGCTCGGCGTGGTGCTCGTCGTCGCCATGGCCGCCCCGGTACTCGCCGAAGAAGGTCATGAAGTACAGGCGGGACATGTAGAACGCCGTGAGCACCGCCCCGGCGAAGCCCAGGCCATAGGCGATGCGCTGGATGCGGAAGCCCTCTCCCAGCAGCGCGACGTGTTCCGGTGGCGTGGAGTACGCCAGCCACAGGATCTCGTCCTTGGAGAAGAAGCCCGACAACCCTGGCACACCGATGATGGCCAGGTACGCGATGGTCATCGTCCAGAACGTCACGGGCATGTACTTGCGCAGCCCGCCCATGTTCCGCATGTCCTGCTCGTGGTGCAGGGCGTGGATGATGGAGCCCGCCCCCAGGAAGAGCAGCGCCTTGAAGAAGGCGTGGGTCATGACGTGGAAGAAGCCGGCGACGTAGTGGCCCAGACCCACGGCCATGACCATGTAGCCGAGCTGGGAGACGGTCGAGTAGGCCAGGACCTTCTTGATGTCCCACTGGGTGACCGCGATGGTCGCGGCAAAGAACGCGGTGAAGCCACCCACCAGGGCCACGATGCCCATCGCGATGGGCGAGAGCACGAACAGGAAATGCAGGCGACAGATCAGGTAGACGCCGGCGGTGACCATGGTGGCCGCGTGGATCAGGGCCGAGACCGGCGTGGGGCCGGCCATGGCGTCGGGCAGCCACACGTACAGCGGCATCTGGGCGGACTTGCCAGTCACACCGCCGAAGAACAGCAGGCAGACGCTGGTGATGGCGACGCCGCCCGCGGGCACCAGCATCGGGTAGGCGTGGACCACAACCTCGAGCTGTTGGAAGTTGAGGGTGGCGTGGTCGCCCAGCATCCAGAACAGCCAGAAGGCGCCCAGGATGAAGCAGAAGTCCCCAACCCTGTTCGTGACGAAGGCTTTCTTGCCCGCGCTGGCGAACTCGGCGTTCTCGTACCAGAAGCCGATCAGCAGGTACGAGCACAGCCCGACCCCCTCCCAGCCCACGAACATGAGCAACAGGTTGTCGCCCATCACGAGCAGCAGCATCGCGAAGACGAACAGGTTCAGGTAGCTGAAGAAGCGCCAGACCGACTGGCGGTCCGACTCGTCGGACATGTACCCGATGCTGTACATGTGGATCAGCGAGCCGACGCCCGTGATGATGCACATGAAGCCGGCGGAGAGCGGGTCTGCGGCGAAGCCGATGTCCGCCGTGAAGTCGCCGACCTCGATCCAGGTGTAGAGCGTGGTCGACGTGACGGTGCCGGCCGCGCTGGCCACCAGGTCCAGGAGCACCCGGATGGACAGGAAGGCGGCCAGGAACATGGCGCCGGTGCCGATCCAGCCAGAGACCTCGCGGGAGACCCTGCGGCCGATCAGCGCGATGACGATCGAACCGACCAGGGGCAGGGCGACGATGACGGGGAGCAGTGATTCCATGCCGTCAGCCCTTCAGGGTGTCCAGCTCGTCCATCTGGACGGCGAGCCGGTTGCGGTAGAGCAGGATGACGAGGGCCAGCCCAACGGCGGCCTCGGCGGCGGCGACCGCCATCACCAGGATGGCGATGACGTGGCCGTCGACCAGCCCGGAGTGGCGGGAGAAGCCCACGAAGGCCAGGTTCACGGCGTTGAGCATCAGCTCCACGCTCATGAAGACGATCAACAGGTTGCGCCGGGTGAGCACACCTGTGACCCCCAGCATGAACAGCACACCGGAGACGGCGAGCACCGGGTAGAGACCGATCGATTCCATCAGAGCGTCCTCTTGGCCAGGACCACCGCACCCACGACGCCGACGGTCAGCAGCGCGGAGACGGCCTCGAAGGGGAGCAGCCAGCGTCCGTCGAACAGGGCCCTGCCGACGGCCTCGACCGTGCCGTAGTCGGCGGGCATCAGCTCGGCCGCCGGGAAGCCCATGTGCTGGGCCGAGGTGGCGGCGATGAGCAGGCCCCCCACCAGGGTGCCGGCGGCGACGATGGACCACAGGGCCCGGGCCGACAGATCCCCCCAGCTGCTGGCCGTCTCCTCGCGGAGGTTCAGCAGCATGATGACGAACACGAACAGCACCATGATGGCGCCGGCGTAGACGAGCACCTGGAGCATGGCCACGAAGTGGGCCCCCAGGAGCGCGTAGATCGC
>CAZFLE010000042.1:0-53523 GCA_964519895.1 uncultured Enterobacterales bacterium | reverse complement strand
TTCGACCCCCGGTCGAGACACATCCTGTCTCCCGGGGGTCGTCCTGGTTTTGGCGTTAGCCTGAATGCCATGCTTGCACTTTGCTTGACTGCCCAGGGTCCGCAGGTCCAGCCGGATCACCCCGAGCCCAGGGTTGCAGCTGGCGAGGCCTTGATCGGGCTGCAGCTCGGCGGGATCTGTGCCACCGACCTGGAGCTTGTTCGGGGGTACATGGGCTTCGAAGGGGTCATGGGCCATGAGTGGGTCGGTCAGGTACAGGCGCACCCGGACGCGGACTGGGTCGGCCAGAGGGTGGTCGGAGACATCAACTGTCCCTGTGGGGCCTGCGAGACCTGTCGGGCAGGACGCCCGACCCACTGTCCCCGACGAACGGTGTTGGGCATCCTGGGACGGGATGGGGCGTTCTCCGAGCGGTTCGCGCTACCGGTGGGCAACCTGCACCGGGTCCCTGAGGACGTGACGAGCGAAGCGGCGGTCTTCGTGGAGCCGCTCGCCGCCGCCTGTCAGATCGTCCAACAGGTGCACATCCGGCCGACAGACCACGTGGCCGTGCTCGGTGTCGGACGGCTGGGGCAGCTGTGCGCCCGGGTGCTCGCCCTGACCGGGGCTCGGGTGGTGGGCGTCGGGCGGAGCGCCGGGCGCCTGGAGCTGTTGCCCGCTGGCGTGTCCGCTGCCCGGGTCGACGATCTGGGGGACACGCGCTTCGATGTGGTGGTCGACTGCACCGGCTCGCCCCAGGGTCTCTCTGTGGCGACCCAGCTGGTGCGACCCAGAGGCACGGTGGTGCTCAAGACGACCGTGCACGAGCCCTTGCCGCAGTCCATGACGCCCTGGGTGATCGATGAGCTCAGCCTGGTGGGGTCCCGCTGCGGTCCCTTTGGGCCGGCCCTGCGCCTGTTGCAGAGGGGCCTGGTCGATCCTCTGCCGCTGCTGTCGGCCCACTACCCGTTGTCCCGAGGGGTCCAGGCCCTCCAACAGGCCGGGGCGCCGGACACGGTCAAGGTCGTGATGTCCCCCGGCCCTCGCTGAACGGTCGGCAGGGGCCTGGCGGGCCGAGATAGACTCTGGGTCGCCGGAGGTGTGCCAGGTGTGGGTCCTGTGGCTGGTCGCGTGCAGCGAGTACAACGTCTCGGATCAACGGGGCAACGAGCGCTACAACCCGCCTGCGCTCGAGGCCGAGGTGCACACCGATGTGATCCAGCAGGTGCCCGTGCCGGCTGTCGACGTGCTCTGGGTGATCGACAACTCGAATTCCATGCTCGAGGAGCAGACCGCGCTGGCCGAGAGCTTCGGGTCCTTCATCGCGTACTTCACCCAGTCGGGGCTGGACTACCACGTGGGCGTCGTCTCGACGGACATGGTCGACGCGTCCCACCAGGGCCGCCTGCGTGAGGACGCGGGGACCACCTGGATCGACGACAGCTTCAGCCAGGACGAGGCCCTGGACAGCTTCTCGGCCCGCGTGCTGATGGGCACCAGTGGCTCCTACACCGAGCAGGGCCTGGACGCGGTCGTGGCAGCCATCGACACCCACCGGGACGACCACAACGCGGGCTTCTACCGCCCCGATGCCGCCCTGAGCGTGGTGGTCATCTCCGACGAGGACGACTACTCCGGCGTCTCGGTGACTGGCTTCGTGGACTGGATGCTCGACCTGAAGAGCGACAGCGAGCTGGTCGCGTTCTCGTCGATCGTCGCGCCCCGGGGCAACTGCCTCACGGCCGAAGAGGACGGCGAGCGCTACCTCCAGGTGACCGAAGCGGTCGGCGGCGTGTCGTGGTCGATCTGTGACGAAGACTACGCGGGGGCGCTGGAGCTGTTGGGCCTCACCTCGGCCGGTCTCAAGCGCGAGTTCTTCCTGTCGCGCATCCCTGTGGTCGACACCCTGGAGGTGCGCGTCGAGGAGCCGCAGGGCACGGTCCACGAGTACGTGGTGGACGGCGACTACACCTATGACGAGCAGCGGAACAGCGTCGGCTTCGTCGACGCCGTACCGGTGCCTCGCGCCGAGGTCGTTGTGACCTACGAGGTCCGCGCTTCGTCCTCTGGAGCCCCTGCCGAGTAGAGGTGGGCCGCTGGCGCGACCCGGACCCTCTGGGCTGGGGTGGCGGTCGAAGGTAGGATGTCCGACTCAGGGGAGCACGCCCCTGGGAAGCCCGAACCTCCCAGCTTTTCGGCGAAGTGCCCCATGGCGACCGGTGCACGCGGTGGACCTGCTGCAGTACTGCTTCAGGAGTACGAGCGGCGCATGCCCAGGGACTACTACGGCTTCCTCGGCATCTCCTTTGCCAGCCCCGAAGACGCGGTGGAGCGGGCTTCCCGGCGGCTCGAGATGCGCTGGCGGGCGATCCAGGCCGTGCCCAACCTGCCCGGCGATGCTCGCTCCAAGGCCCAGGAGCTCCTGACGGCCCTGGACCACGTCCGCGCCACGCTGCTGAACGTGAGTGCCCGCCAGCAGTACGACCACCTAATGCAGAACGGCGGTGGCACGGTCCTCCAGGCTCTCAAGCCTGCCCAAGAAGAAGCACCCCAGGAGATGCCGCCGGCCGACGAGCCGGAGCTGACTCCGGCCTACACCCTCGAGGCCCTGGACGACGACGAGGAGGAGTTGATCTCAGAGTCAGAGGTCTCGGTGACGGACAGCCGCTCCGGTGCCCTGGTCGAGTACGCGGCGAGGATCTCGGATCTGGAGGACAAGGTCGCCGGGTTGAGCCAAGACCTTCACCAGCAAGAGGAGCTCGCCGAGTCCCGGCGGGTGGAGCTGGTGCTCGCCAAGACGGAACGGGACCAGGCCTACGCAGACGCCAAGGCCGCCAAGGAGCGCCAGCAGGAGACTCTGAGCGCCACGACGCGCCGAGGCGGCGGCAGCGACCCAGCGCTCCAGGCGGCCCTGCGGTCGGCCGACTCGCTCCAGGCGGACCTGGACGAAGCGCGGGCGGCGCGCATGCTGGCCGAGGCCGAGGCGGCGGCAGCCCAGGCGGATGCACGCCGGGACCTGGCGCGGGCACAGATGGCCCACGCCCGGGAGACCCGAGAGGTCCGTGCCGAGCGCGACGCGGCGCAGCTGCAGCTGGTTCAGGCCAAAGAGGTCGGAGAGCAGCTGAAGGCCGCTATCGCGGGCGAGCGTCGCAAGCGCGAAGCCGCGGAGCGACAGGGCGGCGACCTGGGCGGGAAGCTCCAGGGTGCCGAGAGCCGGGCGACTCAGGCCGAAGGGTCCCTCGAGGAGGTCCGGGCTGAGCTGCAGCAGCACAAGGACGCCGCGATCCAGGCTCTCGAGAGTCTGCAGAACGGCGAGGCTGCGCTTCAGGAACAGCTGGGCGACACCGCCCGCCAGCTCCAGGCAGCCCAGGCCCAGGCCCTGGACGCCCAACAGCGCTCGGACTCGGCCCAGGAAGCCTTGGCAGCGGTCCGCCACGAACGCGACGAGGCCCGGGGCGAAGCCCTGGCCGCACGCTCCGAGCTCAAGGATGCGCGGCAGCGCGTCGACGAGCTCGCGACGTCGGGTGCGTCCCAGGCCCAGGGGCTGGAGCAGACGACCCGGGAGCGGGACCAGGCCTGGGAGGAGCTCAATGAACTCCAGGCCGAGCTCACGGTCGCGCGGCGGGATCTCGAGGCCGTCACCACCGTGGTGGAAGAGGCCGAAGCCATCCAGAATGAAGCCAGCACCGCGCTGGAAAAGGCGCGAGGCGAACTGGCCGACGCACGCACGGAGCTGGCGACCCTCGAGGACACCCTGCGCGAGCGGGACGTGGCGGTGCTGGGCCTGGTCCAGGCCCGCGAAGAGCTGGAGGGCGAGCTGGCCGAGGCACGCCGGACCTCCGACGAGGGGGCTGCCGACCTCGCGTCGGCCAGGGCGGCTACAGACGAGGCCCTGGCAGCGCTGGCTGCGGCCCAAGGGGAGCTCGTCGATCTGCGCCAGGCGTCCCAAGCGGCCCAGGCCGAGCAGGCTTCCGCTCTGGAGGCCCAGCAGGCCCAGGCCCAGGCCGCGCTGACCGCGGCTCTGGAGGGTCACCAGGCCCAGGCCGAAGCGACGCTGGCCGACGTCAGGGCCCAGAGCGAACGAGACATCGAAGCTGCACTGACCGAAGCCGAAGAGACCCAGGCGCGGGCAGACGCGGCCAAGGCACTGGCGGACAGCGCACTGGCCGAGGCCCAGGAGCAGGGGAGCCACGCGCTGGAAGAGGCGGTGGCCCAGGCCGGAGAAGAGCTCGCGGCGGCGGTGGCCCGCGCGGCCCAGGACCTCGCCGACGTCCAGGCCCAGGCGGCCCGGGATCGCGAAGAAGCCCAGGCCGCGGCGACAGCCCTGACGGCCCAGATCGACGAGCTCCGAGCGGACCTGTCGGCCGCAGCGGACCTTGCGGCACAGGCCGAAGAGCAGCGCACCGCCGACGTCCAGGCGGCCGAGGCCGCTGCCGCAGTTGCCCTCCAAGGCGCCCAGGAACACCTGGAGGCTGTGCAGCAGGAGCTGGCCGAGGCGCGGGCAGCCAGCGCATCCGCGGATGCCGAGCTGCAGGTCCTCCACCAGCAACAATCGGAGAGTCTGGCCCAGCTGTCCGAGGCGACACAGGCCAGGGAAGACGCGGTCGAGGCCCTCGCCCAGGACCGAGAGAGCCACACCCAGGCTCTGGCGGCGCTCGAGGCCAAGCTCTTCCAGGCCAACGAGACCGGCGAAGCGGCGTCGCTGCAGCACCAGCTCGCCCTAGAGGGGCTGGCCGAGGAGCGGAGCGCGGCGGTCGCGGAGCACAAGGCACTCTCAGTCCAGCACGCCACGCTCCTCGAAGCCCATGTCGAACTCCAGGCCCGCACCCAGGCGCTGATAGATGGGGCCGAAGCGACCGCATCGTCGATGGCCGAGCTCCAGTCCCAGTTCGACGCCTCCGGCGAAGCCGCGGCACTGGCCGCGGAGCGGGACCAGACCCTGACAGCAGAGCTCGCCCAGGCCCAGGCCGACCTGGACAGCCTCCGGTCCGACCAAGCCGGTGGCGACGACGCTCTGGCCGCCCTGGTGGACCAGCGGGACAAGGCCCAGGCCCGCTCGGCGACGGTCCAAGCCGAGCTCGATGCCGCGCTCAGCGACCTGGATCAGGCCTCTTCGATCCGCCAGGAGGCACTGTCAGAGGCTTCACAGCTCAAGGCCCAGGCCGCCGGACTCACCGACGCCCTCCAGGCCGCCCAGAGTCAGGCCTCTGACTTCCGGAAGCGGGCCATGTCCGCCGAGACCCGCGTCGACGAGCTCCAGGTCGAGCTGGCGATGGCCCAGGAGGGCTCGGCCACGGCAACGGCCACGGCCACGGCAGAGGGCCCCGATGCCCGCGAACTCACAGACCAGCTGGCCGACCTCAGCGCCCGCCTGGAGGCCGCGGAGTACCGCGCGTCCGAGCTCCACAACGAGCTCACCGCGTCCCAGGCCCGGGTCCGGCAGCTCACCGAGGCTGCAGCCCAGGCCCAGCCCGAAGAGTCAGAGCCCACAAGTGGCTTGGGCGATGCCTACGCCGAGATCACCCGTCTCAAGGTCCGGGAAGCGCAGCTGGTCGAGGAGCTCGAGGCCGCCCAGGCCCGGCCACCTGCAGAAGCGCCGGAGACGGCCATCAAGAGCAAGAAGAGTGGCCGGGCTCGGGAAAAGATCAACGCCCAGCGTGAAGAGATCAAGTCGCTGAAGGAACAGCTCGACGCACGCGCCGAAGAGCTGGCCACAGCCGCTGCCAAGCTCCTGGCCCTCGAGGCTGCAGGATCTGCTCCGGCCCAGCCCGCGGCGTCTGCCCCGCCTCCGAACGGGGGCGAAGCATCGGGTCTACCGCCGGTTGTCCGCGAGCTCTTGGAGGGGCACCAGGCCCAGGTCGCGGCTGATGTGGAACGCTGGCGCACGACAGAGGTGAACATCGGGCACACCATCCAGGACCTGTTGAGCGTGGCCCACCGCGTGCCCCAGCACCTGGACGGCCTCTACAAGGTGCTCGACCAGCTCCAGAAGATCCTGGCAGAAGGCCGCAGTCAGATGACCCGCAACGAAGAGCTGGCGACCCGCGAGGCCGCCGTGCTGGCCGAGCTCGCCTGACGGCTCATCCGGCCGGTCAGTCGCCCCGCCGCTTTCGGGCCCACCACGCCATGCGCTCGGCGATGGTCTTCTCGTGGCCGAAGGGCCCGGGTTCGTAGTAGCGGGACTGGCGGACCCCCTCGGGAAGGTACTGCTGGGAGACGACCCGGTCCGGATGGTCGTGGGGGTAGAGGTAGCCCTCGCCATAGCCTTCGGACTTCATCAGGCGGGTCGACGCGTTGCGCAGGTGGAGCGGCACTGGCAGGGGGCCGGACTGGGAGACCTCGGCCAGGGCTCGTCGGATCCCGACATAGGCCGCGTTGCTCTTGGGGGCCGTCGCCAGGTAGGTGACCGCCTGACCGAGCACGATGCGGCCCTCGGGCATGCCGATGACCTGGACTGCATGGCTCGCCGACGCCGCCAGGGACAGGGCTCGGGGGTCGGCGTTGCCGATGTCTTCGCTGGCGAAGATCATCAGGCGACGGGCGATGAACACCACGTCTTCGCCGCCTTCGAGCATGCGGGCGAGCCAGTACAGCGCCGCGTCGGGGTCGGAGCCCCGCATGGACTTGATCAGGGCCGAGGCCACGTTGAAGTGTTCGTCACCAGCCCGGTCATAGAGAATGTCTCGCCGGGCCAGGGACTCCCTTGCGGCGTCTTCGGTGAGGGCCTCACCCGGGTCGGTGGTCTCTACGAGCCGCTCCAGGAGCCCCAGGGCCCTGCGGGCGTCGCCGCCGCCCAGCTCGGCGATGCGGGTGAGGACCGGGGGCGCGACGGTCACTTGCCGGTGGCCGAGCCCCTGGTCCGGCGTCGCCAGCGCCCGGGCCAGCAAGGCCTCGATCTCGGACACGTCGAGCGGGAGGAGCCGCACCACCTCGGCCCGGGATCGGAGGGGCGCGATGATCGAGAAGGACGGGTTCTCGGTGGTGGCGCCGATCAGGGCCACTGTGCCGCTCTCCACGTGGGGCAGCAGCGCGTCTTGTTGGGCCTTGTTCCAGCGGTGAATCTCGTCGACGAACAACAGCACCCGGCCCCGCGCGAGCTTGGCGCGTTCGATGGCGGCCCGCAGGTCCTTGATGCCCGAGAGCACCGCCGAGAGCGCCAAGAAGACCGCGCCCGACTCGTGCGCCAGGATGCGGGCCAGGGTGGTCTTGCCGCAGCCAGGGGGACCCCAGAGCAGCAGAGAGGGCAGTCGGTCCCGGTCCAGTGCAGCCCGGAGCAGACCCTGTTCGCCCACCAGGTGGGCCTGACCCACCACCTCGGTCAGCCGGGTTGGGCGCATGCGATCGGCGAGGGGAGGGGTGGCGGACATGGGCGCTGACTCCCTTGCTATCCTGCGGCCGCGTGCTCGCAGCCATGCTCTCTGATGCTCACCTGCTGGGGCCTGAAGACCCGGTCCAGGACAGGGTCGTCCAGTGGCTCGACGGCCTGGTCACCGACCACTGCTACCTGCTGGGGGATCTGTTCCACTTCTGGTGGTCCTTTGACGACCAGGTGCTGCCGGGCTTCGACCCGGTCCTGGCGGCGCTGGCACGCCTCCGGGAGCGGGGCATCCCGCTGACGGTGCTGCGGGGCAACCACGACTTCCGCCTGGGGCCGGTCTTCACCGACCACCTGGGTGCGACCGTGGTCGACGAGGTGAGGGTTCAGCTGGCCGGGCGACGGTTCCTCCTGGTACACGGGGACCAGCCCGACACCACCCTGGGGTACAGGCTGACTCGGGCGGTGCTGCGCAGTGGCGCCTTCGATCGCCTGATGCGGGCCCTGGGTCCCGAGGGTGCGCGTCGGCTCGGGCACCGACTGGCCGGTGCGTCTCGGCACTACGGCGACGAGCCGGCCCCGTTGCTCGCCGCCCAGCAGCACTGGGCGGCGGAGAGGCTGGCGGGCGACGTGGACGTGGTCGTGATGGGCCACTCCCACGTCCTCGGGACCTGGGAGCTGCCCGGTGGAGTGCTCTTCAACCTGGGGGACTTTGCCCGGGATCGGAGCTGGCTCGCGGTGACCGAGACGGGCCCCCGGCTCCAGACGTTCAGCTGAGCGCGACCCGGGCGAGGATCTCGGGGTCCTCGAGCGCCTGACCGGCGCCTCGGGCCACGGCGGTCATCGGGTCTTCGGCGACGCTGCACGGCAGGCCCGTCGCGTCGGCGATGACCTGTTCGATGTGGGGGAGCAGCGAGCCGCCGCCGCACAACACGATGCCCCGATCGATCAGGTCGGCCCCGAGTTCTGGCGGTGTTGTCTCCAGGGTCTCGCGGATGGCCTCGACGATGCGCGAGAGCGTGCCGGACACCGCCTGGCCGATGTCGGCGCCGGTCAGCGTGACCTGGCGGGGGATGCCGGTCTCGGCGTCGCGGCCCTTGACGGTGGTGGTCCGCGTCTCGCCCAGAGGGGTCGCGCAGCCGATGTCGAGCTTCACGGCCTCGGCGGTGCGCTCGCCGATGATCAGGCCCTTGCGGTCGCGAATCGACTGGATGATGGCCTTGTCCATGTGGTCGCCGGCGACCCGCAGGCTGCGGGAGCGGACCAGGCCCCCCATGGAGATGACGGCGACTTCGGTCGTGCCGCCGCCGATGTCCACGACCAGGGTGCCGGTGGGTTCCATGACCGGCAGGCCGGCGCCTAGGGCCGCAGCCAGGGGCTCGGGCACCAGGAAGACCTCCTTGGCGCCGGCGGCGCGGGCGGACTCCAGCACGGCTCGCTTCTCGACCTCGGTGACGCCGCTGGGGATGCAGACCAGCATCCGGGGCTTGAACAGTCCCTGCCGGCCGGTCGCGCGCAGGATGAAGTACCGGATCATCTGCTCGGCGACTTCGAAGTCGGCGATGACCCCGTCCTTGAGCGGCCGGACAGCCGCGATGTTGCCCGGCGTGCGACCGAGCATGACCCGGGCTTCCTCGCCGATGGCCAAGACCTCGGTGTAGGCGCCATTGGGGGCGACACGCACGGCCACCACCGAAGGCTCGTCGACCACGATGCCACGCCCGCGGGCGTAGACCAGGGTGTTGGCGGTCCCCAGATCGATCGCCAGGTCCTTGGACAGACGGCCAAGGGCCTGGGGCGTGGACATGGGGCGGTCTCCGTGGGCGGGAGGAGAGCCTAATCGTCCACGATGCGCGGGTCGCCGAAGCCGCGACGGAGGTTCTTCTCGGTGACGGGCTTCTCGAGCACGCCAGCGACGTGCTGGGCGTAGCCGTTGAGCTGCTTGTCGTCGGACAGCTTCAGGTTGCGCCGGCGGCCGTCCAGGGTGACCACCCGGACCACGAAGGTCGCGTCCTCGCCGCCGATCCGGTACTCGATCTTGGCCACGTCGCCGAACATGATGCGCTCGGTCTCGACGCGGTCCTTGAACGTCTTGGTGAACACGATCGACGACGACTCTTCGTCGATGACGATGTTCTCGGTCGCGGCCCTGGCGTTCACGAAGAAGAACACGCCGTAGCCGATGCCGACCATGGCCACGAGGAGCACCAGGAAGCCGATGAGGCCGGCGCTTCCGGACTTGACGGGCTCGTCGGTGAAGTCGTGGAAGCAGTGCTTGCAGCGGCTGGCAGCCGCCGGCACCACCGATCCGCAAGAGGGGCAGTCCTTGGTCGACACAGCAGTGGCTCCCGCGCCAGTCAGCCGTGCTTGTAAAGCTCCCCCGGGTTCGGTGTCAAGAACCCGGCGGTCAGCCTCACGTCAAGGCCGTCGGGGCCTCGGCGGTCTTGCTCGCCTTGTCAGAGCTCGCGCATCTCGAAGGCGAAGCGGGCCAGCGGCCTGAGCAGGACCGGGAGCATCAGAGGGATCTGGCTGCCCGGGCGGTTCTTCCGGTAGACCTTCCAGACCCGCTCGCCGGCCCTGACCATGGACCGGGTGTCGCCCTTCCAGCCCATGGCCCGCGCCAGGGCCCGGCGGTGGTCGCCGGGCAGGTCGTCCAGGTCCGGGGCGTCGTACTTGGAGAACGGCAGGCCCTCTCGCCTGGCGACGCCCAGCAGGCGCGGCACGAGCTCTTCGAGCAGGCCCAGGCGGTCGATCTCCTCTTCGGGGACCATGTCCAGATCGACGGCCCAGTCCGCCAGGTCCTTGTCGGGCAGGTACTCCAGCCCGCGGGTCTCTTCTTCCGTCAGCACGAAGCGCATCGTCGATGTCCCGATGAAGTCGCAGCCGAATGCCAGCGGGGGGACTATAGCTTCAGCTGGAGGTTTCCAGGATCGATGCGCTGGCTGGCCTGGCTGCTCCTTCGTCCACCCGCCCTGGTCCTCGCCTGGCTGCTGGCGTGGCAACAGGGGCGACGACTCGGACGCTCGGGTGTGCTGGAGCTCCGGCTCGGCCGCGCCGACGGCGATGGGGTCGACCTGGACCGCCTGGCGGACTTCGAAGCCGCGGCCTCCAGACCCCGGGTCCGAGGGGTCTTGATCCACCTGGACGCGCTCGGCATGGGGTGGGCGGGTCTCCAGGAGTGGCAGGCGGTGCTCGAGCGCCTCAAGGATCAGGGCAAGCTCCTGGTGGCATGGGTCGAGGCCCCTTCGACCGCGGCCTACACCCTGGCGGCGGTCGCCGACCGGGTGGTGTTGCCGCCCCTGGGCGAGGTCGGCTTGGTGGGTGTCGCAGGGCAGCTCCGTTTCCTGGGCGGAGCGCTGAGCCGGCTCGGCCTGGACTTCGAGCTCGAAGCGGCTGGGGAGTACAAGAGCTACGGCGAGTCCTTCACCCGGACCTATGCGACGGCCGAGAACCGCGAGGCCACCCGGGCTCTGGTGGACGGCCTGCACCAGGAGGTCCTGGAGACCGTGGCCCGGCATCGGCGCCTGAGCGTGGCCGAGGTCCAGGCCCTGGTGGAGCGGGCACCGCTCACCGCAGAAGAGGCGGTCGAGGCCGGCCTGGCCGACGAGATCGCCTACGAGGACGGCCTGGAGACTTGGCTCGAGGCCCAGCTCGACGCCAAGCCCCGGCGGGTGGGCGCCCGTGGCGCGACGCGGGTCCAGGGCTGGATCCGCTGGCTCGAGGCCGTCGGGGCCGGCGAGCCGATCGTCACGGTGGTGCACCTGACCGGGGCGGTGGTCGTGAGCGACAGGGGGCAGCGAGGCCGCTCCGTGATCGCATCGCGGGCCACGGTGCCCGTGTTGAAGGCCCTGAGAGAGGACGAGCGGGTCAAGGCCGTGGTGCTGGCGGTGGACTCGCCGGGCGGGAGCGCACTGGCGTCGGACCTGATCTGGCGGGAGGTCGAGCTGCTCAAGCGCACCAAGCCGGTGGTGGCGTGGTTCGGCGACACGGCTGCCAGCGGCGGGTACTACTTGGCCGCTGCGGCGTCCGAGATCATCGCGCGACCCGGCACGTTGACCGGGTCCATCGGGGTGGTCGGAGGCAAGCTCGTGGTCGGCAAGGCGCTGGCCCAGGTGGGCGTGCACTCGGAGTGGGTCGGGGCCGGCCCCAACGCCGCGCTCTACAACCCCGACCGAGCGTTCACGCCCTCGCAGCGGGCACGCTTTCGGGCGGTGCTCCAGCGGACCTATGACACCTTCATCCAGCGGGTTGCAGCGGGTCGGCGGCGTCCCGAAGCGGCGGTCGAGCCCTTTGCCCGCGGCCGCGTCTGGACCGGGCGAGCCGCGCTCGAGCACGGACTGGTCGATGCCCTTGGCGGGCTGGCCGAGGCCCTGCTGCGGGCGCGGCGACTGGCCGGACTCACCCCCGGCAGCGGCTGGCGGCGGTCCGACATCTCCTTCCGCCCCCGGCGGTCTGTGTTGTCGCGCCTGGCCCCGGGGCTCCTGCGGCTGAGCTCCCTGGTGCCAGAGCTGCCGCCGGCGGCTCAGCTGCTTCGGGATCACCCCTGCGAGCCCCTGGCGCTCTGCGGGCTCACCCTGGACCTGGATCCGCGCTACGGCCCCGGGACCGGGTCGCCGTACACCATGCGGTAGGCCATCAGCGCCCCCAGCACCTTGCGCACGTAGCGCCGGGTCTCGCTGTAGCTGATGTCTTCTGAGAAGCGCGCGGCGTCGGGCGGTTGCGCATAGGTCCCCATCCAGCGCTCCACCGCCTCAACGCCGCCGTTGTACCCGGCGATGACCAGGGGCAGGCTGGGCTGGACCGGTCCGTGCTTCCAGCGGGTCTGCAGGCGTCCGAGCTCGGTCGTGCCCAGAAGCGCGTTGTAGCCGGGCTCGTACAGCCGCTCCGGGTCGTAGGGCCCCGCGAACAGCAGAGGGTGGAGCTCGCTGCCCAGGGCGGGCATGACCTGCATCAGACCGCAGGCGCCTGCGGGGGAGGTGACGTCGGGCCGTAGCCCGCTCTCGATCGTCATGATGGCGTAGGGCAGCAGCGGGTGTACGCCGGTCTGGGCCGCCGCTCGGGCGATGGTCGCCGACAGGGGGGCCGGGTAGCAGGCCTGCATGGCGACTGGGTCCCCGCCCTGTGCCGGGTCCCCGCACCACGGCGACGCCAGGCGCTTGGCCAGGCGACCGTCTCCCGCCTGTACGGCCAGGTGTGCGAGAGCCAGCGAGGGGGTGCGGCCCTGGCTTCGAGCTGCGGCCTCGGCGGTGACCAGCAGGTCCCGCGCCCAGCCGGACTGCCCGGCCGTGAGCAGCGCCTGGGCCTGGCGCACCCTGGGCTGGGCGGCCAGGAAGCGCTCCGAGAGCGCCGGGACCTGGGCTGGTCCGAGGCCGTCGAAGCGAACGCCCAAGCGGTCGGCCGCCATCCAGGCGGCCCCCGTGGTGGGGTAGGCATCCAGGAGCGCCCGGAGCCGCTCCTGCTCGTCGTCCAGGTGGCCCTGCTGACCTCGGGACCGGGCCCACCAGTAGCGGGCGGGCGGGATCAGCGAGCTCTTGGGAAAGGCGCGGACCAGGGTGGCCCAGTGCCCCTCGGCGGCGGGCAGATCGCCGGCCCCGTACGCCATCCAGCCCAGGTACCAGAGCGCCTCGTCCCCGTGCCGGGACGTGGGGTAGCGATCCAGGTGGGCGTTGAACTCCCGGGTCGCAGCCACAGGTCGCTGCCGATCGACCTCGAGGTAGCCCAGCTTGTAGCTGGCGGTGTCCGCGCGCTTGGCGTCGGGGAACAGGGTCACCAGTCGCCGGTAGGAGTAGGCCGCGGCGTCGTGGGCACCGGTGCGGCTGAGCGCCAGGGCGTGGTGGTAGAGGACCTCGACGTCGGACTCGGTGCCCAGCTGCTCGAAGGCGGCGACGGCGCGACCGTACTCGCGGCCCTTGAACAGCGCGAACGCCACCTGGCGCCTCCAGGCGCGGGTCGTGTCGCCGGTCGCGGCGTCGAGGGCGTCGTAGAGGGGCACGGCCCGGGGGGCCTGGCCGCCCTGGACCAGGTTCTTGGCCCGGGTCAGCGCCAGCGCCCGCCCCTGGGCGCTGGCCAGGTCCGGCACCGGTTCACCCATGGCGGCCAGGCGCTCGGCAGCGCGGTCCGCCCAGGGCGACGTGGCGTGTCTCGCCCAGGTGGCACGGTAGGTCACCAGTGCCGGCTCCGTGTCGCCCCGCAGCTCGGCGCCCCGGGCCAACAGGTAGCGGGCTTCGGGGGCCACCGAGGTGTCCAGCAGCCGCCGCAGGTCCTCCTTGGCCGTGTGGGACTGCTCCAGGGCGATCAGGGCGCGGCCGCGCAGGAGTCGGGCCTCGAGGGCGGCGCTCCCCAAGAGGCTGTGGTCGGTGACCAGCGCCAGGGCACGGGCCGGATCCTTGGCCAGGGCGTCTCGGGCGTGGAGCAGGCGCAGGTGGTCGCCGAGCAGGGGGTCGTCTTCAAGGGCCGGGGTCAGCGGATCCAGCTGGCCACAGCTGGCCCGGGCCAGCGCGGCGTGGGCACCGGGCACGCCGTCGAGGGCCGCGAGCCCGCCGGCACAGTCCCCCTGCCGTAGCGCCTGTGTGGCGGCGTCAGGGAGCGTGGCGTGGGCCAGGCCGATCAGGAGCAGCAGCGTCATCGCGACGGGGACACCCCAACCCTCACAGGGAAGTCCCGATGCGGAAGTAGAGCGTCTCCACCTGGAGCGGCGAGTACCCGCCGGGTCCGTACACGGCAAAGGCGTAGCCCGCGCGGAACTGCAGTCCGACCGCCCAGCCGGCGATGGCCGTGAGGCGGAGCTCTGCGCCCGCACCGACCAGGGGACCCGTGGCTTCGTCGAGGGTGTCGAAGGCGTCCCCGAAGTCCGTGAACACGGCGCCCGAGAGCTTCTGAACGAACAGCGGCAAGGTGCCTGCGCCCTGGTCGATCCGCCACAGGGGGAAGCGGTACTCCAGGGTGCCCAGGTAGTACCAGTCCCCCGCCACGGCCGACACCGGGAAGCCCCGGAGGGACTCGTACTCGTCGGGCAGGCGGTAGTAGCTGGAGATGCCGTAGTTCCCGCCCAGCCGGAAGCTGCCGTAGCGCAGCCGGTCGCCAAAGGACACGCCCCCGGCCAGCCGCACGGCGAGCACGTGGTTGGCGGGCCACCAGGGCAGGCGCAGCTTGTCGGTCCCCTCGTCCTGGCCGATGAACTCCTTCCACTCGGCGGTGACCTGGAGCTGGTCGAAGGGGTCGCGCTCCTGGTCATCGATGAGGGTGTAGGAGCCCAACCACCGGCTGGTCCACTTGGCGGACAGCGACAGGACCCGGGCGTTCTCGGGCGAGATGCTGTACGAGAAGGCCTGGCTGCGGCCCATGCTCCAGCCGGCCTGGAGGCTGCTGAGCACGCCGCGGGTCGGCAGGGCCCCGTAGTAGACGTCCTCTGGCAGCGGGTCCGCGGGCATGCGCAGCACGCCGCGGTAGCGCGCCCAGAAGGCACTGTGGTCCGACAGCGGCAGGCTCACGCTGGTCCACCACACGTGGCGCTGGTCCCAGTAGCGCTTGCCGGTGGAGTCGATGCTGGGCAGGTTGCCGCCGGGCAGGGTGGGGGACTCGGCGTAGACGTCGCCGTAGGGCACGGCGTAGCGATAGGCCCCCCAGCCCATGATCGGGGTCCACCGGTTCCACAGGAAGCTCACGCCGCCGCCGACGTTGTTGGCGTCCGTGCGGTAGGTGGCGTAGGCGTTCCAGGCATAGTGCCGGAGCGTGTCCACCCCGCCGGTGGACACGGCGCCCATCAAGCCAAAGGTGGTCTGGTACAGGGTCGGGTAGAGATACCGGGGCGGGAACAGCGTCGGCAGCGGGTTGTAGCGGTCCACCGGGTGCTCGAAGGGGTAGTCCGCTTCCTCTCGCTCGAGGGGGACCCCACTGGTGCGGTCCTCGGTCTGGGCGCCCTCGACCGGCTGGTCGGCGAGGCCATGGGACAGGACGTGGCGGCCGCGGCGACCTAGCGCGTCGACGGGACCCACGCTGCCGCTTCCTGGGCCCCCTCGCGCGACGGCCTCAGACGCCCCCGGGATCACGCTCGCGAGGGGCTCGCCGTGCAGCAGCGGCTGGGGCAGGGTGCCTCTGGGTTGCCAGGCGACCCGATCCACATCGGCCACCATGATGTCCATGCCGTGGGTGTGGTACTCCTGCCAGGCCAGCTTCTGGCCGTCCGCTCGCAGGGAGGGCTGGAAGGCGCCCCCCAGGACGTTGGTGACCTGGAACAGGGCTTCGGTCTCCAGGTCCACGGCGTAGATGTTGGCGATGCCGCTGCGGTCCGAGACGAACAACAGGGTGCGGCCGTCGGCGGACCAGGTCGGGTCCCGGTCGATGTGCACGTCGGCGGTGACGCGCCGGTGGGGCGTACCGTCCGCTCGGTAGATCCAGACGTCCCGGAAGCCGTCCTGCCAGACCGACAAGGCGACGTGGTTTCCGTCGGGGGACCACACCGGCGTGGAGAGCTGGCGGTGGTCGCTGTAGTCGGTCAGCGGCTCCAGGGACTGGTCGATGCGGAGCCGGTAGAGGTTGTTGTCCTGGGCCTGGTTCTTGACCACCCACAGATCGGCGCCGTCGGGGCTGAAGGCCGGGTCCCGGGCCCGGGCTCCGTTGGTGAGCCTGCGGGTGCTGGCGCTGCCCAGCTCGTGGAAGTAGACGTCCTCCCACAGGTTGTAGCGGTTCACGATGTGGGTGCTGGAGAAGGCGAAGGCCTCGCCGTCGGGACGCCAGGTGAAGGTCTTGGCGTACTGGTCGTCGACCTCGACCTGGGGGTCCAGCCCGTCGGCGTCGGCCAGGTAGATGGCCGACCCGGTGCGGCGGTCGCTGCAGGCGTAGACCAGGTGCTCGCCATCTGGGGAGAAGACCGGGCCCGAGCAGGAGTCGTCGCCGTCGGACACCCGGGTGCCCTGGGTCAGGCCCTGGGCGATGAGGGTCTCGGCCTGGGCCCCGAAGTCGCGCTCCAGGGTGGCCTTCCAGTCGTTGTAGTAGGCCCGAAAGGACTGGCCGAACACCTGGCGTGCGGGCAGCACATAAGGCAACCACCCCCCGTAGCTGTGGTTCCATCGGGTCCAGGCGTCGTCGCTGGTCTGGGACGTGATGTAGGCCAGGAAGCTCTGGCCGAAGAGATAGCGGATGTTGCCGCCCGGCGCGTCGGACATCCACCCGTCCATCGCACCCAGGCGGGGGAAGTTGTCCTCGAGGGTGGCCATGCGTAGGACCATCTGAGCCTGGGAGGCCCGGCCCCGGCCGCCGCTGGTCTGGCGGGTCTCGTGGTAGGTGGCCTGGCCCTCGATGATCCACCACGGGCTCACGTGGTTCACCGAGATGACCCGACCGAAGATGTAGCGCAGCGCCTTGGCGTACCCCTCGACGGTGTCCAGGTGCAGGATGTGGGCGTACTCGTGGGTGGTGATCGTGTCGAGCCAGTCCTCGTAGAGCCCCAGGCTGGAGGACTCCTGGGGCGCGGTGACGAAGATCACGATGGTGTTGACCGGGATGGTCATGGCGTAGCCGTTGGCCACGTCGGTGTGATCGACCAGCACGATCTCGGTGGGGCGGCGCGGCGCGGTGCCCATCTCAACGGTCAGCTCCGCCCAGATCTCCTCGACGGTGGTGGCCAGCTCGGCCGCCAGCTGCTCCTCGCCTTGGTGGAACGTGATGTTGAAGTGCTCGGTCTGGAGCGTGCGCCAGGTCAGATCCGGGTCATAGGACGCCGCACGGGCAGAGGGAAGGCCCAGCCCGATCGCCAGGGCGACGCCCACAAGCGCGGTCAGCAGGCGGGAGCGCAGCTTGGTCCAGGCCATCAGCGGCTCAAGATACCCCGGGCCGCTGGGGGCCACCGATCAGCGCCTGGAGCACGTCGGGTCCGCTGATGACCGTGCTCCAGAAGGGGGGCACCCGCAGGCTGCGGGTCCAGCCGGCCAGGAGCTCGCCATAGGCCTCGGGCTCGGTCTCCTGCCAGGTGGCGGCGAGCGCGCCCAGGAGCATCAGCAGGGTGCTGCCGATGGCACGGAGCTGGCTGTGGCCCATGCGCAGGGCGATGAAGCCACGGGTGGCGTTGAGCGTGTAGGCGGCCAGATCTGGGTCCAGGGGCCCCCACCCAGTGGGGTCGGCGGGGGCATCGAGCAGGCGAGCCACCGCCGCTCTCGCACGAGGACCCGGGGTCCGAGGCAGGAGGACGTCGGGGTCCTGTCGCCTGAGCAGGGCGGACCACCGGGCGGCGATGCCCGGCGCACTGAGCTGGGCTAGGGCCAGCTCGGGCGTCGGCACGGCCGCGAGCAGGGACAGGAGCGTCGCCTCGGCCTGTTGCTCGCCCGCTGGCCGCTCCCTGGGGACGCCGTGCAACACCGTGTCCTCGGGGGGCTCGGGGCCGTCGCGCCAGCTGCGCCAGGCGTGGAAGCAGCTCGGGTCGACGCCGATGCGAGCGCCGCCTTCGGCGTGCACCACCACCAGGGGGAACTGCCGGCACACGTGGGGCTTGGCGGCTGCGCCGTGGGTGGCATGGATGCGGCACCGCTGGTCGTCGGCCAGGAAGACACAGCGGCCGTCGACCTGGCGCAGGGTGCCGTCCACGAAGGGGTCGTCGACGCCCAGTGCCGCCGCGGTCTCCCGCAGGCCCGGGATCTCGTCGGGCAGGGGCCGCACCGTCACGCCTTGGCAGGAGCCGCCGCAGCCGTGGCAGGCGTGGCGTGGCACGGGCAGGGCGAGGGTCGGGCGGGGCATCTGCTCGCCTAACCCTCGTCTCCGGATACCCTCGAAGAAATGCGCCGCGTCCCGCTGATCCTGTGGTCGTGCCTGGCGGTCTCGGCCATGGGCTGCGAGGGCCTGCAGGCCAGCTACCACAACGCGCGCGGGCTGGAGCAATACCGGGCGGGCGAACCCCAGGGGGCCATCTCCGAGTATCGCCGGGCCCTGGCGGTCCAGCCCGACATGCCCGAAGCCCTGAGCAACCTGGGGCTCGCCTACCAGTCGCTGGGAATGCTGGAGGAGGCGATCGAGTCCTTCCGCGAGGCCATCCGGGCCGATCACGCCCTGCCCGAGACCCACTTCAACCTGGCCGTGCTCTACGACAAGCTGGACCGGGTCCCCCAGGCCATCAAGGAGTACGAGAACGCCTTGGAGTATGCGCCGTCGGATCCGGTCGCAGCCCTCAACCTGGCGGTCTTGCTCCACCGGATGTCCCGGGCCGATGAGGCGCTGCCCTTTGCCCGCAGGGCCGTGTCCCATGCGCCGCACGATGCGGACGCCTGGTTTGCCCTGGGCGCGATCCAGGCCGCCACGGGGAGCCCCGCCGAGGCCGCGGTGAGCTTCCGGGAGTGTCTGGCGCTGAACCCGGCCCACCCCGAAGGGGCGGTACAGCTGGGCACGGCCTACCTGGCCGCCGGCGACCTCTCCAGCGCGGAGCTGCAGTTCCGGTCCTTGCTCCGCAAGGATCCCGCCCACTCGGCCGCGGTCAACAACCTGGGCTTCGTGTTGTTCAAGGCCGGTCGTCATGCCCAGGCCATCGAGCACCTGCAACAGGCCGTGCGCCTGCGCCCGGACTACGTCGTGGCCTGGCTCAATCTGGGCAATGTGTACCGGGAGCTGGGGCTCGCCGACGCTGCCATCACCTGCTACCAGACCGCCCTGGAGCACGCGCCCGACAACGGCACGGCCTGGAATGCCCTGGGTCTGGCCTGGCAGGCCAAAGGGCGGGACCAGCGGGCCCTGGGTGCGTTCGCGGCGGGGCTCGAGGTCCAGCCCGAGGACCCGGAGCTCCACGCCAACTTGGCCTGGCTCCACCTGGGCGAGCCCGGTCGCGCTGCGGGGGATCGCGCCCTGACCCATGCACGAATGGCCGTCGAGCTGGCCGAGGGCGACCGCCGGGTCGAGGTGCTGACGGTGCTCGCGCGGGCGTGGCAGCGGGTCGGTGAGCCTGACCAGGCGCGGGCGGTGGTGCAAGAGGCCCTGGCCCTGGCCCCCGAGGACCCGGCCCTTGCAAGGCTCTGGGCCGAGGTGTCGGACTGAAGCCCTGCGGCGACGATGCCGGTGGGATACCGCATGGAGACTCCAAGAGGTGAGTCGATGCGGATCGGGGTGCCGCGGGAGATCCGGCAGGGCGAGCGAAGAGTCGCCGCGACGCCGGACACCGTGAAGCGATTGATCAAGCTGGGTTTCGAGGTCGCGGTCGAAGCCGGGGCAGGCGAGGCCGCGGCGCTGTCTGACAGCCTGTACACCCAGGCCGGCGCCCAGATCGTCGAAGGCCCGGACGCTGTGTGGTCCGGAACCGACGTGGTGCTCAAGGTCAACCCGCCGGTCCCCCAGACCGACGGCGGCCACGAGGTCGACCGGTTGGGCCAGGGCCAGCTGCTGGCGTGCCTGTTCATGCCGGGTCAGAACGAGGAGGTGCTGGCGCGAGCCGCCGAGCGCGGCGCGACCATCGTGGCGATGGACCAGGTCCCGCGGATCAGCCGGGCCCAGAAGATGGACGTGCTCTCCTCCATGGCCAACATCGCGGGCTACCGCGCCGTGCTCGAAGCCGCGTGGCACTACGGAGGGTTCTTCGGGGGCCAGATGACCGCGGCCGGCCGGACCCGCCCGGCCCAGGTGCTGGTCATCGGCGCCGGCGTCGCGGGACTCGCTGCCATCGCCGCCGCCCGGGGACTGGGCGCCGAGGTCCGGGCCTTCGACGTGCGGCTGGCCGCCGCGGACCAGTGCCAGAGCCTGGGGGCCTCCTTCCTGGAGCTGGACCTGCCCATCGCGGAGGGCGAGGGCTCCGGGGGCTACGCCAAGGTCGTCTCCGACGAATTCCTGGCGTCGGAGCACCGGCTCTTCGCGGCCCAGGCCCCCGACGTCGACATCATCATCACCACGGCGCTGATCCCGGGACGTCGCGCGCCGCTGCTCATCACAGACGCGATGATCCGGACCATGGCGCCGGGCTCTGTGATCGTGGATCTGGCGGCCGAGCAGGGCGGCAACTGCGAGGGCACGGTCGCCGGCGAAGCCACCGACGTGCACGGCGTCACGCTGCTCGGCTACACCGACATGACGAGTCGCTTGGCGACCCACGCCAGCCAGTTCTTCGCCAACAACCTGGTCAACATGCTCTCCCACATGGGCGGGGCCGGGGAGTGGGCCGTGGACTTCGACGACGAAGTCGTGCGCAAGTCGACGGTCTGCCACGAGGGCCAGGTCACGTGGCCGCCGCCGCCGGACCCCAAGCCCGTGGCACCGCCGGCCGCCCTCCAGGAGAGCGATCCCGTCGAAGTGGTGCCAGCCCGCGAGCCCATCGAGCTTGGGGCCCACGTGGTGAAGCTCCTGGGGGTGTTGGGGCTGGTGGCCATCGGCACCTGGGCACCGTCCGACTTCGTGCAGCACTTCACGGTGTTCGTGCTGGCTTGCTTCGTGGGCTGGCAGGTCATCTGGAGCGTCAAGCCGGCACTGCACACCCCGCTGATGAGCGTCACCAACGCCATCTCCGGCATCATCATCGTCGGGGGCATGCTCCAGGCCGCTTCGGGCACGCTCTCGGTCGCGGCGATCATCGGCGCGGTGGCCATCCTGGTGGCCAGCATCAACATCTTCGGGGGCTTCCTGGTCACCCAGCGAATGCTCCAGATGTTCCGTCGGCGGGAGGGCTGAGATGGACTCCTCCCTGCTGAGCGTGGCCTACCTGGCCGCGGCGATCCTGTTCATCCAGAGCCTGGGCGGTCTCTCCAACCAGGAGACGGCCCGTCGGGGCAACTGGTTCGGCATCGTGGGCATGGCCCTGGCCATCGGGGCGACGGCGGCCCACCCGCGGGTCGAGGCCCTCACCCTGGTGATCGGGGCTGTCGTGGTCGGCGGCGCCATCGGTGCGGTCATGGCGGCGCGGGTCGCCATGACCGCTATGCCCCAGCTGGTGGCCATCCTGCACAGCTTCGTGGGGCTGGCCGCCGTGCTGGTCGGCATCTCGACCTTCATGGCGCCGGGTGAGGCCCTGGAAGGATCGGCCCACGTGGTCCACCAGGTCGAGATCTGGCTGGGGGTGGCCATCGGCTCGATCACCTTCACCGGTTCGGTCGTGGCCTGGGCCAAGCTCCGGGGCAGTCTGTCGGGCACCCCGCTCCTGCTCCCAGCGCGGCATCTGCTGAACCTGGTGGTCACCACCACCGCACTGGGCCTGGTCGTGCCCTTCCTGCACGCCGAGCCCGAGCTGGGCCTGACGCTCTTGCTGGCGATGACCGTGCTGACGGGCTTGCTGGGTATCCACCTGGTCGCAGCCATCGGCGGCGCCGACATGCCTGTCGTGGTGTCCCTGTTGAACAGCTACTCCGGCTGGGCTGCGGCGGCGGCGGGCTTCATGCTGTCCAACGATCTGCTGATCGTGACCGGGGCTCTCGTCGGCAGCAGCGGTGCGATCCTGAGCTACATCATGTGCGAGGCCATGAACCGGTCGATCTGGAACGTGGTCTTCGGCGGCTTCGGCACCGACAGTGGCAAGGTCTCCAAGGGCGGCGGCGACGTCCAGGGCGACGTCACCTCGGCCGACGTGGACGAAGTCTCGGAGCTGGTGGCCCATGCCAAGAGCATCATCGTGGTGCCCGGCTACGGCATGGCCGTCGCCCGGGCCCAGCACCTGGTGCACGAGTTCGCCAACAGCCTCCAGGGCCGGGGGGTCACCGTGCGCTACGCCATCCACCCCGTCGCGGGCCGGCTACCGGGCCACATGAACGTGCTCCTGGCCGAAGCCGGGGTGCCCTATGACGTGGTCATGGAGATGGAGGAGATCAACGACGACTTCCCCGACACGGACCTGGTCCTGGTCATCGGCGCCAACGACATCGTGAACCCCGGCGCCCAGACCGACGAGTCGAGCCCGATCTTCGGGATGCCCGTGCTCGAGGCCTGGAAGTCCGGCACGGTGGTCGTGTTCAAGCGTTCCATGGGCTCCGGCTATGCCGGCGTGCAGAACCCGCTGTTCTTCCACGACAACACCCGGATGTTCTTCGGGGACGCCAAGGACTCGATGCAGGGGCTGGTGGCGCGGCTCTGATCCTCAGCGCCGCTCAAGGGCCGGTGCCGTGGAACAAGTTGAAGTCGCCGAAGCCGGTGTCCGAGCCCCAGTAGAGCCCCACGAAGAACTCACCCGCCAGGTCGCCGTCTGCGTCCGGGCCGAGGGCCACGCGCAGTGTGTGTGGGGCGCTGTCACCCCCATTCCCCAAGCTGGCCGACACGATCTGCAGGTCACCCTCGGTGGCTCCCCTGCGCCCCTCGAAGCCGCCGTAGTGGACATGGGCAACCGTCTCCTGGGAGGACCAGTCCTCGCGGGAGCTGGCGTGGGCGACGTCGCCGACGCCGTCCCCGTCGAGATCGCCCAAGGCGACGGACTGGTAGATGTCGGTGCTGCCGTCTGTGGCGTCCAGGTGTGCGCATGCTGCTGCGATGTCGGCCTGGTCCCCGCCGCTCGAGCAGAGCACGTCAACGCGGCCCCTCCCGGTGGCGGTGACGAAGGACACCAGGTCCCGCCGTCCGTCCTGATCCCAGTCCACCAGCCAGTCGAGGCGTCCGCAGCTGTCCTCGTGGAGCGCCACCGAGAGGTCCGCGTCCTGGGGGGCGTAGGTGCCGGCGAGGGGACCCTGAAAGACCATGCCGCAGCTGTCCTGCACGATGGCGTCAAGCAGGCCGTCGCCGTCCAGATCCACGAGGTGATCGGCCGAGACGCCGTCCTCGTAGGTCTGACCCAGGGGTTCATCGCTCGTGAACACCACGTCGGCGTCGTCCAGCGAGACCTCACCCTTCGTCAGGCCCCAGAAGAGGAACAGGGAGCCGGGTTGGCTCTCGCCGGTGAGGCTCCAGCCCGAGTCGGTGAGCAGCATCGCGGTCTCGCCGGCCCCGTTCACCGAGAGGGCGCCCCCGAGTCGGCTCGAGTCGGCCGAGGGGGAGACATGGGTGAGGGCCGCGGTCGCCTCCATGGTGCCGGAGAAGGGCCCGCGGTACACGAAGACCTCGCCGGCGTGGCCCGGGTCGTCGTCGTCCCAGCTGTTCGAGTTGACGAGCAGCTCGTCGAGCCCGTCTCCGTCCAGGTCGCCCGACGACAGCGCCAGGCCGAAGTTCGAGGTCGCGCTGCTCAGGAATAGCGTGGCGTCTGCGTCCTCGACCCAGCGCTCGCCTGACTGGGGCCCGAGGAAGAGGTACACGGCCCCTTGGTCCAAGCTGTCGACAGTCGCGCCGGGCATCCCCAGGGCCAGGTCGGCCAGACCATCGCCGTCCCAGTCACCGCCCAGCTCGACCGCGAGCTCGAGGCCAGTCCAGGGGTCCGAGCTCTCCAGGTGGAGATCGGCGTCGCCCAGGGGCAGCTCGCCGGTGAGGCCGCAGTCGTGAGAGCTCGCCTCGCAGTCGTTGAGGACTCCGTCTCCGCAGCGCTCGGGCGCCCCCGGGAAGACGTCGGCGCGGTCGTCGTCGCAGTCCCCGTCAGCCTGGCTGAAGCCATCACCGTCCGCGTCCAGGCGGCTGTCCTGATCGAGGCCACAAGACGCGAGCAGGAGGAGCGAGAGCACGGGGGAGACTACCTGGGCTGGTGGGCCTCGTCTCGTCAGAGGCGAGCGAGGCCTCGCTGCCCGAGTGCCGATGTGGCCCGCGTCGTGAGCGGCGCGGTGGGTCAGCGCCGCTCGTAGGCCCCCACGTCCGGGCCTGCGCCCTGGGGCCTCGGGCTGCCGTCTCGGTCGGCCCGAATGTCCACCGAGATGCCTGCGTCCACCAGCGGTGAGTCGCTCAGGGGTCGCAGATCGGCGCCGGTTGCGCTGGCGTGGAGCAGGCCGGCCTGGGCGACCGTGCCGGTGAACAGGGCCTCTGGGCGGAGCTCCCCCCACCAGGTGCCCGTGGCCAGAGCGGTGCCGTAGCCCACGATCACGGAGTTGGTGACGGCCAGGTCGCCGTAGCCGCGCACGACCAGGCCGCTGTCGCCATCGCCGCCGTCCACGTGGGCCAGGGTGGTGTGGGCCACCTGGCCGCTACAGTCGGTCATGACCACGCTGTCTGCCGGCCAGGGTCCGGCGGCGGCGACCACGGCCAGGTTCTCGACCCAGGCGTCACGACCGACGCAGTCTGCGACCAGTCCGGTGGCGCCCCGGGTCTCCAGCGTGGCTCCGGCAAGCCGCAGAGCGCCCGTGACCGCGATCCGCGGAGGCCCGCCGGCCGCCGGCGCTCCGAGCACGTCCAGGTCCTGGGCGTCCAGGCCGCCTTGGGCGGAGATGTCGGTGGCCCTGTGGCCCCCGTTGCGACGGAAGGTGGCGTCCACCAGCCGCACGGGCACCGTGCTCACCAGGCCCCCTGCCTCGCTCAGGAGCGGGTCGCCGCTGTCGCGGATGCGGAGGCGCTCGAAGTGCACTGCCAGCGCGGCCTCGCCGGTGATGCGCACGGCGGTGTCGCTGTGGTCCTCCAGGAGCAGGTCGCTGGCCGTGAGCTGGAGAGGGTCGTCGATGGCCAGGCCGGTGCCGCTCAGCCGCAGGGTCAGTCCCTGGAGGCGGGCCTCGGCGTGGGCACGGACCGCCAGGCCCACGTCTGCGCCCTCGATGGCCAGGTCACGGACCAGCACGTCCGTCGCAGCGATCGCCACAACGCCGGCCCCCTCCGTGTCGGCATCCCAGTGGCGAGGCAGGGCCAGCACGGTCTGGTCCGCGCCCGCGCCGATCAACGACACGCCGGCCTTGTCGAGCACCAGCTGCTCGTGCCAGACGCCGGGCGCCACACAGATCGTGGTGCCCGGCTGGGCCTGCTGCAGCGCGTCGGCGATGGTGCTGAAGAATGTGGGCTCCGGGTCCACCCACAGGGGTTGGTCCTGGGCGCGGGAGACCCGCAGGACCGGGCCGTCCGCGTCGGTGCCGCAGCGTGGGGTCTCACAGGCGGTCAGGGCGAGCAGAAACAGGGTCATCAGAAGTAGTAGTGGAGCCCGAGTCCCGGGCCCCCTCCGAGAGTGCGGAAGTCGACGCCACCGCCGATGTCGATGGCCAGTCCCCACTGGGCGGTCAGTCCCAGGTTCTCCAGCCCGAAGCCGAACCACTCCACCGCCAGCGCCGGTTGCAGCCGGAAGCGGCCGTAGCCGCCGGTGGACACCCAGGCGCCACCCACGGCCGCGTAGAGGTTCAGGTTGTCCTCGGCCACCACCGCGTAGAGCGCCCGCAGCCCCACGGTCCAGGTGTCGTCGACGGAACCCCGCAGATCCACACCGGCCTGGGCCTCGACGATCAGGTTCATCGGCGCCTCGCCGACGGGCAGGCCATAGCGCACGGTCAGCGCGGCGGTGTCGTCCAGTCCCGCCTGGAAACCGACGCCCACACGGCCCTGGAGGTCCTTGGCCCAGGCCCCGGGCGACGTGGACAACAGCAGCAGGACGGTGGCCGACACGGGGTCCAGTATCGCCTGAGGTCTTGCAATGTCAAGACGTCTCTTTGAGTAGCACCTCAAGGGTGGCGACGGACACGCAGCGCAGCGTGCTACGTCTCCTGGCCGTGTCTGCCTGGAGGGCGCTGTGACGCTGCTGCTCAGCCTGTTGGCCTTCAACCCGGACCCGGGCATCGGGCCCCACGACGTCACGGTGCGCTGGGACTCCTGGGGGGTGCCCCACGTGGACGCTCAGGATCATGGCTCCCTGGGCTACTACGAGGGCTCCGATGCGACCCTGCTGCCCCAGCCCGAGCTGCCGCCGGTGGTGAACGACGACTCGACCCTGACGACCCAGGGCTACCCCATCAACTACGGCAACAGCTACGTGCTGACCGTGGCCTTCGAAGAGGAGGGACCGGTGGCCCGGGCGCTCCTGACCTACTCCCAGTCCGAGGACCCCGAGAGCCCTCACTTCGACGACCAGACCGTGCGCTACGGCAGCGGCGAGGGTCTGCGGCTGGTGGTGGTGACCCCGTGATGGGGCTGTGGGCCCTCGCGGCCTGTGCGGGGGGTGGCCAGCCGGACGCGCTCACGGAGCCGGTCGAGCCCGCCGAATCCGTGGTCCCAACCCCGAGTGGGTCCAAGCTCGTGGTGCTGGTGGTCATCGACCAATTTCCGATGCGCTCGCTGCAAGCCGTGAAGCCCTGGCTCACGGGCGGCCTGAAGCGCCTGTTGGACGACGGCTGGCAAGCCACCGGTGCCTTCCCCTACGCCGTGACCTACACCTGCACGGGTCACGCGACCCTGGTCACCGGTGCCTCACCGGCGGTGCACGGGGTCGTGAGCAACGGCTTCCTGATCGCAGGCGAGAAGACCTACTGCATCGACGCGCCGCTGCTCGCCGAGTCGGCCGCCCAGGTCTTCAAGGCCGGAGGGGGCAAGGTCGCGGCCGTGTCCCTCAAGGACCGCGCGGCGGTCCTGATGGGCAGTGCCCAGGGCGACCTGGTCGCCTGGTACGACCGGGCCAGCGCGGGGTGGATGCCCTGGCGGGGCGAGGTCCCGACCGGCGGCTGGGCCATCGCCGGCTTCAAGTCCCAGCCCTGGGAGGCGTCCCACGACTACAGCGCCGTGGCGCCAGACGATCAGCCCTTCGAGGGCGACGTGGACGGCCTGGGTCGGACCTTCCCGCGGCCGGTGCTGGGCTCCCTGCCCGACGACGCCTTCCTGCTGACCCCCCACGCGGGCACGTGGCTCCTGGAAGGCGCCATGGCCGCGGTCGAGACCTTGGGGCTGGGCCAGGACGACCTGCCCGACCTGCTCGGGGTGAGCCTCTCCAATGTGGACGAGGCGGGTCATGCCTTCACGACGGAGAGCTGGGAGTACCTGGACACGCTGGTCGGGGTGGACCGGGACCTGGGTCGCCTGATGGCGATGCTGGACGACCAGGTGGGCGACGGCGCCTGGTCCATGGTGCTCACGGGGGATCACGGCTCTGCCCCCAACCCGGTGCGGATGCCCCGGGACGACGTGCGGGCGGGCCTGGCGCAGCACCTGGCGGGCGAGGGCTACCCCGAAGGCACCTACCTCTCGGACCCTCATGTGTGGCTGCCCACCCAGGTGACGGGCGAGCGGCGCGAGGCGATGGCTCGGAGCGCAGCGACCTGGCTGCAGTCGGTCGATGGCATCGCGGCGGCCTATCCCTGGCGGGTCGACGGCGGTCTGCCCGACGACGCGCCCCATGCCCAGATGATCCGCCTGAGCGTACACCCCGAGCGGGCCGGCGACGTGTACGTGGTGCCCGAGGAGGGCACCATCTTCGCCTCTGCCTCCATGCCGGGCTTCGGCACCCGACACGGCACGCCCTACGCCTATGACAGCCAGGTGCCGCTCATGGTGCTCGGGGCCGGAGTGCCTGGGGGCACGGCCAGCGAGCCCCAGGACCTGCGCCGGGTGGCGCCGACGTTGACGGGTCTTGCGGGGCTGCCGAGTCCGAGCGGTGCCGAGCTGCCTGCACTGGAGTGGGTCCGGCCGGGGCAGTAGGCCCGAGCCACGTGCTCACGTCACCGCCAGCACCTCGTCGAAGGTCGTCACCCCTTCCAGGGCCTTGGCGAAGCCGGTCTGGCGGATGTCCGGGAGCCCTCGCTTGTGGTACTCCTCGGCGAATTGGGTCTGACCGGTGCCTTCGGTGCGGATCAGCTCCTGGAGCGGCTCGTCGATCTCCAGCAGCTCGAACACGCCCGTGCGGCCCATGTAGCCGGTGTTGTTGCAGCGGGCGCAGCCCTTGCCGCTGGCCATGCTGTTGCTTCCACCGGCCAGCAGGCGCAGCTCCCGCTTGGGCAGCAGCCGGAGCTTCTCCCGGGTCGCGTCGCTGATCGGTCCCTGGGTCCGGCAGGCAGTGCAGATGGTCCGCACGAGCCTCTGGCCCAGCACGGCCCGGAGTGCCGACGCCACCACGTAGCGCTCGAGCCCCATGTCGATCAGCCGGACCAGGACCTCGGTGGCGTTGCGGGTGTGCAGGGACGACAGCACCAGGTGTCCCGTCAGCGCCGCCTTGAAGGCGATCCGGGCGGTCTCCAGATCCCGGATCTCCCCCAGCATGATCACGTCGGGGTCCTGGCGCAGGATGGCCCGCAGGCCCGTGGAGAATTCGTAGCCCGCCACCGGGTTGGTCTGGGACTGGGCGACGCCTCGGAACCGGTACTCGATGGGGTCTTCGAGGGTGACGATGTTGAGCTTGGCCCCCAGGAGCTCACGAACCAGCGCATAGAGCGTGGACGTCTTGCCCGAGCCGGTGGGGCCGCTCACCAGGATCATGCCCGTGGGCCGGCGCAGGAGGTTGCGGATCTGGGCCGCCATCGGGGTGGGAGCCCCCAGCTTGTCCAGCTCCACCACCAGGCGATTGCTGACGAGCAGCCGGAGCACGATCTTCTCGCCGAAGTCCGTGGGCAGCGTGGAGATGCGGAAGCGGACCTCTTCGCCCTGGCTGTGGGCCGTGAAGATGCCGTCC
Organism: uncultured Enterobacterales bacterium; assembly: GCA_964519895.1. GTDB lineage: Bacteria > Myxococcota_A > UBA796 > UBA796 > CAJQPC01 > CAYFPX01. The sequence goes on along the minus strand of CAZFLE010000042.1, from coordinate 24,871 downwards.
TGAGGGAGCCGCCGCTCGGCGATGTCCAGCCCTCCCAGCACCTTGAGTCGGTTCAGGATGGGCTGGCCATAGGCCTGGTGGAGTGGCCGCTTCTCGACCAGGACGCCGTCCACCCGGAAGTACACCAGCACTTCCTTGGCCTGGGGCAGCACGTGCACGTCGCTGGCTCGCTCACGGTGGGCCTGGGCCAGCAGGTTGTCCAGCAGCTGACGAGCCCGCTTGTCGTCGGCCTGCTCTGGCACGAGAGGCCCCCCGCGCCCCGAGGCTGGCGGCTTCATCGGCCCGCCTTGGGCAGCACGTAGCGGAACCGGCTGCCGCCGAGCTGAAACACGTCGTCGGGCCGCAGGGACCGGGCACCCGTGAGCTTCTCGCCGTTGATGCGGACCCTGGCCCAGCCTGGACGGGCCCGAGTGAGCACGTGGGCGCCGTAGTGGTCCTCCCACACGAGCTCGGCCAGCACGCCACTGGTGAACCAGCCCTTGAGCTGGATGGCGCCAGCCTTGCCAAAGGTGAGCTTCTTCTCGCCGGGGTTCCAGTGGCCGGCCCCGTCGAGGCGGTTGACCACCGCCTCGTCCATGCGGACGTTGGCTTCGAGGATGCGGTCCTTCTCGGCCTTGCTCAGGCGGAAGGTCAGGTCCTCGCCCCCCGAGGACATGTTGGTCCAGGGCGGCAGGTAGCCCACATACCGCCCGTCCACGAACTGGTCGTCCTTGCCGTCGCCGACGAACCACAGGCGGAATTTGCCGATCCCGAATTGGGTCCCCGAGCGCAGGGGGTTCTGGTCGGTGGTGGGCACGCCCTCGACCGTGATGCCGTTCTCGCTCTGGATGTCCTTGACGAACCAGGTGCTGTCCTGGGTCCACACCTGGGCGTGCATCCGGCTGACGCTCGGGTCGCCCAGCACCACGTTGGCGTCCTGGGAGCGGCCGATCACGGTGACACACGGGGGGCGGCCGGCGAGCTGGTAGACGGCCATCTTGCCGTCGGGGCGCTTGATCGCGAGGCTGGGCACCTGGGGGATCCTCCGGAGTCTCCGAGTCTACCGCTGGATCACAGGTGGACCCCGACCCCCAGGGCCTCGGCCACGGCTTCGAGCACGGCCTCGGAGCTGGTCGGGTGGTTGTGCACCGCGTGGGTGAAGGTCTCGGCGTCGAGCTCGCCGGCGTGGGCCATGACGATCTCCGGAAGGAGCTCGGTGGCGTCCTGGCCGATAATGTGCGCGCCCAGGAACTCACCCAGCTCCGGGTCGATCAAGACCTTGACGAAGCCGTCCGTGTAGCCGGTGCCGCGGTTCTTGCCGTTGGCGGCAAAGGGATAGCGGCCGACCGTGTAAGGCGTGCCGGCGTCGACGAGCTCGGGCTCGGTGAAGCCGAAGCTCGCCACCTGGGGCTGGGTGAAGATGCCTGAGGGAATGTCCCGGGGAGCGACCGCAGGGTGGTCGTGACCGGCCAGGCGGTGCACGCAGGTGTGCGCGTCTGCATAGGCCTTGTGGGCCAGCATGGGCGGGCCGGCGCAGTCTCCGACGGCGTAGATGCCGGGCACGTTGGTGCGCAGGCTGTCGTCGACGTGGATGAACCCGCCGTCGACCTGGACGCCGAGTTCCTCGAGCCCGATGTCTTCGAGATTTGCCCGCACGCCCAGCGCCAGCAGCGTGGTGTCGGCGTCGATCACCGTGCCGTCCTGGAGCGTCACGCGGGTGTCGTCGCCGTGGCGCACCACAGACTCGCAGAACGCGCCCGTCTTGATGGTGATGCCCTGCTTGCCCAGGGCCCGGTGCAGTTCCTTGGAGATCTCCGGGTCTTCGAGGGGCGCGATGCGGTCCGCGCCTTCGATCAAGGTCACGTCGGTGCCCAGAGCGTTCCAGAAGTAGGCGAATTCCAGGCCGATAGCACCGGCCCCGAGCACGACCGCACTCGTGGGCTGGCGCTCGGAGACGATGGCCTCGCGGTAGGTCAGGATGCGCTCGCCGTCGGGCGCCATGCCGGGGAGCCAGCGGGCGCGAGCCCCGGTGGCGACCACCACGTGGGGCGCCCGGAGCTCGGTCTCCCCGACCTGGACCACGCCAGGGGCCGTCAACCGTGCCTGGCCCCGGACCAGCTCGACCCCGAACTTCTTGAACAGGTAGGCCACGCCCTTTTCGGACTTCCTGGCGACCCGGCGAGAGCGCTGGATCACCTTGGGGAAGTCGACCGCGATGTTCTCGACGGTGATGCCGTAGTCCGAGAGGTGGTGGGCCAGCCGGGCGTACTCGGCGCTCTTGAGCAGGGCCTTGCTGGGGATGCACCCGTGGTTCAGGCACACGCCGCCGAGCGATCCCCGCTCGATGCACGCGGTCTTGAGTCCCAGGCGGGCACCGTGCAGGGCAGCGACGTAGCCGCCGGGGCCCGAGCCGATGACGACGAGGTCGTGGGTGCTGTTGTCCGACATGGGCTCAGACCGCCAGGAGCTCGGGGTTCTCGACGTAGCGGCGCAGGGCCTGCAGGTAGCGGGCTCCCAGGGCGCCGTCGATCACGCGGTGGTCACAGGTCATCGTGACCCGCATGCGCCAGCCGACCGAGAGCTCGCCGCCGACCACGACCGGCTCCTGGGCCAGGGAGCCCACCGCCAGGATGGCGCTCGCCGGCGGGTTGATGATGGCCGTGAATTCGGAGATGTCCATCATGCCCAGGTTGGACACCGTGAAGGTGTTGCCCGTGTACTCGTCGGGCTTGAGCTTGCCGGACCTGGCGCGCCCCGCCAGCTCCCGGGCCTCGGCGGCGATGGTGCCGATGCTCTTGGACTCTGCGGACCGGATGATCGGGGTGATGAGCCCGCCATCCAGGGCCACTGCCATGCCCAGATCCACCGAGCCGAAGCGGGTGATGGCGTCGTCGCTCCACGACGCGTTGCAGGCGGGCTCGTCGACCAGGGCCCGAGCGACACACTTCATGAGCAGGTCGTTGTAGCTGATGGGCTGATCGACCAGGGCCTTGAGGCGCTTGCGGTACGCCACGAAGCGGTCGCAGTCGAAGTGCGCGGTCAGGAAGAAGACCGGGCTGTCGCTGTGGGACTCCGTGAGCCGCCGAGCGATGGTCTTGCGCATGGTGTTGTTGGGGATGAGCTGGTCCTGGCCGCGGGCGACGGCGACGCCGCCGGCGGGCGGGCGCCAGCTCTCCACGTCGGCCTTGACGATGCGGCCGTGAGGACCGGTGCCGGTGACGGCTTCCAGGGAGATGTTCTTCTTTGCCGCGAGCTTGCGGGCCAGGGGTGAGGAGCGGACTCGCGGGCCTTCGACCAGGAAGGTCCCAGGGGACTCCATGATCGCCGACGACAGGGTCTTGCCCATCCAGTCCGACGCCTGGACGGTGCCGGTCACGGGCGCCTTGGGGGCGGCCGAGGCCGGGGCTGGGCCGGGCTGAGCGGCGGGGGTCGGGGCATCGGGCTCGGCGGCCTGGGCAGCGGGAGGGTTCGCCTTCCAGGCCTCGAAGTCCGCCAGCAGCCCGCTGATGTCCTCGTCCATCGACTGGCCCAGGATGGCGATGGGCTGACCCGCGGGGATCGCGTCGCCCGCGGCGGCGAGGATCTTGATCAACACGCCGCTGTCGAAGACCTCGATCTCCATCGCGGCCTTGTCGGTCTCGACCTCGGCGATGGCGTCCTGGGGGGCCAGGGTGTCGCCCTCGGCCTTGAGCCACGACAGCAGCAAGCCCTTCTCCATGGTCGGGCTGGCCTGGGGCATCTCGAAGAATTGGGCCATCTGGGGTGCCTCTAGAAGAGTGAGCGCACGGCTTCTACGATGCGCTCCGGGCTGGGGTTGACCAGCTGCTCGAGGTTGGTGGCGTAGGGGTGGGGCAGGTCGCGGTTTGCGACGCGCTTGACCGGGGCGTCCAGGTAGTCGAAGCAGGCCTCCTGGACCCGGGCTGCGATCTCGGCGCCCACGCCGGCGAACAGGTGGCCCTCCTGGACCACCACGCACCGGCCGGTCTTGGCCACGCTGCGGAAGAGGGTCTCGTGGTCCAGGGGCCGCAGGGAGCGCAGGTCGACGAGCTCCGCGCTGACACCCGCACGGGCGAGCTCGGCCACCGCGGTCTGGCAGTTGAAGACCTGCTTGCCCCACGTGACCAGGGTGACGTCGGAGCCCACGGCCTTCAGGTCGGCGACGCCCAGCGGGATCACGTGCTCGCCATCGGGGACCTCGTGCTTCATGCCATAGGTGAGCTCGCTCTCCAGGAACACCACCGGGTCCGGGTCGCGGATGGCCGCCTTGAGCAGGCCCTTGGCGTCACCGGCCGTGGCGTAGGTCACGACCTTGAGGCCCGGGAAGTGGGCGAACAGGCTGTCGACGCTGGTCGAGTGCTGGCAGCCCAGGTTCTCGGCCGAGCCATTGGGGCCGCGGAAGACCATCGGCAGCGGGTACTGGCCGGCGGACATGTAGTGGATCTTGGCGGCGTTGTTGATGACCTGGTCATAGGCGACCAGCGAGAAGTTCCAGGTCATGAACTCGATGATGGGGCGCATGCCGCCCATCGCTGCCCCGATGCCCAGGCCGGCAAAGCCGCCCTCGGCGATGGGGGTGTCCACCACCCGCTGGGGCCCGAACTCCTCGAGCATGCCCTGGGAGACCTTGTAGGCGCCGTTGTAGTAGGCGACCTCTTCGCCCATCAGGAAGACCGTCGGGTCCCGGCGCATCTCTTCGACCATCGCCTGGCGCAGGGCCTCTCGGATCTGGAGGAGTGCCATCAGGTCCCCGCGTAGACGTGGTCGTAGAGGGTGGTGGGGTCGGGCACCGGGGACTCCTCGGCAAAGGTGTAGGCGTCCTGGGCGATGACTTCGATCTCGTCCTTGATCGCCTTGAGCTGCTCGTCCGTCACGCCGAAGTCGTCGCGCAGCCGGTCCTCGGTGATGGCCAGCGGGTCGGACTTCTTCTTCTCTTCCAGCTCGGCCTTGGTGCGGTACTTGGCCGGGTCGGACATCGAGTGGCCCCGGAAGCGGTAGGTCACGCACTCCAGGAACACGGGACCCTTGCCGGCTCGCGCGAACTTGACCGCGCGACCGAAGCGCTCCCGGACGACCTCGACGTCGAAGGCCTCGAAGCTGTCCCGGGCCATGCCCACGCCGATGGCCCGGGTGCTCATGTCGGTGACCGCGGACTGGCGGTCCACCGCGGTGCCCATGGCATAGCCGTTGTTCTCGCAGACGAAGACCACCGGCAGCTTGTAGAGCTGGGCCAGGGCGATGGCCTCGAAGAACGCGCCCTGGTTGGCGGCGCCCTCGCCGAAGAAGCAGACGCAGACCCGGTCGTCGCCCGAGTGCTTGATGGCCCAGCCCAGCCCGTTGGCCAGCGGGACCTGGCCGCCCACGATGCCGTAGCCGCCCAGGAAGTTGACCGACTTGTCGAACAGGTGCATCGAGCCGCCCAGGCCCGATGTGCAGCCCGTGGCCTTGCCGAAGAGCTCGGCCATCATGGCCCGCGCGGTGACACCCTTGGCCATGGCGTGGCCGTGCTCGCGGTAGGCGGCGAGCCAGAAGTCGTCGGTCCGACAGACCGCTGCGGCGCCGACCGCCACGGACTCCTGGCCGATGTAGAGGTGGCAGAAGCCCAGGATCTTGCGGAGGGTGTAGGCCTTGGCGGCGAGCTCTTCGCACCGGCGGATGGTGGCCATCTCGCGGTAGAGGTGGAGCAGGCCGTCCGCGTCGAGCTTCGGCAGCCCGCTGCCCTTTGGCAGCTTGGGGGGCGAGGTCTTGGACATCGTGTCTCCAGAGGCCCCCAGGGTCTAAGCGGGTCGGGCCCCCGGGCCAAGAGCTACTCGGGCCACTCCGGGGCCAGCTGGACCTCCCAGGCCAGTGCGGCCGAGACCGCGCGGCTGCCGTCGTCCATCCACAGGTCGGCGACGTTCTCGTTGAGCAGATCCGTCACCCAGACCATGAAGTCGTCCCGGCTCATGCCCAGGTAGCTGTCGGGGTCGTAGTAGACCGTGTCGGGCTCGCCTCCGGTGACGGGCTCCTCGGGCGGCACGATCTTCTCGACGACCTGGTCGATGAGCCCCTGGACAGGCAAGGCGCCGACCATCACCCCGAAGCCGGCGGTCCAGTTGCCGGTGTCCGGGATGCCGGCCTCCAGATCGTGGAATTCACCGTCGATCACCGCGTCGAGCAAGGGGATCTGGACCGGAGCTTCTCCGGCCACGACCGGGAAGGGCAGATCGGCGGTCGGCGCGAGCACTGCGAACTGGGTCTGATCCTCGAAGGCCCCGACGAAGCGGGAGTTGGGGGTGCCGTCTTCGCCATAGCTGGAGGGGTCCATCACGAGCGCATCGGAGTCGGCGTCGCGGGCCGCCAGGAGCAGGTCGACCTGGAGCACGCCCTTGTCGTGCAGCGCGTCGAGCAGCAACACCAGCTGACCTTCGGCCTGCATCTCGGCCACGGTGTCGTTCACCCCGTCGCGACTCATGTCGTCTGTCGTGAAGGGGTCGACCAGGGCCAGCAGCGTGGGGAGCTTGTTGTTGACGACGCCGTCGCCGTCCAGGTCGAAGCCCTCGTCCTCGGGCAACACGATCAGGGACTTTGCGGAGTACTTGGCCTCGGCGAAGGCCGAGGGATAGGTGGCGGGCCCCGTGTCGGTCGCGCCCGTGTCTGCGGCCGTCCCCCCGTCTGTACAGGCCATCAGGGAGCTGCCGAGCAAGATGAGCGAGACCTGGTGCATGGGGTCCTCCACTCTTCCTGGTGCCCTGATTTCTCTCCCGGAGCAAGCGTGACGCTGCTTGAGTTGCTGGAAGCCGACAAGGTCGAAGAGTTCAACAACCGGCGCGGACAGCGCGCCGCGCCCGAGCTCTTCGCGTGCGATCTCGCTGGTCGGAACCTGCCAGGAGTGGACCTCTCCCGGGCCAACCTGGAGAAGTCCGACCTGTCCGAGACCAACCTGACCGGCGCCGTGCTGGCCCGGGCCAACTTCGACGGGGCCGACCTGACCGAGGCCAACCTGTCCGACGTGGTGGCGATCCGGTCCCGCTGGCGCGGTGCCTGGCTGGGCGAAGCGGTCATCGAGGGCGGCGACTTCACCGGGGCGGACATGGTCGAGGCCGTGCTGGACAAGTCCAACGCCACCCAGGCCACCTTTCGAAACGCCAGGCTCAAGCGGGCCGAGGCCCGGAGCGCATCTCTGGGCGGCGTCGACCTGACCGAGGCCAACATGGAGGGGGCCGACTTCTCGGCGTCGGACATGCGGGGAGCCGTCCTGCGCGACGGCCGCTTGGCAGGGGCCAAGTTCGCCCGGACCACCCTGGCCGAGGCGGACATGGTCGGGGTCAAGGGCAAGGGCGTGGATCTGACCGGCGCGGATCTGACCGGCGCCCGCATGGCGGGAGCCGACCTGACCGGCGCGGACCTGACCGGCGCCCGTCTCGACGGGGCCGATCTGAGCCGCGCGGACCTGGCGACGGCCGTCCTCAAGGACGCCAGCCTGAAGGGCGCGACGATGATCGACACGCGCCTCGACGACGCGGATCTGGCGGGGGCCGATCTGGAAGGCGTCGAGCGCGGCGACGCTGGCGAAGCCGAGCAGCGCGACGAGCTGCCGGCGAGCGAGGTGGCGTTCGAGGACGTCGAAGCCGCGGTCTCAGACGGCACCGTGACCCTGATGTGGGAGAACTCCGAGTCCGACGGCAAGTCCCGGCTGCGGGCCACGAGCTTCCCGCTGGGGGGCCGCTACGTGGGCCAGGCACCCCCGCTCAAGGTCCCCAATGACCTGGTGCTGGCCCGCGCCCTGGTGCCACTGCCCGCGGGCTTTGCGGCGATCACCTTCGTGGAGCGACCCAACGTGGTGCTGCTCGGGGTGACCGAGATCTCGGCGCTGGGGGAGCACGGGCCGGTGCGCAGCGTGGAGCTGGAGTACGCCCCGGCCGTGCGCCCCGTCGTCGTGGCCGATGATGACGGCTTCCTGGTCTACGGCCTGGCCCGCACGGGTCCGACGCTGTTCGTGCACCGCTGGAAGAACGGCGAGCTCGAGCGGCTCTTCGGCCAGCGCGTCCCCACGGCCCGCGGGTTCGTGGGCACCCAGGACCCGCTCCTGCTGACCAAGGGCGGCACGGTCCAGCCCATCCTCCGCGACGGGCTGGGCGGGCCCCTGAATGCTCCGGACGGCTTCCCAGGCCGGCTGGCGGCGTCCGTGCTCACGCCCGAGGGCCACGTGGTCGCCTGGACGCCCAAGGGCGAGAACGGCTTCCGCTGGGCCCTCCTCCAAGGCGCAGGCCGCCCGGAGAGCTTCCGGGTCACTCCGAAGACCGGCATCACCGCCCTGGACCTGGTCCGGGTCGGCGAGCGCACCGTCACGGTCTTCGCCCGCGAGGACGACGGTGAGATGAGCGCCGTCGGTGCCTGGGGTCAGGACCTGCCCGAGGGTCGGCCGTTCAAGGTCCTGGCCGGGGGCGACGTCGACGTCGAGGACATCAAGGTCATCGACGTGTCGGGCGAAGTCCTCACCGCACTGGTGCTCGCGCTCGACGAGAGCATCCGGGTGGTCGAGGTCAAGGGCACCCGCGCCAAGCTGGTGGGCTCGGCGCCGTAGCTCAAGTGAGCGCGGCCACCAGCTCCGGCACCTCTTCGGGCTTCAGGGTCCATCGCACGGCGTACTTGCCGAACACCCGCTCGTCGGGCTCGAGGCCGGGCCAGCGGTCCAGGCCCTCGTCGGTCAGGCGGAGCTGCAGTCCTTCGTGGGTGCCGGCGTTGAAGGCGTAGAGCGTCAGGAGCAGCTCGCCGCGGGCCCGGACCGTCCAGTTGTCGCGGTTCTGCCGGGGCCTGGGGAGCGCTTCCAGCAGCAAGGCCAGGGCCGGCCTCAGGCGGGGACTCGTCAACGCCAGCGCTGTCGGCAGGAAGCGCCGCACGGATCGCTGTTCCTTGGCCAGGATCCGGCGCAGCTTGTCGTCTTGGGCGGCGAGCTCCGCGACCGCGCGCCACCGCAGCGGCAGGTCGCCGAGCTTGCGCCCGGCCTTCGTCTGCAGGAAAGCCGGGAGCGGATCGTCCAGGTCGGTGGTGACCAGCAGCACCGGGCCCGGCTTCTTCGTCAGGCGCTGACTCGGTCCAGAGGCCAGGGCCAGTGGGCAGCGCAGCACCACCACCCGCTCGCCGTCGGCTGCGCCGGCGATCAGCGCTGCTCGCGTCTCCAGTCGTCCCATGACCCGTGGTTATGCTTCCCGGGCATGCCCATCCAGCTCGATGACTTCCAGGTCCTGCGCAAGTTGGGCAGCGGCGGCCTGGCCGATGTGTTCGCCGCCTCCTGCAGCCGCTTCGACCACGAGGTCGCGCTGAAGGTCCTGCGGGACCCGGATCGCTCCCGCGCCCACAGGCGTCGCTTCCTGCGCGAAGGGCGGCTGCTCCAGCGGCTCAAGTGTCCCCACCTGCCGGCCTGCTTCCAGGTGGTCGACGGTCCCAGGCCCTACATCGTCCTGGAGGTCCTCGAGGGCCGCTCGCTGAGCCAGCGGATTCGCAAGCTGGGGGTGGTCGAGCCGGGCCATGTCGAGCGCATCGCCCACGTGCTGCTCCAGGCGCTGACGTGGCTGCATGCACACGGCGTCGTGCACCGGGACGTCAAGGCCGGCAACGTCTTCCTGTGCGAAGACAGCCGCATCCTGCTGCTCGACCTGGGGCTGGCGGTGGATCCGGCCGACCCGTTGACCACCACTCTGGGCGACGTGATGGGCACCTACGCCTACATGGCGCCGGAGCAGATCGCCGGGGGCGAGACCGACCACCGGGCGGATCTGTACTCCTTGGGCGTGACCCTCTACGAAGCCCTCGCCGGCCGCAGGCCCTACAAGGCCAAGGGCGCCACGGGCTACCTGCGCGCCCACCGGGGCGGCCAGGCTGTGCCCATCGCCGAGCTCGCCCCCCCCGAGACACCCAGGCGGCTGGTGGAGCTGGTGACCCGCCTCATGGCGCGGGACCCGGTGGCCCGACCGTCGAGCTCCGCGGTGGGCCTGGCGGTCCTGACCGGGCGCGGCGAGCTGCGCCAAGAGCTCACGCCGCCGCCTCTGGTGGGGCGCCTGGGCGCGGTCGGCGGCATCGAAGCCGTGCTGGACGCAGGCGGCTTCGTCCAGCTGGTGGGTGAACCCGGCATGGGGGTCGGGCGCATGGCTCGACGGGCCTGGGGCATGGCCCGGGAGCGCGGGGCCGAGGTCCTGGCGGTGCGGTGCCGTCGTCGGGCGCCGCCCCTGGATCCCATCGAGCAGCTCCGCAGAGAGCTCACTCGGGTGATGGGGGACGTAGATCCCGGGCCGGACGGTCTGCGGTCCAGCCTGTTGGGTCTGATCGGCGAAGGCCAGCTCGCGGTCGTGGTCGAGGACTTCGACCAGGCGGACCCCGAGGGTGTGGCGGCGTTGGACCAGGCTCTGGGGGGCACCGGTGCGGCGGTGGTCGCGACCGGCCTCGAGCCCGTCGAGCTCCTGGGCAGCCATGTGGTGGAGCTCCGGCCCCTGAATGCCGACGAGAGCCGAGAGCTGGTCAGCGGCCTGCTGGGGGGCTCGCCCCCGCCGTCCGCGCTGCCCGACGAGATCCACCGGATGACGGGCGGCATGCCCGGCGCGGTGGTCTCGCTGATGCGCGATCTGCACACCCGCGGCCTGCTGACCCACGGGGACCTCGAGGAAGGCGGCGAGATGTCCTGGAAGCTCATCGGGCATCCGGACCTGCGGCCCGAGCGCTCCCTGCGGGACATCTTCCTGGCCCGCCTTGCGGTGCTGGAGCGGCCGGGACGGCGCCTGCTCGACGCGCTGGCCGTCGCCGGCGAGGACATCCCCCTCGAGGTCGCGCTCCGCTCCGTCGGGCTCGACGAAGGCGCGGTCGAGCCCTTCCGCTTGGTGCACAGCAGGCTCGCCAGGGAGCGCCGGGACACCGACGGCGACTGGCTGGGGCTGCGGCGGCCGGCCTTGGGCGAGATGCTCCTGGCGGAGCTCCCCGCCTACCGTCGCCGCGCCCTGCACAACGCCTTGTCCGAGGCCCTCGCAGAGCTGCCCCCCGGTCCTTGGCGGGACGAGCGGCTGAGTCGACACCGGGCCTATGGGGCGCCGCCCCGTGCTGCGCCGCGCGCTCTGGTCGGCCTGGGCGAGTGGTACGAGTCCCGCTCGATGCACGCCTCCGCGCTCGAGGCGCTGGACAAGGCCGTGCTCGACGAGCACCTGGATCCGCTGACCGCGACCCACGGCGCACTCGCTCGCGGCGAGGCCCTGCTGGGCCTGGGGCGCCAGCTGATGGCCGTCGAGGCCTTCGCCGCCGCGCGGCGGCTGGCCAACGACCAGGGGCGAGAGGACCTGGTCGCCAGGGCCATCCTGGGCTTGGCAGAGGCCCGATTCCGCTTTGGCGATGCCCGTCGGTGCACGGACCTGGCGGCCGAGTGCCTGAACCTGGTGGGCAGCTACACCCACAACCCCCTGATGCTTCGCGCCCAGCTGCTCCGCGGCCGCGGCCTGTCGGTCCAGGGGCGCACCGCGGACGCCGAGAAGATGCTCCGCAAGGCCGTCGAGACGGCGTCGGTCCAGGGACGCCAGGACGCCGTCGCCACGGGGCGCGGTCTGCTCGGCGGCCTGCACCTCACGTCGGGCCGGGTCGAGATGGCCGCTCGCCTGCTCGAGGAAGAAGCCGAGGTCCTGCGCCGCGGCGGAGAGCCCGAGCGCCGGGTGGCTGGGGCCTTGTCCCTGGCCCAGGCCCGCCTCCGCGCCGGACGGGTGGGGCCCGCGCTGGCGTCCGTGCGCGCGGCGCGGTCCATCGCCCGAGAGGCCCGTCTGCCCCAGCTGGAGAGCCACGTCGGTACCGTGCGAGCGGCGATCCACCTGGACTGCGCGGACGCCGATGGCGCGGCTCGCCTCCTGCGCAAGTGGCGGGTCGCTGGCGAACCCGAGAGCGAGGTGCAGATCCAGCTGTCCTGGTGGTCCCTGAGGACCCGCATGCGCCTGGAGCAAGGGGACCACCCGGCGGCCCTGGCCGCGTGCCACCGGGTCGCCGAGCTGGCAGAGCGCACCGGCCGGGAGCCGGTGCGGGCCTTCCACGCCGGCCTCGAGGCCGTGCTCACGGCCCAGGGCGACGCCCTCGAGGACGCGATGGAGGCGTTGGCCGAGTGCGGAGACCGACGCCTCATCGCCCGCCTGCTGCTCGCGGGTGCTCGGATCGGCGGCGACGCCGAGGTGCTCGCCGCCGGGCTCGAGGAAGCGCGGGAGTGCGGCGACGACTTCTTCCTGCTGCGGGCCCTCCACTCCGCCGGCGGCGCCAGGGCCCAGGCCCAGGCCCACGACCTGGCCGAACGTCTCCTCCAAGAGGTCGAAGCAGCGGATCCGGATCTGGCCCGGAGCTTCCGCATGGGAAGCGGGGTGCGCTGGGCTCTGGCCGACTCCAACGCGTCTGGGGTGAGCCGCTGGTAGCGGTCCCGAGGCGCGTTAGGCTCTCGGCCCTCAGCCCTGGACCCCTCGGCGATCAAGCCGGGTCCTGGGCGCAGCCAAGGACAACGACACATGCGCTACCTCGGACTGGACCTGGCCTGGGCCCCCCGCAACTCCTCCGGCGGTGCCGTGATGGAGCGCACGGAAGAGGGCATCCGGCTGGTCTCTACGGCGCACCTCCGCGCCCACGAGGACGTCCTGGGCTGGGTGTCGCGCAACCGCGGGCGCACCGGCTGCATCATCGCTGTGAACGCGCCGCTCATCGTCGAGAACACCAGCGGTCGGCGGCCGGTGGACGAGCTCCTGGAGCACCACTTCTCCCGGTTCAAGATCGACGAGTACATGGTCAACACGGTCAACGCCTCCCACCCGCGCACCATCGCCCGGTCGCTGATCCGCATGGGCCTGGACCTGGACCCCCGCTCCGAGAACGATCGCTGCCTGGAGACCTGTGCCCAGGCCGCCCAGATCCTGCTCTTCGGGGTCGACCGCCCCATGCGCATCAAGAGTGGGCCCATCGGCGGCCGCAAGGACGCGGCGAACCGCTACCGCGAGCTGATCTACGGAAAGCTGCCCTTCCTGGACCCCGAGCTCGAGGACTCCGACGCCCTCGAGGAGCTGGTCAACGCCAACCTGGCCGCCATGAATGGAACGCGCCTGGGCGAGCTCGAGGGCAAGCTCGACGCCACCATGTCGGCCTACATCGCCGCCTACGTGGACCTGAAGGGCGCCGAGGCCTGCGCCTTCCTGGGCGACCTGTACCGGGGCTACGTCATCTTGCCTGCGCCGCCGTCGGAGTAGCCCGGTGTCTACCCTCCGCGACAAGGGTCTGCTCCAGGAGGGTCGCGCTGCAGGATGGTGGCGCGCTCGGCGCCGCCCGTTCGCCGAACCCGATGCGCCGCCCCACTACGGCCGCGATCGGGCCTGTGAGCTGCTGCACATCGACGTTCACCTGCGGCTCGACCCAGCGGTGGCGGGCTTCACCGGCCAGGCCTGGATTCGCGTGGGCCCGACCGTGGCGGGGCTGGGCACGGTCTCGCTGGACCTGGACGAGGTCACCGTCGAGCACGTGAGCTGGGTCGACCACCCCGACCACGCCGCCGTCTGGCACCACGACGGTGGCCGGCTCCAGGTCACGCCGCCCCCAGGGCTCAGCGCCGGCACGATCCACGTGCGCTGGCACGGGGAGCCGCGGCGCGGCCTGTACCGCGTGGGCCCCAGCCCGGCGGCACCGGAGCGCCCCTGGGAGGTCTGGTCCCAGTGCCAGGACGAGGACGCCCATTACTTCCTGCCGTGCTTCGACCACCCTTCCATCAAGCACCCCTGGGCCTTCACTCTCGAAGTGCCGGCGGCCTACGAGGTGGTCTGCAACGGCACCCTGCAAAGCCGGGGCGATGGCGCCGAAGCGGGCTGGAGCCGCTGGCGGTGGACCCAGGACCAGCCGATCCCGGCCTACCTGGTGACCGTCGTGGTCGCCCTCCTGGACGTGCACGAGACGACCTGCGGCGACCTGCCGGTCCGCTACCTGGTCCCGCCTGGCACCGACGCGGACACGGTCGCCCGGGTGTTCGGGCCCACGCCCGAGATGATTCGCTGCCTGGAGCGCCGCTACGGCGTGTCCTACCCCTGGCCCCGCTACGACCAGGTGGTGGTGCACGAGTTCATCTTCGGCGGCATGGAGAACACCGGCGCCACCACGATGACCGACGTCATCCTGGTCGATGAGCGGGCCGCCCGGGACTTCGACGCTCAGGGCCTGGTGCTCCACGAGCTGGCCCACCAGTGGTTCGGGGACCTGGTCACCTGCCAGGACTGGAGTCAGGGGTGGCTCAACGAGGGCTGGGCCACGTACTCCGAGGCCCTGTGGCAGGAGGACCAGCGCGGCGCAGACCACGCGGCCTGGTACACGTGGCGCCTGGCCCGCACCTACATGGGCGAGGCCAGCGGGCGCTACCGCAGGCCGATCGTGAGCTATCGGTTCCGCGAGCCCATCGACATGTTCGATCGGCACCTCTACGAAAAGGGCGCCGCGGTCCTGCACACCCTGCGCCACGCGCTGGGCGACGACGCCTTCTGGCCGGCCGTCCAGTCCTACCTGACCCGCCACGCCCACGGCACCGTGCACACCCGGCACTTCCAGCGGGCCCTCGAAGACGCCACGGGGCGCAACCTGGACGGCTTCTTCCAGCAGTGGGTGCATGGCGCGGGACACCCCATCCTGGACGTCGACGTGCGCCACCAGGGCGGCCTGTTGTCGGTCAAGGTCCGGCAGACCCAGACCGGCGACGACGTGGCCGATGCTTTTGCCTTCGGCCTGCGCATCCAGGTGATTGGCGCCGACGGCGAACAGACGCCGATCGACCTGCCGGTGGCCGAGCGCACCCAGGCCTTCCACCTGCCCTGCCCACAGCCCCCCCTTCGGGTCCGGGTGGACCCCGGCTTCCGGGTCCTGGCCAAGCTCTCGCTCAAGGCGCCGGCTGGCTGGCTCCGCGGGCTCCTGGCCCATGACAGCTGTCCCGTCGTCCGAATCCGCGCCGCCGAGGCTCTGGCCCGAGAGACGGACGCGGCAGGCCTGGCCGCCCTGACGGGGGCCCTGGCGCACGATCCCTCGTGGCCCGTGCGGGCAGAGCTCGCCCGACTCCTCGGCGACGTGGGCGGCGAGGCCGCGACGGCGGCGCTCTTGGTGGCACTGGACACCGAGACCGAAGCCCGGGCCCGCCGCCCCGTGGTCTCCGCCCTGGGCAAGCTCGGAGGGGCCCCGGTCGAGGCTCGGCTCGAGGCCCTCGTGCGCGACGGCGATCCGTCCAACTACGTGCAGGGGGCAGCCGGCGTGGCCCTGGGCCGCTTGCGCGCGGGGGCTGCGGTGGCCGCAAACCGATCCCTGCTCTCCCAGCCCTCCTGGGGCGACGCACTCGCCAGTCGCGGGCTCCAGGGCCTGGGACACACCCGGAACCCTCAGGTCCTCCAGACACTGCTGGACTGGACGGGCCCCGAGCGCGGCAACCGGGCCCGGGCCGCCGCCTGCGGGGCCCTGGCGAATCTGGCAGACGCCCTGCCGGACCTGCGGGCCCAGGCGGTGGAGCGCCTGTCCGAGCTCGCCTTGCACGGCCCCTTCCGCGTCCAGCTCGCCGCGGTCAGCGGGCTCGGGCGCCTGGTCGACCGACGGGGCCTTCCCGCCCTGCGCCGCCTCGTGGACGGCGCCGGCGATGGCCGCGTGCGGCGCATGGCCTACGAAGCCCTGCGCAACGTCCAGGACGGCCGGGACTCCGACCAGGCGCTGCAAGGCCTGCGCGACGACCTGGTGGCCCTGCGCAAGACCCAGTCCGAGCTCCGGGAGCGTCTGGCCAGGCTGGAGCCCACCGGTGAGTCCACGTGATCGCCGGCCTGGTGTTGTGGGGCGGTCTGGCCCAGGCCCAGCCCCCCGAGCCGCTGATCGCCGAGCTTCCCGCGCCGGCAGCCGCCTTCATGGGCTGCCACTCCCTGATGGCCGCCGGCAGCTGGTTCAGCGGAGACGACCTGGGCCTGGACGGCCTGGATCAGCTGAGTCGCGTCATCGCCGACCCCGACGAGGCCACGCGCATGGGGCTGTCCCCCGAGGGCCCGCTGCTGGCCGCGACCACAGCCAATGGAGACCACGTCATCGCCGTGCTGCCTCTGGCAGACCAGGCGCGCTTCCGGGCCGAGTTCCTGCCGCTGCTGATCCAAGACACCACCCCAGCCCCCGATGCGCCGGACACCTGGATCGACGAGGCCGGCGATCCGATGACCCTGACCTTTGGCCCCGACGTGGCCACGCTGCGGGTCGGGGCCTTCGGACCGCCCGCCGCGCAGAGCGATGTGCTGCCCGGGCTGGCCCGCCGGGTGGACCCCGGCTTGGGAGGCTGCTGGGTCGCCGGAGACGTCCTGGCCATGGGCGCGGCCCAGGCCGAAGAGCTCGGCGCAGAGGCCGTGCTCATCCAAGGCAGCGCCGTGGGGGACCGCTTCCGGGTCGACCTGATCGGGGTGCCCCTCGAGGACCAGGTCGGCGGCGCCCTCACGGGGCTCACCCCGGCTCGCCGCACCCACGGCCGCAGCGTCGCGGCGCCGGACATCGCCGTGCGTGTCAACGGCGACCCGATCGAGGCCCTCACGTCGGCCCAGCAGCTCAGCATGCTGCTCGGTCGCGGTCTGCCGCCCATCGTCGGCAGCGGGGGCTCGCTGCTGGAAGAGTCCGGGCTGGAGATCCAGCCCGGGGTCGAGATGGCTCTGACCGGCTTGTTCACGGCGCCAGAGCCCTCGGCCACCCTGGTGCTCCCCGTGTCGCGACCGCGCACCCGCCGCGGCCTGGACCGGGAACTCGACCGGGCCTTCGAAGGGCGGGGGCTCACGCCGCTGGCGGTGGGCCGGGCACGGTCCCTCGACGGCGTGGGTGGCATGGAGGGTTGGTGGATCGGCGCCACCCGAGGGGCGGTGGTCCTGGCCACGGAGCCCGAGGCGGTCGAGGCCCTCGTGACCGGGGTGGGGGAGACCTGGATCCCCGCCAGCCAGGCCAAGCAGGCCGCGGTGCCAGGCATCTGGGTCCGAGCGGACCTGGCCGGCGTGCCGATGTTGGCATTGCCGCTGATCGTGACCGCTCACGTGGGCGCACCGGCCCCCGGCGAGGTCGCGCTCGTGCTGGACGCGCCGGGTCTGATGGACGCCCTCACCGACCAGCTGCCCGGACTGGTCGAGGATCGCACCGGAGCGTCAGAGGGGCCGACCGGGTCGGGGCCCCAGGACGATCCGGTGGGCAACCCCCGCAGCACCGAGGCCCTGTCGGTCTTGATGCTGATCGCCAGCCGCCAGGAGGCCACGCTGGCCGAGCAGGGCAACTATGTGGCCTACGACGGCGGTCCCCGAGCGGTCGACCAGCTCGACGCCAGCGAGGTGGCGTGGGACGGGATCCCGGCCATCGGACTCGACCCGATGGACGCCGCCTGTCGCTACGAGGTTCGGGTCGACCACGAGGGCTGGCTGGCCACCGCCTGGTGCGATCAAGACGCCGACGGCGAGCCCGCAGTGCTGCTCCTGCGTCCGGGTGGTACACCGATCACGGTGAGCCCCCCAGGAGTGAGATGATCCGCGTCGCCCTCGACGCCATGGGCAGCGACCGTGGACCCCAGGCCGTGGTCGAGGGGGTCGCCCGGCTGTCCCGCGAAGAGACACCCATCGAGGTGCTCCTGGTCGGAGACGAGCCCGAGCTCTCCGGTCTCCTGGCCGAGCAGCGCTACGACCCGTCGCGGGTCGTGCTGGTGCACAGCGCCGGCGCGGTGAGCATGACGGACAAGCCCGGCGCGGCGCTGGATGCCAGCCCGGACTGCTCTGTCCTGACCGCCGCACGCCTGGTCCGCGCAGGCGATGCCGACGCCCTGGTCAGCGCGGGCAACACCGGAGCCGTCATCCTGGCCGCGGCCCGGACCTTCGACCGGCTGCCGGGCGTGCGCCGAGCGGCCCTGGCGGCGGTGCACCCCACCGAAGCCCGCCACGGGCCTCGCCAGGACCCCTTCGCCCTGATGCTCGACGTGGGGGCCACGCTGGCCGCGACCCCCGAGGACCTGGTCGGGTTCGCTGTCATGGGCAGTGCCTACTCCCGCATCGTGTCCGGCATCGAGCGGCCGCGGGTGGCGCTCCTGTCCAACGGCACCGAGTCTGAAAAGGGCACCCCGGCCATCGTCGCCGCTCACAAGCGCCTGCTCGAGCTGTCCAGCGTCGAGTTCGTGGGCAATGTCGAAGGCCTGGACATCCCCAAGGGCACTGTCGACGTGGTCGTGTGCGAGGGCTTCCTGGGCAACGTCGTGCTCAAGATGCTCGAGGGGGTCTCCGAGGTGGTCGCGGACATCGCCCGCGACGCCTATGCCCGCAAGTTCCTGTGGAAGCTCGGGCTGACCATGCTGTCCCAGGGCCTGCGCCAGCTGCGCACGATGACCGACTGGAAGCAGTACGGCGGCGCGCCGCTGCTCGGCCTGGACCGGGTCGTCATCAAGGCCCACGGGCGCTCCAACGCGCGAGCGGTGCGCAACGCGGTCAAGGTCGCGGCCAAGGCCGTCGAAGGCGATCTCGCCGGTCGCATCGCGACGGACCTGGGCGCGCAACAGGAGTGACCGCGCTTCGGCTGCGGATCCACGACGACCTGTCCGAGGTCGGTCAGCAGACGTGGGACGCCCTGGTCGGCGACGCCACGCCATTCCTGGAGTGGGGGTGGCTGAGGGGCCTGGAGGAGACCGGGTGCGTCGGTCCAGAGGAGACCGGCTGGATCCCGCGCCACGTGACCCTGTGGGACGGCGAAGCCCTCGTGGCTGCCGCGCCGGCCTACGTGAAGCTCCACAGCATGGGGGAGTTCGTCTACGACTGGTCCTTTGCCCACGCGGCCCGTCGCCTGGGGGTCGGGTACTACCCCAAGCTGGTGGTCGGCGTGCCGTTCACCCCGGTCACCGGGCGGCGACTGCTGGTCGCCCCCGGTGAAGACCCGGACACAAGGCGGCTCCAGCTGGTCGCCGGGCTGCACCGGGTGGCCCAGGCCCTGGGCTGTCATGGGCTGCACCTCCTGTTCACCGACGCCCGCGAGACCGAGCTGGCCGGCACCGCGGGTGCTGCCCCCCGCCTCCAGACACAGTTCCAGTGGACCAACGCGGACTATGCGGACTTCGACCAGTTCCTGGCCCGCTTTCGCAGCAAGCGCCGCAAGTCGCTGCGGCGGGAGCGACGAGCGGCCAACGCCCTGGGCCTGCGCCTGACCCGTCTCCACGGCGACGGGCTGGGCCTGGCGCCGTTGATGCAGATGTACGACCACTACAGCCGCACCTGCGCCATGTACGGCGGCCACCGCTACCTCAACCGGGACTTCTGGGCGTGGCTCCACGAGCACTGGGCCCACCGGCTGCAGCTCTTCTGCGGCCTGGACGGTGAGCGCCTGGTCGGCGGCGCGCTCTGTGTCCAGAAGGGCGACCGCATGTATGGGCGCTACTGGGGAGCGTCCGGGCAGCTGCCCAACCTGCACTTCGAGCTGTGCTTCTACGCCCCCATCCAGCACGCCATCGACCGGGGGCTGGGGGGTTTTGAGCCCGGCCAGGGCGGTCGGCACAAGTTCCGGCGGGGCTTCGAGCCGGAGCTGTGTCGCTCGGCCCACTGGTTCTTCGAGCCCCGCCTGGAAGGCCCGCTGCGGGGCTATCTGGCCCAGGAGGCCGACGACGTCCGGGCCGGGCGCCTGGCCCAGCTGGCCGAGAGCCCCCTGCGGGTCAAGGCTCCGGGGGCTTGAGGGCCAACAGGAAGTCACAGGCCGGGGCGCCCTGGGCCAGGGTGCCGTGCCGGGTGAGGGTCGCCGGGGTGCCCGGGCGCTCGAAGAACACGCTGTCCGCCGCGCAGAAGAGCGGCGCCAGGTGCGGCCGGTCCAGCGCCACCACCAGGCTGGCGAAGCGACAGGCGCTGACCTGGAATCGGATGGTCGTCTCGGTGGTCTCGACGCCCTCGATCCGGGCGTTGAAGAAGCGAGCGATCAGGCCTTCGGCCCAGCCCTGCCGCGCCGGGACCGTCGCTCTGGCCCAGGCCCGCGGGCTGACGCCCTTGGCGTGGGTCGCGACAAAGGCGGCGCCGGTCTCGGCGATGACGGCTCGCAGGATCGGAACACGCTCTTCGACGCTCAGCCCCAGATCGTCCGCCAAGACCTCGTCGAGCTGCAGGGCCGGCCGGAGCTGATGCCGGACCAGGGGCTCAGCGGTCTCGGCCCAGGCCGGGGTTTGCTGCCCGTGCAAGGGGTCCTGGCCGGTGCGTCGCGCCAGGCCCCAGGCGACCTGGACCAGCCGACGAGCGCCCAGGTGGGCCGCGAGCTGGCGGATCGAGACCCACAGACCGGTGGTCAGATCGAAGCGGATCAGATCCCGCCGCCGCAGGGGGCGCGTCGCCGGGAGGGCCACGTGGATCAGCCCCGCAGGCGCCGAGGCAGGATCTCGGTGACCCCCAGGTACACCGCGAGCCCCGCGGCACAGATCCAGACCTCGATGGCATAGAGCCTTCGTGCGACCAGGAGCTCGTGGGGAATCCCGCGGGCGGCGCCCCACAGAGGACCCGCGCTCCCGCCTTCGGGGGTGAGCACCACGAAGATCTGGTAGCTGCCGTAGGCCATGTTCTGGAGCAGGAACACGATCAGGGCCCAGTGGGCCAGGCGCAGTCCCAGGGGCAGTGCGGTCATCGGTCCCACCCCACGCGCTCGATGATGACGTCGTCGATGACCGTATCGACCGCCACGTCTCCGGGCACGCCGTTGTCCAGGCTCACCTGGCCGAAGACCGCGTAGCGGGACTCCAAGTGGGGCTGGGGGCTCAGTGTGATGAACCACTGGGACCCACCGGTGTCGGGCCCGGCCAGAGCCATGCCCAGGGTGCCCTCGTCGTAGGCCAGCCAGCTCAGCTCGTCGGGGATCTGGTGGCCTGGATCGCCCCAGCCGTCCCCCCGAGGACAGCCATCCTGGATGACGAAGTCCGGCACCACCCGGTGGAAGTGGAGGCCGTCGAAGTAGTCGTCATCGGCCAGGGTGGCGAAGTTCCACACCGTCAGGGGTGCGAGGTCGGGGCGCAGCGTGACCCGGATCTCGCCGTGCTCGGTCAGGATGCGGGCGCTCTGGATGCGCGCGATGTCCGTGAGCAGCGGCAGCTTGGCCACCGGGTCCATCGGAGGAGGGGGTGGCAGGTCCAGAGCGGCCGCCAGGGGCTCGGCGGCCTCGCGCACGGACTTGGCCCGGTGGGTCAGGGCCCCGGCGACCACCTGGTCGAGCCCATCCGGCAGGTCCTCCTGGGCCTCATGAGCCACGGCCAGCGCCTCGAAGCCCTCGAGCAGCAGGTCCAGATCCTCGGTCCCCGCCAGCCTCTCGACCAAGGTCTCCAGGACTTCGGCGCTCCGCCCGTCCTCCTGGAGCAGCATGGCCCCGACCGCAGCCACCTTGTCGTCGCTCGCGCCCAGGAGCGTGGCCACGTGCTCGCTGGCGCCGGGCAGGCCTTCCAGCGTGCCCACGGCGGTCGTGCGCACCAGGGGCTCGGGGCTGCCCACCGCCAGCCGGGCCAGCTGTGCCCCATCGTCCAGGCTGGCGATGGCCGCGGCCTGGAGGCGCAGGGGTTGGTCCTCGGCCAGCCAGGGACGGGCGGACGGCTCGTCGCCCTGGGCCAACAGGACACCCAAGGCCGCGGCCCCGAGGATCTCGTCGGGATCGTCGAGCACCGGCCGCAGCAGGGCCTCGTGGTCCACGGAGTCCAGTCGCCCCAGGCTGTGGATCGTCTCCAGCCGGACGCCGGGGGCGTCATCGGCCAGCAGTTCCTGGACCGTCGAGCCGGCCGGGGGGACCTCCAGGCGGCCCAGGAAGCGCGCTGCGGCCACCCGCACACCCTCGTCCCCGTCCCGGGCAGCGAGCGCCACCAGCCGCATGCCTTCGTCTCCGACCTGGGCACTGGCCAGGGCCCTCAGGCACCAGGCGCGCACCGTCGGGTCGGCGGCGTCCAGGGCCTGGTGACGAAGCTCGCGCACCAGGCTCTCGGGCAGGGCTTCGGGGGCCATACGGGCCAGGGCAAAGGCGGCGCCCCGGCGGGCTCGGGGCTTCAGACGGGTGAGCTGACGGCCCAGGGCGATCAGAGTCTCGTCGCGAAACACGTGCTCCCGGTGGGCGATCGCCAGCCGGCCCAGGGCGATGCTGGCCTCGGCGCTCTCGGACCAGGACCGGTCCAGGGCAGCCGCCAGCAGGCCCTCGTCGGCCAGGTCCTCGTGCAGGCCGAGGGCCTGGAGCAGGCGCACGCGCACGGCCCGGTCCCGCTCGACGTTCAGGCGCTCCCGCAGCAGGGGCGCACCGTCAGGGGTCAGCCCCAGGGCAAAGGCCGCGTGGCCCCGCACCCGTGCGTCCCTGTCGGCGGCCAGCTCGGTGAGGAGGGGGAGAGCGGCCGGATCGGCCAGTCGGCCCAGGGCCAGGGCGGTCCTGGCCCGCACGTCCGCCTGCTCGTCCTGGGCCCACTGGGTGAAGACCACCGGGTCAGACCGGCGGATCTCGAGGGTCCAGATGGACTGCAGATCGTCGGGGGGCACAGCGGCCTGGCACGGGGCCAGGGCCAGTGCGACCAGGAGCGTCACGGCGTCTCCGGCAGGGGCGGGCCAGGGTAACCTGGGTCCGATGGCAGGCGACTGGCTGGCACAGGCGGCGACCATCGTCGCGCAGGCCCAGGGACGGGCGGCCCAGAAGCGGCTGGGCGCTGCGTTGGACGCCGAGCCCCGGGCACTGCGCGAGGCGGTCGTGGCCGTGGCACGTCGGCGAGGCGTGGCACTGCCAGACGAGGCCGCCGACTGGTCCGGCAAGCGCCTGTTGCGTCTGGCCCAGGCCAGGGAGGAGACCGCCCGGGTGCGCTCGAATCCGATCCGCGTCGACCAGTCCTTCGCCTGCGTGGCCTGTGGGGCCGCCGTGCCCCCGGGGGGAGGGCGGGTCCGGGACCACTGCCCCTCCTGCCTGACCGGGCTCCACGTCGACGTGGTTCCGGGGGACCGCGCTGCGAACTGTGGGGCCCGCCTGGTCGCCGTCGGCCTCGAGGTGGTGGCTGGGGAACACGTCCTGCGTTTTGCCTGCAGTCGTTGCAGCCACACCATCCGGGTCCGCGCCCACCCGGACGACGACCCCGGCGCCCTGGCCCGGCTGTCGGCCCGGGCGGTGCCATGACCGGACTCTGCAAGCGTGTCGGAGCCTGGTGCGACGCCCACGGCCTGCTGGCCGAGGGGCCGGTGGCGGTGGCGGTGTCCGGCGGGGTGGACTCACTGGCCTTGCTGCACCTGCTCGCCGAGCTGGACCGCGTGCCGCTGGTCGTCCTGTCCGTCGACCACGGCCTGCGGGACGCAGCAAAGGGCGAGGTCGCCGGGGTGGCCGCCGCCGCTGTGGCCCTGGGCCTGCCCTTCCGCAGCACGATCCTGGACCTGGCCCCGGGCAGCGGTCTCCAGGCCCGGGCCCGCGCGGCCCGCTACGCCTGGTTCGACGAGCAGCCGGAGCCCGCGGTGGCCCTGGGGCACCACCTGGACGACCAGGCCGAGACCGTGCTGGATCGTCTGGCCCGGGGCAGCGGCAGCCGGGGCCTGGCGGCCATGCAGCCCCGCCGGGGGCGCTACGTCCGGCCGCTGCTGAGCGTGCGCAGAGCCGAGCTGGAGAGCTGGCTCCTGGGTCGGGGACTCACCGGGGTGCAGGACCCCAGCAACGCGGGCGGGACCCGGGGTGCCCTGCGACACCGGGTGCTGCCCGAGCTCGAGGCCATCCGACCCGGCGCGGCGGTGGCCATCGCCCGAAGTGCCCGCCTGCTGGCCGACGACGACGCCCTGCTCCAGCAGCTGGGCACGGCCTTGCTAAGCCCTGACGGGGTGGCGATCGGGCCGGTTCGCCACGGGGCCGGGCCCCTGATCCGCCGCGCGCTGCTGACGCTGGCACCGGGCCTCACCGCACGGCAGATCGACGACGCCCTGGCGCTGAGCCGGCCGGGCTCTTGGGTAGAGACCGCCGGTGCCTGGCGCCTGGCCCTGGACGGCGCGACCCTGCGCCACCTGCCGCCGCCGCCGGCGCCGGCCATGGTCCAGGCGGGTCCTTGGGGCCAGTGGCGGCTGGCTGCGCCGGTCCCGGTCCTGGTGCGGGGTCCCCAGGCGGCCGAGGACGCCGGCGGTACGGCCCTGCGGGAGCGCCTGCGGGCAGCAGGCGTAGGGCCGGCGCTCAGGCCCTACCAACCCGTGATTGTACACCGGGGCCGCCGCTGGGTGCCCGGCGTGTGGCTGGAGCCGGGAACAGAGCAGGGGTCCGTGCGGGTTCAGATGACCCGACCGGCAGCCCCATCGGTGCCGGCTGGTGGGCCCTTCGAGGCCGCGCTATAGGCCCCGCCAGGCGCGGACTCGGGTGCTATCCTTCACCCCTCTGGCTGCAGGATCTCCTCGTTTCATGAAGAACAGCGGTCGCACCATTCTCCTCTGGACCTTCATCGCACTGTTGGTGTTGATGGCCTTCGTCGTGGCCGGAAACCAACAGGCCAACAAGCCCGTGGATCTGTCCTACTCCGAGCTCCAGGAGAAGATCGAGCGGTCCGAGGTCAAGAACGCCACCATCCAGGGCGAGCTGATCGACGGCGCCCTCGTCGACGGCACCTCGTTCCGCACCACCGGTCCCGAGGACCCCGAGCCGCTCATGCGGCTGCTGTCCGATCACGGGGTGTCCTACAATTTCAAGAAGGAGCCCGAGCAGTCCTGGTTCATGCTCCTGCTCGTGAACGGCCTGCCGGTCGTCCTGATCCTGTTGATCTTCGTCTTCATGATGCGTCAGCTCCAGGTGGGCGGCGGCAAGGCCATGAGCTTCGGCAAGTCCAAGGCCCGGCTGCTGTCCGAGTCGGGTCGGCGGGTCACCTTCGAAGACGTCGCCGGCTGCGACGAGGCCAAGACCGAGCTCGAGGAGATCATCCACTTCC
>CAZFLE010000041.1:37894-53601 GCA_964519895.1 uncultured Enterobacterales bacterium | reverse complement strand
ACACCGACACCGACACCGACACCGACACCGACACCGACACCGACACCGACACCGAGCCCGTCACCACCGCGACGCTCACCGGGACCATCCATCGCACGGTGGATCCGGTCAACGGCGGCACGGGCAGCATCTACGTGGCCCTGTTCGACAAGGACCCCGTCTGGGAGGCCGACACGGCCACCGTCATCGGTCAGGTCCTGGTCGAGGACGTCGACATGCGTGGCGCCCAGACCGCGACGTACACCATGACCGGCCTGCAGCCCAGCGCCCAGGCCTACTTCGTGTTCGCGTTCCTGGACGACAACGGCACGGCGTCGGAAGCCGAGCCCATTCCCGACGCGGGCGACCTGGTGACCATGGACTTCCTGACGGCCCCGACGGTCAAGGTCGACCGGATCGCGGAGTTCACCAAGGACCTGGACCTGAACATGGTCATGCCCTTCTGACAGGTTTGGCTCACAGCGCCGATCACTCGGGTCAGTCCACCCGCTCTGGGCAGTAGCGGGTGTTGTGGAACACCGCGCAGCCGTCGATCCGGCTGGCCTGGTACAGGATGGAGTCGTCGGCCGGCAGGGCATAGCGCCAGACCACGCTCCCGCTGGGCCGGTCCACCTCGAGGATGCGGGTCACGTTGTCCGACGCGGGCCGGCAGCAGCTGCAGTGACCGATCCCGAGCAAGACCCGGTCTTCGCTCAGAGCGTCCACGTCGCCCCAGGCCTGCTCGTACCACTCGGGCTCGGTCCACACCCACGTGCGCGTCACGGTGCGGGTGTCCGGGTCGACCCGGTACTCCGCTGCGCGGGCTTCGAGCCTGTCCCGCCCGTTGTCGTAGACCAGGACCTGGTTCGGGGCCAGGACTTCGGCGCCGTGCTGACACTGGGGCCAGTCGTCAGAGGTCAGTGCGCCGCCGGCGTCGTCGACCAGGGTCCAGCCCAGCTCGGGGCCGATGACCCAGACCACGTCGCCCGAGCTGGGGTCGATCCGGGCGATGCGCTGGGCCCCGCAGAGGGACGCGTACCAGTCGCCGTCGGTGTCGCGGCTGACCCAGTTCACGTTGAGGTTCTCCCCGGTCGTGCCCACGTCGAAGACCTGGTACTCCCCGGCGTCGACCGCCTGTTGGCTGCGCCACTCCTGGACGATGGTGTCGGTCTCGGGGTCGTGCTGGACCACGTGCACGCCCTCCCAGGTCTCGCCGTCGAGGGTGTCGGTGGCTTCTGCGACGGACAGGAAGTGAGCGTTGCTCAGCACCTCGCCGTAGTGGTGGAAGGTGATGCCCCAGTCCGTCGGGGTCCGGTACAGGGGATCGCCGTCCAGATGCAGGATTCGTGGCCCGGCGGTCACGTCGGTGCCACCCGCCGCGAAGACCTGGTCGTCCCCCAGGTAGTTGGCCACCACGCCGACCCCGTAGTCCGGGTCCACGCCGTCCCAGTACCAGCGGATCCGCCCCTCGGGGTCGACGATCACGAAGCGATGGGGTTGCTCGCCGTCGCAGAAGCCCTTGGTGTTGTACAGCGTGTAGGCGCCGGTCAGGGTCCGCTCGGGATCGGTCGTGACGGTGCCCTCGACCAGGTCCACGGGCAGGTCTCCCGTGGTGAGCGTCACCGACGCTTCCTGGTCATCACACGTGGGCCGGGCCACACAGTCGTAGGCCTGGGACGCCAGCAGGCCGTGCACGGTCCAGCGGTGCTCCAGGGCCGGTGTGGGCGAGTCGAGGCGGTGCTCCTCCGTC
The DNA here is from genome assembly GCA_964519895.1 of uncultured Enterobacterales bacterium. Taxonomy (GTDB): domain Bacteria; phylum Myxococcota_A; class UBA796; order UBA796; family CAJQPC01; genus CAYFPX01. The sequence goes on along the minus strand of CAZFLE010000041.1, from coordinate 51,872 downwards.
GGATCGTCCGCGGCTGTACAGGTCAACGTCGCGGGCGAGGGCGCTGTCAGCAGCAGCGCCAGATCCGCGCGCGTCACCGGGCTGTCATCGGAGATCCCGCTGAGTGCGGGTACACCTGTGGCACGTGGGAGAGCGATGCAGGTGCTCGCCGCCATCGGCACGGGGTCGACCGGGAGGGGGTCCCGTGCCGGTGAGGTGTCCACCGGGACCGAGTCTGTCGGCAGAGCGCTGTCCTGGCTTCCCGAGGTGCAGGCCAGCATGAGGACCAGGGTCATTCTGCGGGGTCTCCGGCGGGTTGGCGGGGCATGATAGGCGGCGCCATGCGCACTGTCCTGCCCGTGCTGTGCCTGTCGGGTTGCCTCTGGGTCGACGCCGGGGCTGTCGACGACCGTCTGTCGACGGATCAGGACCAGGACGGGGTGGCGGTCGACGTGGACTGCGACGACCAGGATGCCACTGTCGGGGGGCCTGCCGTCTGGTACGGAGACGCAGACGGGGACGGGTGGGGCAGCCCGACCCAGAGCGAGACCGCCTGCCAGCCCAGCGAGGGCTTCGTGGCCGACGGCGGCGACTGCGACGACACCACCGCCGCTGTGAATCCCGGGGCCCAGGAGCTCTGGTACGACGGGGTCGACGGCGACTGTGCCGGCGACGACGACTACGACGCGGACCAGGACGGCGATCGCAGCGCGGACTGGGGCGGCGACGACTGCGACGACCAGGAGAGCGCGGTGCACTCTTCGGCCGTCGAGGTCTGCGACGACGGCCTGGACAACGACTGCGATCAGACCGCCAACAGCTGTGGCTGGGCCGGCGAGGTCGATCTGGCGCTGGAGCCGCGCATCCGGGGCGAAGCCGCCCAGGATCGCCTGGGGCTCGTGATCGAGGCCATGGGTGACCTGGACGACGACGGCCACGACGACTTCGCGGTGTCCGCCTACCGGGCTTCGGTGTCCGAAGGCGTGACCGCTGGCATCGTGGGGCTCGTGTTCGAGCCAGTGGAGACCACCCAGGGCCTGACCGACGCGGCGGGCGCCCGCTACCTGGGCGTCTCCGCCGACGACCGCACCGGCCGCTCGATGGCCTTGGTGGGCTACCTGACGGGCGACGGCCAGCCCGACCTGGCCATCGGGGCCGAGCGATACGCCCTCGGGGGCGTGCGAGCCGGTGGCGTGCACCTGGCGCCCGTGGTGACCCAGGGCGACGTGGACCTGGAGACCGAAGCCGTCGCGGTCGTGGGTGATGACTGGGACCTCTTGGGGCGCTCGGTCGTGTCCCCGGGCGACGCCGACGGCGACGGGTACGCGGACCTGTGGATCGGCGCTCCTGGCCACGGCGACACTCAGGACATCGGCGCGGCCTGGCTGGTCCACGGGCCGATCACCCAGGACACCCCGGTCCACGAGGCAGACGCCTGGAAGCTCGTCGGGGACGACGTGGACGACATGCTGGGCTGGCGTGTGCAAGCCGGAGACGTGACCGGTGACGGGGTCATCGACCTGATCGCGGGCTCCCCGGGCAGCGCTGGAGGCGCCGGCGCCGTGTTCGTGGTCGAAGGGCCGCGCTCGGCCGACCTGGCCACGGCCGACGCCGTCCGGATCAGCGGTGAGCCGGGGGACGATCTGGGCCTGACCCTGGACCTGGCAGACCTGGACGGCGACGGGCAGCTGGACCTGCTGGCCTGTGCGCCCGGCGCGAACCATGGTGGAACTGCCACCGGTGTGGTCGCCGTGGTCCCCGGGCCCATCGAGAGCGCCAGCAGCATTTCCGAAGCGACCACTCGCCTCGGCGGGGTCGATGCCCAGGCGCGGGTCGGCGGCTCGGTGTCCGCCGGCGACCTGGACGCCGACGGGACCACGGATCTGCTGATCGGGGCGGACGGCTGGGACGACAATAGAGGGCGGGCCTTCCTGGTGCTCGGGCCCTTCGCAGGCTCGGTCGACGTGACCCAGGGAGAGGCCAGGTTCCCCGGCGTGGCGGAGCTGGATCGACTCGGGGGCGACGTGGAGGTCCTGGGCGATCTGGACGGCGACCCCTACCCCGAGCTCGGGCTGGGGGCGTGGGGCGCCGACGGCGAGGCCGGCTCGATGTACGTATTGCTCGGGGGTGCCGGCCTGTGACCGGATAGGCTGGCGGCATGTTCCTGCTGTCGCTCCTGGCCTGTGAGCCCCCCCCAGAGGCGCCCGAGGATCTCTCCGAGCTGGCCCTGTACCTGTTCGAGAATTTCGACACCGATCTGGACGCGCTGGCGGCCGGGGTGCCGGTCATGCAGGACTTCATCCTGGCGGTCGACCCGGAGTGGGACGTGGAGCTGCGGGCGGTGACCCTGCCGTCCTTGCAGCCCGCCGACCTGGGAGGGGCCCCCGAGACCCCCGGTGCCGACGCGGACCTTCAGGTCCCGGTGGCCGTGCTGTGGACCAGCCGCCAGGCCATGGAACCGCACTTCGACCTGAACGTCGACCCCAACCAGATCTGCATCGACAGCAGCTCTTCGGTCTACCACCGACGCACCTTCATCTCCGATCCGGACTGCTTCGAGGACGGCAGCTGCAAGTCGCTCCAGACCGTCGCCGAGATCCGGCGAGAAGAGGCCATCGCCGACTTCTGGTACGAGTACTACACCGACGTGCGGCGGATCGACGTCGACGGCCAGGAGGCCCTGGTCAGCCGAGGGTGGCTACCCGAAGCCGCGCCCAGCGACGGCGGCGACGCGGTGTTCCACCAGTCCTACATGCTCGACGTGCGCATGGCCCACCCAGACGACGCCAGCCAGACCCTGCGCTTCTACGGCATCTGGTCGTCCCTGGAGATGGTCGGCGTCAGCGATGATCTCTTCAGCATCCTGCTGCGCAACGGCATCCAGGACAGCTACGAGCTCGCTGACGACTTCGTGGACGGCATCCTGTGCGAGAACGACCGGGACCACGAGCCGGAACGGGAATAGGTCCAGGCCCGCCCTGCCTCATGGAGCTCCGATGCACCTCCCCGCCCTCCTGCTGGCCAGCCTGGTCTTCACGCCGGTGGCCCACGCCGGCTTCAAGGCCAAGAAGGCCAGCGACGACGAGCTGATCGCCTGTCTGGACGAGCAACCCGACGAGGTGAAGCGGGCGTGCATGGACTTCATCGTCGACAAGCGCGTGCTCCAGGCCGGCGACGCCCTGGTGGCCTTGTCGGCCCACGGCACGACCAAGGTCCTGAGGGCCCATGCCCTGGGCAGCCTGGAGAAGCTCGGCGCGGTCCAGGCCGTGCCTGCAGCGGTCCGCATGGCCACCGACGACCCCGAGCCCAACAACCGCAAGAAGGCTCTGGTGGTCCTACAGAAGCTCGCCACCCAGGCCGACGGCGCGCCGGTGGTCATCGACCGCATGGCCCACGACAACGATCCCGACGTGCGCCGCAAGGCCCTGGCGGTCGCCAAGAAGGTCACGTGGGAGGGCATGGAGCAGGCGATGATCGACCACGGTCTCTCCGACGGCGACCCGCTGATCATCCGCGACGCGATCTACGGACTGGTCGCGATCCAGAGCACCCTGGCGCGGCCCGCCATCTACGACGCGACCCGCGCCCTGCCAGAGGCCGAGCGCACCAGCGTGCTGCGCAACTGGGCCGAGCACGTGCTCCCCCAGGACATCGACTTCATCTTGAGCTGCCTGGACGACACAGACGACGACGTGGCGATCTACGCTGGTCGGGCACTGGCCGCCTATGGCGACAAGGCCCACGTGGACACGCTGCGGGCCAAGGCCAAGGAACACGGCGGCAAGCGGGCAGATGCATTCGAGGACTCCGCCAAGGAACTCAGGAAGGGCAAGTAGATGAGCAGCCGAATCGACAGCTTCCTCGCCGTGCTCGAAGACCCGGCGGCGCCTCCGCTCGCGGGCACGGATCCGGCCGACGCCGCCCTGTTGGCCCTGCTGGCCCACGTGGCTTTTGCCGACGGCCAGGTGGGGGACGAGGAGTTCGCGCTCCTGTCCCGGCTGTTTCCCGGCCTGGAGTCCGGAGACATCCTGGGCCGAGTGGCCGCCAGCCTCGAGGCGGGGTTGGACGTGGACGGGCTGGCCCGGGCGCTGCCATCGCTGGTCGATCGGGCCAAGGCCCTGCGCTTCGCCACCCACATGGCCTGGGCCGACGACCAGATGGACCCGGGCGAGAGCGAGCTGATCCGGGACCTGGCCAGGCAGCTCGGGGTCGCTCCTCAGGGCTGACAGCGTCGATCACTCAGAACCTGCGCTCCACCGTGGCCTGCAGGGTGAAGGGCGTGCCTGCCGTGAAGTGCATGGCCGGGCCCTCCTGGCGGTCGGCGTCGAGCACGAACCAGCTCTCGTAGACGAACTCCCCGTCGTTCCAGCGCCGGTTCAGCAGGTTCTTCACGCTGGCCCCAAGGGTCCAGGGGCCGCGGTCGGCCTGGGCCAGCAGATCGATCATCAGGGTCCGCTGGCCCGTGAAGCCTTCGGGCAGTGTGCGGGCGCCCAAGGCCCAGGCCCGGGCGCCCCCCGACAAGGAGAACCCCAGCAGCGGGAGCTCGCGCAGGTACACCGCCGCCGCCCCGAGCCAGCGTGGCGCATAGGGCACCAGGGTCTGATCGACGATGAAGCGCGCGTCGGTGAAGCTCAAGTCCAGCTGGACGTCCAGCCAGGGCCGGGGTGCCAGGTCCACCACGGTCTCGAACCCGAGCCGCCGCGTCGGTCCCGTCAGGATCTCCCGGCCTGTCGCGGGATCGAAGACCTGTTCCGAGCTCACCCGGATGACATAGGTCGCGGCCTGGAGGTCCAGGAACCACAGGGGCGACGCCCTGACGCCCAGCTCTCCAGCGTCGGCCTTCATGCTCTGTTGCCCGACTGCCAGCGAGCGGAAGCTGCGGCCCCCCGCCGCAAAGATCGCGACCTCGTCGGTCGGTCGCAGGGCGGCGCTCAGCTTGGGCTGGAGCACGAGCTCCCGCTCGCGGGGCAGCTCGCTCGACGTGGTGGTCACCAGCAGGTCGCGCTGCTGGAGCCAGGTCCAGTCCAGCCGCACCCCGGGGGTGACCTTGATCAGGTTGGCGATGCCCAGCCGCATCGACGTCCACGTCGACAGGTCCACCTGCCGCCCCTCGACCCGGTCCTGGAGCGCCACCACCGTGCGGTCGGGCTCGATGGTCTCGGCGAATTGCTGGAAGAAGTCGGCCTGGGCCTCGGCGCCCACGGTTCCGACGCTGTAGTCCCCCCACCAGGACCAGAGCTGGTGGGCTTCGGTGCGCAGCCCGGTCGTGAAGGCCTGGTGGGCCTGGGCCGTGCCGTCGCTGTGGTCGGGGTCGTCGAAGTACCCGGTCCAGTTCTGGATCAGGTGGAGCCACCGGCCCCCGACATAGGCGGTCGCGTTGCCCCGGAAGTGGTCCTGGGACAGGGACCAGGTTGCGCCCAGCAGGGCCCGGCGGCTCGAGCCGCCCTGGTTCAGGCCGTAGCTGCCGTAGTGATCGATCCGGCCGGTGCCCACGTCGTCCAGGCGGATGGCCCCGGGGGTCTCCCACTCGGCGTCGTACGCCAGCAGGAAGGCCTCGACCCGCCCGGGCCCCAGGTCTCGGCCGACCCCTGCGGCGATGCGGGTCTGGCGCCAGCCCCGATCGGCCGCCCAGTGCACGCCGCGCTCGGCCTCGGCGACCACGAAGGTGCTGGAGCGGGCCCGCTCCGGACGCCAGCCGACCACCACGTCCAGGCCCAGGTCGGTCACGGCGCCCGTGCGCACCAGCCAGCCCGGGTCCGCCAGGCCGAGCTGGTAGTCGGCGCTGCCCACCACGGCGAAGTTGCCCCACTCGGGGCGGTCGTTGCCCTTGCGCAGGTCCAGCCGGACGACGGCATCCGCGGGGATCAGGTCCAGGTCCAGGTACCCGTGGCCGTGGATGTTGCTGACCTCGTTCAGGGGGACCCCTTCGACCGTGACCAGCAGGTCGGAGCCATAGGCGTCGTCGAAGCCGCGCACCCAGGGCTTCACCCCGCCGCCCGGGGCGCCATGGGTGGTCAGGTGCAGCCCGGGCATGGCCCGCAGCAGCTCGGCGCTGGACCGGGCGGGGAAGCGCTCGATGCGCTCGGAGTCCAGCCGGCGGTCCATGGCCGCGCGGGCGAACTCCGATGCCTCGACGACGAGCTCCTCCTCGCCCTCGTCGGCGTCCTCTGGCGGCTCCTGGGCCCAGCCCGCACCGACCGCCAACAGCGCCCAGACGGTCACACCACCGACGCCCGATCGGGATCCAGGAAGTCGATGCCCTCGGCCTCGAAGCGGGCCTCCAGCGCCTCGAGCCCCTCGCGCTTGGTGAGCGCGAACTCGGCCCCGGTGATCGGCAAGAGCCACAGCACGCGCAGGCTGAAGAGGCCGGCCTGACAGCGCTCCAGGTTGGGCCCATAGGGGTAGGGCAGGGTGACGAGCAGGTGCTGCAGCGTGCCGCCGGCGATCCACGGCTCCTGGAGGTCGATGACGCTGCCTTGCTTCAGGGCGCTCTGGGAGTGCAGGGACGCGACGAGCGCCAGGATGCCGGCGTGGTGCTCGGAGCGCTCCCGAGCGAGCAGCAGGAATTCCAGGCCGCAGAGGGGGTCGGCGCCCAGCTCGTAGGCCCCCAGAGACAGATAGGCCCAGGGCTCTTCGCTGTTCTTGGGGTGGATGCACGCGACCCGGAAGTTCGGGCTGGCGGTGGTGACGGGGTGGTCGCCGACGCGCAGGAGCGACTTGTCGTAGCCGGGCCAGTGGCTGTCCACGTGGTCGTGCAGGGCGTGTCGGATGTGGGTCGACGAGACTTGGGACATGAGCGGCGCTCTAACCCCGCGGCGGCGACCAGCCGGTGGCATAGACGGCGAAGAGTCCGGCCACGACCATCGCCCACGCGACCAGAGGCACCAGCGCCCAGGCCCGGGAGAGGGCCAGCTCGGAGGGCTCGAAGGCGCCCAGGTCGACCGGGGCCACCAGGACCCGGTGACAGATCCACGCCAGCCCGCCCCCCGCGATCACGTCGACCAGGTAGTGTTGCTTGACGAGCACCGTGCTGGCCGCGATGAGGGCCGCCAGGACCGCGGCGATGCCGCCCAGGGTCCGGTCCACCCGCCAGGTCGTCAGCGTGGCGAGCACGGCGGCGGCCACGTGCAGGCTGGGGAAGCAGTTGGCCCGAGTGTCCACCCACAGCGCCACCGCCAGTCCCCAGGTGGCAAAGGACGTGATGGCGAACTGCCCCGGGCCGTGGGTCATGTGGACCGGCACCACCACGAAGCAGACCAGCGCCACCAGCTCGAGCACGCAGTAGGCCAGCGCGACCCGGCGGAACAGGGGCATGGGTCGGACCACGCACAGGGGCAGGAAGCCCAGGAAGAAGACCCAGGAGTAGGGGTAGATCCAGACCGGCCACAGGGGCAGGGCCAGGTCCCAGGCGGTCACGGGCGACGCCCCGTCCAGGGTGGCGGTCCAAGACCCCAGCGGGTGGTAGCTGCCGTAGAGGACAGCGGCGAGCAGCACCCAGCCGGTGCGCTCCCGGCGCTCCCCCGGGGTGAGGCCTACTTGGCCCAAGCGCCGCCGAACCAGATGAACACGGCGTTGCTGTCCATGTTGCCGGCGGCGATGTCCAGCACGCCGTCGTTGTCCAGGTCCATCAGGGCCAGGGCCGACGCGGGCTCGTCGCCCAGCCAGGCCGTGGCTTCGCTGACCAGGAGCTCACCGGGGGCCACGGGGCCCTCGAAGACCGCGACGCCGAAGCGGGCGCTGTCGCTGCCCGACGCGCCCACCAACAGGTCGTCGATGCCGTCGCCGGTCACGTCGCCGATGGCCACGGCCTGGCCGACTTCGTCGACTTCGCAGCGGCCGTTGACGGCCGTGGTGGGCTCGAGGGTCTGGTTGCCGCCGCCCCACGGGTCCGCCAGGGTCCAGACGGTGCCGCTCTTCTTGCCATTGGCCTCGTTGGACTTGGCGCCCCAGGCCAGGTCCACGTCGCCGTCGTTGTCCAGGTCACCTGTGATGATGCTCGACACCTCGGTGGCCGAGGGGTCCAGGGGGGTCAGGCGCTCGCCGGTCCGGGCCTTGACCTCGCCGCGGGCGATCGGGCCGTAGAGCACGGTCGCCGAGGCCGGATCCTGCCCCATCAACAGGTCGTCCTGGTCGTCGCCGTCGACATCGGCCACCGAGAAGGGTCGGCCGAACGCGGTGTCCCCCACGATCTCGATGTCGGCCTTGGCCATCGTGACCACGCCGGGACCGATGGGCCCGGCGAAGACGTAGATGCTGCCGGAGTCGTTGCCGTTGGTGTCGGTGTACGGGGCGCCGATGAGCAGGTCGTAGAGCCCGTCGTTGGTGACCTTGCCGAACGCCAGCGCGCTGCCGACCTCGTCGCCGGCATTGTCGCCATAGAAGCGCATGGTCGACTCCACCAGGTCGTACTCGCCCGGCACCAGCGGGCCCTTGAAGACGTAGACGGCGCCGGAGTAGACCGAGTCCCCGCCGTCGCTGTAGCGGGGTGCCCCGATGGCGATGTCGTTGATGCCGTCGCCGTCCAGGTCTGCGAGCCCTGCCACCGCCAGGCCTGCCCGGTCGTCGGTCTCTTCCTGGGCCCAGATGGCGTCGTTGACGCCGACTTCGCGATCGCCGGGCAGGAAGGGCCCGAACAGCAGCACCGCGCCGTCCTTGCGGCCTGCCAGGATGTCCTGCCACCCGTCGCCGTTGGTGTCGCCGGCTGGGGCGAGGGCTCGTCCGAAGCCCAGGTTGCCGCTGACCAGGACGTCGGGGGCCACGGACGCGGGGGCGTCGTCGGTCACGCATGCCGGGCAGGTCAGCTCGGGCACGTCGGCACAGGGCACCCAGTCCGCTGGGGTGCAGGAGTTGGCGAACAGGAGGCAGTCGGTCGGGTCGTCTGGGGGCGCGGCGGCGGTCTCCACGTCCTCGCAGCTGCCAAAGGTGCCCTTGTCGGCGCACACGGCGTTGTCGCGCTCCTGGGTCCAGCAGTCCCGGCCAGAGGCCGGTTCGACCACGAGCAAGGACGCCACACCAGGGGTACAGCTCGGGCTGTCGGCGCACTCGGTCAGAGGGACGTCGGCACACACCACGTCGGTCGTGCCGTCGCCGGTGCCGTCGGTCGAGCCGTCGCTGCAGGCCAGCGTGGCCACGAGGGGGAAGAGCATCATCCGGGCGGTCTCCTGACGGTCGATCCCGCCTAATCTACGATGATAGACCGGCGCCATGGCCGATCCACCTCCCCTGAGCCGCTGGTCCCTGGCGGTCCTCTCCCTGGCTGCCGCCGCCGTGCTCGGCTGGGGCGCCCGCACGCTGCCCTGGGAGCAGCTCACCACCTTTGCGGTGCTGACGGGGCTGTTGGCCCTGCTCCACCTCGCCACAGGCGTGCTGGCCCTGGCCGGTGCAGGGGCCCGGGCGCGGGCCTGGCGGGTGCAGTCGTGGGCGGCCCTGGCCTGGCTGGGCTGGATCGCCTGGAAGCTGTCGACCGCGGCCGTCTACATCGCCCAGGTCTACGGCGGCATGGGCGACGGCATGGCCGTGGTGCTGGTGGCGTGCACGGGCCTGTGTGCGCTGGTCGTGCTGCCGCTGGCCGTCTGGGGGCTCGCCGCCACCGGGGGGCTCGGCTGGCGCAAGCGCGAGGCGGGCACCGCTGTCGGTCTGGCAGCCCTGGGCCTGGGAGGGCTGGGCCTGTCCGGGCTCGAAGCCCAGGCTCAGCCCACGCCGGCGGGGGTCGACCCATCGGTCCTGGCCACCCTCGCCGCCGCTCCTGGGCCACGGGCACCCGGCCTTGCGGTGCGTACGCCCGCTGTCTGTGGGGAGCCACCGGGCCCCGAGAACCTGACCGCCTTCGTGACGCTGGCTCGGGCCCGTGCAGCGGGTGATCCGGAGGTCACCCTGGCGTGTGTGCAGGCGCCCGACGCGGCTGCGCTGGTCCCTCAGCTGACCCGACTGGCGGCCCAGGCCGTGCCAGGCTCGACCCTCAAGATCGATCAGGTCTCGGCGGTCCAGGTGCTGCCCGCCGTCTCCGGGGTCCAGGGGGCTCTTGCCCTGCGGCCCGGGCTGGACGGCGCCTGTCGCGGCGAGACCTGTCTGATGCCTTGGCAGCTCGTGATCCTGGACCACTTCAACAGCTTCCGGCCCTTTCCGGCCATCCCGGACATTCGCTTCGGCGTGGAGCCGATCGTGCTCCAGCACGCCCTGGGGGGACCGAGCGACGCCGCGGGCTTCGAGGGCCTGACCCGCATGGTGACTCGGAGCCACGTGATCCAGGCCGGGGGCCGGGTGACGGAGCTGACGCGCATGCACGGTCCCCGGCCGGCGGTCACGCCCGAGCAGCTGACCCTCTCGGCGGCCGCAGCCCAGGCCCGGGTCGTCGACGCCAACCTGCCAGACGGGCGCTTCCGCTACCTGATGGACCCCTTCCAGGGCACCACGAGCAGCAAGGACTTCGCCCTGGCCCGCCAGGGCGGCACCACCTACACGCTGTGCGACGTGGGGGACCGGAGTGACGCCGTGGACCAGGCCGCGGCGCGGTCCCTGGACATGATGGCGGCGCTGGAGCGGGACCTGGGCAACGGCCTGGGGGCGCTCCAGTACCCGGCCGGGCGGGTCACGCGGCGCATCGGCATCCGGAACTCGACCCTGCCCCTGGTGGCGCTGCTGACCTGCCGGGACCGGGTCGGGCCCGTGCACGACGAGCTGATCGGGCGGCTGGGGCGCTTCTTGCTGGCGATGCAGCGCGACGACGGCGGCTACCACCCCTTCTGGGACCGCGAGCTCGATCAGCCCCAGCTGGGCACGGAGCCCGTCTACGCCGGGGGCCAGGCGACCCTGGCGCTGGTGCTGCTGGAGCACCTGCAGCGCCGGGAGGACCTGGCCGCCCTGCCGCCGCTGGCGGAGCTGAGCGCTGCCGTCGAGCGCTCGATGGGCTGGTACGGGGGGGACTACTGGGACCACGGCGCCCGGGAATTCCTGTGGGTCGAGGAGAACTGGCACTGCATCGCCGCCCGGACCGCCCTGTCCGGCCACCGCCACGACGGCTACGAGCGCTTCTGCATCGACTACGTCGCCATGAAGCGCCGGCTGGTGCTGGGACCCGACGACGGGGTCGACGCGGACATGGTCGGCGGCTTCGGCTGGGGCAACCTGGGGGTGCCGCACAACACGGGCACCGCCGGCTTCCTGGAGGCGCTGTCCGCTTCGATGGCGGTCAAGCAGGCCCGCGGCGAACCCCTCGACGCCGATCGGGACCAGCTCCGTCACAGCCTGGGCTACCTGCTCCAGAACCAGTGGGGCGCCGCCAGCTGCTTCGCCTGTGCGCCCGACCCGGTCGTGCACGGGGCGTGGAGCGAGCACATGGCCAGCCCCATCATCCGCATCGACTACATCCAGCACGCGTGGGCCGGCGTGGCCCACGGCGCGCGGCTGCTGGGTGCGGGGAGCTGACGCGCCGGCTCAGCGACCCGCCAGGGCCCGCCACCGTTCCCAGAGGCCGGCCGGCAGGTGGCTGCAAGCACGGGGAGGGTGGGAGACCCGGAGCAGACGCGAGATGCCCGCCCCAGGCAGGGCGACGCCGTGGGTCGCGGTGCGCCCGGCCAGCTCGCAGACCACCACCTCGGGCCCGAAGTCCGGGTCCAGGGCTTGGTCGGCCAGGACCACGTCGAAGCGGCCTTGGGCGGGCAGTCCCCACGTGACCCGGGGGTCGTCCAGGGCGCCGCCGTGCCAGCTGCCCAGGTGCTCTCGGGCCAGTGCGACCAGGTCCGGCGAGCGGGGCACCAGGTGCACGCGCTGGACCCCGGGCCATGCCAGCGCCTGGGCCACCAGGCCGCCAGTGCCCGCGGCGATGACCAGCACCTGGGTCGGCGAGGGGTGCGCGGCCAGCGCCGGCAGCGCGACAGCGCGGTGCCAGTCCAGGGCGTCTCGCGAGCACAGCAGCAGGTCCCTCTCGGCAAAGATCGCCAGCCCCAGGTCGGGGCTCTCGCCCAGGACCAGCTCACCGGCGTCGCTCCACAGACGCTCGAGCACTCGGGCCAGCCGGTAGCGCAGCCGTCGGCCGTGCCGCCAGCCAGCGGTGAACTCCAGGGGCCGGTCCGCCGGTCTCCAACCCAGCTCCGCCAGCGCATCCACCGAGCGCAGGGCCGGCCCATAGGTGTCCACGGTCACCAGAGCCTGCTCGGGCCAGGTGTGCAGCGCGATCCAGGCCGAGCCCGAGCGGCGGATCCACGACGTGCCCTGGGGCTGGAAGCGCTGCACGTGGTCGTCTCCCTGGGCCAGGCCCAGGGTCGCCAGAGCCGCTGGAAGCCCGCTGTCGGGATCCTGGATCGCGAAGACCCCAGAGCGCCCGGGGCCGGTCATGGCGACCACCTCAGGCCGTCCCAGGTGTCGGGGGTGAAGGCCAGCGGCACACAGGGGGGCCGAGAGACCGCAAAGGCCAGGGTGGCCCCGTGGCTCTCGGACCAGGTGCTGTACTGGACCGCTTCGACGAACTGCTGGCGGACCCGGGCGTGGCGGGCATCGGCCACGGGGCCAGCCGGCCCCAGGCACAGGGCCAGCACGCCGTGCTCGGCCAGGGTGTCCGCGGCGGCCTCCAGCGAGTCCAGGGCCTGTTCGAGGGCTCGCCCGACCAGATCCAGGAGCACCACGTCCCAGCCGCCGCGCTGGGGACCCAACACGGCGAAGAAGTCGGCGTGCACCACCTCGAGTCGCGCATCGTCCCAGGCGCCCAGGGCTGGCAGGTGCGCGGCGCAGACGTCGACCACGACCCGATCCACGTCGACCATGCGCGCGGTCGCCACCGCCTGGTGGCGCAGGACCTCCCGGGCGACTGCGCCCTCGCCCCCGCCGGCGATCAACACCCTGCGGGCCCCTGGCCACGCCGCCATCGCCGGCTGGACCAGGGCCCGGTGGTACGCGGCCTCGTCTCGCTCCGAGGACTGGAGTGCGCCGTCCAGGACCAGCACCCGGCCCAGGGCCGGGGTCTCGACCACCAGCACGTGCTGGTGCTCGGACCAGCCCTCGAACAGGACCCGGGACACCTCCAGGTCCAGGGCCCGACGATCGGGCCGGGTGTCGTCGACCAGGACCAGGCCGCCGTCGGGCCGCTCCTGGAGACCGGGCACCGGCGCCACCGGGCCCCGATCCACGACCTCGGTCTCCAGCGTCGCCGGCGCAAAGGCCCGCTGCAGGACGGCTCGGGCGATCGCCGGGTCGAAGGGCGCACAGGAGAACACGTCGGCGAACAGGGTGCCGTCGGCCGGCGAGGCGTGCAGCGACGCGTGGGACTCGCTCAGGAGCACCACCCCGGCGACGCCGCCTTCGGGACGGGCGTGCACGATGGGCTGCCCCACCGGGGTCAGGCCCAGCGCCTCGGGCAGCTCGCCCAGCACCCGAGCGACGGTCTCGCTATCGCCCAGGGCGCGGGGGTCGCACCCCGTCGCTCGAGCCAGCCAGTGGGTGCCGAGACGCCGCATCGGCTCGGCCTAATCTATGGACAGCGAAAGGACCCCTCGCCCTCGAAGCCGCCGATCACGTCGGCCACGGTCATGGCCTGGCTGCCACTGTGCTCGAACCACGCGAACAGGGCGTCGATGTCGTCGTGGTTGTTCTCCCACGCCTCGTCTGGGTGGTACTGCTCCACGTGGAAGACGATGCCCATGGCCTGGGTCGCCGGATCCGCCTTGGCCCGGGCCGCCTCGAGTTCGGCCAGGTGCTCGTCGGCCGACGAAAACAGCCCCATGGTGAGCTCGCCCACGTCAAAGCTCCGGCCGGTCACGTCTCCATAGGTCTGGCAGACCGGGCTGCTGATCAGGTCGTCGGGCATGTGGATCCCCGCCGCATGCGACGTCATCTCGGGTCCGGGCCAGTCCGTGAACACGGCCCGCTCGGCGTCCCCACCCAGGGGTGCCGGCACGCTCTCGGGTCCCAGGGTCGACGCCACCAAGGCGCCCGAGGCGCTGAGCGGCTCCAGGAGCGCCATCATGTCGGCGACGTCGCCCAGGTAGAAGGGGTCGGTGGTCGGGGT
>CAZFLE010000041.1:0-37794 GCA_964519895.1 uncultured Enterobacterales bacterium | reverse complement strand
GTCACATCAGGGCTATTGACCCGCCTGGGTGGCGCTCTGGGACAGGGATCCGCCGAAGCCGGACAGGAAGCCGTCCAGCTGGCCGGTGTAGATCAGGTAGCCCACCCCCAGGACCACCACGAGCGCTGCAGTCTTCTTGAACATGGGCCGATCATCGCACGGCTCAGGGGCGATTCAGGGCCGACGAGATGTAGGGGATGAGCCACCGGGGTCCCAGGCGCACGGCAAAGGCCCCGATCCAGTTCTGGGCGCCGGGGATCGCGACCGCCTTGCCCGCCGTGGTTGCCCGGTAGGCGTGCTTGGCCACCGAGGCGGCGTCTGCCGGGGCCTTCATGGTGAAGAGCTTGTTCTTGTCGTTGCCCGCCGTGGCGGCGAAGTTCGTGGCTGTGGCGCCGGGGCAGTGGGCGGTGACCGTGACGCCAGTGCCGCGCAGCTCGTGGGCCAGGGCCTCGGAGAAGCTCAGCACGTAGGCCTTGGTGGCGTAGTAGGTCGCCATGAAGGGTCCCGGCTGGAAGGCCGCGGTCGAGGCGATGTTCAGGACCTGGCCGCGGCCCCGAGACACCATGCCGGGCAAGAAGTGGCCGGTGAGGGCGGTGAGGGCGGTCACGTTGACCTGGACCTGGTCGACCTCGCGCTGGACCGGGAGCTCGTGGAAGGCGCCGGTGGTGCCGAAGCCCGCGTTGTTGACCAACACGTCGATGGGGACGTCGGCGAGCTCTGCGGCGATGGCGGCCGGCGCGGCCGGGTCGGCCAGGTCCGCCACGACCGTGCGCACGCTCACCCCGTGCTCGCTGCGCAGCGCAGCGGCCTCGCGCTCCAGGTCGTCGACCGTGCGGGCGACCAGGACCAGATCGGCCCCGTCTGCTGCGAACAGGCGGGCCAGCTCCAGGCCCAGGCCTCTGGACGCGCCGGTGATCAAGGCGGTGGTGGAAGGGGACATGACGACCTCCTCGGCGCCTGTAGCGCGGTCCTGGTGCCCGGACCTCTTAGGATGCGCCCGTGCAGACCCTCACCTTGGCCGCGCTCCGACAGCTCCCTGCAGAAGGGGTGTTCTTCGCCGACTGTCGGCACGTCCTGGGTCAGCCGGACGCCGGCTGGCGGGCGTATCTGGCGGGCCACTGGCCGGGGGCTGCGCACCTGCACCTGGACCGGGACCTGTCCTCGCCGCTGGACCCGCAGCTGCGCGGCGGACGGCATCCTCTGCCCGATCCGGGGCTGCTCGGCGGCCGGCTGCGGGCGCTGGGGCTGACCGGTACCGACCGGGTGGTGGCGTGGGACGACAGCGGGGGCCCCTTCGCCGCGCGGCTGTGGTTCCTGCTCCGCTGGCTGGGCCACGAGCGGGTCCAGGTGCTCCAGGGAGACCTGGGCGGGGTCACGCTCGAGACCGGGCCCCGCCGCCAGCGGGCCCGGGGGGACTGGCAGCCCGACCCCCAGCCCGGCTGGTTGGCGGCCCACGAAGAGGTCCGGGCCCGGAGCTCGGCCGGTGGCCTGTTGGTCGACTGCAGGGCGCCGGATCGCTACGCCGGGCGGGTGGAGCCCTTGGATCCCGTGGCCGGCCACATTCCCGGCGCGGTCAACCACTACTGGCGGGAGCTGCTCGACGACGGCGTGCTCCGGCGCACCCCGCCGGTGTCGGGTCCCGACCCGATCTTTTACTGCGGCTCGGGGGTCACGGCGTGCGTGTCGTTGCTGGCCCACCGCGGGGCGACCGGCCAGGGCCGGCTCTACGTGGGGTCCTGGAGTGGTTGGCTGGCCCAGGAGCGGGCTTGAGCGACGGCTCCTTGCTGTTGGGACGCTCGGCGTTGATCTTCCGCGTCAGTCTGGTGGGGTGTGTGCTGGCCGTGTTGGTCTGGGTCTGCTCGTCTGGCGTGCTGGCGAACCTGGACGTGGAGGGCGTCCGGGCTGCCATCCAGGGGCTCGGGGGCTGGGGCATCGCCGGTTTCCTGTTCGCGCTGTCGGTGTTCCAGCCGATGCACATCTCCATCTACCTCTTCATGGGCGCCGCGGTGCTCGTCTGGGGGCCCTGGTGGGGCGGCCTGTTGACCTGGATCGGGTCCATGGGCTCGGCCGCAACGACCTTTGGCTTCGCCCGCTACGTGGCGCGGGACCAGGTCCAGGCCCGGCTGCCCGACCGCTTCCGCGCCATGGACGCACGGCTCGAGCACGGCGGTCTCAAGGCCGTCATTCTGTTGCGCCTGGTGTTCTTCACGACGCCGGCGCTGCAGCTGATGTTCGGCGTGTCCCGGGTGGACTTCAGGACCTACATGGTCGGCACGGCCATCGGGCTGGTGCCCATGCTGGTGCTGTCCGTCGCTGTGGGCAACGGGCTCAAGGCGTGGCTGGGGTGGTGAGCGGCGCTCTCGGCCGGACGCGGGACCGGGAACCACCGCATGTCCAGGGTGCCGTTGTCGTTGGCATCGTGGATGACGGACACCGACCAGATCCCCGCAGGCACGCCCACGATGGTGGCCTGGACCGTGTCTCCGTAGACCGGCGCTCGCACCACGAACGGCGCCTGGTCCACATCGAGCCAGGTCTCGCTGGAGTCGTAGAGGGTGATGAGCGCAGTGCCCTTGGGCTGGTCGAAGCCCTGGGCGGCGACCGTCACGGTGATGGGCTCGCCGGCCTGGACGGCGGCCGGCAGGCCCCAGGAGAGCGCCAGAGCGGCTGCCGCGGTCGCCCCTTCCAGGAGCCGGGGCCGGCCCAGAGCCCAGACGAGCGCCACCTTGACTCCTGCCGAGCACAAGGCCACGCCGAGATGCATGGCCTGGTCGCCAGTCTGGATCAGGTCCGCTGCGAAGACCAGGTTCAGCGCCCACGCTGATAGCGCTAGAGCGTCTAGAATGCTTGGTGGAGGCGAAGCGGTGGTCTGGGTCCTGTGGTTGGCGTGCGGCGGCGAACCCCGGGTGGAGCCGGTTGTCCAGCGGGCTCGTCCTCCGGCCGAGCCGGCCCCGGTGGCGACCTTTCCCAACGGCCGCTCCCCCCAGGTGCTCGACGCACGGCCGGCGGCTTTTGCGCACCCATCAGATGGGTCTTGTGTGGGCTGTCACGCCGAACAGGCCGGGGCCTGGGCTGGCTCGCCTCACGATCTCGCCCTGGGGCCGGCGGCTGACGCATTGGGTCGCTTCGACGGCCAGCCCGTCGCGCTGGCGGGACTCACGGCCATCCCCTCAGAGACCGCCTCCGAGCGCACCCTGACCGTGCGCGACGGTGGCGGCACCCGGACCTACCGCGTGCGGCACAGCTTTGGGCACGATCCTCTGCAGCAGCTGCTGCTGGAGGGGGACAGAGGCGCGCTGCTGGTCGCGCCCATCGCGTGGGACGTGGCGGGTGAGCGTTGGTTCGACCCGGCTCCGGACGGTGTGGCTGCGGATCCTGCGGACCCTCTGTACTGGGGCGGTCTCTTCGGGACCTGGAACCACATGTGTGCCACGTGCCACAGCACCGGGGTGGTCGAAGACTTCGACGCCCAGACGGGGTCCTACGGGACCCGCTGGACCCACGAAGACGTGGCCTGTCAGGCCTGTCACGGGGAGGGTCCTGAGGTGCAGACCCTGGCTCGGGGTCAGGACCAGGTGGCCGTGTGTGCCAGCTGTCACAGCCTGCGCTCGCCGCTAGCGCCGGGCTGGGTGCCCGGTGCGCCGCTGCTCGACCACTTCACCCCAGCGCTGCTCGACAACCCCGCCTACGCTGCGGACGGCGGGATCCAGGCCGACCGCGAGGCCTTCGTCTGGGGCTCCTTCCAGCAGAGCGCCATGGCCGCCGCGGGGGTCCGCTGCAGTCACTGCCACGAACCTCACGGCACGGGGCTCGTGGCCGAAGGCAACGGCGTCTGTCTCCAGTGCCACGGGTCGGAATTCGATGCCGGGGACCACGACGGCGGGCGGGCTTGTGTCGACTGTCACATGCCCGAGCAGCGGTACATGGGGGTGGATCTGAGGGCGGATCACAGCTTCCGGGTGCCGGGTCGGAGCACGGGCCTGCCGGCGTCGCTGGTGCTGGCTGGGCGGGCCGGTGAGCCCGGTGCGGCGGCGGGCTTGTTGGCTGCGGTGGGGGACTCGGAGCTGTCGCCCTTCCACCGGGCGAGTGCCCTGGCGTTGTTGCAGCGGCAGGCGCCCCAGGCGGGGCTGGCGCCCGTGGTGGCTTCGGTCGCGGACCAGCGCGCGCTGGTGCGATGGCAGGCGGCTGCGTTGCTCGGGGCCTGGGGGCAGGGGAGTGGTCTGTGGGCGGCGCTCGACGACCCCGTCCGGGCCGTGCGCTTCGCGGCGGCCAAGGGGCTGTTGTCCAGCGGGGTGGCGGCGCCGTCGGCCGGAGCCCAGGCGGCGCTCGATGCGGTGGTCGGCGACCTGAAGGCCAGCCTGGCGGCCGAGGCCGATGAGCCGGCCAGTCACCTGAACCTGGCGGTGTTGCTGTCGGTCGAAGGGGACGCGGAAGGGGCGCTGGCGGCGGCACAGACCGCGCTGCGTCTGGCGCCGGCTTTTCCGGCTGCGCAAGAGATGGTGGCGGCGCTGGAGGGGGGCGGGGAGTGACGCCCCCCAGAGGCGCGGGGGGTTCCGGGGGTGCGTTCGGGCGGGGACGAACGTCCGTACTTCGGACGTTCGTCCCTCCCAACTGAGTTGGGGACCCTCAACGTCCGAAGTACGGACCTTCGTCGCGCCGCCAGCGGCCGGGCGGGGACGAACGTCCGTACTTCGGACGTTCGTCCCTCCCTACTGAGTTGGGGGCCCTCAAAGTCCGTACTTCGGACGTTCGTCCCCTTGCTCGCCGCGCCCCCCGCGACTCACCCCTCGAAGCCCAGCTCCCTCAGGTACGTCTTGTCCAGCTTGCTGTGGCTCCGGGCGAACTGGCTCCGCAGGAATAGCGCCGCGCCAAAGCCCATCGCCCACCAGCGCTTCAGCAAGCCCGGACGCTGCTCCGGCACGAAGCCCAGGTCCCGGCCCTGTTGGTAGACCCGGGCCCGCACGTGCTCCACGAAGGGCACCAGGTGCGCCAGCACCGGGTGGCCCGCGGCTTGTTTGGCAAAGGCCCGCGCCGCAAAAGGCGCCACCGTCAGCTGGATCTCCAGCAGGCCGTAGTAGGGCGTCTTGAGCCACGGGTGTGCAGCGATGAGCCGCCGGGTCTCCTTTTCTCCCCAGGCGACGTGCTCCTCTTCCTCGCGGCACACCACCCGGAGCTTCTTCAGGATCTCGGGGACCCGCGGGTCGTCGGCGGGCAGCGTCTGGAGCAGCACGTCCCGGAAGATGTCCAGCACCATGCCCTCGCCGATGGCGTGCTCCATCACCACCTTGAGAGGGTAGTAGTTGTTGTGGGCGCTCAGCAGCTTGATGGTCCAGTGACCGGGCAGCGGCTCGAGCTCCAGGATGCGGAACACGTCGGCGAACAGCTCCAGGTGGTTCAGCTCCTGGCGGGCCTGGCGCAGGTAGAAGCGCGCGGCCTCCATGGAGTAGGCCGCGAACAGCGACTTGCCGCAGTAGACCCCGGTCGCCTCGCCGTAGAGCACCTGGCTCAGGATGAAGCGCAGCAGGTCCCGATCCCGCGGGTCGTCCAGGTCGAAGCGGGCATCTCCGAAGTCGTACAGCGGTTCGAGCTCAGCCATGGATCCTGGATAACCGGGCGGGGATAGGCTCCGCGCATGTGGTCGCTCCTGCTCGCCTGCAGCTCGCCGACGCCGGCGCCGGCCCCTCCAGCCGTCAGGCCGCCGGACCTGGTCGTCGTCAGCGTGGACACCCTGCGGGCGGATCGGCTCTCCACCTGGGGCCACAGCCGGGAGACGTCGCCAGAGCTCACCCGCCTGGCCCAGACCGCGATCCGCTACGACCAGGCCATCGCCCCGGCGCCGTGGACCCTGCCTTCCCTGGCTTCGCTGTTCACGGGGCTGTTCCCGTCGGGCCACGGGGTGACACAGCCGGATCTCGGCCTCTCCCCCGAGCACACCACGTCGGCCGAGGTGCTGGGGATGCTGGGCTACGAGACCGCGTTCTTCGGGGTCAACGCCTACCTGGAGCACGATCACGGCCTGTCCCAGGGCTTCGACACCTGGGACGCCCACACCGGTCTCGCCGGTCGCCAGCTGCTCAACCGCGTCCGGGACTTCCTGGCCCAGCGGGACACGGCTCGCCCGCTGTACCTGGTGGTCCACCTGTTCGAGCCCCACTGCCGCTACCGGGCGCCCCAGGATCTGCACGGCCGGTTCACCCCAGAGGCCCCGAGCACACGCCTGCTCCCGCGCCAGGACTACGACCGCATGGGCGGCTGCTACCAGCTCCAGCAAGACGACGGGTCGCCAGAGCTGGACCTGGCGGTCTACGACGCCCGCTACGACGAGGAGGTCTTGGAGGTCGACGGGCTCATCGGGCGGCTGTGGCGCATGGTCGAGTCCTTGAATCCCTGGCTGGGCGTCGTCGCCGATCACGGGGAGGCCTTCTGGGAGCACGGCGATTTTGGCCACGGACGCCAGCTCTACCAGGAACAGATCCGGGTGCCCATGCTGATCCGGCCGGTCGGCGGTGTACCAGGACGCGTCGTGCCGACCCCCACCTCCACGCTGCTCCTGGCCCACCGGCTGCTGAGCGCGGCCGGCGTCCAGCTGGAGCCCCAGGAGACCCTGGTGGCGCTGAGCGAGACCGAACACGACGGGCACCGGCTCCGGGCGGTGGTCCAGGAGGAGGTCAAGCTGATCGAGGACCTGGCGACCGGGGCGGTGGTGACCCATGACCTGGGCCGGGACCCGCTGGAGCGGTCCGGGGTGCCCGTGGCCGCGAACGCGGTGCTCGAAGCGCTCTTCGCAGCGTCTCCACCGGGACCGGCGCCCGTACCCTGGACCGCAGATCCCGCCCAGGCCGAGGCGCTCGAGCGGCTGGGGTATGTGGAGTAGGGGTGTCATCTGGCGAAGGTCCGGGGTGAACGCAACACCTCGCTCGAAGGTCCGGCGTGAGTGCAACAACCCGGCCTCGGTGAGCCCTCCTGGCGTCCGCTCGGGGCGAGGATCGGGGTCCAGGCGTGCCCTCCGGGCTCGATCTGTTGCACTCACGCCGGACCTTCCGGGCCCGTGTTGCGTTCGACCCGGACCTTCGAGGATGGTGGCCCTCGCCGAGCGCACCGCCCGGGTCTGGCCGGTCTGCCGCTGCGGGTGGTAAAGGGCTTGGAGACGAGCCACTTCCTGGGCATCGAGTGCCCGCCGCGCCTGACGGCACGCACAATGGTGCTGGCACATTGGCTGTCAGCGGGGATCTACCCCGCCTTCATCCTGCTGATCCCGCCGCCGCTCTCGTTGTCTACCGCGGCCCCCGACAGAGGCGCACGGCGGGATCGACGGCGGTGAGGCCCCTGGCCTGGTCTCGCCCACTCCAAGTGCGCCCCGCGCGGTACGGCCGGCTCACCGTCCAGTCCGGTGAGTGGGACGGGCACGCCCGCCACCTATCGTGGCCATTCAGCACAGAGCCACTCCTCCAAGCCGGTGGCCGATGGCGCCGTCGCAATTCGCCACACCTGGGGCGGTCTTGGAGGGCCTTCCGCCTGGCGCACGCCTCTCGCACCCATGCTTGCGGCGATGTTGCAGGGCGACCGACCGGCTGCCTGTATGGGTTCGAGAGGCCAGTGCCTTCAGGAGTCCTTCTGGCACTGCCCTTGCTTGAGGGGTCCCCACGGAGGTGACCGTGAAGCTGATGCCGATGATCTACCTGGCCGAAGACGACGCCGAGATGCGGGCGCTGCTGACCCGATGGTTGGCGGACGAGGGCTACCGCGTGCGCCAGGCCGCCTGTGGCACCGAGCTGGTCTCGCTGATCGCCGAGGCTTGGCTCTCGGAGCTCTCGGAGCCGCGACCAGCCCTGGTGGTGACGGACCACCGCATGCCCGAATTCGAGGGTCTCTCGGTGGTCAAGGCCGTCCACTTCGTGGACGACAGCCTGCCGTTCGTCCTCATCACTGGCTTCGGGAGCGCCGGGCTTCGGCGAGAGACGGCGAGACTGGGCCCGGTCACCGTCCTCGACAAGCCGTTCCCCCGTGAGCGGCTGCTCGACGCCATCGAAGACGTCCTGTCGTGAAGTCGCTTCCTCTGGGAGGGACGGGGTCGTTTCGCGGTCTGCTGGCCCTCGCCGTGGTGCTCATCGGCGTCGAGTGGGCGTGTCTGTTCGCGGCGACCTCGACCGAGGGACACATCGAAGCTCGACCGAACGCCGCCGCACTGGAGACAGCGCCGACCTGGAAGTCCCAGCTCGAGGCGCTCCTGGGCATCGAGCCAGGCCTGTTCGACAAGACGCAGTCGCCGGAGTTGGTGCCCACCGATCCGGCGGCTCCGTCTGCCGGTCTCCAATCGATCGCCGAGTCCGATCTGCTGGCGAACGTGGCCGAGAGCGTCCTTCCTTCGGTCGTGAACATCTCCGTGCGGAGAGATCCGAGCGTCGCCGAATCTCGGCAGCAGGCCATCCTGCGACAGTTCTTCGGACCCGGCGCGCCCCAACACTCGCGTTCGGCCCCACAGCGCCAGAGCGTCGGGTCGGGCGTCATCGTCTCGACGGACGGCCAGGTCCTCACCAATCGGCACGTCATCGAAGGGTCCAGCGCGATCACCGCGCGGCTTGCCGATGGTCGGGAGTTCGACGCACGTGTCCTGGGCCAGGACGAACACACCGACCTGGCGGTGCTCGAGCTGATCGATGCCCACGACGCAGGAGTGACCCCGCTGGCGTTCGGCGACACCAGTGCCCTGCGGCTCGGTGAGCTGGTGCTCGCCGTGGGCAACCCCTTCGGACTCAGCGGTTCCCTGTCGCTGGGCATCGTCTCCGCAAAGGGCCGCCACGGCATGGGCATCGCTGACTACGAGGACTTCATCCAGACCGATGCCGCGATCAACCCCGGCAACTCCGGTGGCGCGCTCGTCAACCTCGATGGCCAGCTGGTGGGCATCAACACCGCGATCCTCTCCCGCAGCGGCGGCAGCCAGGGCATCGGCTTCGCCGTGCCCGCCCACGTCGCTGAGCGTGTCCTGGCGTCGCTGGTCTCTCAGGGTCGACTCGTTCGCGGCTTCCTCGGTGTCTCGATCCAGGACCTCTCCTCCGAGCTCGCCCAGACGCTCCACACCGAGACGACTCGCGGTGCATTGGTGGCGGAGGTCCAGTCGGACTCGCCAGCCGACCGCAGCGGGCTCCTGCCGGGGGACGTGGTGGTCGCCATCGACGAGCAGGACATCGCCGACGCGAGCGATCTCAGGACCGCGGTCGGGCTCAGCGGCCCAGGGACCACGGTCTCGCTCCAGGTCCTCCGCGATCAGGCCAGTCAGACGATCACCGTGACCCTCGCCGATCGGGACCCACAGGATCGGCCAGGGTCTGCCGAGTCCCGCCACGGACTGACCGTCTCTCCTGCCCACGATCCGGGCCCCTTGGGAGCGAGACGGCAGGCGGAGGGTGGCTCCGCCGGCCTCGTCGTCATGGAAGTGGCTCCCGACTCTCCCGCCCAGCGAGGGGGTCTCGAGGCGGGCGACGTGATCCTCCTCGCCGGCGGAGAGCCTGTCTCGACGCCGGCGCAGCTCTGGACCCTCTGGGACCAGGCCCGCCGCAACCTGCTGCTCCGCGTTCGCAAGGGCGGGACTCTGGTCTACCTGGCGCTACCATCGGTGACTGGTTGAGAGTTCCACGGAGAGTGCGAGACCGATGAAGCTCACCGCACAGCTGGCCTTGGGCGTGTTGAGCGTAGTGGTCATGGTCCTGCTGATGGCCGAGATCATGGCGGTGAAGGCCGAGACGCGCCTGATCGAGCTCGATCTCCAGCGGGAAGTCCGGGTCTTGAGCAGCACCGTGGCGGTCCTGTTGGCCGAGGGCGAGCTCCACGAGGAGGAGCCAGCGAGCCTGGCCTCGCTGCTGGCCTCGCTCTCGGGGACCGACTCCTCCGTGGCGCTGTCCTGGCACCCGGTAGAGGCACTCTCCGAGCTGGGGACCGAAGCGGCCGACGCCAGACGGCTGGGGTTCGGCCAGACCATCTCCTGGCTGGGGCCGGACACCGTGGTCGCACTCGCGCCGGTGAGGGCCGGTGGCGAGCTTGTGGGCGTGTTGCGGGTCACCGACTCCGCGCGACCCCGGGAGGCCTTTCTTCGACGCACGACCTACCAGCATGTCTTGACCGTCCTGGCCATCTCGATCGCCGCCGGGGCGGCCGCGCTGGCGCTGGGCTACTGGCTCGTTGGCGCTCGCATCAACGCCCTGCGGCGCAAGATCGAGCAGGTCGGTGCGGGCATCCTGGACGAGCCGCTCCTCCTCTGGGGCAACGACGAGCTGAATGCCCTTGGACTCGAACTGGAGGAGATGTCCGCCCAGCTCGGGGTCGCACGGGCGGATGCCAGTCGCGAGACCGAGGCGAGGCTTCGAGCCGAGCGCATGCTGCGCCACGCGGACCGCCTGACGACCGTCGGACAGCTCGCAGCAGGCGTGGCCCACGAGCTCGGGACGCCGCTGAACGTCATCGATGGGCGTGCGGCCATGCTGCTGCGAAGGCTGAGGAGCGACGAGGACTGCCGCGATGCCGCGGTCATCCGCAAGCAAGCCGAGCGGGTCACCGACATCATCCGTCGCATGCTCTCCTTCAGTCGAAGGGCAGAGCCGGCGCTGCGTCGCGCAGACCTGGGTGAGGCGATCCGTGACTCCTGCGGTCTCCTCCAGTCGACAGCCATGAATGCCAGCGTCTCGCTGGACCTGCACGTAGCCAAGGGGGATCTCGAGGCCGACTTCGACCCGGTCCAGATCCAGCAGCTGGTGACCAACCTGGTCCTGAACGCCGTCCAAGCCAGCCAGCCCGGCCAGGTCGTGTCCATTGCCGTGTGGCGGGACGATTCCGACGAACGCCCACTCCACCTGCGCGTCTCGGACGACGGCACCGGCATCCCCACAGCCATCCTGGCACTCATCTACGATCCCTTCTACACCACCAAAGACCCTGGAGTCGGAACCGGGCTGGGCCTGTCCATCGTCCAGGCCATCGTCCGGGACCACGATGGCATGATTCGGGTCGAGAGCGAGCCGGGGGAGGGCACGGTGTTCACGATCGACCTGTGGGAGAGCCACCCGTGACATCCCAGGCCCGAGTCCTGATCGTCGACGACGAGCTGGAGATGTGCGCCATGCTCGAGAGCGCACTGGAGGCGGAGGGTCTCCAGACATCCTCGGCGAACGGCATGGACGGCGCGCTCCAGCTCCTGGGCCAGCACGACTTCGACGCCGTCCTGACGGATCTCCGCATGGCCGGCGGGAGCGGACTGGAGCTCACCCGCCAGATCCTGCGGCGGCGGCCGGGGATCCCGGTGGTGGTGATGACGGCCTTCGGGGACATGCCCACGGCCATCGAGGCCATGCGCGCGGGCGCATACGACTTCCAGCCCAAGCCGGTCGAGCTCGATCACCTCGTGCTGGTGTTGAGGAGGGCCATCGAGCACAAGCGACTGACCGGCGAGCTCCGGCTCCTCCGGACCCGGGCGCTCCCGCAGCCGAGGGGCGGGATCGTGGGGCGGAGTCCCGCCATGCAGAGGCTGCTCGCGTTGGTCCCCAAGGCTGCCCAGGCCGATGTGCCCGTGTTGATCACGGGTGAGACTGGCACGGGCAAGGAGCTGCTCGCGCGCGCCGTCCACGAGCAGTCCGACGTGATGGACGGTCCCTTTGTCGCCGTGAACTGCGCCGCCATCCCTCACGAGCTCCTGGAGTCCGAGCTGTTCGGACACGTGAGGGGCGCCTTCACGGATGCGCGAACCGCCCGCGACGGGTTGTTCGTGAAGGCGAGTCAGGGCACCCTGTTCCTCGACGAAGTCGGGGACCTTCCTCAGCTGCTCCAGCCCAAGCTGCTCCGAGCCCTGCAGGAGCGACGCATCCGCCCAGTCGGCTCCGATCGCGAGGTCGGCGTGCGGTGTCGGGTCGTCGCTGCGACAAACCGCGACCTCCAGGCCGCCGCCCAGGAGGGCCTGTTCCGGCTGGACCTGTACTACCGGCTGGCCGTGATCCGCCTCGGGCTCCCACCCCTCAGCGCCCGGGGGGGCGACATCCTCCTGCTCGCCCAGCTGTTCCTGGACCGCGCGGCGGCACGCACAGGTCGCGGCGTGGCGGGACTGAGCACTCCGGCCGCTCGAGCCTTGCTCGCCTACGACTGGCCCGGCAACGTGCGCGAGCTGGAGAACGCGCTCGAGAGGGCCGTCGCCATGACGGAGCACGACCGGATCCTGATCGAGGACCTCCCCGAGGAGCTGCGACGCGGCCTCTCGCGCCCCCCGGTGATCGGCGACGACAACCCCGCCGACCTTCCCACGCTGGCGGCGCTCGAAGATCGGCACATTCGGCGGGTGCTCGTCGCAGTCGACGGGAACAAGGCCCAGGCGGCTCGCGTCTTGGGCATCGATCGCCGCACCCTGTATCGCAAGCTGGATCGCGGCGTCGGCCAGGAGCTCGAGTGACCGCTCAGAGAGCGGCGGCCGATCGGAGCTGTTCGCGCAGAGCCAGCTGCACGGCCTCCGGCTGAGCCCTCACGAATTGCGCGAGGCGACCGAGCAGGCGGTGCTCGAGCTGGCTCACTCTCTGCTTGCTGACTCCCCACCGGCTGCCCAGTGCCCCCTGTGAGACGGGCTGGTGCGACCGCAGGCGCTCGTGCCAGATGGCTCGTTGCCGCCCGTCCACCAGGCTGGACTCGAATTCGTCGAACAGCGCTGCGATGGTCTGGTGGAGCCGACGGGTGCTGGCGAGCTCTTCCGGGTCGAGCCGGTCCAGCCTGCACGGGTCCGGTGCACTCGCTCGCGGCCCTGCGAACCCGAGCATCTCGGTGTTGCTGTCATAGGGCTCGGAGACATAGCCTTGAAAGGTCCGATACTCGGCCACCCGCTCGGTGGAGACATCCAATGCGCCCGCCAGGGACCGGTCGTCGACGGCCTGTTCCAGGGTGCGGCGCTTGGACCACTCCCGATCGTAGTTCGCCCTCAGACGGCGGAGGTCTCGACCGCCGCGTCCGCCGAACACCCCAGTCCTCTGGATCTGGCGTTGCATGTGGGCCTGGACCCAGTGCCGCGCGTAGGTCTTGAAGTGAACGCCCCGCGCCGGCTCGAAACGCCGCCATGCGATCAGCAGGCCCTCCAGGCCAGCGGCTTCGAGCTCCTGGACGTCGATGCCACGCCGAGACCAGGCCCGGGCGATCGTGCCCACCCAGGCCCGATGTACGTGAATGACGGCGCTCTCCTCCGGGTCTCCCGGGAAGATCGAGTCTGCGTGGTCTTCAGCCTCTCGGTCGCTCATTGGACCCCCACCTCGCGGTGTTCGCCAGCCTTCAAGCAGAGAACGTGCCAGTCGTGTCCTGCGCCCGGTCCTCCCTGAGGGAGGGTCATCCATTGGCCTGCCCCGAGTGCGGTTCGCCTCGGCGGGTGTGGCGTCCTGCCCCGCTCTGTGGCGGAGCGCCCCGCGCACCCCGGATGCAGGGCCGCTGGAACCGGCGGCGAGTTGGCATCCATCTTGCGGGGACCTCGACCCATGACACCCGCCGTCCTCGCGACGCTCCTCCTCGTCGTCACTGCCACAGCCTGGGGAGCCTCGGGCCTCGTTCGTACAGAGCCGCCATGGTCTCGAGTCGGAGCGCTGTTCGCCCTGTCGATGGCAGCGCTGCTGGCCGGCTGGACCGGTTGGCTCGCCACCGCCGAGCAGGTTCCGCTGGCCGAGGGCCGCCTCGCGTCATTCGAAGACCTCCTGCAGATCCCCGCGACCAGCCACCGTCTGGCGCTGCTGGTGCGAGCTGCCGAGCCGCCCCCGAGCGCAACGCGACCTTCGACCGGCAGGTTCTTGCTCACCCTGGGCGGCGACGGCAAGGAGCGTCACAAGAGGGCCGGAGTCCTCTCGTTGCCCCCCTTGCCCGCCAGCGACCATCCTCGTCACCACGACCCCTTCGCTTCCCAGGAAGCGCGCGTCACGCTGCCCGGCGACCTCGCTCGAGGCGCGGTCTGGGTTCGCGCCGACGCGGAAGATCTCCGTCCGGCTGGCCTTCAGCTGGAGGCCGTTCGAGCACCGCCGCCGCCATTTTCAGTGCTCGCGATCGGGGTGGTCCTCCTCCTGTTCGCGAGCACCCACGACTTGGTGCTCGGGACCCGGCGGCTGTCCGCCTCTGTGGGACTGCTCCTGGCGCTGGCTCTGACCGCACCCGGGCTCCTCACTCCCCACCCGACCCTGGCCTTGGTCGCGACCGCCTTGGTCGCCACAGTCGCCGGCGGCCTGTTGGGCACCTGGTTCGCGCGCTGGTGGATTCGGGCGGCCATCGCGCCATGGGGTGACCTGAGCTCGGCCGCCCGCTGAAGCCGGTTCCGCGTCACTCCCGCACCGGCGTGCGTCACACCACCGTAGTCGCTCTGGGAACCACGGCTCGGATTCGGCCGCCCACAGCGCCCACGACCTGGACGAGGATCCAGCCGAGAGGCAGCCCGATCAGCAGCGACAACACGGCGGCGTGCACTACATAGACCAACTGCCCATGCGGGGTCACGGCGAATTGGATGGTGGCGCTGAAGAGGGTCAGTCCCGCGAGGCCCGCGGCGAGCCGACTCCTGGCGCTGGAGAGTCCGTCCACCAGAGCGCCGCAGGCGGCGAGCAATAGCCCGAGAACCAGGAGGCGGGTGGGGCGCACAGGGGCTGGGATGACCGAGACCTCCAGGCCGGCGGGCTCGAACCGGGTGAGGTCCTTGGCGTGCAGCGCCGCGCCGTGGTCGTGCAGGTCCAGCGCCAGGCGACTCCGGTCCTCGCTGTGGGTGAGCGGAGCCTTGGGCCGCGCCCGCTTGCCGGACCGCCCTCGCGTCCAGTGTTCGGACAGGGTGCCGAACAGGAGAGCGTGATCGCTGGCCTCTCCCTCCACGATCAGGGTGTAGTCGGCGTCGAAGCCTTCACCGGGCTTCAGCGGTGGGATCTCGCTGCGGACCACCACGGCGAGATCCATCGGGCTCGGGGCCAGGAGCAGCTTGTCCTCGGGCGTGTGGAGGAGGGCACGCTCCAGCGGGGCGACCTCCCCGCTGACGAGCCAGGCAGTCCAGCCGGCGCTGAGCAACCCCAGCCCGAGCAACAGTCCCCCTGCTGCGCGCAGCAGGATCGGCCCGCCCGTTCGCAGACCGGCAGCCCCATGTGCGCTGAAGAGGCCGACGGCAATCAGACAGAGGACCAGGGAAGGTGTCATCGGTGAGCTCCTTGTCGGGCGACGCAGCACGAGTCGTGCCAAGTGCCGGTGCCCGAGTCCCGACCTGCTGGTCCTGGCATGGGACTTGCTGCTCTGGCTCGTACGATGGAGACGCTGGACACACCGCTGCGCGTCGAGGGACTCAGGGACTGGGAATTCGCAGGTTGGGGCAGGGCGTCACGGATGGAGGATCTGCAGTCCGAGCCCCAACCACCACGCTCGTCTCACAAGCTCGGGGCTTGGTCCGCGACAGCGATCTGTGGCAACGACATCACGTCGAGCTGCCTGTATGTCTCGGCCCTCGCCGCCGCCCAGGCGGGGCGCTATGCGCCGGTGGTGCTGGGCGTGGTGGCCGTCGTGCTCTACCTCTTCAGGAGGGTCTATGCCGAAGTCGGCAGCGCCCTCCCGCTGAACGGCGGCACGTACACGGTGCTGCTGAACACCACGAACAAGCGCACCGCCGCCGCGGCTGCCTGTCTGACGCTGCTGTCGTATGTCGCCACTGCGGTGATCAGCGCCGGCGAGGCGATGCACTACCTGCACAACCTGGTGCCGTCGCTGCCCGTCCTTCAGGCAACCCTCGTGCTGCTGTCGGTCTTCGCGGTCCTGGCGATCGTCGGCATCTCCGAGTCCGCCGTGGTGGCCCTGGGCATCTTCGTGCTCCACATGATCACCCTGGTGCTGTTGTCCGTGGGCGGGATCCAGGCCGTCTTGCGAGACCCATCGCTGCTGGCGCAGAATTGGGCCGAGCCCGCCCCCGGTGGACTGTGGCGGGCACTGTTCTTCGGCTTCGCGGCAGCAATGCTCGGGATCAGCGGCTTCGAGAGCTCGGCGAACTTCATCGAGGAACAGGACGACGGCGTCTTCCCCAAGACCCTGCGCAACATGTGGCTGGCAGTGGCGGTGTTCAATCCCCTGTTGAGCCTCTTGTCCCTGGGGCTGCTGCCGCTGGCCCACATCCAGGGCGTCCCCCCGGACCTGCTGGCCGAGATGGGCGAGGTGTCCATGGGACGCTGGCTCGGGGTCTGGGTGAGCGTAGATGCCGTGTTGGTGCTCTCGGGGGCGGTGTTGACGAGTTTCGTGGGGGTCACGGGCCTGATGCGTCGGATGGCGCTCGATCGTTGCCTGCCCGCGGTCCTGCTTCGCCAGAATCGCGCCCGAGGCACCAACCACTGGATCGTGCTGGCCTTCCTCGGGACCTGCGTCTCCATCCTGGTGATGACCCAGGGCGACGTCACGACGCTGGCCGGGGTCTACACGCTCTCGTTCTTGTCCGTGATGGCGCTGTTCGCCGTCGGAAACATGCTGCTCAAGGCGCGACGGGCCCAGCTCCCCCGCAGCGAGAGGGCCTCCTGGCCCAGCGTCCTGATGGCATTCGGTGCCGTGTTCGTCGGGCTCGTGGGCAACGTGCTCCTGGATCCTCAGAACGTCCGGGTCTTTGCGCTCTACTTCGCGGGGACCGCGACGGTGGTGGCGGCGATGTTCCTGCGCGTCGATCTGCTCAGGGGGTTGGTGTTCCTCTCCAACCAGGTGCTCGCCCGGGTGCGGGAGGCAAACGAAGGCCTGCAGAGGC
Organism: uncultured Enterobacterales bacterium; assembly: GCA_964519895.1. GTDB lineage: Bacteria > Myxococcota_A > UBA796 > UBA796 > CAJQPC01 > CAYFPX01. Next base: position 21,050 of record CAZFLE010000041.1, on the reverse strand, counting down.
TGGTCGGACGGCTGGTGGACCGGATCCAGGCCGGACCCGTGATCTACTTCGCCCGGGGAGACGATCCGGCCGAGCTGAACCGCGCCGCGCTGTACGCCTTGCGGAACGAGCAGAGCGACCGACTGATCGTCGTGCATGTCTTCGACGACCTGAGCGACGTGCCGCCGCTGCTGGCCGAGCACCTCCGGCAGATCGATCACCTGTACCCACAGCTCCGGATCGACTTCCTGGCTGTGCGAGGGGTCTTCGGCCCGGCGTTGATCCTGGCGCTGTCCGAGCGGCTCGGCGTGCCACGGAACTACATGTTCATCGGCACACCGGGTCAGACCTTTCCCCATCGAATCGAGGAGCTCGGTGGAGTGCGACTGGTGCTGTAGGGGCAGGACACGGGGCCACGACCTGTGGCTGGACAGGGCGGGGCGGTCCGATGGAATGCGTCTTGCACGGCGGGCGGGTCATGCTCCCCCGACGCCTCGACCCAGCCGCCCTCTCTCGAGCACTCGTCGAGAGGCTGTCCCACGACGGCCCGGCGGCCCTCGCCGTGCTGTTCATGGCCGTCCCGCAGGGCGTTGCCTACGCCATCATCGCTGGGCTCCCACCTGCCGCGGGCATCTACGCGGCGAGCATCCCGGCGATCGTGGCGAGCCTGACCCGCAGCTCCCGGCACGTCATCACCGGCCCCACGAATGCCCTCAGCCTCCTCGTTGGGGCCGGCCTGCTCGCAGCGGCTCCGGCCATGCCGATCTGGCAGGCGGCTGCCACCCTGGCCTTGTGGGTCGGTCTCTTCCAACTGACCGCGGGGCTGATGGGGGTCGGGCTCGTCGTCGACTTCATCTCGAGTCCGGTCGTGCTCGGCTACGTCACGGGGGCCGGGGTGTTGATCGGGATTGGCCAGCTCCCCAACCTGTTTGCCTTGGACGGGCTGCCAGGCCCCAGTCTCCCGGAGGTGCTGGCGGTGGTCAGGGGTCTGGGCGCGACCCACCTGCTGACTCTGGGAATCGGCCTCTCGACGGTCGTGGCTCTAGTCGGCGTGCGACGATGGGCGCCGCGCGTGCCCGGCCCAGCGGCCATCATGTTCATGGGCATCGCCGCCAGCCGACTGCTGGACCTGCCGAGCCAGGGCGTCGCCGTGGTGTCGGACCTGGGCGGGATTCCCGGAGGGCTTCCGCGTCTCGTCGTCCCGACCCTGGAGGGAGCGGCTGCCTTGATCCCCCTCGCCTTGGCGACGACCGTGCTCTCCCTGGTGGAGTCCACGGCCGTCGCGAGGACGGTGGCTGCCACCACCGGCGAGCGCCTTGATGCCTCGAGGGAGTTCGTGGGCCAAGGCCTGGCCAACCTCTCCGCGGCCCTCTCCGGCGGCTACCCGGTGAGCGGCAGCCTCTCGCGCACCGGAGTGAGTCGGGCCGCGGGCGCTGACTCCCGGGCGGCCGGGGTCTTGAGCGGGTTGCTGCTGTTGGGCATTCCACTGACCCTCGGTCCGGTCCTGGACGCGACCCCCATCGCCTGCCTCGCCGGGCTGCTCGTCGTGACAGCCTTCGATCTCATCGACCTGCCCCGCATCCGCCAGACCCTCGGGACGGGACGAGGGGACGCCATCGCGTTCACAGCCACCCTGCTCGGGACGTGGAGCCTGGCCCTGGACCAAGCGATCTACCTCGGCGTCGGCATCAGCGTGGTCCTGTTCCTGCGGCGGGCTCGGCTGCTCGTCGCCCACGAGCTCGTGCCTGGGCCAGAGGGCCGCTTCACCGAGGTCGGTGTCACCCGCGAGCCCCCTCCGGGGACGACCTGCCCCTGCATCCGGGTGCTCCAGCTCGAAGGCCCGCTGTTCTTCGGCTGCGCCGGTGAGCTGGAGGCGGCGCTCGACGAGCTGGCCGTCGCGCCGGGGCTCGTGGTGCTGATCCTGCGACTGCAGCGGACCCAGGGGCTGGATGCGACCGTCATCGAAGTGCTCGAGGCGGCGGCAGACCGCATGGCGCTGGAGAGACGGACGCTGCTGCTCGCGGGGCTGCGCCGCCACCAGGTGAGGACGCTCGACCGCTCGGGCGCCACAGCGCGACTCGGCCGCTGGACCCTCTTTCCGGCGCGTCGCGCGTCCTTCGCCGCGACAGCCCTTGCGCTGAGCCATGCCCGCGAGATCTGCGCGGGCAGGCACAAGCCGGATTGTCTGACGGGGGGTCCGTCAGCGGATCCCGAGGGACGCATCATCCGTTTCTTGCCGAGCCCGGAACGACCTGGGGCTTGATCGCACCAGCACTACCGCTAGATGGGTGGCGCGTGGATGGCCACCAGCTCCAGCAGGTCCGTCAGGTCGAAGGGCTTGTCCAAGACGGCCACTGCCCCCAGGCGGCGAGCCTCGGCGAGGGTGGCGCTGTCTGGAAAGGCCGTGATCAGGATGACTGGCGTGGCCCAGTCGACGGCACGGGTCTCCGCCAGCACCTCCAGCCCCGACCCACCAGGCATGCGCACATCCGAGATCACGAGATCCGGCATCGGGCGCCGGCCTGCCTCGGCGGACTTCATGTAGGCGCGGAGTATGCGGCCGTCGGGGATCCGGGTGACCTCGTAGCCCCACGCGGACAGCACCTCGAAGACCAGGAATCGCATGGCGTCGTCGTCCTCGGCGAGGAAGATGCGCACCGGCGCCTTGGGCTCCCCTCCACTCTCCGAATGCTTTCGCCACCAGGGGGGTGGCATGAAGTGGCCGCTCGAGGTTCGGTCCGCGAGCCGTACCTCGCGCGAGCGACCGGACGTGGCGTCGTTCATGGTGGGCTGCCTCCGTCTGGGTGCCAGCTGTTGGTGTACGAACCCACCTTGCAGGAGTCGTGCCAGAGGCGTTGCTCGCGGGCTCCGCAGCACGGACCAGGTCCCTCGGACTCACGGGTCTGGCCGCAGCGGGTCCTCGAGCCACGCGACCCCGCCCAACACGGACCCCTCCTGCCCACGGACGCGCCAGGTCGACTCCTCGGACCCCGCTGGGGCCCAGCTCAAGACCCCGGCCGTGCCCCACGAGATCAACACCGCGCCATCCGGCAGGAGCAAGGGTGTGCCCAGGGCGCTGGCGACCAGGTCCTCCGGCCCGGTCCAGCGCCCGACCTCCCGTGCCGTGCCCTCGGCAGCGTCGAGGGCATAGGCCATGACCCTGGACGACCGGGTGTCCGGGGCGGAATTGTCCCGACACCGGGGTCCGTGACACCGTCGTGCCCTCCAGCCTGAGCCGGATCAGCTCTGCGCCGGCGGCGCCGTGCTCCGCCGGCTCCTCCAGCAGGATGACGTCCGTGCTGTCGGGCACCCGGTGGACATCGGTGACCACGTGATCGGCCTCGGCCGGCCACCACCACTCGACGGATCCATCCGCCGCCAGCATGAAGACCCCTGCTGGTTCGTCCACATGGGCGCCCAACAGCGTGCCATCGATTGGCGTCACCGTCCCATCGAGGCCGAACTGGGGTGGATCCGTCAGGAAGGAACCGGTCTCGGCCTGGCCCAGCGAGCCCACCCCGCGCTCCCCATCGTTGGTCCAGGCGGGCTGAAAGTACACCGTGGTGTGTTCGGGCAGTGGACCGATCAGCTGAGAGAGCGTGGCGCCTGCGCGCATCGTGGTGCGGGGCGAGTTCCGTGAGAGGTCCGCAGCGTCGAGCCCGTACTCGATCCAGACCTCCCCAGCCCGTGGAGCGTCCCATGTCACTTGCAGCAGGGTCGGCATGGCGGCCAGCGTGGCGGTGGCCGGGGCCTCTTCTGCGCACCCCGCCAGGAAGTGCAGAAGTGCGAGCGGGCCCGCGGACCAGCGCGCGTCACACCAACTCATGCAGCTCCCACTCGCCCTGGGCCGTCCTGCGAACGAAGGCCTCGAAGCGGGCCCGCAGGCGCCGCTCCAGCTGGCTCACCCGCTGGCGGGTCACCCCCCAGCGAGCGGCGAGCGCCGTCTGCGATGTCGGCTGGGAGGCTCGCAAACGCCTCGTCCAGAGCTCTTGGAGCCTCTCGTCGAGGATCTCCAGCTCGAAGTCTTCGAACATGGAAGTGATCGCGGCCGCGCGTTCGCGCGCCAGCAGCGTCTCCTCGGGCCCTCCACCGAGTCGCTGCGGGGCGTCACACACCCGCTCCTCCAGCGCGTTCCGGCCCGATGGGCCACTCGGGAGGTGGAGCGGTCGGGCCCGAAGGCTGCGGAGCTCCTGGCAGGCACTGAGCTGCTGCGGGGTCACGTCCAAGGCCTCGGCCATGGAACCCGGATCGGTGGGCAGTCCAAGGCAGACCCGTCGCCCACGCTCGATGGCGAGCGAGGCCCCCAGTCTGCGGGCCGCTCGCCCGCCGCCCCGCATTCCGAGCCCCTGGTTCAGCTCGACGTAGCGCCGGATGAGCCCATGGACCCAGAAGTGGGCATAGGTTCGGAAGCGGACTCCCCGATCTGGATCGAAGCGCTGCCAGGCGGTCACCAGGCCCATCAGGCCTTCCGAGACCAGGTCGTCCACGTCAAGGCCCGGTAGCGCACGGCGAGCGGCCGCAGCGCGGACCCAGCCCCTGTGCTCCCGAACGCAGAGGTCCAGCGTGGCTGGCACGTCCGCGGCTGGGGTGACCCGGATGGCTTCTTCCTGTTCATTCGCTCTCACGTCATCGATCCCCGGGGGTCTGATCCCTGAGCTCCATCCAGCACGATCCATGCCAGGAGTCCGTGGCGCCGGGTCCGTCACGGGCGCTTCGCCACACCTGTGGCGAACAGGCCGGCGGATCGGTACCACCGCACCTGCACACTGGTGGAGACCTGGCACGACCCTTGCTGACTCTGTTCGTGGCTTCGCCGATCTCGCAAGGGGAGGAGCGTGGGCCGGCCGCGGAGGAAGAGTCAGAGCGCCCCGGCCCGTGGGGGCCCCTCAAGAACCCCGAACCTGACCTCTTGGGGCCCTTGTCCCAGGGTCGGTCACGAGCCGACCGAGGATCAGCTGCCGCTCTCACCTCCGCGGCCACTCCCTTCGCCCGTCCCCGGGGGCAGTGGCCCGCACCGGTCCACGAGCCCCGGGTTCGTGCGCATCCACGCCGCGAGTGCCTCTGCGACGGCGCGATTGCCCCGGGCGTTCGCGTGCCCCCGATCCTCGGCGAAGTAGAGCTCCGAGCGACCGGCCGTCAGGTCGCTGAGGTCGATGTGCTCCAAGCCCAGTCGCCCGGCGGTCGCCGCCTGCACCGCGCGGTGTTCCGCCGTGTAGCCCGCGACCTCCAGGGGGAATCCGAAGAGCACCGGCTCGGCGCCGACGGACCGGATCTGGTCCGCGAAGGTCCGCAGGTTGTCCGCGTACTGGTCGAGCGGCACCCGTCTGGTGTTGGCCGGGACCAGGTCTTGGCGTGCCCTCCCAATGGCACGGTGAAGAGCGCGATACAGTTGCAGCGTCCACAGTGGGTGATGGGAGAGGAAGTCCCCATCCGACTGGAGCACGGCCTGGCTGCGGTCGGTGTAGCTGACCTCGCGGGCATCCTGGACGATGTAGCCGACCAGCACCAGATCCGGCTGGTAGAGCTGCCCCACCTCACGCCAGAAGCGCAGCCCCTGGAACGTCGTGTGTCCGGGCTGGCCGCCGTTGACAACCTCCACACAGTTCCCCTGAGGACCGGCGAGCTCCCGCTCCAGGAGCCAGGGCCAGGTCTGCGTGTCTTCGACGCCCCAGCCGAATGTCGTCGAGTCGCCCAAGGCGAGGATGCGAAACGTGCCCGGTGTGCGCTGGACGTCGTGGTGGGGTGGCCGCAGTCCATGCGCATTGGTCGAGAGCTGGAACAGGCTCGCCCGCTCGGCATGGCGTACCCCGAGGTCGTGTTGGTCTGCGGCAAAGGTCCAGTACACGGCGTTGTGTGTGAATTCGTGACGATCGATGGCGGGCGCCGGGAGCGCCCGCAGGGACCCTTCGGCCGCGACGAGCAGGGTCAGGGCGACCGCCCCGCCCAAGACGGCCTTGCGCAGGCGATGCCGTCGCGGCGTGGCGGCCTGCGGCTCCGCGTGGGCGGGAGTCCCCGGCAAGGTCCCCTGTGCCCCCTCAGGCACCGGGGAGCCTCGTCACCCCAGCGTCCTGACCACTCGGATCCGACAGCGGCGGCAGGGGGACGGAATGCAGGGTATGGGACAGGGCCGTGCGCACCCAGTCCAGGCCGAACCACGCCGCCGTGGCCCCGCCCCCGCAGCAGCAGGCCAGGCTGGAGAAGAACAGGAGCCCCAGGCCCAAGAACAGGGACCGTCCATTCGTACGTGCCGGGGCTTCAGGCCTGGGAACGTCCATGGTGGCGGTGTCTGCAAGGCCGGTGCCAGGCAGGAATTCGCCTCGTGGTCGGCTCCGCTGGCACGGAACGTGCTGCTGTTGGGGGCCAATGTACCCCCTGGACCTGACTGTTCGCGACCTCCTCTCCCGACACCCGGACGCCGAGGGAGTCCTGGCCTTCTATGGGCTGGGCCTTCGACTCGGCGACGAGGATCTGAGCCTGCGTGTCCTGTGCCGGAGCGCTGGTGTCGACCCTGTCGAGGTGGCCGTGGACCTGGTCGGGAGCGTCTCGACCGAGGAGCCGCGGGCCGCGTCACCCGCGGGTGGACAGCTGGGGGGATCCCCGCTCACTGCCCGGCGCAGGGCCAGGCGTCGGCGTCGCCGCTGAAGGTCATGCGGGCGCCCCACCCATCAGGCCTGGCCCCCACACCCGGATCGATCAGCCGATGCCATCCGTCGACAGTGGCATTTTGCCACTGCTGCGGCGTTCTGCCGCTGCTCGAGGGCCGGCGGCGCCGGAGCGGTCGAAGAGGCGGACGGTGTCGGACTTGAGCCGCTTGACGGTGTCTTTGCCCCCGCTTCGGAGCGCGAAGAGAAAGGAGGACTCATCCTCCGTGAACCAGCTGCAGAGGCAGGAAGCGAGGATCGGACTGCCCTCGGCGTCGAGCTTGCGGAGCTCCGCCAGTCCCCCGGATCGGATGGTCTGGATGGCGTCGAGCGGACCCAGTCTCGGGGATCGGGCCTGCCACGGTGTGTCGGGCGCCTCCTGGACGCGGACGGCGGCTTCTGTCGTCGCGCCCGGAATCCGGTCACTGGGCACCCGACCCGCGCAGCTGAGGGCGCCGTCTGGCAGGAAGCTCACGTCACGGGTCTCGATGTGGTCGGGCAGCGGTCGGCTCTCCCAGCACTCTTCGGTCAACACGTGGACCCGGTCGGAGTCGAGCACGGTGACCACACCAGCCTTGGGGTGGACCTTCCACTGGTGGAGCGCTGGGACCTCGGCCACAGGGGGCCTGAGCAGTGCCTCGAGTCCTCCTGCTGGCCCTAGTCCCCTGTCGCGGAAGTTCGTGGGCGCTCACTTGCCCTCGCCGCGGCTGGCGGCCCGCTCTCGCGTTGCTGTGACTCGGCCACACCGGCCGCTCGAGCAGACCACCAGCCGCGGCGATGGCTGCGCGATCACCTCACGAACTTCCGAGACAGGGGACTAGCCATCGCTGGAGGGGGACTTCTGACCCGGGGAGACGGACGTCCGTTTCGCGCATCGACCGCCCACTTTGCGGCGTCCTTCTGGGAGGGCAGACCATCGGAGACGAGCTTCTTGGCGGTCTCGGTGAAGGACTCGTCGCCGCTGTGCGCCTGCTGTGGACTTGCAACGCCTCGTGCCTGCGACCCCACCGGCGCCTCCCGACGGGAGGGTAGCTCGGCCCGGCCGGCCTCGGGCCTCCGAGGGCTCTCCAGGCTGGAATCCCCTGATCGCCCCTTCTACGCTGTCCCGGTCAGGTCCCCTGAAGGAAGGCAGCGGCCACCCCGACCACCTCGTGGACCTCGAGGCGTGACCCGTAGTTCCAGGGGCTCCCGAACACCGGCGCCCGCCCGCCCCAGTTCTCGGCGCCCGGCACCGGCTCCACCGCCAGGCACGGCGGCCCATGCCCGTGCTCCAGCCGCGCCAGCTCGGCCAACAGCTGCCCCAGATCGTCCGGGGCGTCGGTCCGGAAGGGGTTTCGCCCGATCGTGTACCGCAGCCCGCCGGACGGGTGGTCGGCGACGAACACGCCCAGCGCGGTCCCCAGGGTCCGGTACAGCACGTCCGGCTCGACCAGGTCGGCACCGCGCTGGTCCGCCAGTCCGACAGGACCCTGGGCCACCAGGCGCCCGGCGGCCACCAGGGCGGCCCCCAGCGCATCGAGGGCCTCGGCTTGCTCGGCGAAGGGCATGGGCAGGCCGCTCTGGATCCGGGCCCACACCTCGGCGCACTGGCGGGCGAAGACCTCGGCGGCCATGGGCGGTGTCGAAGCCTGGGCCAGTCCCGCCACGACCCAGCGGTGCAGGCCCAGCCCGGCGGCGTCGGCCTGTGCGCTCACGCCGGGCGCGGCGACCAGGTGATCACAGCGGTGCGACGCGGCCCGCAGGACGGCCAGCACGGTTGGGTCCAGAGCCGAGGCTCCACCAGCCAACACGGCGACGACGCTGGCCAGGGCGTCGGTGTCCGGGCGGGTGGTGCAGACGCTGTCGAAACGCCCCGTGTCGATGCGGTCCGGCATGGCGTCCAGGTTGATGGCCTCGCCGGTGACGTGGTGGTCCCAGCTCTCCAGGGCCCCGGGCACGGTGCCGTCGACGCTGACGTAGCGGCGGCAGTCCGTCGGCACGTCGGCCAGAGCGGTGGCAGCAAAGATCCGGAGGCTGGACATGCGTGGCGGGGACGGGGGGTGAGGGCCCATCCTGACAGATTCATCGGGCGAGCCAGGTCCGGGCGATAGCCCGATCAGCCTCGGCGCCGGCGGTTGCGTTTCAGCTCGGCGTCGATGAGCACGGCCACGCCGTCCAGCAGCCGGCGGCGCTCCGACTGGGCTTCGTCGCGCCAGGCGTCCAGGGTGAGGAGGAGCGCCTCGCGGGTGCGCTTGGTGCGGGCGTAGAGCGCATTGCGGGCCTGGGTGTCCAGGCCCTGGGTGGGCGGGGTGCCCCCCGCCGCGTACTGCCGCAGCTCGGCCAGCCCCTGGGTGAAGGCGGCCGGCGACATGCCGATGGGGGCTGCCTGGACCGCGGGAATCAGCGCCAGCTCGAGCAGCTCACGCACCCGCTTCACGTCGTCGAGGTCCAGCGGCGGACCCACGGGCTCCACGGGTGCCGGCGTGCCGCCCCGACTCCGATCCCGCAGGCGGTTGTTCAGGATCTGGCTGAGCCAGGACCGCTCGGCGCCTGGTCCAGGCAGGTCGTCCAGGTCGTCCAACAGCTCGCCGATCAGACCGTCCAGCACCTGGCTGTCCACCTGGAAGGTGCTGGAACTGGCCAGCTCGGCGAGCTCGGTGCGGAGCCGTTCCTCGGCCTGCCACCAGCGGGGATCGCTGTCGTCCAGCCAGACCGTCAGGGCCTCACGCAGGTCCACGAGGCACCTCCAGCCGCCCGGTGATCACCTGGGCCCGTGGCTCGAGCAGGGCGTCCGCTTCGCCCTGCAGGGCCGCCCGGGCCAGCACCGCTCGGGCCCCGCCGGCCGAGGCCCGGGCCAAGAAGCCAGGCAGCCGCCCGATGGCCGTGCCCAGGCCGATGGCCTCTCCTCCGGAGAAGAGGCAGCGGGCGAGCACCTGCAGGTGGCGGGTGTCCAGGGTGATGCCCTGGGCGAGCAGCAGGCCCTCGCAGGCCGCGACCCAGGCCTCGGGTGCCCCGGCGTAGGGCGCGACCCCGTCGGTGCCGAAGCGCCTGATCAGGCCGGTGAGCCCCTGGATCAGGTCGTGCTCCTGGGCGCCCCCGCCGTGGAAGGTGCGCAAGGTGAGCTGGGTGGCGCGCTCGCCCACGGCCTGGGCGGCCAGAGCCCCGATGGGGGTGCCCGGCAGGACCGGCGCACCGGTGCTGGGGTCGGTGCCGTAGCAGTCAGCGCAAGGGCCACCGGCCGCCTGGCAAGCCAACACCCCCCGGCGTCCCCGGGGCAGGCCACAGCGCCGCTCGGCGACCACCAGGGGCTGACTCACGGCGAGCAGGCGGGCGTAGAAGTGACCGGTGAGGCCGGTGTTCAGGCCGGTGTCGATCAGGCCCTTCCGAGCCCCGTGGGCGCTGGCGAAGTGACCGTCGGGCGGGACCCCCGACCGGAGGGAGTCTGCGACCGCCACGGGGATGAGGTGGCCTCGGGCGTCCCACATCAGCCCTCGCAGTCCGGCGAGCTGCAAGAGCTGGTTCCAGGAGCCCCGGGCCCCGCTCTGCAGCATGAGCGCCAGCGGGTTGGTGGGGTCGCCCTCCAGCAGCTGGCGCAGGCCGGCCTGGACCTGTCGCTCGGTGTCTCGCCAGGCATCGGCCCACGCCTCGCTGCCTGCGGGGCCGATCGCCCGGGCGCGGGCGATGGCTGCCGGCGTGCCCGGCCAGTCCGGCAGGTGGTCCAGGGCGAAGGACAGGCCGCCTCGGGTGGCGGCGTCGAAGCCGACGCGCATCAGGTCCACGGCGAGCTGGGCGCTGGCCTGGGGACCCGCCTGCTCGAGCACGGTGCCCAGCAGCCCGTCCAGCGACGCCTTGGTCAGCGCCTCGGGCTCGAAGAGCACGCCATCGGGCAGCAGCGCCCGCAGGTCGGCCCACCCTGCGTCGGGGTCTCGGGTCACCAGCCAGCGCCAGCCCTGTACGGCTTCGTGGGTCGGACCGTAGGCATAGGCCCCGTTGGCGGGTAGGCGCTGGTTCCGGCTCGGCAGGAGGCGCTCGCGGCACTCGGCGACGGCACCCGGCGTCAGCGGGAGGTGCACGGACATCTCGTCGCCGTCGAAGTCGGCGTTGAGGCCGGCACAGACCAGGGGGTGGAGCCGCAGCGCGAGGCCGTCGACGAGCGCGACCTCGAGGGCCAGCACGCTGTGCCGGTGCAGGCTGGGCTGGCGGTTGACCACCACGGGCCGCTGTGCGACGGCGTCTTGCAGGTGCCGCGACGCGAGGGAGGACGGGTCGGCCAGGACCTCGCCCAGGATGGCGTCATCGGGGACCTGGTCCAGGTTGGCGGTCACGAAGGGCCGGTACAGCTGCCAGGCCAGCTGGCGGGGAAGGCCCACCTGGTCCAGGCCCAGCTCCGGGCCGGGCACGATCACGGCCCGGGCCGAGTAGTCCACCCGGCGCCCGCCCAGGTCGCGACGGAGCAGGCCCTGCTTGCCCTGGATGCGGTCGAAGAGGGCGCGCAGGGGGCGTCGCCGGGGACCCGGGGCCCGCCGCTGCTCGTGCTCGGGCAGGGCGCCGTTGTCGATCAGGGCGTCCACGGCGAGCTGGAGCCCCCCCCAGGCCGCGGCCAAGCGAGCGAGGGCTCTGGCTCGGGCGGGTGCCGGTGCGTCCGGCGGCGGATCCGGCAGCACTGCCAAGCGACGCGCCTGGCGGATCACCCAGGTGTAGTGCGCGTCCAGGTCCTCGCTCACCAAGCGCCCATCCCGGAGCTCCGTGGGATGGCGCAGGCCGGCGGGCAACACCGGCAGCCGGTCCAGGCTGAGGGTCCTCACGTCCAGCGGTCCGTCGGCCAGCAGCGCGACCAGGGCAGGCACGCCGGCCTGGACGGTGGCGCCGGCGTCGAGGGCAGCGATCAGCGACGGGCGGTCCACCGGCCGACCCCGCGGCCAGTCCGCGCCGCCCGCCTCGGTCACGACCCAGCGCCGGTGGGCGACGAGGTCTTCGAGGGCCTGGCGATCCAGGCCCAAGGCTTCGCAGAGGGCCCGACGGCCCGGCACGCTGCGCCAGGCCCACGGGTGCAGCACGGGCCTGGGGAGGTCCAGGTGGCCGAAGCGTCTGGAACGCTCGCTGCTGGCACACGCCAGGACCCCGCAGCGGGGACACGCCGGGCGCGACGGGTCCGGCAGCTTGGGCTCGGCCCGGGGACAGCGGCAGGTCCAGTCCCGCAGTGGGCCGAAGATGACCTCGCCGTGCAGACCGTCTCGCGGTGGCACGGGCTGACCCCCCCACCGATCGGCCCGCGGATTGACGGCACCCTTGCTCCACTTCGCGATCTCCCGGGAGGTCGCCAGCCGGAGGGCCACCCCGCGAAGCTCCCGGGTTCGGTCCACGCGGCCCGGCACCAGGTCCAGCTCGGTCTCCAGGACCAGGCCCATCGCCTGCAGCGTGGTCTGAAAAAGCCGGAAGCTCGCGCCGCCCCAGACCGGCGCCGGCACCTGGCCTCGGAGGAGCCGGCGGGCCAGCCGGCGGCCGCCGCGGTGGGCGTCGCTCTTCAGCGTCAGCGCCTCTTGGAGCAGGTGGTGGGCCCCATGAGCGTGCAGGACGGCGACCTCCATCTCGCCGAGCCTCTGGCCGCCGCCCCTTGCCCGCCCCTTGACCGGCTGGCCGGTTCGCCGGTCGTAGGGGCCCCAGGAGCGGGCGTGGGCCTTCTCTGCGGCGAGCATCTCCAGGCGGAGCACGGTGGCGACGCCGGTGGTGACCCGCTGGGGGAAGGGCGCCCCGGTGGCCGGGTCGATCAGCTCGGCCCGGCCGTCCCGTGCCAGGCCGGCCAGCGCCAGCAGGTCCCCGACCCGCGCTTCGGCCGGACCCTGGAACGGGGGGCAGGCGAAGCGCAGGCCCGCCCGGAGCGCCTGGGGACTGGCGTCGGCCAGGGCCATGGCGCCTTCGGGATCCCAGGTGCCCAGGTGTTCGAGGAGCCGGTCCCGGGCCGCGTCGTCCCCCCCTTCGAGGCTGTCGGCAAGCTGCTGGCCCAGGGCCAGGGCGGCCCGCCCCAGAGCGACCTCCAAGAGCTGGCCCGGGTTGAGCCGAGACGGCACTCCCAGGGGGTTCAGCAGGACCTCCACCGGCTCGTCTTCCAGCCGGGGCATCGCGTCGTCCGGCAGGATGGCCCCGACCACGCCCTTGTTGCCGTGTCGCCCCGCCAGCTTGTCGCCTAGCCGCACCGGCAGAGTCTGGCGCACGGTGACCCGCACCTGGCGGCCCACGCCGTCCGGCAGGGTGGCGTCCTGGGGGCCCAGCACCTGGACGGCGATCACCTCGCCGTCCCGCCCGGGCGGCAGGAGCAGGTTCCGGGACCTGCCCGTGAGCTGTGCCTCGCCCAGCAGCGCGACGGCGAGCTGGTCGGTGAAGGAGAGGGTGTTGAGCCGTCCGCGGCGCCTGGCGTCGACCTTGCCCACCAGGGCCATGCCCCCGCGGATCTGGGCTCCGACCCGGGGCAGGCCGCTCGCGAAGTCCAGGGCCGCCCGCTCCAGCTTCGAGGTGCCGGGCACGTCGGCGGTGAGCTCCTCCCGGTCGTTGTCCAGCACGTCGCACGTGTAGACCCGGTCCACCACGGCGGTGAGCTTGCGGGCGGCGGTCTCGCTGAGCACGACCGCGTCCTCGAAGTTGTGGCCCTCCCAGGCCAGGTAGGCCACGCGCAGGTTGCGGCCCAGAGCGAGCTCGCCGTGCACGACGCAGGGATCGTCGTCGGCGGTCGTGGCGGCCACGGCCCGCTCGAGCCCGGTGCCGACCAGGGGTGGCTCGGGGTGCTGCAGGGGCAGGGCCTGGCCCTGCATCCTGGCGCCAAGACCGGCCCGGATGCCGTCGTCGTGGGAGACGAAGGGCACCAGGGCCACCGCGGGGGAGAGGTGGGCGGCGGGGCCGAGCGGCCGAGCCTGGAGGCCCTCGTCCGACCAGCTCGCCCCCAAGGCCAGGTGACTGACCAGACCCACCTCGCTGCCGCTGGGGGTCGCCAGGGGACAGAGCAGCCCGCGCTGGCTGGGGTGGAGCTCGCGGGCCTCGGGCCGGACCCGAGGGTCTTCGCCCCCGCTCCACTCTCGGATCTGACGGGCCAGGACCAGGACCTGGAGGGCATTGTGGCCGTCGACGATGGGACACGACGCGCCGTCCCCGTGGGTGTCGTGCACGAGCCGGCGCAAGCGAGCGTCGAAGGCGCGGCTGTCGAAGAGCGCGGGAAGGGCCGCGGCGAGCCGGGCGCCCCGCCGCCCCGCCAGGGTGTTCCGCGCATCGGCCAGCCAGGCCCGCAGGCCCCGAGAGAGGGCCTGGCCCAGGGCCTGGCCTCCGAGCTGCGGGGGCCGCAGGGCCAGGTCCTTCTCGGGCGTCTCCCTGGAGAACGGCAGGACCCCGGTCACCACCCGGCGCCGACCTTCGAACAGGATCGTGCCGTCTGCGCCGACCTCGGGCAGGCGAAGCAGCACGCCTTGGTGGGTGGCCAACGGCTCGCCGCCTTCGGTGAGCTCCAGGGTGGCCAGGAGGGGACGGCTGTAGGTCCGGCCGCGGCCGAGACAGTCCTGGATGGGGTGCTCGGGCGCGTCGAGCGTCAGGTCCCTCAGTACCAGGCTCACGCTGCCAAAGGTCCAGGGGAACGCGTGCCGGACGGCGGCCAGCAAGGCCACCCGGGCAGCTTGGTGGCTCGCCCGGACCACGCCGGCCAGGTCCGGGGGGCTCGGCGTGCGCCGGCCCGTCTGCAGGCGGGGCAGGGCCATGGGTGCCTCGTCGGGGAGTGTGCCACAGGTGGCCCCGTCAGCTCGTGCAGGGGCCCTCGTCCGGACTGTGAACCCCGTCCAGGAGAGGACCATGACCCGCTCCGCTCGCCAGACCGTCGGCCCCGCCACCCCCACCGCCACGACCCGCAGCCCGGTGCTGCCGACCGTGCTGGGCCTGGGCGCGATCGCGCTGACCCTGCTCACTGTGGGCAAGCTGGGCCTGGCCCTCTGGAACCGGCCGGCGGAGCCCGAGCTGCTCGACGCCCTCGCGGTCGTGCTGGACCCGTCCAAGACGGTGGTGGAGTCCGAGCGCTGCGAGGGGCTCGAAGCCGTGGCTGTCCGACACCTGGACGGCGCTCGGCAGGATGCCATGGTCGCGGTCTACGCGATGCAGGAATCGCAGACCGGAAACGTGGAGCACCTGGCCACCCTTCGCAAGGAACGCCGGGCCTTCGTCTTCGAAGACGCCCACGGCAACGAGACCGAAGCGGCGGACCGGGCCGGGTTCCTGTCGGAGCTGGACCAGCTCTGTCGGGGGCTGGCGAAGACGAACGAGAGCCCGATCAAGGAGACCCTCGAGGAGGTGTTGACCATCGTCAAGGCTGCGGGCTGCAACGACTCCACAGACCTCTGCAGCGTGATCTACATCGGCGACGGCATCGAGGACCGGGACCCGGCCATGAAGCGCCGCCTCCGTGATCGGGAGGCCACGGTCACCAAGGTCGACAACACCGGCATCCCCGTCGAGCTCTGTGGCACCGGGGACCGCAACGTGAAGAAGGCCGACGCCTACTCGCTGGGAGACATCCGCCGGGTCTGGCAGGAGGCCTTCGAGGAGGCCCCGATCGTGCTCGCAGAGTGCGCCACGTTCGAGCTCTGACGGTCAGTTCTCGCCCACCCCTGCGTCCGAACCTCAACCCCCCGCCCACAACCCCTGGAGAACGCCATGTCCGACGTCAACCCCCCCGCCGCCGCCGCCCCCGCAGACACCACCGCCCACGACCACGCCACCCACGGCCGGGTGCCCGGAGAGCGCGAGTTCTGGCGTCACACGAGCACCTTCGAGCGCTCCCTGGGCGCCATGCGCCGCAACGGCCGGGTCCAGGTGCCCGAGGACATGGCCGACGCGTACCCAGAGGAGGCCGAAGCGGCGGTCGTGGCCGTGTTCCGGGAGCGCTACGACGAAGGCCAGAACCCGGGCGACCTGCTGGCCGGACAGCACTTCCGGGATGGCCAGGAGCGCCTGCCTCGCCAGGAGCGCGAGGAGCAGGAGGCCCGGGCCCGGCTCGAGGCCGCCGAGGGGGCGCGGCCCTGCGTCAGCCGTCCCGCCAAGCCGGCGACGGCGCTGCCCGCCGCCTTGGGGTCCCTGGCGCTGACCCTGCCCCTGCTGCCCGGCTTGGTGCCTCTGGGCCAGGCCCTGGTGGGGCTGGAGTGGGGCACGGCGCTGGGCATGACGGGGGCGGGGCTGGCGGGCTCGCTGCTCGGCTGCGGTGCCCTGTGGCTGGCCCAGCTGGACGACGACCACGACGGCCTGCTGTTGTTCTGGCACATCGTCCCGCTGGCCCTGGCGGCCTTCGTGCCCAGCCTGCTGTTTCCGGGTGAGGCGATCCTCCGGGTGGGGCTGGGCGTGCTGCAGCTCGCCTTCCTGATGATCGTCTGGCTCTACGGCTGCTCGCTGGGGCCCGCGCTGCGCAAGTGGCGGGGGGACGTCGTGGCGTGGGAACTCTCGGAGGCCCGCATCGCCCGATGCCACCGAGAGGTCGCCCGGTGTCGATCCGAGGTCCAGGGCACCGAGGCCCGGCTGGAGGGACACCGGGACCAGGTCGCCCTGCGCGACGGCGAGGCCCTCGCGGCGCCAAAGGCGGTCCGCATGCTGCGCGGCGCGGCGACCGCCGGGCTCCAGGCCGGCGCCCAGGCCAACGCCGCAGACCGGTTCTCCCGGACGACCGCCGGGCCGAGTCGCCGTCAGGCCTCGCCCGTCGGCCCGTCCGGATCCTGAGTCCCACCCCCCTGACCCGAGGAGCTCCCCATGACCCCCATCCGCACCCACCTCTCCAGTCTCCCCATCGTCGGTCCCTGGTTCGCCCCCCGTCCGACCCCCGAGACCGAGCTTCCGGTCGAGACCCCCGTCTCTGAGCCCCCGACCGTGCTGGGCCACCAGACCGCAGCGCCGGACTGGGTCGAGCGGGTGTGGGCACTCGCCCAGGCGGCCGCGGCGGCGGGGCCCGTGTCCCCGGCCCAGCGGGCCGCCCTGGTGGCCCACGCCCAGGCCGAGTGCCGGCTGGCCGGTGCGCTACCCTACGACCCGGCGGCCCACGCCGTCGACGCCTGGACCGACGAACGGCGGTCGGTGCTGGTCGGACGGGTCGCGGACCTGGAGGAGCAGCTCGACTTCGCAGTGGTCCGGACCCGCGAGCGGCGGGAGGAGCTGGCGGGGCTGGGCCGGGTGCCGACCCGTCCGAGCCGGTGGGGCTTCGGCGCGGTCCTGCTGGGGGTCGCGGGTGCGGGTGCCACGGTGGCGATGGCCCTCCAGGGCATGTTCGTGGGCTTCGCCGACACGACGCTGCAGCAGCTCGTGCTCGGGGGTGGCTTCGCGGCGCTGATGCTGTCGGCCATCGTGGTCGGCGAGTGGAACGTGGCTGGGCTGCGGCGGCCCGGCGTGGCGGCCCGGAACGGGGCCCTGCTGCCCCTGGCCGGGGTCGGTGCCGCCGCCGGCTTCCTGCTGCTGCGACTGGGTGCCGGCGCTGACCCTGCCACCGCTGGAGGCTGGGCGCTGGTCGAGCTGGGCATCCTGCTCGTCGTCGGTCAGCTCAGCGCCGAGCGCGGTCGGTCCCGGGTCGCCTGGCAGGCAGAACAGCGCGAGTGGGACGAAGGGGTGCAGCAGGTCGCGGTCGCCGAAGCCTTCGAGCAGCAGTGCGCCCAGGACCTGCAGGACGCCCAGCAGATCCTCTTGGAGCTGGAGGACGGTGTCCGGGCGCGCACGCACTGGCACGGGCTCGGCGAGCACCTCGAGGCCGCGGTGCTCGCCGGGGTCGAGGCCCGGCTGCTGGGCACGGCGCCCCAGCGCCCGGTCGGCGACGAGGGCCCCTGGCTGAACAAGTAGGCGGGCCTGGCGTCAGCTTCCAGCGGCGGGCGCGTCCGGTCCACGAGTCGCGCACCTGGAGGAGACATGCCGCGAGAGACCTGCCAGACCCCCGCCCGCACCGTCGTCGAGCAGCCGCGGAGCCCCGAGACCCGGGCGCGGGCCGCGGTGTGGGTCCGACCCGGGCTGCTGCCGCTCCAGGGCTGGCCTTGGACAGGGCTCGCGGCACTCGAGCTTCGCGGGCTGCACGTGGCCACGTCGCCGGTGTCGTCGGTGACCGGGGCGGTGGTCACGCTGTTGCTCGCCACCCGGGCCACCTTGCGGCTCTGCTGGCGGGTCGACCCGACTCGGGAGCGGGTACGCCTGGGGCTGCAGGTCGAGGTGGGGGGGACCGACCCGTCGGCTGCCGAGGCCCGGACCCGGACCGTGCTGGGTGAGCTGGAGCGGGTGCTGGAGGGCCACGGGCGCCACGCGTGGTCCGCGGTCTGCGGTCCCGAGGCCCTGGAGGCGTTGTGCCACCCGCGCTTTGCGGAGGCCCGGCTCGGGGTACCCGGGCTGGGGGCCTCTCCCGAGCCGCGATTCCTCGACGAGGTGCTGGAGTTGGCCCTGGAGCAGCCGGGTCCGGTCGAGCTGAGCATCACCCTGGGGCCCGATCGCCTGGACCGCTCGGCCCGGATGGGGGTGGTCTCCGCGCAGACGGCGTCGCGGGAGGCGGCGCTCCAAGGCGTGCGCTTCCACACCCGCGAAGGGGTGTGGGCCACGCTCCTGCCCGACGATCAGGTCCAGCAGCGACTGCGGCTCGTGGCCCTGCGGGAGGAGGCGACCTGGCTGACCTCCGTGGACGAGGGCGCGGTCCAGGTGCGCATCGCGCTGGCGTCGGATGCGCCGCTGGATCGGGCCCTGCTGGCGGCCACCCGTCGGTACGCCCTGGGGCGGAAGGGCCGCTGGCTGCAGCTCACGGCGGACCAGGCGGCGGAGCTGCGGCACGGTCCCGGCACGGCCCTGGCTTGCCCGGGCATCGACCCCTGGGAGCTCGCGGTCCCCGGTGCTCTGGCCGCGGCGTTGCTGGAGCTGCCCGAGGCGGCGCCCGAGGGGGTCCCGGAGCTCGGTCCCCGGCCGCGGTCGGCGCCGGCGACGCTGCTGGCGCCGCGGGACGGGGCGCTGCTCGGCCTGGCTGCGAGCGCTGGCGGCGACGTGCCGGTGCGGCTGGCCCCGAACGATCTGGCCCGCCACCTGTGGCTGTGCGGCCAGACCGGCACCGGCAAGTCCACGGTGCTGCTGACGCTCTTGCGGGACCTGGTCGCCCGGGGCGAGGGCGTTGGCCTCATCGACCCTCACGGCGACCTGGCCGAGGAGCTGCGGGCTGGGCTGGACCGGCCGGTGCACGTCTTTGACCCGACCGACGACGACTGCCCCGGGCTGGACCCTCTGGACCACCCGGACGGCGAGGCCCGAGCCCTGGAGCAGGTGGCGTCCATCCTGTTCCAGGTCGTGTGCGCCCAGCACATGGGGCCGGTCTTCGAGCGGTACTCCCGGGCGCTGCTCACCTTGCTGCTGGCGGCTGGCGAGCCGCTCACGGAACTGTCGCGCCTGACCTGGGACGAGCGCTTCCGGCGGCGCTGCCTGCGCACCTTG
The DNA here is from genome assembly GCA_964519895.1 of uncultured Enterobacterales bacterium. Lineage (GTDB taxonomy): Bacteria > Myxococcota_A > UBA796 > UBA796 > CAJQPC01 > CAYFPX01. Next base: position 1,998 of record CAZFLE010000041.1, on the reverse strand, counting down.
CGCCGCGGCGAGGCCGCCCACGACGAGGCCCGGTGGTTCTGGCGGGGCGAGTTCAGCGACTGGGGCTACGCCCACAAGGCCTCGATGAACACCTACGTGGTGTCCAAGTTCGACGGCCTGCTGCGCTCTTCGCCCCTGCGACGCCTGGCGGGCAGGGGTCGGCGCCAGCTCGACGTGCGCGGCATCCTGGAGCGGGGCGAGGTCCTGGTGGCCCGGCTGCCGGCGGGAGAGCTGGGTCCCGTGACCGCCTGGTTCGCGGGCCTGCTGTTGCTCGGGCGGATCCAGGCCGCGACCTTCGAGCGGGTGCGTCGGCCTGAGCGCCCCCCGTTCACCCTGGCCATCGACGAGTTCCACACCCTGCTCCAGGGCTACTCGGGCTCCCACCAGGAGCGCAGCCTGAGCCCGCTGCTCAGCGAGGCTCGCAAGTTCGGCCTGCGGCTGGTGCTTGCAAACCAGTACGTCGGCCAGCTCGAGACCGGCACCCGCACGGCCGTGCTGGGCAACGTGGGCAACCTGCTGATGTTCCGGCAGTCTCAGCGGGACGCCCGGCTCCTGGTGCGCGAGCTGGGCATCGGCCTGGTGCCCGAGGAGCTCTCCCGCCTGCCGAACTTCCGCGCTGTGGCCCGAGTCCTGCGGGACGGGTCCAGCCTCGCGCCCTTCCACCTCCACACCCTTGCTCCGGAGAAGTGATGACTGCACACCGCCTCGACGCCCTGCTCCCTGGAACCCGTGCTCTGGGCCCCCGCCTGGCCGACTGGCTGGCCGGGGCGCCGGCCGACCTCTGCCTGGAGTGGCGCTTGCGCAGCCGCGAGGGGGGCCGGGTCGGACTGTGGCTGGTGGTGGACGGAGGGGCCGACGAGGTCCGGAGCCTGGGCCGCTTGATGCGGGTCAACGACACCGGTGTCTGGGCCGAAGCCCCAGCGCCTGCCCTGTTGCCGGGGCCGGTGCTTCACGCCGAGGCGCTGAGCGGCCCCCTGGAGCCCGCCGCCGAGCTGGAGGAGCTGGCACGGCTCTTGGCCCTTCAGCCGACTCCCTGCGAGCTGCGGGTGCGGTGCTCGTCCCTGGTGGGGCTGCCCAGGGACGAGGTCAGCCCGCGGCTCGGGCAGGTCGAGTCCTTGCTGCAGGGCGTGCACCGGGTGGAGGAGGGTCGCCAGACCGCGGCCGAGCTGCCTCACGACCTGGTGCTGCTGCGCCGAGAGAAGGCTGCGCTCCTGGCGGCGCTGGGGTGGCGCGAGGCCCTGGCCGAGGGCGCCCTGACGGTCCGCGTGGAGGTCCGGGGGGTGGCGGGGGCGGATCTGCTGGCCTGTGCGAGCCGGGCCCTGGTCGGCGCGGCGCGGGTGGTCTGGCGGGAGGAGCCCTGCCCGATCCCTGTGCCGGTCCCGGTGGTCGGGCGCATGCTCCGGGTCGAAGCCGACGCGCTGCCCGGCCTGCCCGTCCGGCGAGGTCGGGTGCGGCGGCTCGGCGGCCCCGCTCTGGCGGGCGCCCTGCTGGGGGAGGCCCAGGGGCGTCGCGGCCGGCGCGAGGTCCGGCTGGCCGACCCCGACCTGGCTCGCCACCTCTATGTCTGTGGCAAGACAGGCGTGGGCAAGTCCACGCTGCTGGAGACCCTGGTGAGGGACCTGGGCCGATCGGGTTCCGGGGTGGCCCTCATCGATCCCCACGGGGATCTGGTGGACAAGCTCAAGGACGACTTCGGGTGGCGACGGCGGGTGGTCTTCGACCCGCTCAGCGGCAGCTGCCCTGGGCTGGACCCCCTGTGGAACGACGGCAGCATCCGTGGTCAGGAGCGTGCGCTCGAGCGGCTCACCGCCATCCTCTGGCGACTGTTTCCGCCCGAGTACATGGGGGCGGAGTTCGACCGCCACGCCCGCGCACTGCTGCTGCCTCTCATCCACGCCGGCGAGCCCCTGGAGAGCGTGGTCCGCATGGACGCCGACGAGGACTTCCGCCGGCGCATGGTGGACCAGCTCGTCGAAGACGACCCGGTGCACGCCGAGG